>CAZZAM010000003.1:0-111095 GCA_964652775.1 uncultured candidatus Brocadiaceae bacterium | reverse complement strand
GGAGCAGCTGATGCCGCCACGGTTTCGGAGCTGTGCGACGAAACCGAGCAGCGACAAAGCCAGTGGGTAGGCCGAAGGCCCTGAAACAGTCAGTGATTCGTGGTCTTACGCCGAGTCCGTGCGATTTGTTGGGCCTTGGCGTGCTCTTCACTGAGCTTGCGGGCCTCGTCAAGTTGCATGCGCATGCGCTGGACGAACTGGCGCAATACACGATTCGCGAGGGAAATATTGGTAATCCGACTCTTGATATCGCAGGTGCAGCTATCGACCAGAGCATCGAACGTGATGTCGCCGGTGGCAGCGAAACCACGTCGGTCGTTGGCGGCGATCGCCTTCAGCAGGGTGCGCTGCTGGCCGATGACGTCTTTCACGTTTGCTGCTGTGTGAATGGCCCACGAGAACGGGTGATGTCCGGTGACCAGTTCGTAAACCATGATTGTCCAACTGTAGATATCCCCACGTAAATCCACCAGTTGTTCGTGCTCGCCGGTCAGGGCGTAGAACGCTTGTTCCGGACTGGCGTACTTCGGTGTCAGCAGCACGGTTTCGCGATTGACCCGGCGGGTACGCCAGCGGGCGATGCCGAAGTCAGCGATTTTTGCTTCGTTGGGGCCGAAGACGAGGATGTTTTGCGGCTTGATGTCGCGATGGGCAACGTGATGGAGATGCGCTTCGTGAATACCATCTGTTGCGGCGCACAGCGCTTCCAGCAAGCCGAGGCGGTCCAGGCCAGGCGGCTTATGGGTTGCGCGCATGACGCGGTCAAGGCTGCCGTAACGCGCACGCTCGGTGAGCATGAACGGCAAGAGTTTGATCGGGAAAAAGTCACGCAACTCGTCAGGAAGATTTTTGGGTAATTCGGCGTCGCCGTATTCGATAACCTGGAGGATGTGCGGACTACGACGCGACAAGATCATGGTCTTTTCGCACTCGACCTTGAAGGCGCCGAAGGCGGAGATCGTGTCTTCGAGATCATCGATGGCAGGCACGAAAATTTTGACTGCTACGGCGTCGCCGTGGTAGCGAGCGCCATAAACCACCGTTTCCTTGCTCGCCTTGGCAAGTGGTTCCACCAACTGAATGCCTTGCGCAAGAAAGGTTTCCTTGAGCGCGGCTTCAAAAGCAGCTGCGTGTTCCTGCCGACGGCGCAGCAGTTCGCTGTTCAGTTGACCGACCGTCGAGGTGTCGGATCGATCTATTTCTACTCCAAGCGGTGGCATGGGCGGCAGTGTGACACTCTGTCCTGGATCACAACTCTGTGTTCACGCAGGACGAACGTCGATCCCTCGAGCCAGATCCAATAGCCCCTAGGGAGACGACCCCATCGTGCAAAACCGTGCCAACACTGGGTGATACGACCACGGTTCAGAGGTACCGGACCAGTGACGGAGAGGTAACGCCGACGATGATTGGGCTGTTCGGACCATCGCCAACCGTGCCCAGAACGCTCAAATCGCAGCGTCACGCAATAGGCACCAGTATTCATAACCAGGTCATAATGGACAGGACCATGGCCGGTATGACACAATAGGGTTGCCTGTTTCGGCGAACTGGGACGGACGTGCGCGCGACTCAGATCAGCTACGGCCATGACGTGCGCGCACCGCTGCAGCGCCCTGTCCAACGGGTCCGTCAGCAGCCATGAGGCGCTCCCATTCGGCCTGCGGAACCTCACTGGATTCGTCGTTGAGCATCACAGGAATATCGCCATCGACGCGGTAGGCCCGTCGGGTTGCGCGATCAGTAGAAATCAAACGGCCGTCCACCCACTTGAGTGGTGCCCGCGAGGCGGGGCACACAAGGAGGTCGAACAAGTCCAGGTCGAAGGGCAACGGGGAAGTGGGCATTGGCGGGCAGGAATACGGGCCAAAGACACGATGGGAAGCGGTCAATTGAGTCCGCCGACGAGCAGACCATGGATGTTCACAGGTTGCAGCAGTCCACCAGGTGGTAGCGTTCTCCTCCCAATGCCACGCCGCCTACCCGATGCTGAGGTCATGTCGCCGCGCGATGTGACCATCATCGGACATAACGCGCAGATTGTTTCCGCTGTTGGCCTCTTTGTTGGCGGCGATATCCGGGTTCGAGTTTATACGGCGTCAACCGAGGTTGAGGTGCAGTTGGCACCGTATCCCGGCGTGCTAGTCAATCGAGTCGATCCAGACTATGCCCAGCGTCCCGAAGGGTTGCCTCCGGGACCGTATTTCGTGGCGGTTGATCAACTCGAGTTGGCAAACCGCATCCGCGTTTGGCTGCCCGACACGGTGGCCGTGTTCCTGCTTGCCAGTGAACGCGCCTTGCGGCGCAAAACGCCAGGATTCCTGCGGCTACATGAAAGTGCGGCCGAAGTCCGCCGTCGTTTGTCCATCCGACTGTCCACGCTGAGTCGCGTTGATCGCTTGATGGAGATGGTGCGCGCCGCCCAGCGTCCGCTGGTGCTGATGTATGGTGATCCCGATCCGGATGGCATCGGTGCCGCTCTGGGTCTGCGCGCGATCTGGGCAGCGGCTGGCCGGACGCCGTTGGTGCGCTACACCGGAGAGGTGCAGCGTTATCAGAACAAGCTGCTGATTTCGTGGCTCAAGACCGAGGTCGAACGTTTACAGCCCGATGAGCTTGCCCAGGCTGATCTGATTGCCGTGGTCGATGCCCAGCCGGGGTTTTGGAAAGAGGATCCGCCGATCGCCCACGTGGTGATCGATCACCATCCCGTACGCGAGGACACCAAATCCGAATACCTGGACCTGCGGCCGACCTACGGCGCGACTTCCTCAATTCTTACTGAATATCTCTCCGAAGCGGGGATTACCATTGATCGCCAACTCGCAACCGCGCTGATCTACGGCATCACCACCGATACTGATGACCTCCGGCGTAACGCTGGGGCGGCAGACATTGCTGCCTACGAATTGTTGCAGAAGCGCGCTGATACCGGCTTCCGCGCCCGGCTGGATAAATCACAAATTCCCATGTCGGTTCTCGACTGGATCAGCTGGGGCATCGGCCACCGGGTAGTGCATCGCGATCTGTGTCTTATCCATTTTGGCAACGTGCCGACGGCGGACATCATGGTGCAGGTTGCCGACCTCATGTTGCTGACCTGCGGCCTCGCTTGGGCGGTGTGTTCGGGCATCCGCAGCGATGACAACGGCCGTCGTTTGGTCGTGGTGTTCCGGGGTGATGGTCACCATCTGGATGTTGGCAAGCGTGCCCGTCTGGCTTTTGCCAAGATCGGATCCGCGGGCGGCCACCGGACGATGGCACGGGCCGAAGTGCCGCTGGATGGCCAGGATCACGAGCAGGTCGTCGAGCTGCTGGTCGACAACCTGTTTGGACGGATGAGTCCTGCTCGCCGTCGCCGCATGCGCCAGACCTTGATGTCACATCTTGCCGCCCGTCGCCCGGCCGATCCGGATACGTATGAACTCAGCTCTTAGCCTCAGGGGTTTCACCCCTACGGCCTCTGGCCTATCCCTCTGGCTTGAATGGCAGATGACCAGTCCCATCGCAAGCGATGGGGTTCAGGAACAGGAGTAGTACCATGTCTACTGACTCCTGGCTGGCTTCTTTTTCTGGTCAGGTCGTGGTCGTTGATCTCGATGGACAATGGATGGCGTTTGGTCGTCTGACCAGCTGGTCGCATCAACACATCGTTCTCGAACAGGCCGACCTGCATGATCTGCGCGAAGGAATCAGCACGCGTGATGTGTACGCTCTGGAGACGCGGAAGCTCGGCATCCGTGTCAATCGCGTACGGGTGTCCATCCCAGTTGAGCAGATCGTTGCGCTGTCCTGCTTAGACGATCTGAGTGCATGATCCTTTTATGGTGCGCAGTAGCTGTCCTGACCTTCGCCTGGTTTGCTGGTGACGCTGTCCTAGGCGGCATCGTTGCTCCGCAGCTCTTCCAGCATGCGCGCGCAGAAAACGTGGGCGATGCATTCGCCGGACTGGTGTTCGGCGATGTGCTCAATCGTTGGGTAGTCGTTGCCGGCCTGATCTGTGTTATTCCCACCGTCTGTCTGTTGGCTGCAGCCACGGGGCGCGCTCTGAAGTTGGGTGGCAAGCGTGCTGCGTGGCTGCCAGCAATCGCGTGTGTGGTGCTGCTCGCCATGCACGCCACCACCGTCACTTTCGTGAAGGAGGGCAATAAGATCGCTAGTCAGCTGCGAAAAAGTCCCGATCCGGAGCGGCAATTAGAGTTCAAGACCGGATTTCACGAACGCAGTCGGATGATTTTCACGCTCGAAATGCTGGTGGCGCTGAGTGTGGCTGTTGGTGCCGCAATCGCAGCCAAACGGGCAGGAACCGTAATGGATTCGTCGCCGCAACCGCCCGCATCCCGGATTCCGCGCACCACGGTGTGACCCTGGAACCGCTTTGACACGTTCGAGTCATCCACGATGGTACGCGTCCCATGCGTGTCAGTCTTTCTTGGATCCGTCGCCTGCTCAATCGTGACCTTGGGGTCACCGACCAGGAACTTGCGGACAAGCTCTCAATCCATACCTGCGAGATCGAAGGCGTGCAGCGCACCGGGCCGAATCTTGACGGCGTCGTGGTTGGTCGCGTCCTCACCTGTGTTCAACATCCCAATGCGGATCGCCTGCGCGTAATCACGGTTGATGTCGGCGGGCCAATCCCGCTGCCGATCGTGTGTGGAGCTCCGAACGTCGCGGTTGGTCAGACCGTTGCTGTCGCAACCGTGGGTACCTCGCTGACGATGCCGGGCAAGGACGGCAAACCGACGACGATCACGATCAAGGAAGCCAAACTGCGCGGTGAGCTGTCCCGTGGAATGATCTGTGCCGAGGATGAGCTGGGACTAGGCGCTAGTCACGATGGCATCATGGTGCTGTCCGATGCATTCAAGTTGGGAACCCCGCTCGCCCAGGCGCTGGGCGTTGGCGATGCCGTGCTCGAAGTTTCGAATACGGCGATCACCCATCGTGCTGATCTTTGGGGCCACCTCGGCTGGGCGCGTGAAGTTGCGGCCATCCTGAAACTTCCCGCACCTGCTGAACCCGACATCGCGTGGACCGATCAGCCTGCCGGCTGGAGCGCGAAGCTCGCTGATGCTGGTGGTTGGAGTTACTGCGGCGCAGTTGTTGAAGGCGTTGCCAATCACGAAAGTCCGAAGTGGATGCGCGATTTGTTGGAGGGGGCCGGCGTCCGACCGCTCGGCCTACTCGTTGATGTCACCAACTTTGTGATGTTGGAACTTGGCGAACCAATGCATGCGTTCGATGTGCGTTCGTTCATGGGACGCGAAGTATCCGTACGGACGGCGCGGAAGGATGAACAGATCGCCACGCTCGATGGTCGCAATCATACGTTGGCTGCTGACGATCTCGTGATTGCAGATGGCGACCGCGCTTTGGCGGTTGCCGGTGTGATCGGTGGATCTGCGTCAGCGGTACGTGCGGATACGTCATCTATCTTGCTCGAGGCTGCCAGCTTCGCCCCCGAGCGCATTCGTCGCACGCGACTGCGCCATGGCATCGCGACCGACAGCGCTGCTCGTTTCGAAAAAACCATTCAACCCGAACTTGGCCCGGCAGCGATCAATCGCGCCGTTGCCTTGCTGGCTGAAATCTGTCCAGGTAGTCGTGTCACTGCGCGTTTTCACGTTGGCCCAGTCTCCGGTGAAGCGCGCACGGTGGCGATCGATCTCAGACTGGTCGATACCCGCACCGGACTGACCGACGGTACGGCAGCCGCTCGCGAGCATCTGCGCGCATTAGGATTCACGGCAACTGGCAGCGACGATGTGGCCGGTGTCACCGTTCCGTGGTTCCGTCGTAAAGACGTTCAGACCGCGCCGGATCTGATTGAGGAAGCCGGCCGGATGTCGGGCTGGCACCGGATCAAATCAGAAAATCCCCGACTGCCGGCGATTGCGCCGCGTGGTAATCCACAGCGAACAGCGGAACACCGTATTCGCGATGCGTTGTCGGCCCAGGGTTGGGACGAAGTATGCACCTATGTCTATGCGTCACCGGCTTGGTGTGCTGCGCTTGGTCTGGATGAGTCTCGTCTCGTTCGCCTTGAGCATCCGCCGCAACCGGATTGGACATTCCTGCGTCCGAGCATGTTGCCCGGTCTCTTGCGTGCGGTGACGGAAAATCGCAAGTCGTTGAGCGCGATTGCCTGCTATGAAGTCGGCAAGCGCTATGGCAGCGGCATCGGTCGTGGTACCTGCGCCGATGAAGCAACGATTGTGTGCGGTGTTGTTGCGGCAGCGCATGACCAGGCACCATTCTTCGCTGCGCGCGATGCGGCATTGGCGGCGCTGAGCGATCTTGGTTACGAGGCGCGTGCGCGCCCATTGTCCGCTCCCGTTGTTGAATTTGCGGCTGGCCGTGCGGTTGAGTTGTGTGTTAACGGCAAGCCCTTCGCCGTCGCCGGTGAAGTACCAAAGGCTTTGCGAGATCTCGCCGGATGCCCAGAACGCGTCGGTTGGTTCCGCATTGAGCTTGAACGTTTGATCGACGTAGTCGGTGAGCCATCCCCGATTCGCTATGTCACGCCCAGTCGGTTCCAGAGCGTCGAAAACGATTTCACGTGGGAATGCGCCGAGACTCAGGCCTACGCCGAGCTTGCCGACGCCACGCGTCGTGCCGGTGGGGCGCTGGTGATCGGCGTCGACCTCGTTGGTATCTATCGCGGTGCGCCATATCAGGCTGGACGCAAGGCGGTGACAATCCGGGCAACCATGCAATCGGAAGAAAAAACGCTTGAAGAAGCTGATATTCAGGCGATTCGCGAGCGGGTTATTGCCTTGGTGACCAAGACCGGTGCCGCGCTGCGGGGGTAGTGCTGAGACCGCTGCAAGATCATTCATTGCCACGTGCGGGCCAGTGGCCAATGCTCGAAAGCTAACCGCGTTGGTGGCCGGAACGCGGGCACCTTGCCCGCCTCGAAGTGACAATTCATTGCACCGAGCGGACAAGATGCCCGCGGTCCCAGGATCCGCTCACGTCGCCTTGCGTGACGATCCCTTGAACTGATCGACCGGGTATTTCTCCCGCGCTTGTTGCAGTTTCTTGGCGAATGCAGTGGTCAAGTCGACGCCACTGCGATCTGCGAGGCGGATCAGCAGAATAAACACGTCGGATAGTTCGGCTTCCCAGGCGGCGCGATTGTCCGGGGTGATGGTCGGCTGGGTATCGCCGGTCCAGCGTACGACGTCGGCCAGTTCTCCGACTTCGCTGACCACGGCGAGCAGGAGATTGCGCACGCTGTGGAACTGTTCCCAGTCTCGTTCGGCGGCGAATTGGGCGCACTCAGCGCGGATATCATTCAGACAACGTGGAGTGAATGGCATAGGTGGTTCCGGGGTCACGCGTGAGCGGGTTTGGGTCGCGCGGCATTAATCCAGGCTGGCTCAGGGTCATAGCAGACCTGTTCCAGGGTGAGGCCATCAGGAGGAGCGACGTTACCGAGGCGATCGGCTCCGCGTCCGGAAGCGACGGCCTGAGCGAAAGCCGCGAGGTCGTGTTTGCCAGTTGCAACGCCGAGCATGGCGCCGACGAAGCCGCGCACCTGACGGTACAGGAAGCCGTCGCCGCTGACCCGGAAGGTCAGATGTAATTCATCGCCCTGCTGTTCGCTAGTCCAGGTCGCGGAAGTGATGGTCCGCACCGGATCGCGAGCATCGCTGTCGTCGTGGCGCAGATTGGCAAACGCACTGAGATCTTTGCTGCCGATTAGCAGATCTGCGCAAGGTTGCAGGAGCTCTGGGTGCGAGAGCAGGCGCAGCCATTGGCAGCGGCAGCGCAGGACCGGACGCACCGGTCGCACGGTCACGACATAGCGGTAGGTCTTGGAAACCGCGGTGCTGATCGCGTTGAAGTCGTCGGGCACTTTGGCGGCGCGTCGTACGGCGAGATCAGGGGGTAATTGGTCGGTGAATGCCTGACACAGGATTGCCGGATCCCAATCGCGCGACAGTTCCAGATCGGCAGTGATGTGTTCGGCGTCGACTCCGGCATCCAGTCGGCTTGCCGGGCGCACATAGCGTTTCTCGCCATCTAAGACAGCAGCGACGCGTTCCAGCTCACCTTGGACCGTACGCTGATCATTCTGCCACTGCGTGCCGGCGAACGCCGCTCCGGACAATTCTAGATCGAGGACGAACCGCGGCATGACTAGGAGCTGTTGCCAAAGGCAACCGCAGAGGCGCAGAGGCCGCTGAAGACGCAGAGGGAAGAGTGTTGATTCCAGTCACTCAAAGAGAGAGCCCAAAAAGTTCTCCTCTGCGATCTCCGCGGCCTCTGCGCCTCTGCGGTTGCCTTGAAGTCGCTCAATGGCTCACGCTTCTTCGCCGGCGTCCACGAGTTCCGGCTCGGCCCATTCACCATCGTCATCATCGCCAGGTGGACCACTGTGGCCCTGATGACGACCACCACCGGTACGACCACGGAAGCTGAAGATGTCGCGGCGATCAGGCGAATTGACCAGGCCGCCAATCGGTTTGCCGAGACGCTTGCGCGCCATGAGCCAGGTGCTGCGCAGCGGTGCGAGATCGTCCATGCGGCCGAAGGCGAGCAGGTGCAGACGCCAGGTTGGGTCAAACCACGGGCTTTCGACGAAGCGATGGACGCGGTTCTCCTTATGGGCGAAGAACAATAGGTAGAGTTGGCCGCGCATCAGCTCGACCGCGGTGTTGAGCAGTCGCTTGGGCAGATCCATGCGGATCCCGAGCTGGCGGATTTCCTGGGTTACCCGTGCGGCGACCCGGTTGAATTGGTCGCTTGAGGGGTCAACCGTGTCGAGCAACGGAATGAACAGGACTGACGCGATCAACTCGATGCTGTAATAGCGATCTTCTTCGGCGTCGGCATCGACTGCCGCAAGAATATCGAGGACCTGTTCGAGTCCTTCAGCGCCAATGACTTTCACCCAATCCGGATAGAGATCGGTTAGCAGTCCGAACTTGGCGAGTAGGCGAAGGCCTTCAGTCCGATTAGCCTGGGTCAGAATCCGGAAGAACTCTTCGGTGACGCGGTGGCGGTTGGCCTTGAGGATATCGGCGTGCAACTCAGCAATCGCGGCTTCGGTCTTCTCTTCGATGCGGTAGCCGAAGCGCGCGGCGAACTTCACGGCGCGCAGCATACGCACCGGATCCTCTTGGAAGCGCACGCGGGGATCACCGATGGTTCGGATCAGGCCGGCGTGGATGTCCTCCACTCCACCGACGTAATCGATGATCGCAAAATCACGAATATCATAATAGAGCGCATTGACGGTGAAATCTCGGCGGAAGGCATCCGATTCGAGATTGCCCCACTGGTTGTCCGATTCGACATACAGGTCGTCACCGCCTTGCGGTTCAACCTCGGAACGCAGGGTAGAGACTTCGATATTCTTCGGTCCGAAGAAGATGTGGACCAGGCGAAACCGTTTGCCGACCTCGCGGCTGTTCTTGAACAGGCGGCGCAATTCGCGCGGTCGCGCATCGGTGGCGATGTCGAAATCCTTGGGCCGATGACCCATCAACAGGTCGCGGACAGCACCACCGACAAGGTATCCGTCGTAGCCGGAATCCTTGAGTCGGTAGAGAACCCGAAGGCTGTCCTTGTCGATGTCTTGGCGTGAGATGGGGTGATCGGATCGGACAATAATGCGGGGGTCGGTCACGTCGTGCTTGCGGATGTTCAGAAGTCCCGTGCAACCACGAAGTCGGCGAGCTTGGCCAGCTGGGTGCGTGCGGGATTATCTGGGAGGGTGGTGAGATGCGCCTTGGCCGATGCGGCCAGGTCGCGGGCGGCGGACTGGGCCGAAGCCAAGCCGCCACGATCAATGATCAGACGGCGGGCAGCTTCGATCTGCTCGGTGCCTTCAGGATGCAACAAACGATGTTCGAGGGCATTTCGTTCACTGGGCTTTTCGGCGGCGAGGACACGAATGAGCGGCAGTGTCATCCGTCCACGTTCCAAATCTGTGGCCAGAGTTTTGCCGACTTTTTTTGCGTCTCCAGCGAGGTCAAGGCAGTCGTCAACGATTTGAAACGCAAGGCCGAGATCGCGCCCATAACTGGCGGCGGCTTCGCGTGCCGAACTATCGCCAGCAACGCTGCCGAAGAAACCAGCGAGTTCGGTCAGCGCGGCCGTCTTCCCATAGATGATGCGAAAGTATTCCGCTTCGCTCAGGTTGGCATTGTGCGAGGCCACTTGCTGGTGCAGTTCGCCTTCACACAACGTGTTGGTCGCGTTGCATAAACGCTCAAGAATGTCGATCTCGCCGAGGCTGGTAGCGAGCGAAAAGGCTCTGGTGTACAGATAATCGCCGAGCAGTACCGAGGTGGTATTTCCAAAGCGAACGTGAGCTGTCGATTGACCTCGGCGGGTGGCGGCGTCGTCAATGAGATCATCGTGGATGAGTGTGGCGGTATGGATTAATTCCAACGCCGCGCCGAGGACATGGTGGCGGCGGTCAGCGGTGCTGACGCATTCTGCGACGAGAAGACACAGTGATGGCCGCAGCATTTTGCCGTGAAATTGACCAAGTTCGGCAACCAAGCGCATCACCTGCGGTTCAGAGCTGGCGAGCGCCTCGGTCATGACCGCTTCAACTTCGAGTAGATGCGGGGCAATCCCAGCCATGGCGGCGATCATCGCATCTCCGCAGGGGCGCTGCTTGGTGGGGCAGTGGCAGAGAGTTCGACGAGAATGCGTCCGAGTGCTTCGACCCGGGTTGGTTTGCGCAGAGTCGCGACGATTTGCGGATTCATGCGCGCGAGTTCTTCAATCCGAATGAACGGCTCGTACGCGCTGACCACGACGACGCGGCTGTGCGCCAGTTCGGGACGATGCAGGAGTTCCTGCAGGACGGCGAAGCCATCCATGCCGGGCATCATGATGTCGAGGATGAGCACTTGCGGTTGGATGGTCCCGACGGCGATACAGGTATCGACTCCGTTCACGGCTTCGTGGATGGCGGCATCGGGCAGGTAACGCTCGACCACGTTGCGGAACAGGGTGAGCGCATCTGGATGGTCGTCGGCAATGAGGACATTGAGCTTGTTGGCGACCGCTCGTCGCCGCGGCGACGTCTCGTTGTCGGGCAGATTGCTCTGGGTAATGCCAAATGATTGACAAAACGCTTCGAGGTCACTGGAAATAACCCTGAAGTGACCACTGGGCAAACTATAGGCTTTGAGCTGTCCGGAAATGATCCATCGGTAAATCGTGGTGCGACTCACGTTGCATCGCTTGGCCACGCTGCCCAGACTAAGGTGTTCGACATCTACCATCGGAGGGCTAGGCGTACCCCTGGATATGACAGTCGCAAGCGAGAGCGGGGTGAATTGGGATCGGGGGACGATACCACCACGACTATGCGTTTCCGGGCCAGGCGGTAGGTTTCCCGGCCGATGCGAGTCCTGATCCTACGTCTAGGCGCCTTTGGAGACATTCTTCACACCCTCCCCTTGGCTGCCGACCTCCACCGCGCCGGCCATATGGTGGCGTGGCTGTGCGAGGACCGCTGGGCCTGTATTTTGGAGGGGTCTTCGGTTATTTCACGCATCCATCGCCTGCCCCGTCGGACCGTGCGGCAGGGAGCGTGGCTGCACCGTGTTCGTGCTATTTCTGGCCTGACCCGCGAACTACGCCACGAGGCTTATGACGTGGTTATCGACGCCCAAGGCCTCGCCAAAAGCGCCGTGCTTGCCTACTTAGCCGGTGCTGGCGAGCGTCTGGGTCACGATCGTCCGCGTGCCAGGGAGGGATCCTGGCTGGTTACGCACCGCCGAATCGCGTCGGCCGCCGTACACGTCATCGATCAGCAGCGCGACCTGGGCCGCCTCCTGGGCATCACCCCGGCTGACGATTGGTCCTTTCCGTTGCCGGCGTGGTTGGCCGAGCGGCAGTGGGCCGCCGAGTGGCTGATCGGCCAGGGCATGGAGCGCAGTTGGATGATCAACGTCGGCGCCGGTTGGCCGACCAAGGTGTGGCCAGAACCCCGTTTGGCGGAGTGTGCCCGGCTCGCACGTGCCGCTGGACATCGAGTCATGCTGTTGTGGGGCAGTACCGCCGAACGCGAAGTTGCTGAACGTGTCGCGCATAGCGCCGGCGGCGTGCCGCTTGCACCGGCCACCACGATTCCGCAGTTGGCGGGAATGCTCAGCCGCGCCGCCGTACTGATCAGCGGCGATACGGGACCATTACATTTAGCCCGGGCACTGGGAACTCCGGCGATCGGATTGTTCGGCCCGGTGCCGATGGAGCGCAACGGCCCACGTGGCTTGCTGTGGCGCAATTTCCAGGCCCCCGGCGCAGCGTGGGAACGTCAGGATGTCAGCCGAGTGGATATGGGTGCCATTGAACCGGCGGTCGTGGTGTCTGCTGCTACGGATGTAGCGCGGACATGAGCGCTGATCGTGATCTGCCATTACAGCACAATCTGACGCCGTGGTCGCCGACGCTGCGTCGCTTGGCGCTCGTGCTCTCCTTGGCGTTGCTCGTGATGATCGTGGGTTGGCTGGCGCCACGTCGCACAACACAGCCCGTGCTGGTTCTCAGCGGCAAAGGCCACGAAGGCGAATACCCACGCACAGCCGAGAAACTGATTTCCTCAGCGCGCACGCGACTGTGGATGGCGATGTACGTCATCCATCTCGAAGGCTCAGAGGTCGAAGGTCTCATGCATGCCCTGGCCGCCGCGGCGGCGCGCGGCGTCGATGTGCGCGTGTGTCTTGATCGCGGAGCCGGTTTTAATGGCGCGATTGACGACAAACATGCGGCGCCAGAAAAGTGGTTCAAACAACACGGCGTCCGCGTGGTACTGGACGAACTCGATCGCCGGACGCATGCAAAAGTGCTGATTGCTGATGGGCAGCGAATTCTGGCTGGTAGTCACAACTGGACCCGCAGTGCGTTCATGTCGAATCGCGAGGTGAGTTGGTTGATCGATTCTGTGGCGGATGCGCAGGCCATCGAAGCATGGCTGGCGCAGGTTCCAGGGTGGTAGCGAAAACAGCTGAAAAAACGCAGTCTGCTTCAGTGGCCCATAATCATACTTGCAGTTTTTTCAAACGTCGACTTGAGGATAATCGCTGTTCGCCTTCCTCATTGTGGTTAGCGCCAGTCCATTCTTGTCTTTTCTGGATGACGATCCCTGATCGTATGGCGTCGCTCGTCTCATCGCGATCCCGAGCGAGTGATCGCGCACCGTGTCCATCGTATTCATAATCGTAATCATACTGCGAATCAGATCGCCTTTGACTGCCGCCTCCACTTTGGGTGGATCCCTTCCGCTGTTTCGGATGTGAAGAACGCCTCTTACCAGGCCGTCCTCCTGGGCGGTGTAGTTCTTTATTGATGAGCGAAGTCCCACCGCCGCGTGCGTGCCGTTCCATGATCATGTTCCTTGTGCCAATACGTATGGTGTCGTCGGGACCATCCCTTCGATGCACGCGCAGACTACATAGCCCATAAAATGGAGCCAATACGGGATTGTCCTGACCTCGCGTTCGCCCTAAACAGCGCGATCCAAGGCCGCCGCTGAGTGACCGGGTTGAGGTCAAGAGGCAATTCCGGCTACGACATCTCGTTTTGCAGTGGCTCCGGCCATGCGGGGGTTGCGTCGCACGAGCCATGTGCGGGCGAACGTGTGTATGCGCGTTCTGACGCTGCATGTGGTTGACCAACCGCGAACCCCGAACCAACTGCGTTTTCTAGGGTGAGCTGGTGAGCTATCTAATTTCCACCAAGCCGACCCGCGGGATTCCAGCCGATGTCCATGTCCAATAATTCCAAGATTTCTCCCAGGGCATGGGTGTGCAGTGTATGTCCAAGAATTTGCATGGGTTAGACGTTACCAGGCCTTGTTGTTTCTGGTTAGGCGCAGCTGACCAAATTCTACGCCATATTTTTAGTCCTAACAATGATAAATGTGAGCAACGGAAACAGCAGCCCCACAACAAATATTATGACTGTTGAACGATTAGTACGAATCAGATCACTGAACTTTTCTCCTTTAAACTTTTTAACCAAGAACCATCCAGCAATGACTAATGAGTGAGCCCAAATGAAATGGCTATTGTTGAAGCAAAGAATAGCGCCACTAAGTTCATTCCCCTTCCCCACGATTCGCCTTCTGGCTTATTAAAACCGATAATGACCAAACTAACAAGCATCATAACCAGGACAGATAGCTGCACGTATTTCATAATTGTTTCTTTGAAACGCCTAACGATATAGGTCGGCGGACCCGTGGCCGACTGGAGTGGATTGGAGAGTCATCGTTGACGGCAATTGAAATCCTGGGGAGTGGAGCGTCAAGAACTGAGCAGTGACATAAACCATGGTTTGACCATCGTCTTGGCCATTTCGCGTACATGCCAACCTGCGCTAGGAGCGAGCAGCATAGTGTGCTTGCTGAGATGTTGCAGCGGACGATCGCCGAGCTGCCAGAGTCATGTGCCCAGGCAGTCAGTCTGCACCATATTGGTGGTTTATCGTGCGCTGATATTGCGCGTATTCAGGAGGTGTCTTCGGCATCAGTCTACCTGCGGATTTGGCGTGGGTTGCGTACCGTGCGTGTCATATTTGCCAACAGAAGGTAGGCCTGTCACCATTTCCGATCTGCTTGTTGCTTGCGCCGAATTGCGCGCTGGCTGTGGCAACCCCGCACCACAACATTCGGTCAGTTCACCCATACCTCTTGGAGTCATCATCATCATGGCATCCGCCGCTCTTCTCTCAGTCGCTGCTGGATTGATCTGTCTCGCGGTGGTCTCCCAGGCCATAGCCGGAGAGACGTCTCCACCGGTCGCTCCTGTCCCAGTCGCTGCGACGGTTAAAGGAACCGATGTTTTCCCGGCAGTGACGCTTGCGGGTGGCTACGACAATGCCCAGATCAATGGCATTCGCGTTGAAGATGCGACAGCAGCATCGCCACGCGTCATCATCGCCGGCACAGTTCCCGTTGGTGGCGTGCCAGAGAAAACGCGCGATCGCCACCGATTTATTCATTGGAATTTTCGTCTGAGTAACTGTGCTGATCGGACGGTCCGATTTGAACTCTACATCGACAGCGGCAATCCGCAGATCTTTGCGCAAATTGTGCCGGTTGTTCGTTATCCGGATGGCACCGTCGAACTTATGCGCGGCATCGAGCTCAAGAGTTATGGGCAGGCAAAGGGCAAATGGATGGAGACGCTAGGAGCATTCTTTAGTCACCGTTTCCGCGCGGATTTGGCGCAGATTTCCTACTGTTTGCCGTTCACCAATGACATGGCTGCTGATCTAGCGTCCCAGTTGAAGGCGGACAAAAACACCACCGTGATCGACCTGGGCAAAACGCCGTTATTTAATCTGCCGACCTGGCAGTTCATCGTCACTGATCCGGCCGTCCCGGACAAGGACAAGCGCGGCATTTGGTTGCATAGCTGTGAAGATCCCTGGGAGTTCCCCGGCACCTTTAATTTGGTGGGGTTCGTTCGTTTTGCGACGGGCAATGACCCATTGGCGGTGGAGTTCCGCAAGCGATTCGTGTTATCAGTGATTCCGTTCGTGAACCCAGACGCTGTGCATCGTGGTGATACGAATTTTTATCTCGATCCCAACGGGCGTGATATCATAAACGGCGCCCTCTCGTGGAAACGAGTCGACATTGTCCCGCACGAACTGATCAAGGGAGCTATGCGTAAGTGGAAATCGGACGGCCGTTCGTTGGACTTCATGACCTCCATGCACAGTGCCGTCTGTGCCCAGGCTAACATGCGTATTGACTGGGCATACGACGCCAAGATCGCTCAGAGATTTAAAGAAGAGATATTTGAGAAGAAGTATATCCCATGGGCTGCCAGTACGGGCGTCGCCAGAGGCGCCGACATGAGCGCTACCTTGGGAGCAAGCCTCGCGGCACAGTTGTGGCCAGATCGGCTGATCTTTGCCATGCAACACCTGGAGAATCTCGTTTGGTACTATGATAAGGAGGTCGGGATTCGTCGCTGTCAGCAACCAGAAGATAATTTTATCCAGGGCGAGCTTGAAGCGCGTTCGTTATGTGAATTTTATGATGTCAAAGTGCCGTTGAATCAGATTCCACCGTTTCTTATGTGTGGCCTAGTTGATCAATATTGGGCTGCTGCATCAACGCCAATGAACTACACGGTCCTCTACCGAGACACCGAGGGTCGTGCCGCGCAGTTCGTTCGCCTGCATATCGGGAATAAGACTATCGAGATGAAGGCCATCTCCGGCACTGATCCGGTCAAAGGCATTGTGTATTCTGCGACGGAACCGCTGGCTGAGGGGAAGAATGACTACAGCTTTACCACGTCCAATGGCGCCATTGAGATTCACTACCCGCGCAATGGGACATTCGTTGGCGCTTATACCGTCAAGAGGTGAACGACGACTAGTTGAATATGCGCCGGTTGATCGTGTGGCAATCAATCCGGATCAGCGAAAATCATCCGTCCATTCGCCGTCTGATGCTGGCGCTTCACTAGTACACGGATGCGTTGACCAACACGCGTAGCTGCTTCGCCCACGACGACCATGGAGCCGTCGTCGAGGAACCCAATACCTTGGCCTTTGCCCTCGCCGGCTTTTTCGATAAGGATTTCAAAGGCTGCGCCGGGTCCGATGTCGGGGACCATGGCGGCGGCGATGGCGCTAAGATCGACGACGGCAACGCCTTCGGCGGTGGCGCGGCGGGCGAGTTCAGGATCAACGGTGAGCAGACGTCCGTTTTCCAATCGGGTCAGACGAATCACCACATCGGCGAGGGTCATGGCGTTGGGGATTTCGGTGTCATCGATCTCAAGCGGTGGCAGTCCAGGTTGACGTAAGGTCTGCACGCCTTCCAACGCGCGACGGGCGCGAGCGCGCTCGACCAGATCTGGATCTTCGACGCGGGCTTCCCACGATTCCAGGGCGCGGCGATGGAGCAGAATTCGTTGCGCGCTGAGGCCAGCGCGCAAGAGGGCGGGCAGACGCGTATCGCCCAGCGATTGCGGATCCAAAATGAGCGCGCCACCGTCAATGCGTTCGCCCCGGAACTCGACGAAGGGAACGATGACGCGCAGCCGATCGGCGCTGCGGACGACGGTGATCATGACCAGATAGGTGGTGATGAGCGCCAGTGGCAGATCGAGGTTACGATAGAGGTCGTCATCTTGGATGGTCAAACGGATGACCAGCAGCAAGAGAGCGGACAGTAGCAGGCCACCGCCGAGTCCGATCAGGAACGCGACGAGACTGCGGGTGAAACGACGGCGGAAGGCCTGCTCGGCCGCGATCAGGGTTACCGCGACGCCGAAGCCAATCGCGGCACCAAACCAGGGCGGAATACCACTCTCAATGACATTCTTAAAGAAGTACTGGCCGCTGGTCGAGCCGATCAGCGCGGCCAGGATGACGAAGATGGTCCTGAGGAGGGTAATGAGCACGTGGGCAGCTTCCGCAGCGGCTCGCTGACGTCCAGCTCCAGGACCCATCTTATGCTCGTAAGCCAAAGATGGCGGATTGGGGGGATTGAATGTAGAATGCTCGAATGTGCGATTGCTCGAATGCATACAAAAGACGGCGGGTACTGGAGCTCCTCGATATTCGAGCATTCTACATTCGAGCATTCTGCATTGTTCCCCGCATTGCACTGGACGGCGGCCATCTATGAGCAGCATGCGCGGCCGTTATGGCCATGCTCATCTACGAGGGAAAGCAAACCGAAGTCGAGGGTGAGTGTACCCTTGGGCGGCACCGTGATTGTGGTCTCGTTGTCAGTGATGGCGGTGCGAGTCGGAAGAATACCCGGGTATTCCTGGCCGAAGGCTGCTGGTGGGTCGAGGATCTGAAGTCAGCCAATGGTACTCGTCACAATGGCACCAAACTTGAAGGCAAGACCCGGCTCCGGAACGGCGACTCCATCCGTATCGGTGAATCAGAAGTGGCATTCTTCTGTTCCGAGCGTGAAAGCACAGCTGCTCAGCGCATTGATCCCCAATCGCTAGAAGGCCGTGAGGTTGCCGGCTATCGTGTTGGTCAGTTGCTTGGTCGCTCAGGGTTGGGCTTCATGTATCGTGCGCAGCAGATCAGTCTGCAGCGTCAGGTCGCGTTCAAGGTTTTCGCGCGGAAGGTCGTCGAGGAGGATCCACAATTTGCGGGTAAATTTCGTGAACTCGTAGCGAAGAGCGGAAAGATCGAGCATGACAGCTTCGTTAAGATGCATGAAAACGGCGAAGAGGATGGACTAACCTGGTATTCGATGGAATTAGTGCAGGGCGATACACTCGCGCACCTCCTGGCTCGTGAAGGAAAGTTCCAACCCGAATTGGCACTCCTGGTCTGTGAACGGATTGCCGTGGCTATGTCAGCCGCGCATAAGGCTGGCGTCATCCATCGTGATCTGGCCCCGCGCACCGTGATGTTGACCGCAGAAGGCACGGTGAAGATTCTTGATCTCGGCATTGCTTCCGTACTCGGACGCTGGCGTGATCGCGCGCGGCCCGAGGCGGCCTGGCATAGTGCGCCCGAAGTTGCGACCAAGTCTGAGCCGCAACCAGCCGATGACGCCTATAGTCTGGGTTGCATGATGTACCATCTGCTGGTCGGACAGCCGCCGTTCACCGGCGGATCGGCCGAACAGGTGTTCAAGGCCCATGCCCAAGAAATGATCCCGTCGTTGCAAGCGCATGTGCCGCTGATCGGCACCAAGGCGAATGAACTCTTCCAAACCTTAGCGGCGAAGAATCCAGAGTGGCGGTCGCATAACATGACCGAGATTGCAGCTTCGCTGCGCGAGCTTCGCGAAGGCATGGCGCAGAGTGCCGTATCAGCCCAGAATCAGGCCAAGAAGATGCTGGTGCGCGCGCAGGCCTCCAAGCAGCGCAGTGATGCAAAAACCCTGCGTAATGTCATCGTTTTGACCGTCATCGCGTTAGTGGGGTTGATCGTGTGGGTTCTGCAGTCGCCGCAAATCCCAACCAACACGATAGCGCAGGCGGCCGAGCCAGTGACGCCGACGGATGTCGAATCAGTGGTCAGGCCGATTGCGCCGATCAGTGTGGCGGCGTCGAAGGATGCCTTTGCTGATCGATTCCAGGCTGCGTGTGTCAAGGTTCGTCAAGCATCCAGCACTGGCGCGTGGGTGGCTCTGGAAAGCGAACTGGAAACCTTGTCAGCTGAGATGATCGCAGGGAATTCAGCATTGGTTGGCAACTTGAAATTGATTCGTTCGCAGGCCGCTTCGGAGGCAGCAGATTGGTACCGGGTGCAACTGACAGCGCTTCCGCCACAAGGTGGAGCCAGATTGACTGGCCTAGCCGCACTGCGTGACCGCGTCGGCAGCAATGAACGGGCAGAGGTCGATGCGCGCTATCAGCAGGAGTTGGCAGCCCTCGTTCAACAACTCAACGACGCGCGTCGCCAAGCGCGTCAGGCCTTGGAGGGGGGACGTCCAGCTACGCTTCCGCCGCTGGCGGTTGCCTTGGCGCCGAGTTTTGCGGGAACTCCGGTTACTGGGTTACAGCGGCAATTTGCAACGTTGTGTAACGAGGCGACCCAGGTTACCAAATTCTGGAGTAGCGACTGGCGCGCCACGAGCGCTGGTTTTGAGCGTCAACGCGGCGAAGCCGCATTAGCTGCTGGAGCGGCGTTGTTGATTGCCGGTGATCCCGCCCGCGCCAAACGCGTGCTGTTGGCTGATCCGCAACTGAGCCAAGGTGCCTTGCTGCGCCGTCGCGAAGCGTTGCTCGGTGGTCTGGCCGCCGTGCTGACATTCAATGATCCTGGCGATCTGCAGTATCTCGACATCACCAACGGCGAGCCGGTCTTGGCTGGTGGCGCATTGTCTGGAAAAGCCGCTGACGTGGTGTCGATGAATTGCAGCATCCTCATTGGCGGCCCTGATTGGGAGGCCGATGTGTCGCTGACGTTGGCCAATGCCAATGCCGAAGCGGTTGTTTCCTGCGTGAAGTCTGGTGATCCGAATACGTCTTTGCTCATTCGCCTTGGTGCGGGCAAAGTTGTGTTAAAGGTCGCTGGCAGTGAGCGTTCGTCGCCGTGTCCGATCGCTGGCGGTCGGCGATTGCGCATGTCGTGCCGTGCTGGCGATCTCCTCATTATTCTTGATGGCCGCACACTGGCTACGTTGCCCAAAGTGCAGATTCCAGCGGGTAGTCAGTTGATGTTGAATTGCGCTGGATCGGATTGGCGTCTGGAAGAACTCCAGGTGGTTGGCGGACGGTGAACGCACCAGCGGACTGGCTCGTCGAACTGGATACATGCCCCAGTACCAACACCTGGGCGTTGGAACATCTCGATCAATTGAGCCCCGGCAGCGTGGTCTATACGCAGCAACAAACTGGCGGGCGTGGTCGCGATGGTCGCGCGTGGGCATCACCGCCGGGCGTGCTGACGGCGTCACTCATCGTTGCTACTCCAGGACCGGACCCGCGCTTGGTCGCGCTAGCAGCTGGCCTAGCGGTGGTACATGCGATCGAAGATCGTTGCGCTGGCATCGAACTCGGCATCAAGTGGCCCAATGATGTGACGCTCGCTGGTCGCAAGCTCGGAGGCATTTTGTGTGAAGGACGTTCTGGTCGGGTGGTGGTCGGCTGTGGCGTGAATCTTTCCGCCGACCTTCCGGCGGAGCTTGTAGCGACCGCAACCAGCTTGCACCAACACGCGGCACCGCCGCCAACGTTGGAATTACTGGCGGCTATTCGTGGCTATCTTTTGGAAGGCATTGGGCTGTTGGCGCTGCGCGGGTTATCGCCCTTGCTCCCGCAACTGCGGCGCCGCGACGTGCTCCAGGGTCGCAGGGTCACCGTTGATGGTCGCAATGGTCAACTCGTGGGTACCGGAGCTGGCATTGACGAGAGTGGACGGCTGCTGGTAGTCGTTCCTGGCGGTGGAAAAGCCGTAATTGATGCCGGACATGTGACTGGGTGGTAAGTGGCACGGGCGTGACCACGTCGTTACAGTAGTCCAAATAGCGGAGGTCATGCTTGCGCCGCCCACACGCGCGGCCTACCGTTCTCGCCAATCTCCATGGCGCATGCCCGGCTAAGAAACCATGACTGAGTCCGTAGATAGGTTTGTGGAAACGCCCATCGATCCCGTCGCCGACGTGGTTCTCCTTCAGCGGTTCCTCACCTACGCCAATATGGACGCATTCTCTGCCATCGTTGATCGCCATCAGGCCGACCTGCTGCGGCTCGCTCACGCCATTACCGGGGACGCGGATGTGGCGGACGACGTCGTGCAGGAGGGATTCCTCCGCTTATGCAGTGACGGTCATGGACTGCTCGCTAAGGCGAACGAACGCCACAGCCTGGGCGGTTGGTTGTGTACGGTGGTTCGCAATCAGTGCCTGGATCATCTCCGTCGTCGACGCACGGCGCCGCTGCCGGAACAGGTTTCGCAGCGGACTCCGCCTGAAGGAACGCCGGTTGATAGCGGCACGCAGTTATGGGCTGCGGTCGCTGATCTGCCACCACTGGAACGAGCCGCCGTCATCTTGCGCTATCGCGACCAACTTGACTACAAATTGATCGCGGAGCGACTCGGTAAGTCGGTGTCGCATGTTGGTGTCATTCTGAATCAAGCGATGTCCCGTCTGCGTGACAATCAGATGCTGCGTGAGGCCGTCCTATGAGCCGCAATCCTGCTGATTATCTCACGGCCTACGCAGATGGGCAGTTGTCACCGGCTGGCGTCATCGCCATGGAACAGGCCTTAGCTGAACAACCAGAACTGCGCGCCAAACTTGAGGAAATCCGCGCCCTCCAGGCCGCTCTCCGTAATCTGCCACCAGCGCCGGAGTCTCTACGTCCAGTAACACGATCACTGTTGATGTCCCGGGCCGAGGCGGGGTGGAAGCGCAAGCCCACGGCCCGGCGCATTGGCTTCGTGTGGTACGCGGCTGCAGCGTGTTTGGTCTTGGCGATGGCGGGGTTGTTTACGGTTACGACGGCAAAGCGGGAGTCATTTGCTGAATCGGCGCCGGTTGCTCTGGCGGCGCAGGATCGTTTCCACGCCAACAAGATGGCGACAGAGGAAGCGTACGAATTGAACCAACAGCATGGAACACTCCTGGGCGGTGAGAAATCGGGTTACCTGGGACGTAGGCGAGCACCAACCGCCGATGAAAGCATGAAGGAACGCGAGGCTCAGGATGACGTCGATCGCAAAGACGACGCTGGTACTGGGTCAGAGCGCCTCGCCGCCCACAAACGCGCCGAGAAAGGAAAGGTTGCTGCTAACGGTAGAGCGCAATCGCGGCAGGAGGATCTGCAGAAATTGGAGCGAAAGCTCCTGGACGCGCCAGTCGAAGGCCATGGCGATAAGAAGGCAGATGGCGTAACGGCAGTTACGGAACGTCCCGCCTCGCCGTCGGTGAACGAACGGCGTGATGGCAAGCGTCCCATGTTGGCAGTCGTCCCTGGCAATACTCCAGCACGCAGCGTCGGCGACGCCTTAAGGAACAATAAGGACGCGCACGAGCAGAAGTCCCAATCGGTACTTGTCATAGTTCCCGTCCCGGGTTCCGACAAGCAAAGGGATGTAGCGCAGTCGGCAGCGGAATTGGGCGGAATAAGCGCGTTCCGCAAGAGCCGCGAATGGACGGAATCAGATCATGCGCAAGGGCCTGCCTACGGCTATGCGTCCAAGCAGCTACCAGACATCTCGGCTACCCTGAACCGCATTGCGGCTCAATCTCCTGACCAACTCGCCGCAGGACTCGCCAACAGTGCGCCATCGCCGCTGCTTGATCTCAATGCGCGTCAACGCCTGATCAATTTGAGTCAGCACTATCAGGTTCCAGTCTCGCTGTCGCAGGATGCCGAGCGGATGTTGGGCGGTCTGACCCAGTTGGCCCCGGCGACTGGCCTTAGTGCTGGTGAGCAGGTCGTGATGTTGGCACATCGCGCTGGTCTGCAGACGGTGATGGGCAGCGGACGCTTGGTGATCAATACCACGCCAAACATGCTTGATCCGACGGATCGACTCGGGCTTGATGTTCCAGCATTCACTGCTGCATTTGGCACTCCGCCAATGGCGATCGTACGCACTGATGCTCGCCTGACGTTTGCGTTGGACGCAGATACCTCGTCGTTCGATCGCGCCCGTTCGGACATAATCAACAACAATCGCCTGCCAGATCCCGCGACCATCCGGCCCGAGCACTTCATCAACGCGGTGCCCGCCGATTATCCGACGCCGACCGGTAGCGAGGCGTTCGCGCTCTATGCCGAGGCCGGACCAGCACCATTTGCCCGTGGTCGCATGGCTAGCCGCACCGCGATGGTCGCAGTGGGCGTGGTTGGTCGAGCGGCCAAGGTTGGTGAGCGCAAGGCACTGCGCTTGGTTATCGCAGTCGACGCATCTGGTTCGATGGCCCGGCCAGGTGCGCTCGACCGCGCCCGCCTCGCCTTGCATGGACTTACGGCTGAGCTTTCGGCGGAAGACCGCGTGGCCGTCGTATCGTTCTCGGAACGTGGTCGCGTCCTGATTCCGATCGTCACCGGCAGCGAGAAGGCTGACATTCACCGTGCGCTGGACGGAGTCGTTCCATCCGGAGCGACCAACACGGCCGAAGGATTGGCACTGGCGTGTCAGGTTGCCCGTGAAATTGCCACACCCGGAACCGCACTGCGCGTGGTCTTGGTGACCGACGGCGCAGCCATCGCTGGTGCCGACGAGGTCGCGGCATGCGAGCGGATGGGTGCGCTGCGCTCTATCGGCGGCAGTCTGCTAATTCTTGGTGTCGGTGAGCGTGCTGCTGACACCCGGGCCCTGGATGCGCTGACCAAGGCTGGCGACGGACAACAGGTGTTCCTGGGCAGTAATGAGGACGCGCAACGCGCAGTCCAATCGACCTTGCTGCCCGAACGTCTGACCATACTGGCCCGTGATGCCAAGGCCCAGGTGACGTGGAATCCGGAACGGGTAACCCATGCCCGTCTGATCGGCTACGAGCGTCGGCGGTTGGCGCACACTGATTTCCGCGATGACCGGGTCGATGCTGGTGAAATTCCCAGCGCAACCGTCGTCACCGCGCTGTTCGAGGTCATTCTTGCCGATGGCGGCAGTGGGCCGCTCGGAACCGCAGCGGTGCGCTACTTCGATACGCGTCTGGAGACGGTGCGTGAACTCGCCTGCCCGATGCCGGGCGCAATTCTGGGGTCGGTCGCGAGTCCACGCCTGCGGACTCTCGCATGCGCTGCCGAGTTGGCTGAGCAGCTGCGCGGTTCGTGGTGGGCGAATGTGCGTCCGTTATCATTTCACTCGATCGCCGCCGCCTGTTCCGGTCTGCCCGCTCCGGCCGACGTGATTGCCACGATGGCCGAGCAAGCCGAACGTCTACGTCCTTTGCCTGAGGTTCGTCCATGAGATCCATACTTTTTATTCTGGCCACCATGCTCTGCGCCATCGGATGGGCGGTTGAGACGACGCCACCGCCGTTGGTGTATGTGCCGTACGACAAACTACCGCCGACGGACCCGAAAAATGCCGGCGTTCTGTTGCCCTATGAGGAGTTCCGTCGTCTATGGGAATCGTCACAACGTCCCGCCATTGATCCGACCAAACCACCGATCGGTGCCGCATTGACCGCATTTGAACTGTCCGGCACGGTGGTTGGTGAATCGGCGAATCTGCGACTGAGCGGAACCGTCGTGGCGCTGGCAACTGGTTGGTCGTCGATCACGTTGCCGGCCGGACTTGCGGTTGCCAAACTGCGCGGCAGCGATGACCGCATCATGTTGGAGCGTTCACCCGAAGGTTTACGCCTGCATCTGCCAGCAGCGGGAACCTGGACGTTCACTGCTGATGTTGCCGCACCGGTTGCCCGTGACGCGGCCGGTGGTCGCAGTCTGGATCTGGTCTTGCCGAGCGCTGGCAGCGGTCGCCTTGAACTGCAATTGCCAGAAGCCGGCGCCGAATTGAATCTGGCTCCAGCTTTGGCGGTGGCGATCCAACCCACGGCAGGAGGAACCGGAACCACGGTGCGTGCAGTTGTCGGGGGGCAGCCTTCAGTGCGTTTGACATGGCGGGCGCCAGTTGCAGCAGCGGCAGGCGAGGCACTGGTACTGTGCGACAGCGGCAGCGCGATCACGCTTGGCGAACGCACGATCACCATCGAATCCAACATCCACATCAACGTCCTGCGTCGGGCGGTGGCGGATTTGAGCATCAAGCTGCCGGCTGAGTGTCAGGTTCTGGCGGTTGAGGCACCTGGCCTGCGAACGTGGGATCGGGTTGGTGACGAATTGCGCTTGCACACCCACGAAGCCAAAGAGGGCGTGCTGCCGGTCCATATCAAACTGGAGCGTTTGCTGCCGGTCGCAGCCGGTGCATCGCGTCTGTTGGAGGTGACCTTGCCGACCGTAGTTGGTGCCGAGCGACAGACTGGCGTTGTTGTTCTCAAGGCAGCCGAGGGTCTTGCCGTGACCGTGCAGACGCATGAGGGCCTGTCGCAAGTAGATCCTAAGGATGTTGGATCTGAAGGCGCAGCTGCGGCATTCCGTTTTCTCGCTCCACCACCGCCGCTTGCCATCACTGTTGTGCGACTCGAAGCCGACGTCCGGACGCACATGCATCAACTGGTTCGCTTGGCCAACGACGAAACACGAATAGATGTGGTTGCCGAGATCGGTGTCCGTCGCGCGGGTGTATTCATCCTGACAGCGCCGCTGCCCGTGGGTTGGGAGCTGGTCGACGCTGGCGGCTTGGCGATCGATGACAGTCGAACGGTGGGCGAAGGTGCGTCCCGCCATATCGAACTGTCCTTGCGTTCACGCCTGATTGGTGATGGCCGTTTGGTGTTGCGATTCCGGGCTCCGGCCGCGCTGCCACGCAGTGGTTCGGCCCCACGACTCGACATCGGACTCTTGAGCATCGACGGCGTTCGTATGGCTCGTGGCACATTGGCGGTCGCCGCACCGAAAAGCTGGGCTTTATCAGCTATTTCAGCGGACAATCTTGCTGGCGCCGATGCCCGGTCGGTTGCAGCCGATCCGCTGCTAGCTGATGCCGTCCACGGTCTTCGCGATGACGAAGAGGTTGCGCTTGCGTGGACCTGGCTCGGTCAGGCCCGCAGTCCGGTACTGTCCGCAGCTCCCCGCAGTCGTGAGCTGATCGTGCACCAGGAAGAACAAGTCCTGGTCTCCGAAGGTGGACTACGTCGGCTCATCACCTGGCACGGTGACGTGCGTTACTCGGCCACGCCCAGCCTCCATCTGCATCTCCCTGCTGGGTTGGCAGGCACGGCTCAAGTGAAGGCGGCTGGACTTGCCGAACGACCGGTCACCACCGCGGCTGATGGCAGCGCGATCATGGAGCTGCGTTTCCAGACTCCGTTGATTGGCTCCTTTAGTGTGACGTTGGAAACCAACGAGAAATTGCCGCGACTAGAAGCGGGCAAACCAGCGACAATTCATCTGCCTGCAGTGAGTCTGAATGACGCGACCCGACGCACCGTGCTGACGGCGGTGGCGCGCGATGGCTCGGTGACGATCACCGCGACCGCAGCTGGGCTTGATGTGCTCGCTCCGGCGGATTTGCCGCCGACCTTGCAAGGACCCGGCACCGTGGCGGCGTTCCGGGGTACCGAAGCTGCGGCAGTAAACTTGACCATCGAACGTCACGATTTGGTGACGCTCACGGATGCAGCCATTTCACTCGTCAGCTATCACGCTGTGCTTGGCGAAGACCGTCGTCTGCGGGTTGCTGGTGGCATCATGATCGAGAGCCGGGGTCGGCCGTACTTAGAACTGCGACTGCCAGCAGGAGCCGACTTGCTTGAGGTCGCCGTTGATGGTCGCCAGACGCGACCCAGCAGAAAGGCTGATGGAGCCTTGGTCGTACCGCTCGGTGAGCGCGCCGCAGCGGTCGGTGCCCATCGTGTCGCTTTCGCCTACGAAATAGCGCTGGGCGAGGGCGTACTCGGAGCAACCGCCAGTCTGGCGATTGAGATGCCGTCGGTCGGCGGTGCCGGAGGGGGACGTCCGCTGCCAGTTGAACGCACGGTCTGTGCATTGTGGGTTCCCGATCGTTTAGCGGTCGTTGCGGTCGGTGGCGATCTGCGTCGCGATGAGTCAGGGCAGGATGAGCAGATTGTCCCGCTTGATGGCTTAACCGTGTCGATCCCACAAGTCGGGCGGCTCATCACATGTTCGCGGCTTGGTGATGGTGGACACATCCAGCTGCAACTCATGTCAATCACCATGCTGCATGGTTTGGGCTGGTTAACCGCCGTGGTGATTGCGGTGCTGGGTTGGTGGCAGCGCCGACGAAGCAGTGTTGCTGCACTCATCGTCGTTATCGCGCTTATTATTATGGCGGCTGCGCTCGCGACTGCCTCGGCGTGGGTGGCGTTGGCATGGGGCGCTGGCGGAGGAGCCGGCGTGGTCGTGATCTGTGCGGGATTATCTGCTTGGCATGCCCGGCGTCCAATTCCCACCCCGGTTGCGTCGCCAGATCCATGGATGGCGGACAAGCCATGACACAGCCAGTTGTCCGGAAGTCCGGAGGTCCGAAAGTCCGGGGTCTAGCAAGCATCATCGCGGCCGTACAAGGTGCTTTGAGATCTTCCGGACTTCCGGACTTCCGGACTTCCAGACTGTGGATAATGGCGCTGGGCTGCTTCATCAGCGTTATGTCTGCAATCGAGCAGCCAGTTCTGCTTCCGCTGCCTGAATTGATGAAGCAGTTGGATGCCAAGCAGGAGTGGCTGCTCCTGCCGTTGGCGGAGTATCAGAAACTCCGCGCTGGCAATCCGGATGTTCCAACGCCAATGCGCGGAGCGCCTGCGTTCATCGCCTCAGCAGAAATAAGCGCGCGGGTCATTGATGGGCGCGGGGTCGAATTCGTGGCGGACTACACCGCCATCAATCGGAGTGACGGCCCAGCATTGGCAGATCTATTTGTTACTGCTCCGGAATATCTGGGTGCGGTCAGTCTTGGTCATGCCCCGGCGGTACTTGCGCCGGGCAATCCGGTGCGCGTGTTGGTACCACGGGCGGGAACGTTTTCTGGAGTCATCCGATGGACAGTGCCGTTGGTTGGCGACATCCAACGACGAACTGCCAACATCCCCTTGCCGCTCGCTGGTGGCTTGTCGCTGCGTGTCGTTGGTGACGGCAAGGGATCGGCAGATGCGCACGGCTTGGCGAAGGACGGCGATGGCTGGCGTCTGGTGATTCCGCCCGGTCCCATGCTGCCGTTCGCTTGGCTCCCTGGTGGAGGGGGGGATGACGCTCTGGTGTACGGCGTGGTTCACATGCTTGATGTGCAGGTTCAAAATGGACCGCGTCCGTTGCGGTGGGCAATCCAACTTGATCCCAAGCGGGGAACCCCGCCGTCGGTCATCAATGTTCAGCTGCCAGTCGGATTCACGTGTAGCGCAGCGCTGACGGGCGTAGCACGTTTGCAGCCCATTGCTGGGGGCGTTGAGATCACGCGAAGTGCTGGATCGCTCACCTGTGTACTGGAAGGATTTCTGGCTACCGACGCGCCGGTGGCCTTGCCGCGCATTATTGGCGCCGCGTGGCAGACCGGACGCGTCCGCTTGGTAGCAGCAGAGGCGTTGTCCTGTGAGCCACCACCCGGATGGCGACCACTCGGCACGCAACAAGACGGTTCGCGCCTGTTTGCCGTCACCGCGCCGGATGCCGGCATGATGGTAAGCCGATTGCTACCAGAGGCTGGCCTTGCCATGTCCTCGAGCACGGCGATCGCGGTTGGTGTCGAGCGTTCGACCTTCGATCAGGTGCTGATCATTCGTGCTGGTGGAAGCCGGGTTTTCCGCTTGCCACTGGCGCTGCCAGCGGGTTGGAAAGTAACTGCCATACGCAGCGAACAGGGAGTCGTGCCGCCCATTGACGAACTGGTACCAGGTTCAACCACGGTCATTGCTTTGCCCGCCGGACTCGCGCCCGGAACTGACATGACGATCATATTGGCAGCGGAAATGCCGACCCAGGCACTCGCACCGGCAATGCCGGCAGTGATTCACGACGCTACCAGAGCGGCCCATCGCATGCTGATATCAGGTGCGCCGGGCGTGGAGCTTGCCATTGATGGATCTGGGTGGCGGCAATCCCCGGAAAGCATGAGCGCCCCTGCCTATGCTCGCGCCGAGTTATTCTCAGATGGTGATATCGCGCCTGTTGTGGTGACGGCGAAGCCGCGCGCCGCAGCAGTTGATGTCGATGCTGTCTGCTGGCTGTTGCCAGCTACCGAGGCAACGTGGTGCCGCGTGGACGTGCGACTTGCGGTCCGGGATGGGGAATTGACGCGCCTTGATCTTGGACTTCCTTTGGTCAAGGACGCTGACCTGCGGATCATAGGCGATGGTCTGACCATGACCGGCGATGGCCCATTCACGATTGCTTCGGCAAAACCCTGGCGGGGGGAACGTCTATTGCGGATTGAAGGGCGACTACGTCCAGCTGCTGCTGGCCGCATTCCGATGATAACCGTCACCTTTCCATCCTCAGTTCGGGTTCCGGTTGTACGGCGTTGGGCCGCACTGCAGGCTCCCGGTGAACGTGATCTGCAAATCGCTATTGGTCCTGCTGCACGTCCGATTGACGCCGATGAACTACCGGCGTGGGCGAATGCCATTCCTGGTGCAGCGGTAGCTGTAGCTTGGCGATTGGGTGACGGCGATGCCGGTGGTTGGCGCACCGCTGATCGTGCATTGGCGCAGCTTCCGGCTGGATTTATCGACGCTTTGCAGCTTGCTTCGCAATTTGGTCCACACGGCATCCGCACGTATGCATCCTGTCGCCTGGCCGCAGCAGGCTTGGCCGAATTGGATTTGGCCTTACCGACTGGTGCGGTGCTCGAGCAAGTTGCGATTGATGGCGTGCCCGCTGCGGTTCGCCGCGACGGGAATCGACTACTGCTGCATCTGCCAAGCCGAACGCTGGTGCATCTGGTGGTGCTCTACGTCACGCCATTGCATGACGGGAAGCAAGCGCCGCCGGGTCTTGGTGGCCTCCCGGTAACCAAGACTACATGGCAGATTGCGGTCGATCATTCGCTACGCGCTGTTGCGATGACGAATCCCGCCTGGATGCCGCTCGCTCTAGGCTCTGTCCAGAGCACGCAACGCATCTGGTTGTCTGGTTGGCGCATCGGGGGTGGTGATGTTGCTCGAGTTGGCGGGCCGAACCAAGAAGCGCCACTGCCCACCACGGGAGACACGCGCAGTCTCCTGCCGCCTCCGATTCCCCAGCGACCACGCTGCGAACCAGCCATCAATCTTGCCGGACAGTTCTTTGTTGGCGAACGGATTGGTGTCCCGAGCGCCGCTGCGTTGCATCTCGTTCCGATTACCGAATTGCGACAGGTCGATGTGCTGGGCAGGGCATTGGCGCTGATCGCTGGGCTGATTGTCTGTGTTGCTCCTGGTTTCGTTGCGCGGCTGATCGTCGCGTGTGCGGTGGCTGCGATTCCGCTCAGCGTGGCGTTGCTGCAGTGGCAGGAGTCTTTTGGAGTAGCTTTGGCATTCTGTGAGTGGCTACCGCTGGTTGTTGTTGTCGCCGTTGTCATGCGCCGCATGTGGTCTCGACGGAGGAGTCTATGAATCGCCTGTTTTTGACGCTGTTTGTCCTGGCATCACTGCATGCCGCTGATGACGCCGTGCGCCTCATGGGCTACGATCGACTTGATGCGCAGGGGCGCCCGATCGGCGTGGTGGTTGCCCTACCTCGTGCACAGTTCGACGACTTGTGGTCGCGTACTCATGGTGCTGCACGTCCTGCAGATCCGCCCGTACAACTGGCAATCGGTGCGCAGTCGTTTGTACTGTCCCTGGTCGGCGATGCGGTTGAGGGGCGTTTGGAAATACCAATCGCTGTTCCTGCGCCTGGTTGGCAGGTGATGCGTCTGCCATTACCCGGCGCCGTGCAGGGATTGGAGTTGCTGCCGCTTTCTGGTGGTTCGTCGCCGCCACCCGGACGCGTGACCTGGAAAACCGAAGGTGATCAACTGGTCGTTTCGCTGGCGGGAGATCAGCAAGCGCTGTTGGCGATTCAATTCACCCGCAAGGCGACTGATGGCGCTGGTGGCCGCAGGATTTCGCTGCGCGTCGCGCCAACGCTTGGTGGTCAGGCCCGGCTACGGGCGCCCATGCCGTGGCGACCGGTTGCTGATGGATTGGTGTTGGTCGATGGACGAGCCGATCTGCCGACTGCTGGTGGAGCGATAGATCTGGGTTGGCAGTTACCTGCTGAAGCGACGCCGATGGACAGTCGCCTGTCAGTCGAGCAAAACGTGACGGTGCGTCTTGCTGCGGGTCACGTCGCGTGGTCGGCAGTGGTGTCTCTGGCGAGTGCTGGCGCGCCGCTGGGCAGTGCGCGGTTGGTGGTTCCGTCGGGACTTATCTTGTCCGAGCTGGCAGGCAGTGGCGTGGCAGGCTGGCGTCAGGATGGCAATCAAGTGGTGATAACCTTTGCTGAACCGGCCGCGTCTCGGCAGGTGCGCCTGCAGGGAATGGTCGCGCGCAGCGGTGGTTCTGGTCGCGCAGCAGTGACGCTGGTGGTGCCAGGTGCGGCGGTCAGTCGCGGACGCATTGGATTATCAGCAGCCGATGGAGAACGTTTTCTGCGTCCCGAGCACGCTGCGCTTGCAAGCGCACAGCCGATCGACGGTGAGGCACTAGCCGTGCGCTGGGACGATCAGCCTGTCGGTCTGACCATCGCGTGGGAGTCACTGGCCAATGAGTTATCGGTAACCCGTGATCTTGCGCTTATCGTCGGTGAGGGTCGCGCTCGTGCAGTCGGCATGCTCGTCATCGCTGGCAAGGGTGCGCAGGAGAGTGTCCGTATCGCTCTGCCTACACCGTGGCGCGTGGCATCAATCGATGGTGCCACAACGTGGGCAGTAACCGGAACTGGCGCGGCGCGCGCGATGGTGCTGAGCGCAGCCTCGCCGTGGACGTCGGGAGCCCGCATCAACATGCGTCTAGAAGCCGACCGATCGGCATTTGATCGTTCACCAGTCATTCCCACGCTGATGCCACTTGGTACCGGAGTTGTCGCTGGGCGACTACGCGTGGCGGTTGCCGATGCTGGTGCCACCCGCATCAGACTAGAAGCCAGCGATGCTCGTCCGTTGTCGCCTGATAGCATGATTCAAGAATTGTTGCGCACCAATGCACTGCTGTTGCTTGCGGGTGAGCGTTGGCGTTCCGCGGCTGAGCTGCCGAGTTCGGCCGCGCCAGTTGTGCGTCTGACCACCGATGCCGCAGTGACGACGGCGACGTTATCACACTATGTGATCCTCGGCCGCGACGGTGTACGTTGGTCGTTGCATATCGATGCGCTGCCCGAACAGGGGGTGATTGATCGGCTTTCCATGCGCCTGCCAATCGGTGCTCGGCTGGTGTCGGTAACCGGGGTTGGTTTGGGTGGCTGGCAGAACGATCAGGGCGTTCTTCAGTTACGCATGGCGGCTACAGGCGCGACACCAGTTGCGATTGATCTCGAACTTGATTTACCCGTTGGGAGTGATGGCGCAGTGCGTATGCAGGCCCCGCAGGTTGATGGTCTGCGTTGCGTACAACAGATTGCCCTGGTCGAGGAAGACGATCTTGGCCTTATTAAGCGGGAGATCGACGGACTCAGTGAATTGGAATCGCCGATTGCCCGGCTTCCTGACGGGGTCGAGCGCAAGCAGATCCGCTTGTTGTGGAAAGCTGCTCGGGCCGACTGGTCGCTTGGATTGGTGCGTGAACCGTTAGCTGCCACAACTGGAGCTGACGGACTCGCCACCTTGGTTGATGGCTCGGTGAGCGTGGCTCCCGATGGCGAATTACGTGGTTTGGCGACCTGGCATGTGGTGAATCGGACGCGACAGCAATTTCCGCTACGGGTACCCGAGGGGGTTGAGCTGTGGGAAGCGCGAGTCGATGGACATCCGGTGCGCGTGCGTCGTGATGTTTCTGGCAGTATGTGGTTGCCGGTTTCAACGCTTCGTCCTGGTCAAGCCTCCACGCGAGTTGGTCTCGTGTGGCGCAGTCGCGCATCAGGTCATGGTGTAATCCGGTTGTTGCCTCCGACGATCGGAGAACTGAAAGTCATCACGAGCGTTTGGCGGATCGCCGCCCCACCTGGCTGGGAATTAGTGCGCTCTGGCGGTGCACTACAGAACGCTGATCCCGCAGAGGCCGCAGCTGATCGGGCCCAGGCCGTGATCGATGAAATCCAGCGTTTGCAGGCGGTTGATGGCCTGAATGAGGCTGGTCTCAAGCGACTTGAAGGACAACTCGCCGTGCTCGATAGCGAACTCAAGGATCATCTTATCAGCATCGGCCAACGCAGCGCAGAACTGCGCGGACTGGCGGCGGCATCATCACTGTGGTCGTCAAAGGTCCAATCGACAACCAAAGCGATTTCTGACAATGGCCAGCGTTTGAATGAAATGCAGCTGCAGATCAAAGGAGCCTATGGCAACCGCGCTGATCGTCGTCGGCAGCTCAACATCGATCAATTGGGAAATCGTTGGAACAACAATGATATAGCACAGAAGTCAATGCGGCCTGCGCTTGATCGACTGTCAGCGCTGGATCAGCCGGCGCGTCTATCAGCGCAGGTGGTTCCCTGGGACGATGCGCTCCATCTCGTCGGAGGCGGCGGGCTCGGTATGGGACAAATGCCACCAGGTCTTGCGCTCATCAACGGCACGGCACTCACAGGGATTGAATTGGTGCGCGAGCCGACAGGTAACGTCTTGATGTTGCGTGGCCAAGGTGGAGCACTGGATGGTGAATTAGTTCTAACGCCATTGCGGTCGTCGTGGCGACCGTGGCTTTGGCTATGCGGCGCAGTCCTGTTGTTCGGGTTGGCTGGGTTCTGCGCTCTGCGCTGGCGTGGGCCAAACGCATAACAACTGGTTCAGTAGATGGTTGCAAACGACCACCTGTCCGGCGCCAGGCTGAGACGAAGGACTCAAGTCGGTGCGGGTTTTACCGATGCTGCTTGTAACCGTTCTCGAGCGGGCATATCCTACCGTCGCCAAGGCTGATAACCGTCAGCTTGGTCAGCACGGAGGCTGCCATGCGTATTGATCAATTGGTGAAGAGTTACCAGTACAACCAGGCAACACGATCAACCAAGACGACGAACGACGCGACATCTGAAGCAGTTTCCGGCGCCAAGCGCGCCAACCAGGCACGCCTCAGTGACGCGGCTAAGGGCTATACGCAGGCAACCAAAGTTCGTGATGGCACCACCAAGGTGAAAGACCAAGTCAGCAAGGCGAGCGACACGATTGATCAAGCGCTCAAGCCAGGAATCAGCGCTGAAGACAAACGCAAACTGCAGCTCGAGCTAACCAAAGAACTTGATGCGATTGATGAAGGAGTCAAAGAGCAGAAGAATGCTCTGGCTGACAAAACCTTGACCAACAAAATCTACGATGTGAAGCGGGCCACGATAAGCGAGCCGGAAGAGCTAGGAACAAAGGCATCGGACACGATTTCGTCGCTCAAGGACCTGCGAAAAATCGATCTCAGCACGGCCAGCGAAGGTCAGTTGCGCGAAGCTGCCAAAGTGCTCGCCGCCGCGAAGGAGAAAACGACCACTGACAACGACCTGGCAAACAAGCAGGTCGAGCGCATTTCCGGACGCGTCGAAGACCTAACCACGGTGCAGCAGACGCTTGAAGGCAGCAATCGGACGACCAAGGAGCAACGTGAGCTGCAGGTGGTCAAGCAGCAGCAGTCGGCATCGTTGATTCCAGGCAGTCTGTATAACTCGTTATTCTAACAGTTTGGGTGACAAGACTGAAAGATCCGGCCAGGTGTCCATGCTGAGGACATATGTTGGTGCAGGAGTCCTCGCAGATGGATCACCTTCCAGTGCTTGAACAAACCGATACTGACCTCGCCAAGGCGTGGGCAGCAGGAGATGAACGTGGTTACGACGCCATCGTGACCCGTTACGCCCCGATGGTGTTCAATCGCTGCCGTCGCGCGTTGGGCGCTGCGGATGCCGATGATGCCACCCAAGCTGTGTTCTTGGTTCTCGCCCAAAAGCGTGATCAAGCCGCGGCAAGTCCGGTCCTTGCGGCCTGGCTGATGACGGTGGCAAGCAACGTCGTTCGCAATGCCAAGCGTGATAGTTATCGGCGCACGCGCGCCGAATTGTCTGCACCACCACCACAACCAGCTGCTGAGGAGGCGGCCATGTCCGGCTTCGAGGATCACCTAGATGCCTGTTTGGCTGAACTTCCTGCTGCCGAGCGTGAAGCGGTCACGTTGCACTATCTTGCTGGGCGATCCCTGGCCGAGGTAGCGCAGCAAACCAACGCGGGGCTGAGCACCGTGAAAGACCGCCTCAATCGCGGCCTCGCGCGTCTGCGGACGCAACTGGCCGGACGTGGTGTGGTGCTCAGTGCAGCCGCATTGCTCACCTGCTTACAAGCAGAAGCACAAGCGGCGGTACCGGCGACGGTGATGGTCCATCTGCGTGATCTGGCTCAGGCCGGTGGAGGAGCGGGGACGACCGCCGCTCTTTCCGACCGTGTCGTCCGCTGGTCGCGTCCCGAAAGATCGAACATGTCCCGTTTTGCCATCGTCGCCGCTTCTCTCCTGGTCATCGGTGGTGCAACCACCGGTGTGATCTTGTCGAGCAGCAGCGACGCTCCAATCACATCACCCATAACCAAGCCGACCGTCGTGAAGGCGGTCGTCGCTAATCCACCACCAGAGGGAGAGGACTTCGAGATCAATCCCGAGAAGGCCAGCGGTTGGGGCGCTGTGCGTTGGAACAACGGCCCGCGTACCATCGCACGCCTGCGCAAAGTGCCGGAAATGGCACTGATGCCGCCCGGTGGCGAAGACGTGCTGAACACCATTGCTTCAGTCCGCGAAGGCGTGCTAGTGCTTGGTATGGATGCCATATCTACACCCGAAGATCGGGCTGCTGGATATGACATGCAGCTCAAAATGCGCAAGGCGACGACCAGTGCGGAACGAAGTCAAATCCAGATTGCGTTTACGAAACAGACTATGGACAAGGCCCATAAACAGATGGAAGCGGTGAAACAGTCGGCTCAAAAAGCCGTGCTCCTGCAGCAGGAATTGGCCCAAGCGACGAATGACGCGGACAAAGAGCGTCTGAGCACGCAGATCAAACTACTGAGCGAACATGATGAAGACCCTTCGGCAGCATTGCAGCATACCATGGGGTCGCTGCATGGCTGGTTGGCATTTGCATCAGCAGATGCTCCTGCGTTAGGTCTTATGAAACAACAATTGCAGGCCGGTGCGTGTCTTGGTTTTGATTCGGCCAGTCCAAGTGCCGATGGATGGACGTTGAAGAAAGGGACTGACGAAAGTCGCCTGGTGTTGAACGGCGCACGCTTTGAACTCCACGGCAAGCAACTGGCGTCGCTGGCAACGATGCTGCCACTCGCCGAGCGATCCGCTGCCCCAGAAGCTGATTTGGAAGCCAGTATGTGGACTGACCCCGGCATTCCTGGCAAGGTACCCAAAGTCTGCACTTCAATGCGGTTGACGGTCACCGACGACGGAATTCGATTCGCATCGGTCATAGGTGATGGACTGAAACCATTAGCAGATGCACAGCCGTATCCACGTCTGGATCTGAAGCGGTTGGATGCTGTTCCAGAAAACGCATTTCTGGCATCTGGATTCGTCATGCATCCACAAACGACTCAGACGAGCGCGATGACTGTCGCCTTTGATAGCATGATCGACGGGATGCTTCTCACACTGCCAATCGAGGATAAAACCAAGACGGCTCAGATCGTCCAAAAGGTCAGGACAGCGATAGCAACTATTGATGGAAACGTCGTGGCCTGGATTGAGCCCGGTGTTCCTATGCCGGTGTTCACCGCCGAAATCGACATGCCGCAGGCGACTGCTGACGACCTAATCGCGCTGACTGGCGAAACGCGTGATGCTGACGGCACGGTCACCATGTATGCTGGTATGAGTGCCTTCAGTATGGGCTACCAGCAAGGCAAGCTGATCTGCACGACGAATCCCGGCGGTCTCGCGGGCATTGATCGAATGGGTGGCTTCACCAAGCAGAGCGACATTCGCAAGGCGATCGCAGCTCTGCCAACCAAGGCGCCGCAGTTCTGTATCTTGATGCGACCTGCAGCGTTGGTTAAGACCTTCAGTCCCTTCGCAGCGATGGTGAAGCCGGAATTACAGAAGCAGTTGACCGATTACCGACAGCGGCTTGAGATTACGGAGGCCTACGCCTTCTTCACCGCCGATACCAACGACAAGACCGGTGAAATGCACTGGGATGCGTCGGGTATGCTGTCACTTGGTGCTGCGGCCATCCTTGGGAACAAGATGGGCGTGCAGAAAATCGCCAACTGAGTCAGCGTTGCATGTGCCCACCCTGTCGGATTCGTCCGCAGGGTGGGTGTTTTATTGGCGGAGTGCTTCCAGCATAGTTCGAGCGGCAGCATCGCCAGGGTATGCGGCAAGATGACGCTCTAACAGTTGGCGTGATTGCTCAGTACGATTGGTTCGCCGGTAGAGATCAGCTAATTGGAGCGTTGCTGACCCGTCTTTCGCAGCAGTCGTAGCAGAACTATAGAGCGCCTCGGCGCGAGCGAGATCGCCACGCAGATCGGCGAGATGTCCGGCCCATACCAATACACGAGCGTCATTCTCACCGTTGCTGATCAGTATGTCCAAAGCTGCCACGGCTGCGGCCTGATCGCCAGCTTGAACCGCCAAACGAGCCGACAAAAGTTGTTGCTGACGACCGCCCGGCAGCGCGTTCAGCCACGTTCTGCCCAGGCGAGGATTGTTGGCATCGCCAGCGCACGTAGCGGCGGCTACGACGAGATCGACATCCAACGGGGTTTGTGCGACAAGCAGTTGATAGTGAACAAGTGCCGCCCTACTCAGACCTTGATGGCGTAGTTGCTCGGCTAATTGCCGACGTCGTTGCTGGTCATCGGGGTGCATGAGTACGATTGCCTCAAGCGCTGCGCACGCGCCGGCCAGGTCGCCGAGGTTGGCAGCAGCCCACGCGCGTGCTGACCACGCTTCGACATCATCAGCGTGCAGACGAAGCCATTCCTGGGTGGCGCGGAGTAACGGCGCGGCTTGCTTGGAACGACTGAGGTAAACCAATTCCAGGCGGCGTACATCGGAGTTGGCTGGAAAGCGTGACAATGCGCCGTCGATCAGAGACGCAGCTAAACGCAGATCATCATGTTCGATCGCGGCGCGGGCATAGAGGACCCAGAATCCATCATGCGATTGTTCACGGCTGAAGTCTGCGGCGCAGGCGGTGATGACCGCTGGCCAGTCTTGGCGCTGGGCCGCTTCTATCACTGCTCGCGATGGGGCTTCACTGCACCAAGCCGATAACGCGCACCAAACGGTGAGTGCTTGAATTCGGATCATGGCGGCATCTGCCATTTGATCGCGGTGACAAACCGACCAGTCACGGCCTTTCCGCCACGGGTTGGCGGGGTCCAGTGCATGGATAACGCGGCACGAACGCTGGCATCAGCAAATTCCGGAATGCCGTCGTTGTCGAGCACGTTGGCGTGGAGGACATTGCCATTCTGGTCGATGGTGAGTTCAAGGCGCACGGTAGCATGCATTCGTCCGCGTCGAGCGCGCTGCGGATAAAAACGCTGGAGATCAATAGCGTCCAGTGGTCGTGGTTGTTCGTCGAGTCCTTCGCCCAGTGACAACCCCACCGTTCCGGCGCCAGCCGCAGTAGGTGGCGCAAGTTGATTGAGCCACGCGTCTGTTGGTGGTGGCGGTAAACGCTGATCCGTGCTGACTGCAAGTGGTAGCGCAAGTAACGGTGGTACTGGCAGCGTTTGTTGTTGCCGTGGATGAGCGAGCGCGGTCCGTGGACTCGCTGGTTTAAGTACGACTGGTGGTGGCGGTTGCTGCGCCAAAACATGCAGTGCGTGTAACGTTGGTGCCGATGACGAAACCGGTGTGGCCGAGGTCCATGACAGCAACCCAGCAATGATAACATTCACGATGCCAGCAATTGCCAGAGCGCTCAACCACGGACGCGGTGCAAGCATGACAGCACTGGTCATGGTGTCGTTCCGGTTGCCGCAATGTCGACCGACGTAGCGCCGCCAGCACGACATGCGTCCATGACCTGCAGAATAGATTGCACGGAAACAGTTCCGTCAGCTATCACAACACAGCGGTTGGTTGCCTGCCGTTGTAGTTCACTGCGCATCGCGGCCGGCAGAGCAGCGAGCGTGGTTGGGCCTCCGCAGTGTACGCTGCCATCACGCGCAACGGCGACGCTGACGAATCCTGCCTCCGCTGGCTGAGCCGCTGCGCTAGCTGGACGATCAATCGGCACGGTTTCTTCGCGCAAAAACGACGAGGCCATCACATAGAAGACGAGCAGGAAAAACACCACGTCGATCAACGGAATGACATTCAGCACGATCTCGCCCGTCGCCGTTCGTCCACGTTGCCAGCGTCTCATGCGAGACTCCGCGATCGCGCGACGGCGATGGCGATGCCATCGGCATGGCGACGCACGCTGGCGCGTAACCATGCTTCCAGAATCAGGCCGGGAACAGCGAGAGCCAATGCGTACTGCGTGCTGATCAGCGCGGTTGAAACGCCTGCGCCTGCTTGCTGGAATCCGCTCGGCTCGTTCGCCAGCGATGCGAATGATCCGCTTATGCCCATGACGGTGCCGATGAGGCCGAGTAACGGCAGCACCGCACACAGCACGCGTGCCAACCACAGGCCGCGCGTCAACTCAACGGTTGTGTCGGTTGCAATGGCGCGGATCGATTCGCCATCAACGTGCGCCAAGATGTGTGATCTCCGTCGGTAGAGCGCCAGTGCGCGTTCGGCCAACACGATGTAGAGCAGCATCCCGACGAGTAGGATCACCGGCATCAAGACACCGCCGGCATGCCACCAGGTCATGGCGACGTGCTTTCCACGGCGAGGATCGCGGCACTGGTTTCTTCGAGGACCAAGCGCTGGCGTTCGCTCAAGCGGACCAAAACAGCGTGGGCAACGAGGAGGGGGACCGCGACGAGCATGCCCGCTTGGGTGGTGATCAGGGCTTCGCTAATGCCGCCAGACAGGCCGCGTGCTTGGCCGGCACCCTGAGTCGCGATGACGCCGAAGAGATCAATCATGCCAGTGACCGTGCCAAGCAGGCCAAGGAGCGGTGCGATGCTCGCAAGCAGTACCAGCATGCCGATGCCACGCGTGAGTCGCGATTCAGCGGCGATCAGTTCAGCGTCGATGGCGGCTTCGCGAGCTTGCCGTGGATCATGGATGCGGTCGATGCCGCAGCGCAGAATCGCTGCAAGATTACCGCTGATTGCGGCGCAGCGGGCACGAGCTTCGTCGAGACGTGATTCACGGATAAGCTGAACCACATCTGACGCTGCCGTGCGATTGGGACGCTGGCCAAGTAGCGAGCGCAGTCGCCACACCGTCAACCAGAGGCCAATCGCACCAACGGCAAGAATTGGCCAGATGAACAGGCGTCCAGCTGCCAGCCAACCGGCCAATCCAGTGTGGGTTGGTTGTTGGTTTGCTAATCTCCCAGACACGTCGAGCGGAATCACACCAGGTGCAAACGGAGGCAGCGGTCGGCCGACCACGCGACCATCAAGCACGGCCCCGCGACTAGCCTCGTCGGGACCTAATGCGACGCGCCGAGGGCCAAGTTCGAGCACAGGAACGGTACGTTGCAGACCGTGGCGATCAGTGACCGGCGAGTCGCTCGTTGCCGCGGCATTGAGGTGCGCCAATTGTGGCTGGAGATCACGGATGCGTTGTTCCAGGTGATCCAGTTCGGCGTCTTGACGAGCGTGGTCGGCTTTGCGTTGTGGCTCGGCCTGGACGACCTTTGCCAGCGCTTCCTCAGCGGCGACACGCTCGGCTCGTGCGCTTGCTGCGTCGGTAGCAGTTTGTTGCAGCTGTGCAGACAAAGCGGTGCGCTCGGCAAGGATGGCGGTGCGACGTTGCTGTAATTGGGATTCTGCTTCTTGGCGAACCTGAGTGGCTTGTTCAGCAAGATCAGCACACCAACAAGCACTCAGGACGCACGCCAACAGAACTAGCACACGATAGCAATTCGGAAGGGCCAACGGCCCGAACCATCCCAGCCCAGGGCAACGCCCTGGGGCATGAGATGCGTACACATGAGCCCTGTAGGGGCGATTCATTGGGTCGCCCCTACAGGGCTCACCAGAAATCGAATCCGTACCCAGGGCGTTGCCCTGGGCTGGGATAAGCCGGGCCGTTGGCCCTCTTGGATGAATGCAGATGATTTTAAGGAGCATACGGCACCAGTAACCAACGCGCGGGTTCTTTTCCGTCTAGTTGGGCACATGCGGAACGGATGTCGGAGGCAGCTGGTTCTTGGGCAGCTGTGCAGCTAAGCTTGCCGTTCGTCATGGCCATGGTGCCAGCCGCGGTTCCATCGAGATACATCCACCAACCGGTGAAAAGGCCGACCCGGACCATGCGTACGGCACGCGGTCCATCGCCAAGCGTGACCGCTTCAACACTGGTCGTAACTGTTTGATGAGCGCGGACGGTTTGCTCTGCCGCATCAAGGGTAGCGGTTGGTGATGACCCAACCGGCGTGGCAATGGCGCCAGGCAAACCACGGACGCGCAATGCATCGAGGGTTTCGGTTGTGCGCTTGATCGCTGCTTGAACGGAGCTGGCGCGTTCGTTTCTCCGCTGCGCGTTCGCGTCGATGAGGGCTGTTGCCGCCTGCGTGCGCAGCTGCTCAGCCTGGTGGCGATCGGCGGTTGCCTGGTTGTTCAGGCTGGCAATAGCGGTTTGCAGTCGCTCACGTTCGGCAGCCCAGGCGCGTTCTTCAGCTTCGAGTGTTACCCGAGCTGCATGGGCGGCGCGTAGTTCGCCTTCCACATCAGCTGCGCCAGCCGCAGCAATCCCTAACAACACAATCAGGCAACGCATAGTTGGGCATGCTGGCGAAGATGTGGCGACGGCAACCATCAGGGCTGTGCACGCGGCATACAGCTTTGAGCCGGCCTGGCTGCAGACTCAGCATTGACGAATGCTGGGACGGATCAGAGGCTTTACGCCATGCGTTTGCTACCCGCCTCGCCACGGCTCCTGTTCTGGGGCTGTTGGATCGCCCTCGTGACAACCTCGTTTGGATTCATCCTGCGCGCTTTGCTCATGGACACGTGGGCGCAGGAATTCCATCTGACCCAGACGCAAAAGGGCGAATTGTTTGGCGTCGGGTTGTGGCCGTTCGCAATCAGCATCATCGTGTTCAGCCTGTTCATTGACCGCATCGGATACAAGACGGCGATGGTCTTTGGTTTTGTCTGCCACATCACCTCGCTGTTGCTGACCATCAATGCGACGGGATACGACGGCCTGTATTGGGCGAACTTCATCGTCGCCTTGGGTAACGGCACGGTCGAGGCCTACATCAATCCAGTCGTTGCCACGCAGTTTCGCACCGACAAATCACGCATGCTGAATGTCCTCCATGCCGGCTGGCCAGCGGGCATGGTTATCGCTGGGTTGTTGGCGGTTGGGTTAGGCCCGCAGGTCGCCTGGCAAACCCGCATGCTGCTTCTGCTAGCTCCGGCACTGATCTATGTCGTGATCCTGATCTTCCAGGAATTCCCGATCAACGAGCGTGTTGCCGCTGGCGTCCCGTATCGTGACATGCTGGCCGAAGTCGGTGCACTGGGCGCGTTTCTGATCGTGTGGATGATGGCGGCAGAACTGATTCGCACATTGGTTCCCATGTCATCCGCACTCCATGAACACGCAGTTATGAGCGGCGCTGCGATTGCTGCCGTCGTTGCGGTGGTGATGTATGCCGCAGTCAGATCACTTGGCCGCCCGCTCTTTATCATGCTCTTGCTGCTCATGGTTCCGTTGGCGACAACCGAACTCGGCATCGATAGCTGGGTGGCCGACTTGATGAAACCCATTCTCGGCGGCAATGGAATCTGGGTGCTCATCTACACAGCTTCGGTGATGATGGTGTTGCGGTTCTGTGCTGGTCCGATTGTCCATCGCATGTCGCCACTGGGCACGCTGGCTGCGTGCTCGGTATTGGCGGTATGTGGTTTGGTTGCCCTGAGCTACGCGTCGGGGCCAGTGTGGGTGTTTGCTGCGGCAACAATTTACGCAGTGGGCAAAAGTTTCTTCTGGCCAACGATGTTGGGAGTCGTTTCTGAACAATGTCCACGCGGCGGTGCGTTGACGCTGAATGCGACTGGCGGCATGGGCATGCTCGGCGTCGGCATCCTCGGGGCGATGTTGCTTGGTAATATCCAGGATCGCGGTGTTGATCGAATTCTTAGTGAATGCGCACCACAGGTGCATCAGGCGGTCATGGTTGAGCACAATGGGTTACTTGGCAGGTATCGAGCGGTTGACGATCAACGTCTTGCTGCGAGCAGCATTGCTGATTCTGTCACGGTTTTTCTCGCCACCGCTCAGGCCAAGCAAGAGGCTTTGCGACTGGTTGCTGTCCTGCCTGCGATCATGTTTGCTGCCTATCTGGCCCTGGCGCTGTGGTTCCGCCGTCGCGGTGGTTATCGATCGGTGACGGTCTAGCGGCGCAACCCCATTCCAGAACGTCAGTTGCTCGGAATGTATAGACCCGATGCAAAATGCAGGGGGCGTGGATCCTCAACCGCCAAGTCCTTGACTGCCGAGATTTTGACGGCGAAGTAGCGCCCCGAACCAACGGCCAACGCCACAACAACCTTTCCGGAGCATTCCATGTCCCTGATCCAAAAGCAGGCCCCCGACTTCAAAGCCCAAGCTGTCCTCGAGACCGGCGAGATCAAAGAGATCAAGCTGTCCGACTACAAGGGCAAGTGGGTCGTCCTGTTCTTCTATCCCCTCGACTTCACCTTCGTCTGCCCGACCGAAATCATCGCCTTCAGCGACAAAATCGCTGACTTCAAGGCGGTCGGCGCGCAGGTCCTCGGTGTGTCGGTTGACAGCCAATTCACCCACCTCGCTTGGCGCAACACACCGCGCAAAGAGGGTGGACTCGGTGATCTCAAGTACCCGCTGGTTGCTGACCTCAACAAATCGATCGCTCGCGATTACGGCGTGCTGATCGAAGAGGCTGGCGTCGCGCTGCGCGGCACGTTCATCATCGACCCCAAGGGCGTCGTTCGCGCTGCTCACATCCACGACCTGCCGGTCGGACGCAACATTGACGAAGCTGTGCGCGTCATCAAGGCGTTCCAGTTCGTCGAGAAGAATGGCGAAGTGTGCCCCGCCAACTGGAGTGAAGGCAAGCCGACCATGAAGCCCGATCCGAAGGGCTCGAAGTCGTACTTCACCAAAGCCAACTGAAGACGCGCTTTTTTCACTGAGCGAAGTGCAGCAACCCCTGGTTAGTCCAGGGGTTGCTGCGTTTTTGGTGGATCACTCACGACGGGGTCATGCCGTGCGGCTTCCGGTGTCCGGAGTGCCCCCAGAGGACACATTGAGGGCTGACCGCAACGGAGCGCCAGCCATGTCAGACGAGCAGCAGCAGAACATCGCCCAGGGCTTGAGCCAACTCGGTGAAACGACGACTGCTGCCGAGCTCCTGCGCTCCAAGGGTCAGAGCCGCAAGCTCCGCGTCATCAGCGAGAAGCAGCTGATGACCTGGATCCTGTCGCTGCTCAATCAGCACATGGCCGGCAAGGAAGACGCCTTCAGCGACGCCGAGAAGGCCGAGCTGCTCAAGAAGACCCAAGAGGAGTTGGCCCGCCGCGTGAAGCGCGAACAGGAGGCCCAGGCCGAGCGCGATCGCTTGAAGGAAGAACTCGCGCAGGCAATGAGCGCGGTCAGTCAGGCCCAGGCTTCTGGATCAACGACCTCGCAGGCCGATCTCGACGTGGCGATGCATTCGCTCAAAGAGAAATTGGAACAGGCCGAACAGATCAATCTCGATCTCCAGCAGGACAACTACGATCTGCAGGATCAGCTCAACGAGAAGATGGCGCTGTTGTCCACCACGATTGCCGAGAAGGACAAGCTGCACAACACGGTGCGCGGTCAAATGATGCGCATGCTGTCGCTCTGCGAAGGCGTGCTTGGCATCGACAACGCCTACTACGGATCCCAGCACCAGGAAACAAATCCAGTTTCCGAGGACGCAAGCCAAGACGAAAGCTTCTACCACGACTTCGATGTTGGAGCCAAGGTCATCGCTACATTGCAGACCGATCTCGAACGTCTGCGCGGCATCACCAAGCAGCAAGCCGAAGAAGGAGCCAAGCCCAAGTTGCTGGAAGCCGATTTGGCCATGCTCGAACAGCTCAAGAGCGGTAGTCTGAGTGCGGTTGACGTTGCCGCGCCAGTGGCAGGACTGATCGAAGCGCTTGATGGTGCACGGGCCGAGGCCGAAGCGTTTGAGGAACAGGTCGCGGCCGCAACCGGTGCAAGCAATCAACAGACGCTTACTGAGTTGCCCGATGCGCAGGGCGATGCCGCTGCGGTACTGGCCGGAGCAACCACGGTGGTTCGTGAATTGGCCGCAAGCTTGGCGCGCAATCAGAAGCGTATTACCGCACTCAAATCTATGGCCGATGAGAGTGATGAGGCTCGCCACTCGACCGAGGAAGAGCTGGAGCAGACTCGCGCGGCATTGGAAAGCGTATGCGCCACCCTGCAGCAGCGCGCCGTTGCAGGAAATCTGACCTCCGCGCCTGCGCTGGCCGATCAGAACGCCCAGCCAGAAGCCCGTGCTACTGCGGCCGGAGAAGTCGTTGAACGACTACTGGCGTCCAGCCAGGTTCAAGCGGCAGCAATTGAGCAACTCGAACTGACGGATCGCCTCGTCAAAGGCGCAGCGAAGACCACCAAGGCCGCCACTGGTCCGACCAAGGACGCACAGACCTCGGTTGCCGACCGCTTGCGCAAAGCGGGTCAGGAACTCGAGCGTTACACCTTGGATCTGGAAAAACAGTTGGAGGCAAGTCGGGTTCGTGAACGCGAATTGGCCAAGCAGATCCGTGAAATGTCGGTGGCGGTATCCGCATCGGCACCAACCGCCACGAATAGTGAAGACCTGCTTGGACTAGATCAGGCATTGTCTGCGGCCGCCGCAGCCCCTGAAGAGCAGAACCTCGGTGAAGCAACCCGACGCGTGGTCGCTGGCATCAAGGCAAACGCAGGAAAAGCCGAGAAAGAAGCGCGCGTCAAAGTGGTCAAGCGTGTCGCCACCGAATTGGTCAAGGCGTGCACGGGAGACAGCGAGCTTGCGCCCATGGCGGCAGATATTGCGCTGGCGCTTGAGGATGATCGGCCTGCCGAAGCGACGAAGCTTGAAGCCAATGTCCATCAGATGGTCATCAAGCTGTCAGCGAGAAAACAGTCAGTTGAAGCCGAACGCGCTCGTCTCGCTGGCGAACTGCAATCCTTACGCACTGAGCACAAAGAATTGGTGACTCGAACGGACAGCACGGAAGCTGCGCGTGGCGCGGAGGTGACCCGGCTCTCTGGCGAACTGCAGCGCATGAATGCCCAGCTCAATCAGGCCAAGGCCGAAGTCGAAGACCAACAGGCTCGGGTGCAGGACAAGAGTTCCTCGTTCAGCAAACAAGTCACGGAACTGCGGAGAGAGCTGAATGAATTACGCACCCAGCACCAAGAGCAACACGCTGCCGTCGCACGCTTGAACCAGGAGCTTGAAGCGATGCAGGCCAAGACGCGCCAACAGCGAGAGGAATTGACCGGTCGCTTGGCAGAACGTGATAATCTCATTACCGCTAAGGATCGCACGATCGAACAGTTGTCGAACCAGCGCATCGATGGGAAGGCACTGGACATTAAGGTCCAGGTCCTCAGTCAGGAACTGAATGCCGCGCTGGATCGGGTCAAACAGCTTGAATCCGAGCATGGCGAACGCGCGGGTCAATTGTCCAAGAATAGCGATTTGGCCGAAGTTCATCAGCAGGTATCCCAGGAGCGGGACGATTTACGTGCGCAAAAGCGCGCCCTCGAGTCAGAACTCTCGGATGCGAACGCGAACGCCCAGAAGCTGGTAACGGAACTGGCCGAGTTGCGTAAGGAGGATGAGGTCGAGGCCAAGCATCACGCCCGTGAACTCGCCGAGGAACGAGAGAAGAATCAAGCCATTCGTGAAGAGTTCCGTAAGCTCAAGGAAGAGGTGGCCGGATTGAAGGCACGGCTGCGCAAGCTGACGGAGGGCTAACGTGGCGACTTCAGACGATCGAGAAATCAGGACCCGTGTTCTCCAGGCGAATCGCGATCTGGTCCGTATGGGACTAGTGCAGTTCACCTGGGGCAATGCGTCTGCTGTCGATCGTGCGCGTGGACTAGTCTACATCAAACCTAGTGGTGTAGATACCGATACGATGACCATCGACGATATCGTGGCGATCAATCTGCTGGATGGATCAGTGGTCAGTGGTTACGTTCGCCCATCGACTGATACGCCAACCCATTTGGCGTTGTACCGCGCTTGGCCACGGATCAGCGGCGTCGTCCATACGCATAGCGAATTTGCGACCGCAATGGCGCAGCAGGGCATGGGACTGCCGGCTGCTGGCAACACGCATGTCTGCTATTTCCACGGCGATATTCCGGTAACCAGGGAATTGATCCCGGATGAAATTGCTGCTGGTTACGAAGCGTCGACCGGCAAGGCCATCGTCGAGCGATTTGCCCAATTGGCTCTCGACCCCACCATCGTTCCGGGCGTCCTTGTGGATCAGCATGCTCCGTACACCTGGGGATTTTCTGTTGAGCAAGCAGTTATGCATGCCGGTGTCCTTGAATTCCTGGCCAAAGCCTATGTCCATGGTCTCAGCGCAAGTCCTAACCGTCGGCGCGTGTCCGACGCTTTGGTAGAATTATTTTATCAGCGCAAGCACAGCGGCGCGAAGACCCATCGAACTCCGCATCCAGTTCCGCCACGGTGATGGACTGAGGTTTTTGCGTGGCCCTGCGCCTTCTGTGTGTCTGTACCGGCAACACGTGCCGGAGTCCCATGTTTCGCATGCTGTTGATCAAAGCCTTGGCCGAGCAGGGTCGGCAGGCAACGGTTGATAGCGCCGGAACTGCAGCGGCAGGCGGTGAGCCTGCCAGTGCGGGTGCAATTGCGGCGTTACGTCAGCGTGGATTGGACCTCACCAGGCATCGCAGTCGGTCGCTCGCTTCGCTGAACTTAGCCGATTACGATCACATCTATGTGGTGAGCTCGCGGCATGCTGCTCATATGCGATCCCAGGGCGTTCCGCCGGAGCGTATTTCCGTGCTGGCTGCTGCTCAGGGAGGGGTTGTCGACCCCTGGGGTGGTGATCAAGCGGCGTATGAAGATTGTGCAGCAGCGCTTGACGAAGAGGCACAGCGGATCGCCGTATCGCTGGGTAAATAACCCTTGAAAAAGCATTTGAATTAACAGGAGGCACAGAGACACAGAGGCCAGAAGAGTTTAGCATAAGCGACATCGTCACCTGCAGGTTGATCTGTCCTCCTCTCCTAACTCCTTCGGACCTCTGCGCCTCTGCGTCTCCTGTTCTTCGAAATGCGGAGTTTAGGATATCATCACACGGGCGCCCCGATTCCGTGACTGATCGCTTCACCAACTCGCAGAACGTGGCATACCAACACCCGTGACGCGATTTGAACCAAGCTTGAAGCTGCCAGCTACGGTGGATGCATTCACGCTGACCGCGTGTCTGGGCGCAGGCGCCATGGGCGAGGTGTATCAAGCCACGGAATCGGTCACCAATCGTGTGGTTGCGATCAAGGTTCTCGGCGAACGGTTGATGAATAACAAAGTCGCATTGACGCGTTTCCGCCAAGAAATTTCGGCGATGGGGCATTTGCAGCACCCCGGTATTCCTATCTTCGCTGGCTACGGCAGTCTTCCAGATGGTCGGCCCTACCTGGCGATGGAGTTTGTTCAGGGTCGGCCGCTTGATGAGTTTGTTTCGGAACAGCATCCATTGCCTGAGGACCTAGCGCTGTGGGTAACCGAAGAAGTGGTTGGGGCCATGGGCTATTGCCAGCACGAAAGCGGCATGATCCATCGCGATCTGAAGCCGGGCAATGTCATGGTCGATCTGCGCGGCCAGTCAACGTTGAATGATCATTGCCACATCCGGGTAATTGATTTCGGTCTCGCGCTGTTCATTGATTTTGGTGATTTCGATGATTTCTCGGTGCGCGAACGTCGAATTGGTGCCGGTGCCGGGCAGGCCGGAGAAATCGTCGGCACGCCGGCTTACATGTCGCCCGAACAGATCCGTGGCGAGCAACTCACGTTTCAGAGCGATGTCTACGCAATTGGCTGCATCCTGTATTACATGCTGACCGGCAAACGTCCGTATGCGGGATCCAGTGTCGGTGTCGTGATGGCGGCTCACCTGACTTCACCGGTGCCAGATCCAACCCAGTTTGTGCAGATTCGTCCAGCGACAGCGGCAATCGTGCAACGTGCATTGGCCAAATCGGCTGCAGCCCGATACCGGTCTTACGATCAGTTCAAGAGCGCCATCCAGGCCGCTCGCTACGCTGCTGGACAGGCGACGCGACGAGTCACGCGTGGACTGGCTTCAGGCGGTGGCACGCACCAGGCTGCACCGACCATTATTCCGCCGCCGCCGGGTGCACCTAGTTCATCGCTGGGACTGGAGTCGCCGCCACCGTTGGCGGTATCATCACGGTGGACGAAGCCAGATGACGCGCTCGATCCACACGACGCTCCAATCCGCCCGTCACAATTGCCGGCGTTACCATCGGAAGCTCTCACGGCGCAGCCTTCGACCGGAGGCTGGCGACGACCTCGGCCAACACCGCCGCCAGTTGCTCCTGAACCATTGCCTGCGGAACCTGCGTCCGATGTGCATCGCGCTGACACCAGCACATCAAAGTCAGCCGCCTCGACGTCCAATTGGCGTCGTCCCAAGCCCACGCCATTGCCAGAGCCACCATCGACGAACCCGCCCAAGCCGTGACTGACGCGGTCACTCGATCGCGCGCAGTAATTGATGCTGCGCACGCTGCAGACCCTGAACTACGCGATGGTCAACCTGCAGAACTCGTCTATGGCATGGCGGTTGAGCGATGGGTTGTCAGTCTCTTGCCCACTGCCTCTGCTGTTCTCTGCCTCGCGGCTCGCGCCCAGCATCTGGAGCGCTGGACGCTGCCGCGCTCGGCCTACCCGATGGACAAGATCGGATACCATGCCTGGCGGACCGAACAGTACCGACGGCAGGGGGCGCGGGCGAAAGAACTCTGTTTGCAGGCAGGGTTGCCTGCATCCGACGCCGATCACGTTGAACGGCTGGTGGCCAAAAAGGCCCTGCGTGACCCTGATGGTCAAGTCCTGGAGGACGCCGCCTGCCTCGTGTTTCTCGAATCGGAAATAAGCGTATTTGCCGCCAATCACGCAGGTTACACCGCTGAAAAATACATCGATATTCTACGGAAGACGATGCGGAAAATGAGTCCGGAAGGCCGCCGTCGGGCATTGGCTCTGGCGTTACCCGAGCCGATCGCCGCCCTGGTCCGGCAGGCCGCCACCATGTTGCAGAACACTCCGTAGGGCTGCCATGGTCCTCATTGCTGGTGTTGGTGCATGAGTGAGTGGGCAATCCTTGACCGAGCAGTCCAGGAGTCCGGAAGTCCGGTGTTTACCTCAGCCAACGACGTTCGTGCTCTTAAACAGTTGGATGATCGGCCTATGTTCTTGAAGGTATTGCGACTTGAAGAACAGTTGGACCTGCCATCTCCCTTTATAGGGAGCGGCAATGACGTGCGCCGGTAACATGAAGTCATTGCTGATAAAGATCAGCGTTTTCTTGGTCTCTTGATCGCGGAAACATATTTTTCGTAATCGTTCCGGATAGGCTGTTGCCGTTGTCACTCCATGTGCTGTGACAAGCCAGTCCAATCGCACGCCGATCATCCTGTCCATCGATGGTTGGACAGTTGTGGGTCATCTCATTTCACTGAGCTGCGCACCAAGCGACTTGATGCGCGATGAACGACGCGAGGTGGGACCTGGATGGAATCGATCGACCCTCCGTGCTGCAACCGTATCATGGCCAGGACTGCACGCCGAGCGCGATCGCGCAGTTCCAACGACACGCTCGATAGTGGCTCCGCTAGGTGCTCACAGATCGGGGCGTTGTCGAACCCGATAACCTTGACCTGATTTGGAATGGAACGACCCAGACGCGCTAAAGCCCGCATGGCGCCCATGGCGTAGATATCACATTGGCACACCAGCCCGTCGTATTGCACCCCACGTGCAACGAATGCAGCTACGCCCTCCTCACCAACCTGGGCCGTGAACGTGCTGCGATCGGTTTGATAGATGAGTGAATCATCTGGGGTTCGCCCGTGCGCACGCAGTGCCTGGACATATCCTTGGAGTCGCAGATCCCATTTCCCGATCTGGGCAATGCGCTCGCATCCCTGTTCGATCAGATGCTCGGTGGCCAACCGGCTTCCCTCCATGTCGCCGCATCCCACATTGGGAATCGCCGAGCTGACTGGCTCCGAAAGGATGGTCACGATCGGGACGCCCTCCTGCGCCAATTCGCGCAGCGCCGGATTGAGGTAGTCATGGTCCAGTCCGGCCACGATCAAACCGTCCACTCGCGTCGGCCCCATGCGCCGCATCTGCTTCATGAATTCCGCTTTGTTTTGGTAGAAGACGAGCTCCATCCGTTGCTCGTGGGCAGACATTTCCTGGGCCGCGCCCTTGAGCAGATCCTCGGTCATCTCACTGCCCGCCGCCCCCATGGGATGCAGGAGCAAGCCGATCGCCTGCTGTGATCCCGATCTGAGGGCGACTGCGGTCCGGTTGCACAGATAGCCCATCCGCTGTGCTGTCTCACGGATCCGCTTGGTCGTCGCGGGCGAGACCACGGCCGTACCTTTGCTGTTGTTGATCACCTTCGAAACCACTGAAATCGAGAGATCGAGTTCCTTGGCAATGTCTTTGAGTCGAATCATCGCATGCTCGTTGGTATTGCAGGTAACAGCGTCATGTCGGGACCACGGCAAGAACGGAACCGTCGCTCAACCTCACCACACAGGGTCAAGCTGTTTCGGGCTCCACTCCGCGCCAGGTTATTGACAACGCGCATGCTGGCATAATGTCAATTTAACGTTTGATGCAAGGTTATTTTACGTTTAAATCCAGAAATTTAACGCGCGTCCACCGCTTTACCACGCTCAGCGGCCAGAAACCTCAACTGAGCGTAACCACGGAGCAAGCATCATGATTATTCGCCTCGGTCTGGTACTACTTCCCGTGATCCTGTTCGCGCAGGAAGTTGCTCCGGTCGTGCCAGTTGCGCTAACTCCGGAAGCACAGGGATCAATCTCTACGGAACCAGTGATCGCGCCGGCCCTGAAACACGAACTCACGCAATACGGCATCACCTGGCGTTTCAGCGAGCCCACTTTGTGCGGTCGCTTCATCACCGGCGATTGGTGGGTCCAGGGCCCGGTTACGCTCCAGACCATCACGCCAGCACCAATCAAAGGTCGGCACGGCTCAGTCATCAATCCTGATGCTGGCCGTAAACAGGGCTACGACGACCGCGGCCTATTGGGCAGCAATGGTTGGTATGATTTCTCTCTGGTGCCGCAGTTCCCGCTGGTCTTGGAACCTGGTCAGTCCCTGGTCAGCACCATCAGTGTTGAGAAAGAAGGCCAGGCAACCAAGGACACGGTCAAATACCAATACTGCCGCGGCGCAATCCAAACCGCAGCAGTACTAACCTGTGTGCGAGCAGCTCCACCAGCCAATGCATTTCGACCAGGATACGCCGGAGTCTGGAAGAAGATCTATACGACAGATGATCTGCATTTGGACCGCTTGCCCAATCTCGAACCACCAGCACCGATTCCTTCGCTGGCATTGCTAGAACGTTTCCTGGAACGTCCCTGGATAGATCACTGGATGGGTTGGGCCGGTCGACACATCCATCCCTTAGAAAACATGCCGGACTATGGCCGGGAGATCACCCATATCACATCGTCTGCCGCTCTGGTGTTGATCACCAAGGATGCGCCTAAGAAATTCACGACCCTCTTCTATCGCTATCTGCAACTGGGCATCGACCTCTACGGCACCACCAAAGCAAACAATAATCTATGGACTGCGGATGGCGGCCATTGTTCCGGCCGTAAGGTTCCCATCGTTTTTGCCGCCGTGCTCTTTGATGATCCGGAGATGATGCGGGTTCAGGCGGCATTCCAAGAGGATCAACAGACCTATTACGGAGCGGGTTACCGTGGCCAGAAAGCACTCTGGCGCATCACCGATGGAGACGAACGCAAACATGAGGACCTGCCCCCAGCGGAATGGGCGGGGAGTCGCTTCAAGGGCGAAAACAATGGCTGGAAGTCTGATGGTTATCGCGGCCTGAATGGCCCCACTTGGGTGGGCCAGGCATTGGCCATCCAACTCATGGGTGCTAAGTCGGTCTGGAACCACAACGCGTTTTTTGACTACGTGGATCGCTGGGTAACCGAGTCCCAATCAGGTATGGTGGACCAGAAGACCCTAAAGCCGAAAGGCTACGAGGCGTTCCCACATGGCGTAGGAAAGGATATGTGCGGCGACTTTGTAGAGCAGATGTGGACGATGTACCGACCCAAGACGGCGGAGATTGCGGCCAAATTCCAGCCCGGATTGGAAGCCTCTCTGACCAAGTCGAAACCAGTCGCAAATCCTGCATCCTCAACATCCCAAGGTGTTCCAGAAGAAACCGCTGTGGACAAAAAAGACACAGCCAAACCCGGTAACGGCGAACGCTAGGGAATACGTCGTCGTGGGTCTGCAGAGCGTGCAGCCGGGGTTCGATAATGGCGAAAATGCAGGCCTCTTGAGTCGAAAAGACGGCGACAAACCCAGGCAGGGACATGGCTTGATACGGCATGGGGCACCTCGCCCGCCAGCGTGTTACGCTACGCGCATTCGTGGCTGGCCGATTGGGTTGGTCGTGTCGTAAGTGCGAAGGAATCAGGTACTGCCGTTTGCGCACCCGTGCGGCATTCGACCTCCAGCATAGTCTGCGCTTGGAGATGGATGAGCGGGACCATCCCCACCGATTGAGCGAAATGAAACGTTTTCCATTGGAAGCCAACTCGACCTGCCATCGTCCCTTATAGAGAGGGGCGATATTGGACTATCAAATCTCGGTTTCGTCATTCGTGGAATCCGGCAACTCAGCGGTAAATGCCGATGAAATAGGCCTCGCTCTTGCGGAACGTTTCATAGGCACCAATATTCCGACCCCGAAGCCCGGGTGGCGGAATGGCAGACGCAGCGGTTTCAAAAACCGCCGAGAGCAATCTCGTGAAGGTTCGAGTCCTTTCCTGGGCACCATGATGGATGTGATCGCTGTGAGGGCGAACGACGGCACGGGTTGATCCTGCTCCGTCGTTTTTCCGTGTTCACCCAATCGATGGAGTAACTCATGCGTCATGCAACCATTCGTGGATGTCAGGCGTTGGCCACTGTGGTTACCATCACGCTGTTGATCAGCCTATGTACGGGTACTGCGACGGCGGCGGTTGAACCTGCCGCCTTGTTTAGTGATAACGCCGTGTTGCAGGCCGACCGCGAAGTTCCGGTCTGGGGTTGGGACACGCCCGGTCAAGCAGTGACGGTGACCGTTGGGCAGGCCAAAGTTACTGGTACCGCGGACAAAGATGGTCGCTGGGAGGTTAGGCTGCCAGCGATGAAGGCAGCAGAGGCAGCACTTGAGATGACGATCGCCGGTACCAGTACCGTGGTCCTAAAAAACATTTTGGTTGGTGAAGTCTGGCTCGGATCCGGACAGTCGAACATGGCAATGCCGGTCGATTGGGGCGTTTTTGGCGCCTGGGGCTCACCAGAATGCATGAAGCAGGTCGGGGCATGCAACCATCCCAAGTTGCGCATATTCAAGGTTGAGGAGCGATTGGTGGGCGATCCCCCGGCCAAGAATGTGCGCGGTTCGTGGCAGATGTGTACGCCGACGACGGTACTGAAATGGTCAGCGGCGGGATTTTTCTTCGCGCGTGATCTCCAGAAGGAACTGGGCGGAACGCCAGTCGGTATCATCAATTCATCGGTGGGCGGAACGCAGATCGCTTGGTGGAGTAACCGCAAGGCGATCATCGAACTAAATCCGTCAATGAATGCTCAGGTTCAGCAACGGTGGGAGAATGACGCCAAGAAAATGGAGGATTTCGACAAGCAGGTTGTGGCGTGGCAGGCAGCCGGTGGAAAGACAGCGACTAAACCCAAACGTCCCGTCGCGCCTTGGCCAAGCAGTTTGTACAACGGGATGATTGCGCCGCTTATGCCGTACGCCATTCGCGGCATCGCTTGGTATCAAGGCGAGTCCAACACCGGAACCAAGGTGGAAGACAGCTATGCAAAAACACTGGAGGCACTGATCACGACCTGGCGTGCCGGTTGGAAACAGGGCGAGATTCCATTCGTTGTGGTTCAGTTACCCAACTTCGGCGGTGGCGGACAGTACAGCAGCCCCACGTGCAAGCCGGTGCAGGTTGATCCAGTCGAAGAGGAGGCGCATTGGCCGCCGCTGCGCGAGGCTCAACGCCGCGTGGTAGCCGGTCAATCCAATACGGCACTGCTGGTGGCGATCGACATCGGCGACGAAAAGAACGTCCATCCGGTGAACAAAGCGGAACTTGGTCGGCGTTGGGCGCTATTGGCCATGCAGATGGCCTACGGGAAAAAGGACGCAGTGGTGTCTGGTCCCGTCTTTGCCGGCTGCACCTTCAAGGACGGCAAGGCGGTCGCTACGTTTACCACGGTTGGCGGTGGCCTGACGGCCAAGGGTGACGGCGAAATCAAAGGGTTCGCTATTGCGGGCAAAGATGGAAAGTTTGTCTGGGCTAAGGCGGTCATCGATGGTGCAACGGTGGTGCTCTCTTCTGACGCGGTCAAAGAACCGACCGCTATTCGCTATGCGTGGGCCGAAAATCCGATCGGCAATCTGATCAACACCGAGGGCTTTCCGGCAGGTCCGTTCAAAAATGATGGTGTGGTGGCAGAGAATAAATAGAAACGAGAGATCATTCTATGAAATACATACTAACGATCATCTTACTGGCACTTGGGGTTGGATATGGTTTGTACGCCCTCATGGGTGTTGGCGTGTCGCAGATTGAAAAGACCACGCAGATTCAGAAGAAGGCTGAAACTCGCCTGCGGATCATCCAATCTGTGACCGGCAGTGGTCCAAGCGAAACAGCGGAAGAAGTTACGGAAGAACCCATCTTGCCAGTGACAGCTACGACGGTAGGAGCGGTTAAGTCATACGATATTTCGAAGGGTATGACAGTTAGTGCCGTTGTGCTTCAGCTAGGAAAGCCACCGGCAACGACCGTCGTGGCAAATATGAAGATCCTTAATTATAAAAGCTGTAATATTGTGACCCAGGACAACGTCGTGATCGGTTGGTCGTGCAAGTAAGCACAGCTCTGCCTTAGCTGGACAGTCGAACCAGACGGTGTCCGCCAGGCGAAGTATCACCAGCAGCGTGAACCAAGTTGGCACCGATTCCTGGACCATGTTGCCAGATCGCCTGACATAAACTCATGACGCGTTCGTGACGGCGGTGGCGTGGATACAGATAGTTGGCGAGGGCTCCAGGGGCGGGCAGTCCAGTCGAAGCACGTTCGCCACGAACGAGGCTCGCGCGCAAGCGATCCAATTCACGACGGAGGCGCACCTGAGCGGCACAGATGCGACGATCATCAGGCGCGGCGCCGAGGGTGAGTTGGTCGATCGCATCCGCGAGTGCGGTCAGGCGTCCGTGATTCGCCAGCGTCGGAGCCTCGATGTCGATCGATCCGCCATCGGCGAGCGCTTCCGCAGATAGGCCGTGGCGTTGAGCTGCCCGTTCAATCCAACGCGGCACCAGGGTCAGCGAACAGCGGGGAATCAGCAGTGGCTGCACCGCACCAAGAGCGCTGTACGCAGGGGTGATTGCCGCGTGATAGGCCAGCTCGGCCAGGCCCAAGATGGCGCAGGCCGAGGGCAGTGCGATCTGTTGCAGGATGGGCCGTAGTGCGGCACCGGGACTCAGGGTATCGGGATCTGCGGTCGCGAGTGTAGTTAGGGTCTTTGGTTCAATCGCAGTGCGCGCATCAGCCTGATCGTGGAATACCGGCGCGTGAGTGAGTTCACCAAACGTATCGGCGTAGCCGTGACGCAACAGGTCGCTACGTCGTTGCGTCAGCGCCTGTACTGGCCAGTCGCCAACGACGCGTGGCCATACGGATCGCCAGAGCGGACGAACACGATGCGATTCGACACAAACAAGCGGCGTGTTGGTGAACACACCGTTCATCAGGCGGACGAGCCATGCGCCCATGCCTTCGTTGTCCTGTGGCGCCTGTTCGAGCAGCCAGCGTTGGCCGAGTCCGGGGCCGAGGCGCTCTTGGCACTGCGCGATCAGAGTTGGCCACCAACTGCTTGCTGGGCGATGACGGAGGGCAGCGCGTCCACCGCCGAGATCAGCGGAAATACGGGCGATGGCGCCATCGCGTAGGATCAGGTCGGCGTGGCCAGCTTCGCCCAGGTCGTGATCTTCGGACGCGCACCAGAACCACGCGACGGCAGGCACGCCTTCGTCGTTTAAGCGCTTGGCGAGGGCAATGGCGTGAGCTACTTTTACCAGCGTGTAGAGTGGGCCGCCACCGACAGCTGGTTGTTGGCCGGTGACGACGACCGCCGTGCGTACATCAGCGACAGCATCGACGACGGACTTTGCTGCACCAGACGCATGCGCGATCGCAGCCAAGGCTGGGCGATCCCACCGTCCACGACTCAGGAAGGAGCGCGTGTATTCCGCGCACGAACGGATGCCTGTCCATGGTTCACCTAACCACAGGCGGGCGGTTTGGTCGCCAGCGAGATGCGCTGCGGCTAAAGCCTGGGGGGACGCCATGCGAACTAGCGTAGCGTGAATTGGAAAAAGCCTACGCTCAGGTCAGGCGGCCGGCTTCCCCGTGCGATCGGCGAGACGCCAGCCGATGTAACCCAGCGGCAGCGCGGCAATGGCAATACTCCAGACCAACGTCGATGACGGTTCTGTCATGCCGATGAAACTAAGGCTGATCACCAGGGCATTGTGACCAGCGTGAATGATCATTGCCGGAATGATCGAGCCGCTGCGCAGGGTGATCAGCGCGAGCAGGATGCCGAGCATCATCTGGGGCATAAAGCGCAGCGGTGATCCGTGCAGGACGGCGAATAGGAACGCGCTGATGATGACCGCCCAGGCCGGTCCGGCGCTCCGACGTAGACCGGTCAGCAGGGTTCCCCGGCAAAGCAGCTCTTCGCAGATGCCGGGTGCCACCGCAGCACAGAGGATCAGTAGCGGCAGGCCACCGAGATCGCCGATCCGCTGGAATATCTGTTGGAACTGATCCTCACCGCTCTGCAGATGTTTGGCATCGACGAAATGGCTTTGCAACGCGCCCAAGCCGAAGGACAGGCTTACGGCTAATGGCAAGAGCAGCACGGCGGCAGCGATGCCGGAACCCTGCGGAGCTCTCAGGCTGAACAGCTTGCGCGCATCATAGGCGCCCATCCACGCATGGGTGAGTGCTGGTCCGGCGACACACAGGATCAGTGGCAACACGAGCAGCACGACCGGATGTTCGTTGATCAGAAATCCCGGAACGAACACCATGCCGGCAACCGCGACCGCATAGACGATGAGGACTTCAGGTCCAGTCGGCGCATGCGCGGCGCGGCCATTCGGCGGCCACCATTTCCGCCAGCGTCCCCAACCAGCGCGGACCAGGCCGGGATAGCGGAAGCGTTCCTGCTCGAGCAACTGCGTGCACCAGCCGACGATGACCACCGCCACGGCGAGACTCGCGAGTGTTGACAGCACGAGATGATCCCACGGTATGGTCGGCGACTGCAGGGCTTCTTTCAACGCCAGCACGGCTCCAGTAATTGGCACCAGATCGAGCGGATACGATGGTCTGATCGAGGGTTCTAGCACGACGATCGCTGAGAACATAACCGCGAGTATCAGCGGCGTCAGCCACGTTTGCGCCTCTTTGACGCTAGCTGCAAATCCAGACAGACCGATCGCGAGCGCTGCGATGGCGACGACCAGTGGAGACAGAACTAAAAAGCACAAGGCGAGCGTAGACACACCCATGCTGAGCGCCTCCGTGAGGTCGATGCCGATGTTGCCGGTCGCCGCCAGCAACTGTGATCCCATGACCAGCACACTGAGTCCGAGTGAGAGCAGATTGCAGAGGATCGCGACCAAGGCCGAGACACCGACCACCAGCAGTTTGCCAATCACAATGTTGCGCCGCCGCATTGGCAAGGACAGCAGAGTTTCCAGTGTGCCGCGTTCGCGTTCGCCGGCCATGAGATCGATTGCCGGGTGGAAGGCGGCCATCGTGGCGAGCATGACCAGAATGTAGGGGATCAGGCCGGCGACATGCGTGCGCACGGTTTCAGCGATGGGCGCAAGCGCAGGCGCTTCGATATGCAGCGGCTTCAAAACGGCGATATCGACACCGTGACCGTGCAGGGATCGCTCAATCAGCTCTCGTTTCCAGGCGTCAGTCGCGTGATCAATCAACGGACGAACCTCACTCAGCCGACTATTCGCTTCGTCGGCCAGTACCGCGACCGCGATGACGCCATTTTTGGCTGGTCCAACAACCAGGACTTCGGTGATCTTGGCCTCACGGATCAGGCGCAGCGATTCACGGCGGGCGTTGTCACTGAGGCCATTCGCTGATCCGGACGCATGCTTCAGGATGGGGGTCACCAATTCAGTCAATTGCTGTGCGCAGGGCAGCTCTTCCACGAGGTCGAAGCGTAATGCGGCCGCCGTTGCCGAACCGGACTTTTTGGCCTCGGACGCAGCAGCGCGCAGATGGGTCAGCAATTCGGGCGGAGCCCCGACAACTGCGACTCGTGGACGCTCGTGATCTTGAATCTCCGACAGCTGCTTCACCTGCAGCATGAACAGCACCATGAGCGGATACAGGAGCGCCGGCAATACGAGATTGACGAACAACGTGCGGCGGTCGCGTAGGACTTCGAGTCCGTCCTTCTTGAATACCGCCCAGGCGTCGCGTGGAATCAACATGACGGCGCCAATAAGGTGCGCACAGCGGCGGCAAAGGCATCGCCACTGCCGAGATCGCGGGGGATACCGTCCCAGGCCACGCGGCCATCGCGGATTAAGACCAGGCGATCGGCGGTTGCTTCGACTTCAGCCGGCACATGGGTGCAGTAGAGCACCAGTCGTCCAGGACGCCGCGCCTGCTGGACCGATTCGACAACTTGTGCTGCAGCCAATACATCTAGGCCGGTTGTCGGTTCATCAAGAATGAGAAGTGGCGGATCGGCCAAGAGCGTGCGCGCGAGATTCACCCGTTGCATCTGACCGGTGGACAGCCCTTCGAGGCGCTGCTCAAGAAAAGCGTCAAGTTGGAACAAGCGATTTTGTACGGAGATACGTTCCGTTAGTTGTGCTGCCGTTAAGCCATAAAATCCGCCAACATGCACCAGCATTTCTCTGGTGGTCAGACGTTGATAGAGCTTGGTCGAAGTCGAGAGATACCCCATCCGGCGACGAACCGCGTCGGCATCAATCGTTGTGTCGATGCCGTCCACCAACACGCGGCCAGCGTCGGGAATCAGCAGGGTCGCGATCAGGCGCAGGAGGGTGGATTTTCCAGCGCCGTTTGCGCCCATAATCGCGGTGACGCCATCGTTGAACTGCAGATCGACGCCATCAACAGCGCGGACCTCACCACGACCGGGGTCATAGAACGATTTCCGGACCCCGTCGAGGATCAGCATCGACTAAACATCAAGGCAACCGCTGAGGCGCAGAGGCCGCGGAGATCGCAGAGGGGAATCGGAGGGCTAGATTCTTTCAATGCTGACTGCCAGTCAAAACTCAAGGCATTCTCTGTGTCCTCAGCGGCCTCTGCGCCTCTGCGGTTGCCTTGGATCGAAAGTGTGACATTCATCCCGCGATCAGCTTTTTAATCTCAGTGAGCTTGGCGTCGCGCAACGCGGCGGTATCGGCTTCGAGGTTCAGGCGCACGACCGGTTCGGTGTTGGAGGCGCGGATGTTGAACCACCAGTCCTTGAAACGAACCGTCACCCCGTCGAGTTCAGCAACCTTGCCGCCGGGCAGGGCCTTGGCGCGGGCGAACACCGCTGCTGGGTCGGCGACCTTGAAGTTGATCTCGCCGGTGTGGAAATATTTACGCAGTGGCTTGATCAGATCGGACAGGTTCTTGGTCTCGCTGGCGATGTTGGCCAGCAAGATGAAGGCGTAGAGCCCGCTGTCCGCGTTCCAGAAGTCGCGGAAATAGTAGTGACCGGACAATTCCCCGGCGAGGACGGCGTGTTCCTGCTTGAGTGTCTGCTTGATGAAACTGTGGCCGACGCGGGTTTCGACCGACTTGCCACCGAGCACGGCGACGTATTCGGCGACGACCTTCGATGAGCGCAGATCGTACGCTATCGTCGCGCCTGGCTCCTTGGCGAGATACGCCTTGGCCAACAGCGCGGTGGTGAAGTCGCAGGAAATGAATTCGCCGGTTTCATCGATCAGTGCGCAGCGGTCGCCGTCGCCGTCGAACGCAGCGCCGAAGTCGGCTTTTTCGGCCTTCACGCGGGCCTGGATGTCCTTGAGATTTTCCAGCTTGAGGGGGTTCGCCTCGTGGACCGGAAAGCGACCATCGGGATCGAAGTTCATCGCCACGACCTCGATGTTACCCAGCTTCGGTAGCAGGTGTTGGAACATGGTGCCGATGATGCCGTTGCCACCGTCGACGACGATTTTGAGTTTGCGCTTCGGTGCCCACAGCTTGGCGAGGTAAACTGCGTAGGCGTCAATCGTCACCGCTTCGGTAATCGTGCCGCCGGGTTTCTTGACGATCTGGCAAGCGCGGGCGATCTGTTCAATCTCCTCCATGCCGCTGCCGCCACCGATCGGCTTGAAGCCAGGGCCGGTGATCTTGATGCCGCCATACGCCGCTGGGTTGTGCGATGCGGTGACTTGGATGCCGCCGTCAGTGTTCAGGTGGTGCATACTGAACGTCACCGCCGGAGTCGAAACCATGCCGACGTCTATGACATGAACGCCAGCATCGACCAGTCCCTTCACGACCGCGACCTTCAGCGCCGGTCCCGAAACGCGCATGTCGCGTCCGACGGTGAAACGCTTGCCCGTAAGTCCGAGGACCTGCGCGGTGGCGTTGCCGATTTGATACGCCAAGGACTCGTTGAGTTCCTGGGGATAGAGTCCGCGGATGTCGTAGGCTTTGAATGGGTCAGGCATGGTGGCAGGAGGGTACTGCTGCGGTGAAACCCTCAAGCCTTGTTGATCGTGGTTACGGTATTGTTATAAGTTTAGTGAAAACCGTGGTGAAACGAGACTCCCATGAAAAGACTCCTCGTTGTTATTTGTTTTGCATTGATTGGGTACGTTGTTGCATACTTGATTTGGATCGATCACATATCGATCGGCTCGACAGGTTTTTTCGGTAAGAAGTATATTCCGGTAGGGTCGTCGGAATTGCTTCCTGCCCCAGCGCAATTCTTTGGGCCATTGATCTACCTAGATTGGAAGATTGGCCGATTAGTCATTGGCGGCGGGGTGAAGGATACTTAATCCAGGTCTAAAGGTTACCCCGCTGCGGCTATGTTAACCCTGCGCGCATTGCTAAAACTCATCAGGCTCGAACGAATTTCTTCAGCGATCAACGGCGTAGTCGTGAAGGTGAGTAATACCCACGCTTCCGAGGTGCTGTTCCCGGCCGAGATACTCTCGATGCTGATGTCACGGTCGGCAAACACGCCGCAAATGCGTGCCAACGTTCCCGGGCGTACGGCTGCATTCGGATCAAGATGCAGAGAGCAGTTCCATAGGTTCACGGCGTTGTCCATGTGTTGCTAATCCTTGAAGGGTCCAACGAGTAACAGGCTCATACGCGACAAATTTCCACCGGGGTAAAAGCGATCAAATCGCAACTCGCACAACGGTACTGAACGCCGTCGATCTCGCCCTCGACCTTAGCCGGGCCAACCTGTTTGCCGTGGAGGTGGCCGTAGACGCAATGACTGGCTCCGGCGGCGGTGATGATCGGGGTGAAGCGACTCGACCGCCGACCCGGCGGCACCGGTGGATAATGGAAGACGCAGATGCGGAGTCCGCGTGGGACACCAGCTTCGGCATCAAGGCGATCGAGTTCAGCGATCGACGTTTTCAACTCGATTTCCTCGCGATCCAGCCACGTATCGATGTCGGCCTGCGTCCGCTTGTCACCGTAGCGCGGATTGGCGGCGAAGTCGCCGCCACGTGCGCCGAAGAATCCGATGCCGGCGATGCGCGCCGCAGTCTTCTTGATCGCGACCGTGCGCTGGGGCAAGGCCGCTGCGAGGCCTTTCTTGGTACTCGGCCACCAGTAGTCGTGATTGCCTTTGGCGAGAACTTTCCAACCCGGCCGTTGTCCGATCCAGGCCAAGTCAATGGTAGCTTCGGCTGGCTTCATCGCCCAGCACACATCACCGGGCGACAGAACGATGTCATCAGGGCCAACCAGACGATCCCAGGCCTCGGCCATCTGCTCGTGGTGTTTCTCCCAATGATCGCCGAACACGTCCATCGGCTTGGCGCCAGACAGCGACAGATGAAGATCTGATAAGGCCCACACGGTTGGCATGGGGGGCAGGGTGGGGACATTGCCGCACATGGCAACCAACTAGCTACGAGCTGCAAGCTTCGAGCTGCGAGTTTGGACACTCAAAAAATCCAATGTTCAAAGGGAATCCTGATTTTATATGCAAAAATTCGAGACTCGAAGCTCGCAGCTCGCAGCTCGTAGCTACTGGTGGCCATGCGCGGCAATGCGATTACCCTCCCGCCCATGCCTGCGAAGCCCCCAAAGTACCGACTCGGTGTTGACCTCGGTGGAACCAAAATTTATGCGGTCGTGATCGATCGAAAGGGACGTGTTATCGGCTCGTCGAAAGCTGCGACTAAACCGCACAAGGGCTACCAACGGGTCATGCAGCGGGTGGCCGCAGTGGCTAGCGATGCCCTCGATGACGCTGATCTTCGGCGCAAGGACGTACACAGCATCGGTATCGGTGCTCCCGGACCGATCGACAGCGATCGTGGAGTTGCGCTCTTCTGCCCCAATCTTGGTTGGGTGAATAAACCGATTGCCAAGGATCTAGCGAGCGAATTGGGTATGCGCGTGGTGCTGGGAAATGACGTCAATTTTGGTGCGCTTGGTGAAGTAGCCTATGGGGCTGCCATGAATGCGCGCAGTGCATTTTCTGCCTTCGTAGGAACTGGCCTGGGTGGCGGTGTTATTCTGGATGGCCAGGTCGTCAATGGCGCCCATGGCTTCGGCGGAGAAATTGGGCACGTGCCCTATCCTGAAAGTGACGCGCTCTGTGGTTGCGGACGTCGACATTGCCTCGAAACCGTGGCTTCAAAGTCCGGGGTCATGCGCCTGATCACCGAGGCTCGGCGGGCAGGAAGGCGCTGCATGCTGACGCCGACGAAGATGATTAAATCGAGCGAGATTTCAGCGGCCCTGAAGAAAGGCGATCCGGTTGTCAAAGTGGCGATCAATCGCATGACCGATGCATTGGCTTGGGGTCTATCGTCAGTCGGCAACCTGCTGGATCCCGAAGTGTATATTATCGGCGGTGGCCTTGGCGAGGCACTAGGCAAACCACTGCTTGAGCGCGTGTCCAAACGCATGATTGAGTACTCGGAGTTGTATCGTCGCCAGCGTCCACGGTTGGTGATGGCGAAACTGGGTGACGGTGCAGTTGCCATTGGCGCAGCGGTCGCGGCAGGCATGGCTAAGCGATGAGAGTCGGCTCTTCACGTATTCAGCGCCCGGTGAACCAGCCGCGATTGGCGGCGGTGATCGATTGTGGAACCAGCGCGGTGCGCTCGTTGCTGGTCGAGATCCGCGCCGACGGGGCAAGGATCTTGGAAGACATCGTGTGTCCCATCGATCTTGGTGAAGGCCTCACTGGCGGACAACTGAGTCACGAGTCGATGGCAGAGGTCATCGTTGCCATCGACGGTGTGCGCAAGGGCATGAAAAGCTATGGCATCACCGAAGTGCGTGCGGTGGCGACGTCCGGCGTGCGTGAAGCGGCCAATGGCGAGGTGTTGATTGAACGCGTTCGCGCGGCAACCGGTATTGAGTTGGAGCCAATCGACGGTGCCGAAGAAGCACGGCTTTACTACGCAGGTCTCGCTGTGCTGCTCAAGAAGGAGGGTGGCACCTTCACGAACGATTCGCTGGTTCTCGAAATTGGCGGTGGCGGCGCCATCCTCAGTTTGGTCAGCGATGGAAAGATGGTCCGCTCATCTGACGAGCATTACGGCACTGTGCGTGTTTGGGAACGATTTTCCGCCATGCTCGATTCAGATGACTATGGCGTGTCGATCGATCGCGATGCGCAGGGCGCGGCGCGGATGATGCTCGTGCGCTATCCAGTGGATCGCATTCGTGCAGTATACGTCAACGGTGGCGATGTGCGTCGGCTGCTCGCGCTGCTGCGGCCCGGTGAACCCAAGCCGATCGAAGCGTTGTCGGCAAAGACGGTGAAGCGTTGGTTCGACAGCGTGCGGCCGCTGACTCACCAGGCGCGTGCCGAACGCTGTGGTTGCGATGTGCGCGGTGCTGCACTCCTGCTACCTGCTGCCTGCCTGGTGTTGCATGTGTGCGCAATCACGGGCCTTGACGAAGTACAGGTTCCCCAAGTGTCTCTGCGCGATGGTCTGGTTGCTGATTTGCTGCCCGGGGCTTTGGGGCCGCATTACCTCGACCGTGAACATCTCGTCGCCGAGGCCAAAGCCCTGGTCAGCAGATTTGGCGGCGATCTCGTCTATGCTGAGAACACCACTAGCTTAGCAGTTCAGCTATTCGATCAGACCGAAAAAGTGCATGGGCTGGATCATCGTGAACGAACCCTGCTGGAATTTGCCGCGTTGGTTCACGATATCGGCGCCTACATCAACGTGCGTGGTCGCCATAAGCACACGATGTACATCCTCGAACAAACCGACATTCCAGGTCTGACCGCTGATGAAAAGCGCGTCGTCTCGCAGATTGCCCGGTATCACCGTCGCAACCAACCGGCTGCGCATCACCTGGAATTTCAGGGGATGTCACGACGTGATAAGGTTATCGTTCGTCAGTTGGCGTCGATGCTGCGCATTGCCTACGCCCTCGACGTCGAACGGAACCAGCGCATTAAACGTTTGCAGTGTGAGCTGAATCCAGGTCGCCTGTTGATTCGTGTGGACCGCCGCCAGATCGCCCTTGAACGGATCGCCACCGACGAAAAGAAGCGCATGTTTGAGGATGCGTTTGGCTTACGGGTCGAGATCCTTCCCCGTGAGGTCGAATAATGCCCACCAGTATTTTTCGCCGTGAGGACACAGCTGGCGGTCGTGCCGATCGCTATTTGCGCCGTGAATTAAGCTGGCTCGCCTTCAATCGTCGCGTGCTTGAGGAGGCCTTGGATGCAACTGTTCCACTGATCGAACGCGCCAAATTCCTGGCTATTGTCGGCTCAAACCTCGACGAGTTCGTCATGGTCCGCGTGGCGGAGTTGACTCAAGAAAGTCGCGGTAAGGGGATTACTGCTGATTCGGCGCGCAAGCTGCTGACTGATATCCGCGTGGGCATGGCCAGCATGGTCACTGATCAATATGCGTGTTGGCGGAGCGAAGTTCAGCCATCCTTGGCTAAAGAGGGATTCTGTCTGGTCAGTCCGACGTCCTGGTCCGATGAGGATCGTGAGACATTGCGGGTGTATTGGCGGGATCAACTCGAACCGATGCTGACGCCACTCGCTGTCGATCCAACACGGCCGTTCCCCACCATTCCCAATCGTTCGATCACCGTAGCCGTGCAGTTGACCGGAACTGAAGGTGATACGAAGAATGCTATCGTCACGGTCCCGCGCGAATCGCGCATGGTTGGACTGACCGCACCGCCGGGCCGCTACGCCATGCTCGAAGATGTGGTGATGCATCATCTCGACGCGTTGTTCCCCGGACACACGATCGTCGCCCGTTGCCTGTTCCGGGTCACACGTGATGGCTCGATCGAAATCGACGAGGAGCAGTCCGCTGATCTGCTGACCGATCTAGAACAGGAATTGTTCGACCGTGAACGCGGAGATCCCGTTCGTCTAGAAGTCGTCAGCGGAGGCGATCCGGGCTTACAGCATTGGTTGGTGCAACGACTTGGTCTTGGGGTTGAATCCGTCGTCACGGTTGGTGGTCCACTTGATCTCACGTTCCTCCACGGCGTTGGCGATCGAATCGACCGACTGCCTCGGGGCCCACGGGCGGATCTGCGCGATCCGCCATTACCGGCCCAGCTCAATCCAACGCAGTGGGAAGATCCATTCGCAATTCTGCGCAGTAGCGACCTGCTCCTGCATCATCCATTTGAACATTACTGCCGCATTGCTGAATTGGTTCAGATTGCTGCGGCGGATACACGGGTTCTGGCAATCAAACAGACGCTGTACCGCGTGTCGGGAAATTCTCCGATCGTCAAAGCGCTGGCCGATGCGGCGCGATCCGGGAAACAGGTGACGGTACTCATTGAACTGAAAGCACGCTTTGATGAGGCAGCGAATATTCGTTGGGCACGTGCGCTTGAAGATGCTGGAGCGCATGTCGTGTATGGTCTGGTCGGCTACAAGGTCCATTCCAAGCTGCTGATGATCGTCCGTCGTGATGAGGATGGCATTCGCCGTTACTGCCATATCGGTACCGGAAACTACAATGACAAGACGGCGCGACTCTACACGGATCTGAGTTACCTAACATGTAACGAGGCGGTCGGACGTGACGTAGCGGCACTCTTCAACATGTTGACCGGATACAGTCGGCCGCCGACCTGGGAACGACTGTGGGTCTCGCCATTGACCATGCGCTCAAGTATGGTCGAGATGATTCGCCGTGAGGCGGCCCATGCGAAAGAAGGAAAACCGGCCAGAATAACCGCTAAATTCAACGCCCTGGTCGACGAGAGTATTTGCGAGGAGCTCTACGCCGCTTCGCAAGCAGGGGTCGAGATCGATCTGGTTGTGCGCGGGATGTGCATCCTGCGGGCAGGCGTGAAAGGACTTTCTGAACGGATTCGCGTCCACTCATTGATCGGTCGTTTGCTTGAACACTCACGCATCTATCGTTTTGAGAATGCTGGGAAGCCACTGTATGCGATCGCCTCAGCAGACTGGATGACGCGCAATTTGGATCGTCGCGTCGAGGCAGCCGTTGTCATTGACGATGAGCAGATGACTGCGCGCCTGAAAAATATCCTCGATATTTGCTTGGAAGACGACGTCAGTATCCGCGACTTGATGCCTGACGGAACCTATGTTCGTCGGAAGCCACGTAAGGCTGGTTCAGGAAAGAGTGCCTTCGCGCGTCTGTGCGCTGAAGCCGCCGCGCGGTCAGTGCCAGCGGAACTCGCCGCTGGCCCGGTGGCGGTGTTTCGGCCGCGGCGCAAGGGCGATCACTAACCAGAATCACGCTGGACGATGCTGGGAAATGGCCATTGTGCCGCCCATGATGCTACGCCTGTTTTTGCTGTTCCTTTTTGCTTACGTTGGTTGGGCGAGCGATTCGCTGCCAGCGACCGATTCGACTCCGGTATCCACTGCGACACCGCCATCGTCGTTAGATTCACCGCTGGCTCCGGTGAAGACCGACTCGCCGCGCGATACTCTGAAGTCGTTCATGGATGCGATGGACCATTACGTAGCTGCACGTCAGACTGACGCGCGATTGGCGGCGACGTGGCTGGATGATGCCGTGCGTTGTTTGGACTGCTCATCCTTGCCGATGGTTGATCGTGATATTGCGGCACGAGATTCAGCCATCGCACTCAAGGAAGTCATCGATCGCGTCATTACCATCGATTATTCCAAGGTTCCCAATGAGGCGACTTTGCAGCGCTGGCGTTTGCGTAGCACCGAGATAACCGTGCTGCGTATTGATAATGGCGAGCGCAAAGGGGAATACACCATCTCAGCAGACTCAGTGCAACGCGCTCGGGGCTTCTTTGCTCGGGTGAAACATCTGCCGCTATTGGCTGGTTCGGTCGGAGGAGGCTTGGAGCCATCATGGGATGAGCGATATGTTCCAGATAATCTCAAACAGCAAATTGTCGGCGTCGCTTATTGGCAGTGGTTATTGCTCGGATTGCTGATCTTTGTCGGAATCGTCCTGCGTCAGGTGACGCGATTCATTGGTTTTTTAATCAAACGTCTGACTGCACGTACCTCGGCGACCTGGGATGATGAACTGGTTGAGGTGCTGACCAGCCCAGCAACCTATCTCGCGACGACCGGTGTTTGGTTTGCGTCCCTGCATCTATTGGGAATTGCTGGAACTGCTTACATAGTCATAGCATTCCTGATCAAGACGGCGTTCTTCGTCAGCTTGGGTTATCTGGCCTATCGCATCGCCGGCTTTGTCGGACTCCAGTTTGAACGGATCATGCGTGAGCGGCAGAAAGACCTGAATAACGGCCTGTTTCGTTTGATTCGCCAGAGTCTGCAGATTCTCGCATTGCTGTTCTGTCTCTTGCTGGGGGCGCAGAATATGGGCATGGATGTGGCCAGTCTTATCGCCGGTCTGGGCATCGGCGGTTTGGCATTCGCGCTCGCGGCCAAGGACACGCTCGCGAACCTATTGGGCTCGGTGATGATCATGATTGATCGTCCTTTCCGCATCGGTGACTATATTTTAGCTAAGGGTGTCGAAGGATCGGTGGAGGAGATCGGCTTTCGTAGCACCCGTATTCGGACTCCGCACAACTCGCTGTTGTCGATTCCAAACTGCGAACTGGTATTGGCCAACATCGACAACATGGGCGGTCGCGACTTCCGCCGTGCGCGTGAAGTGCTGGGCCTCGACTGCGCCACCAGCCCGGCCCAGGTCGAAACCTTCTGCCACGGCATCCGAACTATCCTGCAGGCGAATCCAGCAGTCAAACAGGACGCGATTACCGTTGCTTTCACCGCCATGGCTGCCTCGTCGTTGGAGATCCTCGTCAATTACCACCTCAAGGTGGCAACCTGGAACGATGAACTCGCGAACCGTCAAGCCGTCTTGATCCAGATTATGCAGCTGGCGCGGGATCGCGGCATTTCGTTTGCTTACCCCACACAAACCCTCCACATCGGGAGTCTGCCGACATTGAGCCCAACCCAATCTGGTTCACCAGCGGCGACATAATTGGACACTTGCTCTTGGCAGCAGAATGTGGATCTTCCCCGCCCCGCAGGCTCCCATCATCTAGAGGCCTAGGATACCGGATTTTCATTCCGGCGACAGGGGTTCGAATCCCCTTGGGAGTACCAAACGCAGAAAAGCTGGCCGTCGCGGCCAGCTTTTCTGCGTTTGGTACTCCGAGGATTTCCACCCTGCGTGCTCGCAGGCTCGCAGGCTCGCCCGGTCGCTCGGCCGCACGCCACCCTGTGGCCTGCTACAGCCGTCGCGGCGGTACCTCGCGAGGGGAGCGAGGGCATCCGCGTAGCGGACGCGACGCCATGGGCATGGCGTCGGCGCCGAGCGACGCCGAGGGCTTGCCCGAGGCTGGACGAATCCCCTTGGGAGTACCAATTTGGATTTCCCGTGTGCCGGTTCATTGGGAAACGCAAATACGCCAGGGATTTTTATGCTTTTTTCGTCTTGCATTTCCATACTGAGCACACCCAGATTGGCCCACCAAGACGCCAGTGTGACCGGTTGGAGGATTAAATACGCCCCATGGGCCGTGTTATTGGACTCTTTGTCAGGGCCTGCCCGTATCCGGGATTCCACGGAGTTCCATTACTTCGACTTTGGTCGGGGCTGAGCCGCGGTAGAGCAGCAGATACACCACGGATATGGCGGTTGATCTCGGCTGATTGCCGAATTGCCAGTTGCTGGCCTTGCTCTTCCAGCCGATGCCACGTAGGTCGAAGGTGGTCTCGACGGTCTCCTTGTCGAGCGCGACGAGATGGCTCTCCTGCATGTTGGAGGCATTACCCTCGGCAATGGCGAGTGCGATCTGGCCGCCTCCGCCCGCGATCACGCGCAGTTTCAGGACGATGCTACTAAATGCGCCGGTAACCTTGGCCTTCGCGCAGCATTTCTCGGCCTGACCAGGGCCGGTCTCCAGCAGCAATGATTCGGATGGAGCACGCCCCATGACAGCGGCATCCCAACCCTGGTTATTTTGGATTCCACGCCACTCGCCCAAATGAAAGCGGGCTGAATCCGCGCCGGCGATTCCGGGTAGGGGAAGAGGAAGAGGCGTGGAGACGGGTGGTGGTCCTGGTGGCTTAGCACTGGTAACTCTGGTTGGGATGCCTGGCTTCCGGGTGCAGGTATCGACGTCTTCGGGTTCGATGCGAATCTGCATGCCGGTGAGATCGAAGCGCAACGAGCTTGGTTCGAGGAGGCGGAGCACCGGATCGTAAAGACCTTCGATGCGGTCGCCGGAAGTCAGCAGAAAGGAGACATAAACTGGTTCGATCGAACGATCTCCCAGAGCTGTCTCCCACGGAACGTTTCCGGCCAAGGCATCCGCCATTCTGTTGAGCAGTCGAATTGCCTCGGCGCAGGCCGGATCGGCTTCACGTCGGTCGATGCGCTCGGTCTTGTCGATCGACAGGATGGGTTTGCCGAGCAGAGCGGTCAGGCGCGTTTCCAGGGTGTCGGTCAGTCGGCTGGTCAACGGTCGTGCCAGCTTGCGGGTTTCGCGGGCTGACAGATTGAATGCATGGCAGTCGAACTGGCGATCGCGGGCAAGGGCCTTGGCCAGAACGAGGAAGGACGGTGCGAGAGCGCGCCCTGCCGCAAGCTCCTCGGCAGAAATGTTGGCGATCGGTACACTCATCGGGACATCTGAACGCATCACTCCTGTTCCTATCCGCACATCCGGGCGCAGATCTTTTGCCTCCATCCGCAGCGTGAAGTTGGCATACGGATTGTAGCGGTCGAGGCTCGGGCTCTGCAATCCTCCGGTCTGATCATCGACCTCCATGGCGACATCAGCGCATAGGCTGTTCCAAGTGATGGTCCGTGAACGGTCGCTGGAGGAGAGTCCGACCATTTTTTGTTCTGGCGTGGCGTTGGTGGGTTTATCACCTCGCAGCATTTTGATCACCGCAGCAGTGAAGAATCCGTTCCCAAGTTGATCACTTTCGTAGGAATATTGGCTGCCGCTTGCCGCGCTGAGGATGGATGCGCCGGAACCGAGAGAAAGGTCATTGTAGAGATAGCGTTGGCGATCGGCGCGTCGGGGGCGACTCGGGGTGGGCGGCAGGCGTCGTAAGACCGCTGGTGTCTCTTGGGTTGGAGTCGCGATTGAGACCGATGGAGATGGCGACGTGTCCACTGGCTTGGGCATGGGCGGTCGAGGGTCGGCTGGCGTCACCGGGCGCAGGCCGCGGCAGCGCAATCCTCGGGCACTGGCCATGCTCAACAGTCCGGGAGGAGCTTCATCTGGATCGAGCAGTCCGCTTTCGCAGGTGTCGATGAAAGCGAAGCGCCGGCGACTGCCGCAGCGGCCAAGCACGGCATCGATTTCTTGGAAGGAGATGGTTGATCCCGCGATGTCGTCGATCTGCGTACCGTGCGGCAGGAAGCGGAAAACTCCGTTCTCGTCGTGCGTGCCATGCCCGGCCACGAAGAGAAGGCAGACGTCGTTGGGCGCGGCCTTCCCTAGTTTCCTGCTCGCCTGGCGGATGTTGTCCAAGGTCACGTCCTGGTCGAGCAGGACGGTTGAGTGAATCGTCCGGAATGGTTGGTTGAGAAACCGCTGCCATTCCTTGGCGAAGTCCACCGCATCCTTGGCGGCGCATCCAAGATCGAGCCGGGAATCCCGATAGCGCGATACGCCGATCGCCAAGATGTGGAGGTCGCTGTGCGTGTCCCCATATCCAGTGACAAAGGCCGAGGCCCGCGATCCACTACGGCCGTATTGGTCAAGGAAGGCAGTCTCAATTCGGTTGCCGCCCCGTTGTAGGGAGATTGGGAAAGAGATGTCTGCATCGCCGGCTGGCACGGGCAGTCCGGCGCCAGAAAATACCGGAACACCGTTGGCATAGGCTTGGAATAGGCGCGCCTGTACTGGCCGATGCAGTGTCATCACGGCACGGTCGTTCTGCACCACACAATTGGTGATGACGCTTCCCGGAAGAGATGCGAGGTCGGGTGGCTGGGCAAGATTGGCAGCGCATTGTTTGGCGCGTTGCTCGACTCGTCGGTGGAGGCGTGCGATGTCACTCTCTGCTGGAGAGCGCAGAATACGCAGAAGGAGGTCAGGGCGGTTCGTCCACGGGGCCAGGACGTCGCCCGCGAACATCACGCCATTCCAGTCGAGATCGAACATGCTGGTACAATTCTTTGAACCATCCCAGATGCCGGTGTTGGAGGAGCAGAGCCAGCGGTTTTTGACTTGGTCGTAGCCGAACGAGATGCACGGTCCGCCGTCGAGTGGCAGAATGGACAGGCTGCCGTGCTGAGACCAGGTCAGCACCCGGCGGTCAGGAAGCCACGCGCAGGCCATCGCGGATCCCACCTCGACGGCAACACGCCGAACCACTTGCGTCGACAGTTCCAGCTCGAAAAGGCGACCGTTCCGCGTGGTGACAGCTAGGCGTGTGCCATCGCCAGACCAAGCGATCCCTGAAATGGACGCGCTGTCCACGCGCCAGCGGACGACGCGGTTTTGTGGCGTTACCAGAGAGACGGCGCCATCTTCTTCGCCGATGGCGAGCATTCTTCCCACCGGAGCGAAGCTGACGCACGTGGGACGGACGGTAGGTTCCAGTACCACGGCTAGCTCAGCCTGCTGTTCGCAGGCATACAAGATGAGGCCGCGCGGATGGGCTGATTCCATAGATGTGAGTGAGCGATCTATATAGGCGAGTGCGACCAACGAACCGTCGGCCGATAGAGCGGCATCCACAAGGGTGCGGGTTTCTTTCTGACTCGCAGGTGTCCGAAAGCGCCACGGCAAAGGATGGCGGCTTCGTCCGGGCAGGTCTTGAATGAAGACTTCGCCACTTTGGTTAGATCCAGCTAATAGCCGGGTTCCATGGCTGGTTCCGGCCATGACAACAGCGCTGGCATCTTCCCGAGAGACCAAGGACGTGGGATTGATGATCGCCGTTGTTGAGTTGGTTAAGTCGATCGGCAGAGTCGAATCGAGAAAGTGTAGAGTTGCCGCGTTGGTTGTATCCATGCTGACCGCACCGGTATTGAAATGTATCTGGCCTGAATTCGCTTGGATGCGGCATGGAATGCCTGACCACAAATCCCAGATGTCGAGCTTGCGCCAGCGTTGATGTAGGATCCAGCGACCGTCAGCGCTGACCGTTGGTCGGGCATTCTGGTCTGGATAGATTCTGAAGACGCCGTTGTTCAAAACATCGGAGTCGACAGAGGCAGAGCGACGTTCAATCAGATTGTTGATCACGGCGCCGTTGCTCATTTGAAGCAGGGGGAGCAGTCCCGATCCGATGATGAGGCGGTCACTGACGGTGTCGGCTGCTAATGGTAGGAAGTTCTGGACTGGTAAGGAAGAAATGCTGCGACCGAGATCGGAAGTCTGGCTACCGGGAATGGTTGTCAGTCGGAATGGCTTTTCATCGGTGGCGAGGGGGACTCGCCAAACCTGTTCCATCTGCGAGGCCAGAAAGTCGTGCAGATCGACGATGCGACTCAAACCATTCGGCAGAGAAGGCGCCCGGCTTGGCAGCGCTATCACGACCAGCGAACCGTCGTCTGCGAAAGTGGCTCCCTTCAATTTCCACGGCGAACCGTCGGGCATACTGACGCCCAGCGGATCTCCCAGCTTGTTGCCGGCGATGTCGGCGATAACCAGACGGCCCTCCCTGGTGATCCAGGCAAAGCGGTCGCGGCTAGGTGTGACGATGATATGAGCATTGCTGCTGACGCCTTGCGATCTCACTGGTACCGCAGTCTTGTCGGCGATTTTCCAAATCCATCCGTCTCCCTCAGTGAATGGGAGGCCGACGAGATGATCGTTGCCGACGAATGCCAGGCTGCCCATGAGATTGGGACCTGGGGTCTTCGTTCCATCCTTGAGATCCACTAGGATGACATCAATTCCGTCCTGATAGGCAACGCGCAGACCATCGTCGGAGATTGCTGAATTCGGTGGTCCGGCCCCGCTGATGCGGGTGATCGGTTTCTCCACCGCACACTGCCAGACGATCTCCCCTTTGCGGGTGCAGACGCCAATCATGGCCGGATTGCCAAAGATGAAGCGCTCGAATTTCGCGTCGACCGCAGTGAAGCGTCCGTGACTGCCGGGCCGAGGTATGTGATAGAGTTGTCGGCCCGAGGATGACTCGTAGATGTAGGCGCTGGTATAGGTGAAGATCGCGAGCCTACTGCCATCCAGACTGAAGCGCAGATCGTTGGGAATGCTATCGACGGGATCGGGGACGACGAGGCGCAGACCTGACAGCGGCGGATGGTCGGCACCCTGCAAGTCGGCGGTGGTCATGGCGAGTGCATCCGCGTGGGATGCCTGTTGGCCGAGTTTGACGGTGGCTATCGCTGCAGGCGTTCTGTCGTTGTTGACCGTGTTGGCTATCCGCGACTGCGTCGGTGCAGGCTGGGTAGGATGGTCGTTCGTGGCGGCATCGGTTGGCTTCCGTGCCGTAGCGTTGATCAGCATCGTACCCAAGCTGATCAACGCGATGCCGATGATCGCAACGATAACCCAGCCCAGCCATGTCCTTCTGTCAGTCATCAGCGGAGTCCGGCATTGGTCTCGACCATGCGCATCGCCGGATTCATGAGGTCTACTGGGATCCACTCGGTCGGCAGTCTGGCGATCATGGTCGTGTTGCTACTGTTCAACCCAGTGGCGACGTTGATGGTAAAACTGGCGCGAGCAGCGGCTGGGATATCCGGAAAGTGGGGGATGACTGCGGGCAGGCGAACGACGCCATTTGGGGCGATGCGGATCGGTGCGGTTGTGCCGATTGGTTGGGTTGTAACAAAGACGCTGTGTTCGTTGTAGCCTTCCAGCTCCATGCTTACTTGCAGTGTGGTCGATGTGAGAACGAAAATTTCGCGGCGGTGGTTGGTCAACGTGATGGTGATTTTGGCGGTGCCGTCGCGTTCCGGATGTAGGTCCCCACTGGTGACGATTGCGGCGGATAAACCATCGACTGGCTTGCCGCGCAGCTTGTCCGCTGCTTCCAGCCGCGCCGCTTGCGATTGCCAGTGTAGCTTGTTCCGCTCGGAGAGGCTGAGCTGCGCATAGCGCTCGATCCATTCGCTGCAGCGATTCTCGAACATCTGATTGGGAGCCAAAGCAAGCAGCTCGCGCACTGATGGTAAAGCGGCCTTCACCGGGACTGACAGCAGCGGCTGAGAGATCGTCGCCCAGGCTTCGCCGATGGCGTTTTTGTGTACGAGATCTGGGGCAGTCGGATCGCCTATAGCCGCGAGCAACGCGATGGCCATTGCTCGCGCCTCGGCAGTGACCTCGTTGTTGCCGGCCACGGCTAGACGTCGGATCTGGTCGCGTGTCCCTGTCGGGAGTTCTCTGCCTTCGGCAGTCTGACGCAGCAGACCCTGCAGTGCGGCGTTGGTTGCCACTGGCTGCGCCTTGGCCGATATGGCCTTAACCAAGATTCCGGACGCCGTGGCGTCACCACGCCCGGCCAGCAGAACGATGCTCGGCATGAGTTGGGATTGATCGATGTCCGTCCGTAAAAACAGCGGGGCTATAGAGGCAGCGTCTTTATTCAGTTCCGCCCGCAGCACGACGAGGGCAACTGCGCGCTGGAGCACATCATACGGAGGGCGCGGTTGTTTCGGTCCGGGTATGGCCAAGGTGTTGCGCACCGTCGTGTCAATCTGCTGTGGCCACCAGGCGGCCAATTCGGCCTTGGCTGCGTACCAGCCGACGCCTTTGATCACGACCAACTCGGTTAATCGTGCAGCCATGAATTCACTGCGCCAGGCGCATGCGGTTTCTACAAAGGTGGTTTCGCCACCAGCAAGCCGGTCCAGCACCGCCTGTTGCAGAGCGGGACTTGGAGTGCAGTCAGCTAGGCCAACTGAAATCTCGTTGCTACGCTGCGCAAATTGCGGATCGCGCAGAAGCGCCAGCCACACACGTTCGTCCTGAGCCAGGGGGCTAGCGAGCAAGGTCTGCATTGCCTGCACTCCTGCCTCACCATCGCGGCCGAGCCAGCGCAGCACTGCCGGCAGAGGAGCCGACTGGTCGCCGCGCGCAGCGGCGGCCAAGGCCAGTTCGCCGGCAGCGTCGAGTGGGGCGCGATGCGTTGTGTACCAGTTTCGCCACACGGCGGCGATGCGTTCGGCTTCGGCGTCAGGCTTGACGGCGTCCTTACCCTGGTCCGTCGCTCGAGGTGTTGGCCGGCTGGCTCGTTGTTCAATGGTTCGTTGTGCCGCCATCCGCACCCCGCTGCGCTTGTCGCTCAAGCAGCGTAGCAGCAGGGGGAACACGTCGATCTCTTTGGTTGCCGAGGCCAACCCGGACACCATACGTGCAGCCTCGGGTTCTTTGCCGTGCACGATGACGACCTGCACAGCGTCGAGTACGCGATTGTCGGCATGTGACAACAGCCGCAGTAGCACGCTGGCTTGCACGGTTGGATCCAGGCCCGTGATGCGCTCAATCACCCAACTCTGCTCGCCTGCATTCGCTAGGCCGCCAGCAATCGCCTGCAGCACGAACGGCTCGCAATCCTTTTTGACGAACTGTCGCTTGCTCGCCTCGATCAGATCTTTGCCTGGCCGTTGGAACCGCTGCGTCCAGGCGTTGGCCCGGTGCCAGGCTTCCCAGCGTGGATCCTCGCACATCGCAGAGAGTGCCTCGGCCGGCGGCTGTGGCCGGAAGGTGATGATGCTATTGGCGGCAGCCTGGCGAACACCGGGATCAGCGTCGCTAGCAAGTTCATTGGCGAGCTTGAGCACCGTGGGTTCGCTTGATCCGCTGAGTAAATTAGCGGCGGCCCGGCGTATCTGTGGTTCGTGGTCGTGCAGCAAGCCGGCCAAGCAGGCGGGCGGAGGTTGCGCGAATCCCGGCTTAGCGCGCTGGAGCATGCGCACTCGGGTCGGCATATCGGTGGCAGGTGGCAGCGACTCCAGCAGCGGAATCCATGTGGCGGCCGGTTGCGGATAAGCCTCCATGTTGGGATTGGCGATGAGGGCTGCGAACACCAGCTTGGTTAGTCCGGCGTGACTGGTACGCGCAGCGAGTGCGGTCCAGGTGCCTCCTTGCAACCTCTTGTCCTTCGCCAAGCGCCTTTGCAGTTCGGTGGTCACGGCGTCGCACACCGGCGCAAGCTCGCGGTTGCTCAGCAGCGGCATCAAACTGTCAATGTGATTCGGAGCATCGGCCAGCGCCGCCTTCATGCCGGCGCAGATCTCGGCTGCCATCAGCGGTGGCCAGCCATCCATCACCCCGCCGAATTTGTCGAAGGATTGGCGGATTTCGGCGAGCTCGTTTGGTTCTAGATAGAACAGCAGGCCCTGTGCCCTGTGTCGTATGTTTGTATCGAAGCTGCGGGTGTCCTTCTTGATCTCGTCGAGGGACGGCGTGGCAATGATGTGCCCTTCGCCGGCGACGAGGCCCAGGCCGAGAGTTGCGAGGATTAAGCTGCGTATCATGGCTTGGATTCGTTAATGATAGCAACCTGAGTGAGAAATCTCTGCCACCCTTTGCCGTCGGCGTCATATGTCTTATTCGTGTCGATAGCCAGCTTCTCGATACAGGCACGCACTGCTTGCAGGTCTTCCGGAGAGCACGTGCTGGCGAAGGCTGGCAACCGCTGAAGAAGCAAAGGACACGGCATGTTGAAATAACGCATATTGCGCGGCTTAGCTTGAGACAACATCTCGGCGATCACGAAGTCCGCCACCGCAGGATGCGGATATCCGAGTTGAGCGAGGGCCTTTCTGGCCCCAAATCGAACTGCGCGATTGGGATGGACAAGTAACAGCGTGATAGCGGCGGCTTCCTCCGGATTGTGCTGATAACTCAGTGTGCGAATAAGTTGGTCGGCAGGGGCCTCGGCGTCTAACGGCATGCGCGTGTCCTGAGAGTGCCAGGTCCGATAAGGCAGACTGGCAAGGCATTTGCTCGCCCAGGCCGCCAGGGTGCCATCCGGGCTGTCGAGTAGTTTGAGCGCGGCGAGGCAAGCCGACGTGTTTGACCCAATGGAGAACTGGCTGGATGCAGGAAGGCGTTGCACCGCCTCGCGAGCCAGCGATAGGTCGTTGCTGGTGGCGAGACGGATAAGCACCATGGGTGCCAGAGTCAGCTGCGGCTCTTTCTGGAGTGATGCGAACAGCTCGCGGCGTTGGGTGGCGTCTCCGGCGTTGAAGCGCTGCACGAGGTCGTCGACGTCGGGCGTAGGGTCGACTTGGTCGTCACCGTTGTTCTGGGTGGCGGATGGTTTTGCGGCCACGCGGCGAGCGATGGAACGCACTGTCGCATCGGCATCGGTGAGGCAGCGTTGCGCGAGTGCCGCCGCACGCTCGTACTTGCCTGCCTGAAGTGCCGCAAATGCGCGGACTCGCACGGGAGCAGATTTTTTTTCATCGACGCAGAGTTCCGCCGCCAGAGCGAGGCCAGCTGCAGGATCAAGCATGATGACGGCGCTCAACTCTTCTGCGTCCAGGCCTTGCTTCGCTCGCGCCAGCACGGCACTGGCGGCAGCGGGCGTGGGTATGATTCGCCGTATTTGAATCAACCGGAATAATTCATGGCGCACGCCCTTATCCGGGTCATCGATCAGGCGGAGCAGGTGCTCGGGCCCAGGTGTAGTGTCGATCTTTTCGAGCAGGCGCACGGCCTCGTGTCGCACCGCTGCCTGCGCATCGGCGAGCAAACGCTCCAACGGTTCATCGCCCGGAGATTGCTGAAGAATCGCAGCAATCATGCAGGCCGCGGCCCTGATCGGAGCTTCCGTGTCCTGCATCATTGTCGGAAACAGATTTTTGAGTGTCTCGCGGCCTCGGCGCGGCAACTCCAAGCGCAGCGCCTGCACCGCTTCCAGCCGGATCCTGGGGTGCGGACTGGTGGTGGCCAGTTCGGCGAGCAGGCCCTCGACCCATTCCGGTGTGCGATCGGCGTCTCGGTACGAGCGGACGAGAGCAGACATCGCCGTCTGGCGGATCCGCTCCTGGTTGTAGGCCAGCAGCATACTAGCCAGAGAACGATCCCAGGATGCTGATGGTATTCTGGAGATCGCGTCAGCGGCCTGATCGGGGTCGCGCATGCCCAGCACCAGATCGAGCAATTCGCCCTGTGCGGGATTGCCCGCTGGCACTGCTGGCAGGGCTGCTAGTGCCAGCAATCGAGCTAGGTCGGCCCGGCCGGCCGTGCGCCATGCGCGGGCCTGGGTCAGGCTGGCGACCGATCCTTGGCCAGCCAGTCGGCGCATGAGATGAGGCAGTAACCAGGCCGGTGCTGTCGAAGCCAAACTGATGGCCGTCTCGCTCGGGACGGCATCGGCGAGTTTGCGCATGGAATTGAAGTCGACGTACAGATCCGGCTTCGTTGCCAGCAGCGTCAACGCCGTAACGGCGATCGCGGAATCGCCGGTGCCAGCCGCCCAGTCGATGGCGTGTTGGCGTTCCCACTCACGCGGACTATCAAGATGATGACGTAGCTCCGGTTCCACCCGTTGATCCAGGGCGGCTAGCATGGTTGTAGCCAGAAGAGGCAGTAGGATTCTCACGGCTTCCCCTCGGTCAGCAGCTTGGCGATACTTGCGAACCGCGGATACCGGCGAAGTCCCTGTGCGTCCGCCCCAGACAGAATACCGGCTGCACCGGCGGGTCCGGCGGCGAGGGCTGATTCGATCAGTCCGCTCAGCGAAGTTGTTCCAATCTCCGGCTGGGCGCCTGCCAGGTAGACGCAGAGGGTGAGTTCAGTGCCCACTGGTGGCCGCGGGTTTAACCTGACGGCTAGTCCTAGACCCTCCTGGCCGAGCCGACGTAAGGCGAGGATCTGGTTCACGCCCCGGTCGAACCCGCGCGGATTTGCGGCCTCCAAATTCCAGGCCTGGCCGGCCTGGATACGCTGCGTCACTTTGACCTGAACCAGATTTAGACCCACACTCACACCGCGATACATGATGCGCATCCCAACCAGGGCGCATCCACTGGGCAGTTCGTTCCCGGGCAGTGGCAGAATCTGTTCGCCCCGTTCATCGCCGGCGATGGTAATCTGGCGAGTCCACAGGCGCAGAGGTGGGCCGAACCGGTAACCAGCAGACTCTGGTCGGGCGATGAGCTCCTGCAATTTACGCAGCCTCTCGACCGATATTTCTCCGAAGCGCGCCTCACCGAGTCGCAGTTCGCGCCCCAACATTTCGACGGCCTCCTTGGGCAAATCTTCGAGTAGGGGCCGACAGGTATCCATGGCTAGCACGTTCGGCTGCCAGTCGAAGCTTTGCGGATGGCGTTCGAGCATCGTCGCCCAACGCGCGCAAGCAGTAGTGAGCGCTGCCTTGGCCTCGTCTCTATGTTTTTCAAGTTGGCATCTAGCCGCGAGCTGGAGCCAGGCATCGACTCGGTCGATTGCCAGTGTCTCCTCTTGACCGGGCAGATGGTCGAGGTGTTCAGCCACGGCGCGGCGAGCTTGGAGCTCAATGGTCACTGCAGGACTGGTTGGACTGACCGTGGTTTCACTTCCCAGCAGGACTTGGCAGAAAAGCAGGATAAACCAGGTCCATACTGCAGAGCGACGGAAATACATGCCTGATGCTAGAGTCCTGAATGGACCTGTCCATCTGTGACGTTGTCGGGAGTCAAGGTGTCTTGATCTATGAGATTCAGGTGTCGTATGGCGTAGGTGGTAGTGGTCCTTCAGGCGAGGATGGCGAACCTGGGTAGAGCATGATCGATGTCGCACAGCAGGATGGGCTTACCGGGATGTGTTGAGTTTAATTGGTATCACCGTCGGATACCAAAATGCTGCAATAGAGATTATTGAAGGTTCTTCAACCGTTTACTGAGTCCCCATCGACTGATGCCAAGTATGCTACTGGCAGCGCTCAGGTTGCCGGACGAGCGTCGCAATGCTTCCGCTATCATAACGTCGCGCATCTGGTCGAGGGTTGGCAGAGGGTCGGGCAAGACCAGTTTAGCCGGAGATGGCAGTGGCGTTTTTATACGGTCTGCATTTCCAGTCATGGTCAGTCGGCCACTGTTGGCGACTAACGCAGCGATAACGGATTCCAGTTGGCGAATGTTGCCGGGCCAGGGATGGCCTCGGCACTGACGCAGAAAATGGTCAGTGATGATCGGCGGCTCTCGGCCGTATACCCTGGACAGCCTACGGACCTGCTTACTGCACTGGTCTGGTAATTTCTTGGAGTCTGACGAGGAGATCGCATCCAGATTGCCCTACGCCTGGTAATAGACCTCTTCCATGCTGGCCCACCACTCGCCTGGTGACCGATCGGCGAGCGGGTTCTGACATGGGATGCAGAGCGCCCACCACTCCTGGGTTGTCGGATCAGCCGCCATCGTGGCCATGTCGGCGGCGAAGTCGGTTCCGACGTATTCGAAATAGCTGAATAAGTAGTGTTTTCCATCGGGAAGCTGGCGCAGGTGAATCGAATAGTTACGGATTCCACACGCCGTGATCATGGTCTGAACTGCTGGCCAAACCGCAGCATGGAGTTGTTTATAAACAGCGACGCGCTCGATGTGCAGGCCGATCACCATGGCGTAACGTCGTGGTGGCATGGGTGTCTTCATCCTAGATAACTCTTTTCAAGGCAACCGCAGAGGCGCAGAGCTACGCAGAGGTCGCAGAGGGATTGGGCTAGAAGTCATCGCTGTTTCTGGCGCCACTCACCCAAAGGGTGACGATACGATTGACGCTCTGCTCTGCGATCTCAGCGGCCTCTGCGCCTCTGCGGTTGCCTTGGGATATTTCAACCGAGCAATTTAGGTTCATACCAATGCATCCGCATAGACGCCGAATTCGCGCACCGCGTCGGCCATCGCGACCACGTTGGCCACTGGGGTTTCCGGTAGGATCCAGTCGTGACTGGCACCGGCGACGAAACCGCCTCCTGGCATCATAATCTCCATTACCTTGCGGGTATCCTCGCGGATACTGCTGGGATCTCCATCGATAAGCACGTGATGGGAGTCGATCCCGCCGTTGAGAACCAACCGGGTTCCAAAATCTGCCTTGAGTGACGCCAGATCCATGCCGATGCACGAGCATTGAATAGCGTGCAGGGCATCAAGTTCGGCAGCGATCAGTGCTGGAATTAGTGGGCGAAAGCCTCCGCAGCAGTGTAGTTGGACCTTGAGCCGGTAATCATGCCCCAGGTTGATCAGCCGTCGCAGTTGCGGGAGGATAAATCGATTGAATGACTTTGGACTCAGCAGGGGGCCAGTTTGACTGCCGAAGTCGTTGCCGATGAAGAAAATGTCGATCTCGCTTCCGGCCTCGGCAAAGATCCGCTGGTTGGCGGCGACATAAAAATCAACCAGGTGACCAAGCAGCGCATCGACCCACGGTGGGTCGTCGTGCATCATCTCGAACAGGCGTTCCATCCCGACGAGATCAATGGCGTCATGCCAGAACGGCGACCAATCGCCGCCGAGGATCGCGTACTCGTGACGCCACGGGGCAGCGGCTGAGCTCAATCGTGACACATCGACAATCGCCGCATTCGGCCACGGATACGCATGCAGCTCCTCTAACGTGGCATTGGCCAGTGGATGGGCGAGTGGTTGTCCATAGCCAATACCGGCGCGTTCAACACCAAATATCGTGCGCGTCGTCGCACCAGGACTGAGCTGGACTTTGTCAGGCTGATACTCGGCATGAATGCGGTGGAAGTCATCACCAAGACGACGACGTACGCCCAGTGCATCCGTGCCCAGGGTGGTCATCGCCACGGTCAGGAATTCCTCCGACATCCCGAACCACTGTGGAACCCGATCTGGCTCGCTATGAGAAAAAGTGGTAAGAACGCGCTCGCGTGGGGTCATGACGGGTCTCCAATTGCCCTGAGTGTAACCGTTGTTTGCCTACGTCTTGCAGGATCCTCCGGCGTAGGAAACTATAACTATGCCCAAGCCATGTCAGCAGCGACCGATGATTGATGACTGCGTGGCGCAATTTGAAGCGCTCCGACAAGGCACGGTTCACTTTCATGCCTTGTCGGCTGGGCATTATCCGGGCAAACCCATCCCGCGCGGCATATTGCCTGGACTCAGCGGGATAGGCTGGGTTGAAGGTCGCCACCGACATGGCTGGCACACCGGACTGCATTGCAATGAGGGTGTCGAAATCAGCTTTCTGGAACGCGGAGCTTCGGTTTTCCAATCGAGCGGAGTGCGTCAGTTAATTGGGCCAGGTACGCTCACAATGACTGCCCCGTGGCACGAACATCGCCACGGCGATCCCACGATCAGCCATGGTCGCTTGCATTGGGTGATCATCGATGTGGGAGTCAGAACAACCAGTAGCCGAGGACGTTGGCGCTGGCCGAGTTGGCTATCCCTGCAAGCAAACGATCTCACCGATCTCAATCGTCGGCTGATGCGAGAGCCATCGATGATCCGTCCGGCAAGCGGCGAAATAGCAGCGGTCTTTTCTTCGCTGAGTGCGCAGCTTGAATATCCCGGCAAGCGACGCTGGTCGCATCTAGCGGTAGATATCAATCGATTGTTGCTCTGTGTACTCGAGCTTCTGCATGGCGAAGTGCGTTCGTTGCCGGTTGGCAACACAGATGCAGCAGCGGTGTTCCTGCGCAATCTGGCCGCAGATCCAGCGGTGTTAGCGCAGCCGTGGACCACCGTTTCCATGGCCGCACGCTGCCGGCTCGGAACCACCAAATTCACCGCTGACTGCAAAGCGGTGACCAATGAATCACCGATGCGTTATCTACGCAACTGTCGCCTAGAGGTTGCAGCGTTACGGCTGCGCGAAAACCCCCGCGTCGATCTAACTCGTCTCGCCTTGGACTGTGGATTCTCTTCCGCGCAGTTCTTCTCAACGTGTTTCAAGCAACGATTCGATGCAAGTCCTGGTCGTTATCGCGAGCGGTTTGCAGCACGTTGAGCACCATGATGCTTGGTTTTTTACGTTAGCTCGATTCTGATTATCCTAGATCCGGCGTTTGAAAAATCCTCAAGGCAACCGCAGAGGCGCAGAGGCCGCTGAGATTGCAGAGGAGAGAGATTGGATTGTCACCCTGCGGGTGATCGGCACCGGAAACAGTCATGCATTCTAACCCAAACCCTCTGCGACCTCTGCGTAACTCTGCGCCTCTGCGGTTGCCTTGGATCGCGTTGTTTGGGATTATTCGCGGCCGCGCAGTGTCGACTGCGGCTGCACCTTGGTACTGAGTGGCTCATCAACTTGGGTTTCAGCTCCCTTTTTGATGGTGATATGCCCCTGCAACGGATCCTTGGCGGCAACAAGGAGGGTGGCAGCGCGACCGTCGCCCAAATCGATGTTGATGCGGCAATTATCGGCATCCGCGAGTAGTTCACAGGCGTGCATGGCTGAAAGTGATTCGGCTTTGCCGACTTCGAGGACGTGAATGAATATATCGTCCAGGGCTTCATGCGCAGGGCTGACTTCCAACCGCCAGTGTCCGACGAGCGGATCATCGACACCGTTTTTCTTGTTTGCGGCAAACCATTCAGGCGCGATGGGGTGGGGAACGCCTGCGACGGTATTTTCTTTGCCGGGGCCGCCGATCAGTTCGAGTTTCGCGTTGGTTGGGAATAAGGTGCGGCTAAAAATCCGGCCGGTCCCGTGATCGGCGCGCACGGTCAGTCCGTCGCGTTGCGGTTCGTTCTGGAAATGCAGCAGCCACCTTTTGGCAAAGGTGGCGTTGGTGCTGGTGACACGATCGATGACTACGAAATGGTTGGGATGAATGAAGATGAACTGGCGATTCACCAGCCCAGCCTTGGCCTCGCAATAAACTTTGGTCGCATCGGAATTGATGTAGGAATAGTGGTCGCTGGTTGAGAAGGCGCGAATAACTGTGCCTTTATCGGCGTTCTGGCCACCGCCATTCAGCTTGGGAACGACGCCCCAATGGTGGGGAAACTTTTCGCCAGGCATGTCGATGGTGATGCAATTATGGGCGATAGTTTGCGAGTAGTACTCGGTGATCTGCGGCTGACTGCTGGGATTCTTCTGATCGCGACAGCCAGTGTCCATGGCCAGGAACCCGTGGTTGTAGATATGAAAGTTGTTCTCGTCCTTGTGGATGTGACCGGCTCCTTGATTGCCGGCTTTGAACAGACAGTAGGTATCATCAGGTCCGAAGCCGGAGCGCAGGTGGAATTCGCCCAGATATTCGAAGTGACGTGCGTGTGCCCAGGTTGCGTCTGGACCTATGGGCTTGAACACCGTGGGGTCGAACTTTTTCCAGTCGAGCAGAAACGGATAGATGCTCTCGAAGTGGAATCCTTCCATGTCCTGCTTGGCGTTGACCTGACGCAGATAGGCGGCGACACGCGCTTGTTCCGGGTTGGATTCCGCGAAGAAGTACTGAATCTGGGCGAGATGAATATTGCTCAAGTCCTGTTTATTGGCGACATGGTGTTCGTCGCCTGATTCGTGACACAGCATCCCATTGCCACCGGTGTAGATCGCACGCCAGACCAGCCAATTGACGATGTTCGCAATATAGCTGTGGTTAGGTGCGATGTTGTCGCCGATCGCCGATCGCCAGGTGTGGATGAAATTCCATTCTGCGCGTGGATAGGCACCAAACACGTAGCCCATCGCGACGGCGGATATGCCGCCATCATCGCCACCCGAAGCACCCCGGTAGGCAGCCAATTGGCGGAAATCGGCCACGCCATCAATCATCCACTGGCGCATCTCGTCATCAGCAATGCCTTCTTTGTGAAAGGCGAGCCCGGCGTACCACTTCAGATTGCGCACGCCATAGAATCCGCCGTCGGGAAATCCGAAGTAGTTTTCGCCTTTGATGTGTGTGGCCGTGCCAGGTGCGTTGAGTTCGCGGACGTTGGCGATCAGGTCAATCGCAATCGCCTTGCGTTCTTCGGGGCTGAGGTCTTGATACAGCCAGTCATAGCCCATGAACAACGCGATGCGGGCAAAAGCAAACCAGCTGACGACCTTCTTTTTGGCGAAACAGGTGCGGACATGCCGCGAACCTTCCTTGATAATCCAGAGCGCTTTCTCTTTGTATTTGGCATCGCCACTGACGTAGAACGCCACCATGAGTTCAGGAAGAGTGCATTCGTACACATGGAACTGGATGTTGGTGTTGGCCAACAAGGCGTCGAGCTTGGTTTGCAGTTGTTGGTACGGCTCCTTGAGTGAGCCAGCGGCATTTTCGCGGACGAGTGGCAGAATGTCTTTGTTGATGAACAGTCGTGGATGCTCAGGTCGGATGCGCTCGAGCCAGCTCGTGTCCTCGCCGCCAATCAACGTGCAGAGGGCGCAGATCAGCAGGCAGGACTGAAACATACGCATGAAGGCCTCCGTGATCAGCATACATGAATCTGAGCGACCGCCGTCGCAAGCGATGGTTTCTTGTTAATCACTGCGTTTGAATGCAAACGGTTTCATTTCAGTAGAAAAATCGGTGCTCCCTGTAGTCTTCCACACCATGGCTATCTCTATGCGTTGTTGTGTCTCGCTGATCCTCATCGGTGGGCTTGGCGCTGCCGATCCATCAGGTAGCGCGACGGTAAAAGTCACCGCGCCGATTCACTTCAACACGCCACAGGCAGATCAGATTTTGTCCAAGCTGAAGATATTCCCTGCTAACAACGCTTGGCATGAGGATATTTCCCAGCGCCCAGTGTTGCCGGAATCTGACAAAATGATCGCTCAGATCGGTGCCGAAGGCCATCTGGCCTGGAATCTCGATATGGCGTGCGTGATCGTGCCAGTGAACCAGCCCAAGGTCGCGGTGAAGATGCTGAGCTATCCGGATGAGTCGGATCCGGGTCCGTTTCCAGTTCCGCCCAATGCGCCGATTGAAAATTGGCCGCTCGAAGGCGGTACTCTTGAACACGCACAGGAAGTTGGCGACGGCGATCGCCACATGATCGTGGTTGATCCGGCTGCCGGGAAGCTCTACGAGTTCTATCAGGCTCGACACACCAAGAATGGTTGGGAAGCGGCGTGCGAAGCGACCTTCGATCTGAATTCCAACGCCCTGCGTCCGGCTGGATGGACGTCGTCTGACGCAGCGGGCCTGCCGATCCTCCCGGCCGTTGTGCGCTTTGATGAGTGTGACAAGGGCGTCATCGATCATGCATTGCGTTTCACGGTGAAGCGTTCGCGTAAGGCCTACATCTATCCGGCTACCCATCATGCTGGGCGCACGACCGATGCGCTGGTGCCGGCGATGGGTCAACGGTTCAGACTGAAAGCGTCAGTGAAAATTGACGATTTTCCGCCGCACGCAAAAGCCATTGCGACTGCACTCAAGCGTTACGGTATGATCGTGGCCGACAACGGCGGCGATTGGCGGATCTCGGTGGCGCCCGATAGTCGGATCACGGGCCTTGATGCGCTGCGTCGGTTGAAGGGCAGCGATTTTGAAGTCATTGTGACCACCGGAGCGACGGAAGGTCCGCGCGCTCCTGGGGCCAAGCGGTGATTCGGTACTCTAGGATCCTGCACATGCGCACGTTCACGGCAGTCCTCCTCATGCTCAGTTCGCTAACCGCCTGGGCCGCCGACGCACCAAGTCTGGATTTTGCCAAGGCCACCAAGGAATACCTGAAGGCTGACGCCAACGGTCGTACGACGCTGCTGGCTGGTTGGAGCAATGCTGATCGGCTCAATAGCGCTGCTGACGTGAAGAAATGGACGCAGCATATCCTGACTGAAATCCGTAAGGCTGCCGGTCCGCTCAAACTCGAAAAAACGGACATGCTGGCGAAACTCGATGCCAAACGGGCTGCGTTCAATAAGGCCATGGGCATTGGATCAGAAATGATAGCCACCTTGCCGACTCCAGGTGGACCCATGCGGGTTGTGGTCCTGGAGGGCAAAGGCAAGGCGTCTCCGGCACTGATCAGTCTGCACGGTGGCGGCAACGTTGGCGGTGATCATCCCGGTAGTTTGGATAACGAGATGGCCTGGGGCTGGGGACTGATTCGGACCAAAATGATTCCGTCGGTGCCGTTCCGCATGTTGCCGCGGTGCATCGACGACAAGGCCACAAACGCGTGGATCCTCGAGAGTGAGGCGCAGGCGGTTGAGGCTGCACTCGATGCCATCGTGCGTCGTGAGGACATTGACCAGAATCGGTTGTACTTGATGGGTACGTCGATGGGTGGATTCGGCACCTGGAAGTTCGCGTCTATCATGGCCGATCGTTTCGCCGGCATCGCCAGTCTGTCGGGCGGCTGCACGGTTGGTGAAGCCGAACTGTCCAATCTCAGAAATACGGTTTTCAACGTCTATATTGGCGAAAAAGACAGCGGGCGTTTACCTGCTGCGCGTAAGGGCCGCGACATCTTGGTGGGTCTGAAGGCGAAGGACGCCGACGGCTACAAGATGACCTACAAAGAGTATCCCAACGTTGGTCACGAATTGTCGGACGGGATCTTCGCTGATGTCGATGCATTCTTCAAAGCGACGGTACGAGTTGCTGCGCCGCGCATCGTGGTCTGGAATCCAACCACGACCTGGCGCAAGCGGTTCTACAACCTGGGCATCGATGCTCCGGCGAAGGGCATGGAAGTACGAGCCGAGATGGGTGCTGACAACACGATCACCATCACCAGTAAGCAGGTTTCAGCTCTGACGCTGTACCTGAATGATCGCTTGGTTGATTTCAAAAAACCGGTGAAGGTTGTGTGTAATGGCAAAGAAGTCTTTGCTGGCGAAGTACAGCAGCACTTTGCGGTGCTGCTGGAAACCTTGGAGGATCGCTGCGATGCGGAGATGTGTTATACGGTGAAAATCAGTGTGGCTCCGTAGCCCATTCCTGTCTAATCAATTTCCTTGATGCATGGTGCAAAATGAAACACGTATATGTTCTCCAGCACTCATATGAAGATTCTGATCATGAGGACGTCAAGCTGATAGGGGTGTATTCGTCTCGCAAGTTGACCAAGATGGCGATCTCTTCGCTGGTTAAATCACCGGGATTTAAACAGTGGCCGGACGGATTTCATATCGGCAAACACGAATTGGACAAAACGAACTGGAGAGAGGGTTTCTCCTATGATGCCTAAGTTACCTACCGCTTAATTCCCTGCACCTTATCCCGCCTCGCCTCGTCCCGCGCCTGCTTGATCTCGGCTTGTTTCGCTGCATCGGCCTTGGCTTCGGCGATGACTTTCAGCAACCCTTGCGCATCAACGTGCTTGCGGGCGGTCTGGAAGCGGCCGGTGAGTTGGATGTTCGGGCGCAGCAGCGAGCTTTCGTAGAGCAGCCACATTTCCTCGCCGTATTCCGAGCGGAATAATTCTGGCGCAAAGCGTCCGAAGAATCGCTTCACGTTGGCGACGTCACGCAGCAAGAGTCGTTTGGCGTTGTTGTTCCGCGTGGCATCGACGGCCTGCGGCAGATCGATGATCATTGGGCCATCATGGGCCGCGAGGATGTTAAATTCAGAGAGATCGCCGTGCACGAGACCGGCGCAGAGCATGCCGGTCACGGCGTGGATGACCATGTCGTGGGCATAGAGCGCGTCGTTGCGCGAGTACTGCCGTGTGGCGATCTGCGGTGCGGGATCGCCGTTCTGATCGACCACGAGGTCCATCAGTAGCACGCCCTCGGCGTTGTTGCGTGGACGCGGGATGCGGACACCGGCGGCATGCAGGCGAGCCATCGCGGCGGCTTCGGCGTTCTGCCAGGCTTCTTCGTTTTGCTTTTGGCCGAACTTGCTGCCGGAGTTCATTGCGCGCTGTTGGCGCGAGTTGCGAACGCTGCGGCCTTCCACGTAATCCTGCCGGTTGCGAAATGAGCGGTGCTGCGCTTCTTTGTAGACCTTGGCAGCACAGTACTCTCCATCGGCGATCACGACGAACACCGACGCCTCTTTACCGCTTTTCAGCGGACGGACGACCTGCTCGATAATGCCGAGGTCCATTAATTCGCGCAGGCGATCAGCGGGCTGCATGACTGGTAGGCTATGAACAAAGCGCTGGAGGATAGGGGGTTCAGACTCAACGGCATTAAGCTTCACGTTTGAATAACTTCAAGGCAACCGCAGAGGCGCAGAGGCCGCTGAGATCGCAGAGGAGAGCGGGAGTGGATTGTCACGCTGTGGATACTCTGTAACGGGAAAAACGATGTCTTCCAACCCCAACCCTCTGCGTCCTCTGCGTCCTCCGCGGCCTCTGCGCCTCTGCGGTTGCCTTGGATCGCATTGTTGAGGTTGAGATCAGACTGCGCTGCCGGCGGCATGGCCCGAAGCCCACGCCCAGTGGAAATTGAAACCACCGAGCCAACCGGTCACATCCACGACTTCACCGATGAAATGCAGCCCAGGAATACGCTTACTTTCCATGGTTTGTGACGATAGCTCGTCAGTACTGACGCCGCCGCGCATGACCTCGGCCTTCAGCCAGCCGCCGGTTGTGGCGGGATGGACTTCCCAGGCTGAAATGGCGGCAGCGACGGTGGCGATATCTGCTTTCGATAACTGCGCGACCGGCTTGGCGATCAGTGCGGGATCCAACCGACGCTGTACCAGTCGGCGCGGGAGTGATTCAGCAAGATGATTGCCGAGTTGTGCGCGTACGTTGCGAGCAGCCGCAAGTTCGGCGGTCAGATCACGACCGGGCAGCAGGTTGACGATCAGCGGACGGCCAGGACGCCAATAGGTGGACGCCTGCAGCACCGCTGGCCCGCTGAGGCCCTGATGCGTGAAGAGGAGATTCTCGTGAAATTCTGGCCCGTCAGCTTGCACTAACGCATCGACGGCGATGCCGCTCAGTTCATCGCAGCGGGTTTCTGGTGGCAGCGTGAGCGGCGCCAATGCTGGTGCCGTCTCAACGATGGCGTGGCCGAATTGTTTGGCGATCCGGAGTCCGAAATCGGTCGCGCCAATGGCTGGCACTGGCAAGCCGCCGGTTGCGATAACGACACGCGTTGCTGTTATCGTTTCAGCATTGGTGGTGATGGTGAAGCCATCGCCGCGCTCAACTGATTGGACCTGGACTCCCCAGCGCAGTTCCGCGCCGGCATCGCTACAGGCCACCAGTAGCAGATCGACAATCTGCTTGGCCGAACCGAGACAGAACAACTGCCCATGCTTGCGCTCCTCGTAGGCGATGCCCCGCGCCTCGACCATGGTGATGAAATCCTGGGGCCGGAAGCGGGCCAGCGCACTGCGACAAAAGTGTGGATTTTGAGAGATGAAGTTCTCTGGCCCAACCTGACGGTTGGTAAAATTGCAGCGTCCACCGCCAGAAATCAGAATTTTGCGCCCAGGTTTAGTCGCATGGTCAACAACCAGCACTCGGCGGCCCCGGCGGGCGGCGGCAGCGGCGCAAAACAGGCCAGCTGCCCCGCCGCCAATGATGAGAACGTCGTAATGGGCCACGCGCACACGCTGTGGCCCATACAGTCTTGGGCAACCCTGGAATGTGGTTTGTTGCGTTGCGGATTGCATCACGCCAGAGACTCCAGAATGCCACCACATTGGAGACTGTATGCGTTGCTTGCCCTGGCTTAGCTTTTTGGTCCTGCTGCTTGCCAACCTGAGTGCCGCTGATCCAGCTGCTGCAATACCGACAAAGCCACTCCTGCACCCGCTGTTCAGTGACCAAGCCGTCCTGCAGCGTGGTAAACCTGTGGCGGTTTGGGGCTGGGCTGCTCCGGGGGCTGATGTTACCGTTGCGCTGACTGGTTCTGAACTGACAGCAAAACCTATCACGGTGAAGGCCGCTGCTGATGGCCGCTGGCAGGCTGCACTTGGTCCATTCGTAGCTGGTGGTCCCTATGTGCTGACCGCGAGCAGTGGTGCCGATAAAGTCGAAGCCAAAGATGTTTTAATTGGCGACGTGTGGCTGTGCAGCGGGCAATCCAACATGGAAATGGTGGTGAGTTCGAGCTTGAATGCGACTGAAGAAGCAGCCCAAGCCAACTGGCCTCAGATCCGCCATCTGACGGTCGAGCGCACGACCATCGGATCCCCGCAGCAACTGATCAAGGGTCAGTGGAAAGTAGCCAATCCAGAGAACACGCCGAAGTTTTCCGCGGTCGGTTATTTCATGGCGCGGAAGTTGTATCAGGAATTGAAAATCCCAATTGGTTTGGTGAATAGCTCCTGGGGCGGAACTGCGGTGCAGGCTTGGACCAGTGCCGAGGTGTTGGCAAAGGTTCCCGGCCAGGAGAGTTTGGTGACCAACTTCAAGGCATTGGTCAGTCGCATCGAAGCCCAAGAGGCAACTGGTAAAACCTACGCCGAGTTGATGCAGGCATGGTACCAGAGCAACGATCCGGGCATAACAGCCAACACGCCATGGTTTGCCATTGATCTGAAAACTGAGGATTGGACTGTGGTTCGTCTGCCAACCTACTTCGAGGACGCGGGCTCCGTTCCAGCAACCTTTGACGGCACGGTGTGGATTCGCCGGGAATTCAATCTACCAGCGTCGGCCAGCGGCAAACCTGCGGTACTCACCTTGGGTCGCCCGGCCAACTTTGATACGGTCTGGGTGAATGGAGAACCCGTTGGAACTAGCGAAGCCCAGTATTGGAATCGCCGCTACACCATCCCAGCATCCGCCGTCAAAGAGGGTCGGAACATCATCGCGATTCGGATTACGAACTTCGCTGGCAAGGGGGGCGTTCCGGGGAAGCCAGAGGCTTTGACCGTGACTCCGCAGGGCGGAGAAGTTGTTTCGCTGGCCGGTGACTGGGCACTGAAAGCAGGCGCGGATCTGAGCAAGACGCCTCCACTTCCTACCACGTTTGCTCGATCAGTTGGGGCAACCTCACTCTACAACGGCATGATTGCGCCTCTCGTGCCGATGACGTTCACTGGTGCTATTTGGTATCAAGGCGAAGCCAACGCTGGCGCGGCAGCAAGTTATCATGGGCTGCTATCAGCCATGATCACCGATTGGCGTACACGATTGGGTCAAGGTGATTTTCCGTTTCTGATTGTGTCGTTAGCGAATTTTATGGAGCGAATTGATACGCCTTCTGAGGCCCAGTGGGCTGAATTACGTGAAGCCCAGGCAGTAACGGCCAAGAAACTGCCAGCCTGTGGACTGGCGATCGCGATCGATATCGGCGACGCACAAGACATCCATCCCAAGAACAAACAGGAGGTCGGCCGTCGCTTGGCGCTCAACGCCCTTGCACTGGTCTATGGTCAACAGATCGAATGGTCAGGACCGTGGTATCGATCTATGGTCGTTGACGGTTCGACTATCCGCTTGCAGTTCGAACATCTTGGTGGTGGTCTAGTCGCGAGTGATAACGCACCGCTGACCGGTTTTGCCATTGCCGGTGAAGATCGGCAATTTGTGTGGGCTGAGGCCAAGATCGACGGCGATACGATCGTGGTATCAGCGCCAACGGTCGCCAAGCCAGTTGCCGTACGCTATGCCTGGGCAAATAACCCAGCGTGCAATCTGGCTAATAAGGCAGGACTTCCAGCCGTGCCATTCCGGACTGATGACTGGCCGCGCCCGGTTGTGCCGAAAAAGTAGCCGTTAGTTTTTCGCCAAGTGATTATTGCCCGCGAACACCGTTTCATCGGACACCACATGACACTCGGTAACCGTCTTTGCCGCTGGTTTGTCGTCACGGCATGCGTGATCGCCGATCTCGGCGCTGCTGATGCTGCCTCGGATAAGCCACTTTTGCATCCGTTGTTTTCCGATGAGGCCGTTCTTCAGCGGGATAAACCCGTCGCTGTGTGGGGCTGGGCTGCTCCTGGGGCTACGGTCTCGGTGGCGCTCACCGGATCGGGGTTGGCAGCAAAACCAAGTACAGTGAAAACAGGCACAGACGGAAAGTGGAAAACTAACATCGGGCCATTCGTGGCTGGTGGTCCCTACGTGCTTGCTGCAAGTAGCGGTTCTAGTACAGCCGAAGCAAAAGACGTTTTAGTTGGCGATGTGTGGCTGTGCAGCGGGCAGTCGAATATGGAGTGGGTGGTGAAGCAGGCCGCCAACGGCACCGAAGAGGCAGCCAAGGCGAACTGGCCGCAGATCCGCCACATCAAAGTGCCAAAGAACAGCACACTCAAACCACAGGAGTTGTTCGTGGGCCAGTGGAAGGCCGCTAATCCGGCGAATACAGCCGCATTCACGGCGGTTGGATATTACATGGCGCGTCAACTGCATCAGGAATTGAAGATACCGATCGGATTGGTGCATAGCTCGTGGGGCGGTACCATGGCTCAGGAGTGGACCAGTCTTGAGGTGTTGACCACGCTGCCTGAATTCACCAAACAAATAGCAGCGCTACAGACTCCGCCGCCAGCGCCGGCAGCGGGTCCGGCGAAAGGACCAGTGCGGGTTGGGGTTACTGGTTTGTACAATGGCATGATCGCACCATTGATTCCGCTGACGTTTACGGGCGCGATCTGGTATCAGGGTGAAAGCAACGCTGGTTCAGCGATGGGCTATCGTACACTTCTGCCGGCGATGATTACTGATTGGCGTACGCGGTTTGCTCAGGGTGATTTCCCGTTCCTGATCGTCTCATTGGCCAACTATCAGGATCGCCTCGACAAACCGGCCGATGCTCCCTGGGCCGAATTGCGCGAAGCCCAAGCCATGACGGTGAAAAAGCTGCCGGCCTGTGGACTGGCCCTCGCGATCGATATTGGCGATGCGAAAAACATCCATCCTGGCAACAAACAGGAAGTCGGCCGTCGCTTGGCACTTAATGCACTGGCGCTGGTCTATGGCCAGAAGATCGAATGGTCGGGACCGTGGTATCGTGCCATGACTAGCGAAGGTTCAGCTATCCGTCTGCAGTTTGATCATCTTGGTGGAGGACTAGTAACGAGCGACAACGCGCCAATCACCGGATTTGCCATCGCTGGTGAGGACAAGCAATTCGTTTGGGCGGAGGCCAAGATCGACGGCGAAACGATCATCGTGTCAGCGCCGACAGTCACCAAGCCGGTCGCAGTTCGCTACGCGTGGGCCAGCAATCCAGCGTGCAATTTGGCGAACAAAGCCGGACTCCCGGCGGTGCCATTTCGCACGGATGAGTGGCCGCGACAGGTTGTTCCAGCGAAGAAGTGAACGATTGATCCTAAAGCCGGCGTTTGAAAAACCTCAAGGCAACCACAGAGGCGCAGAGGCCGCTGAGATCGCAGAGGAGAGCGACATGGGATTGTCACCAGGCGAGTGATCAGCACTGAAAACAACGCTGCTTCTAACCTCAGACCTCTGCGACCTCTGCGTTACTCAGCGTCTCAGCGGTTGCCTTGGATCGCGTTTTTTAGGTTGATTGCCATGGTCCAGAAGTCCGGACTTCCGGACTACATTAACCGTCCAGCGTCCAGTCTGGCAAATCGGCACGCATGGCCGCTGGCCGTTCACAGGTACTGGTGAGCGTCACGTATTTCCCCGAAGCAGACGCGTCGTGAACCGCCTGCATGACATCGAGGGCGTGCATTGCCACGGCGTCATTGGCGCGGTGTGGACGGCCCGTACGGATGGCTTGGGCCATATCAGCGACGCCGACGCCGCGTGATCCTTCGCGGTACGGATGCGTGCGGTTGTACTCGGTCCAATCGTGCAGATTGCCACGGCGAATACGGACCGGGCCGCCAGTGGTATTGGGGTCTGGCACTTGGATCGATCCGGTGGTTCCGTACAGCTCGATGTTGGGCATCGTGTGACCGCCCTTAACGTCGAAACTGACGGTGAGGCTGATCACCGCGCCCGATGCGAATTCAAGCACGGAAACAATATGAGTTGGGATTTCGACCTGCACCGTCTTGCCGCGCTTGGGTTGGCTCGTAATCGTGCGCGTGGGGAAGGTGGTCGCGGTCGTGCCACAGACGCGCTTAACCGGTCCGAGCAGTGTGATCAACGCGTGGAGGTAGTAAGGTCCCATGTCGAACATCGGCCCACCGCCGACCTCGTAGTAGAACTCAGGCGATGGATGCCACGATTCATGGCCGCCGCAGAGCATAAATGCTGAACCGCCGATGACTGGTCCGATGAGTCCGCTGTCGATGTACGAACGCGCCGTCTGTACGCCGCAACCAAGCACCGTGTCCGGGGCACAGCCTAAACGCAGGCCTTTGGCTTTGGCTTTGGCGACCATGGCTTCGCCTTCACCACGATTCAGTGCGAATGGCTTTTCGCCAAAGACGTGTTTACCAGCATCGAGTGCCTTCAGCGCCACTGGCGCGTGTGCCTTGGGAATGGTTAAATTAACGACTAATTCAATGTTCTTGTCCGCAAGAATGTCATCGACCGTGCAGGCACGCTCGACGCCATGCTCAGCAGCCTTCGCTTTTGCTCGCTCGAGATCGATGTCCGCAGCTGCGGCGACTTTGAGAAATTGGAAGCGTTTGCAGGCGCTAAAGTAGGCGTTGGAGATGGATCCGCATCCGATGATGCCGATCTGCATGGGCTGGATGTCAGTCATGAAGGATTCCTGTGCAGAGGGGGATTAACGGGCTGCCCAGAGCAAGCCACGTTCGGTGAGGATTCGGCATTCTGGTACGTCGAAGTCGGCGTGGGTGTGGCCGAGGGCGTTGAAAAACACTCGGCCCTTGCCCCAGGTCTTCTTCCACACCACCGGCATGACCACATCGCGAGTTTCGGCCGCATGCTCACCAGTGAAGCGCGTTGTCGCCAGCACGACGTTGCCTGGATCAACGTGCAAAAAGTATTGTTCGGTGTTGGGCATGCGGAAGTCGTTGATTCCAGTTGTCACCGCGTCGAAGGGATTGCTGATGTGCACATCGTAGGCGATGCATTTACCAGGATGGGCAACCCATTGGCCGCCAGTCATCCACTGGTAGTCCGTGTTCTCACGGAACGAGTCGCACAGTCCCCCGTGCCAGCCAGCCATACCGCAACCGGCACGCACGGCAGCATTCAGTCCCTGCCACTGCTCGGGGCTGATCTTGGACATGGTCACACATTGGACGATGAGGTCTTGTTTGGCCATGAGCTCGGCGTTGGCATAGCTGGCGAGGTCATTGCTGACCGTGACGGTGAAGCCGTGTTGCTGGAGGAAGGGGATAAAGCGCTCAACCGACTGTTTGGGGGTGTGGCCCTCCCAACCGCCGTAAACGACCAGGGCTTCGCGCGTTTTGGATTGCTGGCTCATCGTCCCTCCATGTCTGTTCTTCCCATCGTACAAATGGTTCTATATTGGCGATAGGTCAAGTTTATCCACCGACATGGACAATTTCTCCACGCACCTGCTACACCTGCCCCGGCGCTTCCCATTTGAGGCGCCGGTTGGGCAAATCGGTCACATGGTCGCCAAGCGGGATCGCGTGGTGCATACCTTCGACTCACTGAACTTCTCATTCATTCTTGAGGGATCAGGATCGTATCGCTGGCGTGGGACCACGTTGCCGGTGGTGGCTCCGATGGTGTTGACGCAATGGCCAGGTGAACCGATGGACTACGGTCCGAACGGAACCTGGCGCGAGCTGTACATCATCTACCCCGCGGCGGCGGTTGCGCGATTTCGTAGCCTCGGGCTCTTTGATCCCGGACGCCCACTGTGGCCGGTCGGATCGACTGGGCCATTTTTGGCAACCGTCGCAGAGTTGCTGCGCGTGCTGTACGCAAAACGTTTACCTGATGCTGTTGATCGGATCGATCGACTCGCTGAATCAGCGATTGTTGAAAGTCTGTTGGCGGCAGATCCTGGTCCACTGAGTGAGCGTGATCGCCAAGTGTTGAGTATTCGCCAGCAGGTGGATCGCTCTCCGCCAGGTGCGGTTGACCCAGAGGCGGAAGCGTTGCGCCAGGGACTCAGAACGACGCATTTCCGTCGTTTGTGGGAACGACTCGTCGGCATTCCGCCTGCGCGCTATACAGCCGAGCGGCGCCTGCGCGAGGCAGCACGACGACTTGCCGAAGGCACCGACCCTGTTCGGACGATCGCCAGCGCACTTGGATTTCCGGATCCCTTGTATTTTTCTCGGCGGTTTCGTGTTTTTTCCGGAGTTTCGCCGGTTCAATATCGCCGTCGTTACCATGACGTGCATACGACGAAGCCCACCGCAAGTCCCCGTTAAGGATACGGTGGCATGGCGCTGGATCTGCGTTTTGCGTGCTGATCATCCCTGCCGTGTCCCATCCTGATATTTCACGAGCCTTGTCCATCGCTAGGGGGGCTGCTCGCGCCGCTGGTGCTGAGGCGCTCCGCCTACAAGCGGGCATTGGTTCGCGCGCCAAGGCTGACGGCTCACCGGTAACCGACGGTGATCTGAATGCTGACCACATCGTGCGAACCGCGCTGGCGGCCGCGTTTCCCGCTGATGCGACCCTGTCAGAAGAGCGGGTAGATGACTTTGAGCGACTCGCGCAGCAACGAGTCTGGATCATTGATCCGATTGATGGTACCCGCAGCTATGTTGCTGGCGGTGATGAATGGGCCGTGCAGGTCGCTTTGGTCGTTGATGGCGAGCTGGTGCTTGGCGTTCTTGATATACCTGGACGCGGTGTGCAGGTGTGGGGAGCGCAGGGATTAGGTGCAGGCATCGCAGATGCAACTGGCGAGCGTCCGCTGTTGCCGCATGGTGGCGTTCGCAATGTGCTGGCTGGCAGTGCTAGCGAGCGAAACCAAAAACACATTGCCAAGGTTCTGACGGTTCTGCCCGAGTTCATCCATTTGCCCGCGCAATCGATTGGTGTGAAGGCGGCACAAATTCTGCTTGGCGAGGCTGATCTTTTCGTACATCCACGTCCGATTGCCGAATGGGATGCGGCGGCCCCAGCTGCGGTATTGTTGTGGGCTGGGGCCTTCGCCAGTGATCTTGGCGGAGCCCCATTACGCTTTAATACCAAGACTGCCAAAGTGCCTGGACTGGTTTTTTCTCGACGTGCAGATCATACTGCCATCTGCGAGCGGCTCCGTATTGGGGGCGTTACCATTCTATGAAGATGCTCGTTGTCGTCATGGTCGTATGCATGTGCTACAGCGGTTGTTCGCAGCGCCCAGCCCAAGCATGGCAACCTGAGCAGGCCGAGGCGGTTGCTTGGTGGATTGAAGATGTGGCACATGGCCTGGAACGCGATCCAGGCGAGCTTGAATTCACCGCTGGTGGTCGGAATCTGCAATCGATTGCGGCTTGGGCCGCTGGGTCTCGTATCAACGGACAGTGGATCCCGCCCCAGCAACTGATGAGTAGGCGCAATCGTTGGCCGACGATCAAATCGGGGCTCGCCCATGGTGATATCGTCAGCGCGCCAGTACCTGGTCTGATTGCATCGTCGCCCGAACTGGCTCCAGTACGACGTCAACAGATTGATGCCATAATCGACATCGAAAACGAGGACCGTCGTTTTATCGACGGACTGATCCTGACGCTTGGGCACCCAGACATCGGAGTCGCACGGGCCTATGAGGACGCGGTTCGTCGAGCGCGTAAGGCCCACGATGTGGTTGAATATCAACCGGCAACGAATTCGCCGCAGACTACACATTGATTGCCGTGCTAGCTCGGAGAGGCTCCGAAACCCTCGTAAGGAGTCTTCATGGTTGACCCGCATCTTACGGCTACTTTGCTCGAGCTCATTCGTCGGACCTCCGCCGATCTGCCAGCCGATGTCATCCGGCAAGTCAAGGTTGGAGCCGCTGCGGAGGCGACAGGATCTAACGCAGCCTATGCGTTCAAGATCATCGATGACAATATTACTCTGGCGTGCGACAAGAGCAGTCCGCTCTGCCAAGATACCGGATCGATTCTGGTTTACGTGCACACTCCGGTGGGATTTGACCAACTCGTATTTGTCGATGCGTTCATTGCCGCAGTCAAAGAGGCCACCGCCAAGGGCTACTTGCGACAAAACTCAGTTGATGCCGTAACCGGGAAAAACAGTGGTGATAATGTCGGTCCGGGAACGCCGGACTTCCATTTCCATCAGTGGCGCAAAGACCACGTCGAAGTGAAGCTCATGCTCAAGGGTGGCGGCTGCGAAAACGTCGGCGCTACGTACACGTTGCCGAATCCCAAGTTTGGCGGACGTGATCTGGCCGGAGTTGAAAACGCCGTGCTCGACTGCGTACTTCAAGCTCAGGGTCAGGGCTGCGGCCCAGGCATCCTCGGCGTTGGCATTGGTGGTGATCGGGTCAGTGGGATGGCCTGTGCCAAATCTCAATTTCTGCGCTTGATCGACGATGTGAACTCTGATGTGGATCTCGCCGGTCTTGAGTCGCGCGTGGTTGCCAAAGCCAATCAAAGTGGCATCGGACCCATGGGCTTTGGCGGTAAAACCACACTGTTGGGATGCAAGGTCGGCAAGCTGAATCGCGTCCCGGCCAGCTACTTTGTCTCGGTCAGCTACATGTGCTGGGCCTTCCGCCGCCGTGGTGTTGATCTGCGCGTTGACGGTTCAGTCATTAACTGGCTCTATTGAGATGATCCGCATTATGTATCCACAGATTACGCAGATGTCGCAGATTTCGAAAGGAAGATCACGATGACCGCCATTCAAATCACGACGCCGCTTACTGAAGCCGCTGTTCGCGAGCTCAAGCTCGGTGACGCGGTGGAGATAACCGGACGACTGTTCACTGGCCGTGACGCCGTGCATCACCGACTGCATCACGGTGAGAAACCGCCGGTCGATCTGCGCGGTGGAATCATCTATCACTGCGGTCCAGTGATGGTGCAGGAGTCAGGCAAGTGGCTCTGCAAGGCGGCCGGACCAACGACCTCAACCCGCGAGGAGCCGTACCAAGCTGAGGTCATGCGTGATCACGGTATTCGCGCGGTCATCGGCAAAGGGGGCATGGGTCCCAAGACACTCGCCGGATGTCAGCAGTACGGCTGTGTCTATCTGCACGCGATTGGTGGAGCGGCGCAGGTCTATGCCGAACGCATCACCCGGGTGGATGGCGTTGACTGGATGGACCTCGGTAGTCCCGAGGCAATCTGGCATTTGTGGGTCGAACGCTTCCCCGCCATTGTGACTATGGATGCCCATGGTCGCTCGCTGCATAAGGACGTCTATGCGGCCAGTGCCCAGGTCCTGGAAGGACTCAAGGCATAATTGGTGGAAAAGCGCGGAATTTCCGCGTCATATCCTTCTGCTTTCGCCTCCCGTTTCCGCCCTTAGTCTGCCGCCCGACATGGCCGCAGCTACCTTCCGCATCGACATCTGTCCGCTCACCCCAGGCATCGATCACCATCTGGCGCGCGAAGCGGCCATGCTGGGCCTCGGCCACCTCGCCGATCTCAGCAAGACACGCTACGTCTTGCTGCGTGGTGATCTGGATGCGGGCAAAGCTGAACGGCTCGGGCGGCAGCTGCTTACTGACCCAGTGATTGAACGCGCTCAGCTCACGCCACCGCCCGCACCTGGGCGTCGAGTCATTGAAGTGCAGCGCAAAACTGGCGTCATGGATCCGGTCGAAGCGTCGATCATCAAGGGGGCTGCCGATCTCGGCGTTCGCCTGGATCTCGTCCGCGTGGGCTCGCGGGTGACGGTGTCCGGAGCTTCTGATGCTGAGTTGCAGACGCTGGCGTGGAAGTCGCTCGCCAACCAGGCGATCGAGGAAGTGGTCATTGATCCCAGCGTCGCCATCCGCTTGCGCGATCCGGCGGGAATCGACCGCCATCAGCGCACCGAAGTTAAGATTCGTCAACTGGACGACGAGCAACTCCTGCGCGTATCGAAGGAAGGAACCCTGTCGCTGACGCTCGAAGAGATGCGCTGCGTGCAGGAGCATTTCCGCAGTTTGAATCGTGAGCCGACCGACGTTGAACTGGAATCCGTGGCCCAAACCTGGTCCGAGCACTGCGTCCACAAGACGTTGAAGGGCGTGGTCGCCTACACCGGACCGCTAGGCGAAGATGGTCCTGTTTCATCGCGAGTGATCGACAATTTGCTGAAAATGACCATTGCCAAGGCAACCCATGAGCTGAACCGCCCGTGGTGCTGGTCGGTCTTCAAGGACAACTCCGGTGTCATCGAGTTTGATGGCGACCTCGGTGTGTGCATGAAGGTCGAAACGCACAACCGCCCGTCAGCGATTGAGCCCTACGGCGGCGCGAACACCGGCCTTGGCGGTGTGATTCGCGACATCATGGGGACCGGCATCGGTGCCAAGCCAGTGTTTAACACCGATGTGTTCTGCTTTGGCGATCCCGAAGCAGACGCAGCAACCTTGCCTCCTGGAACCATTCACCCACGTCGGCTGATGCAGGGCGTAATCTCCGGTGTACGTGACTACGGCAATCGTATGGGTATTCCGACGGTCAATGGTGCGGTACGTTTCGATCCGCGCTATGTCGGCAACCCGTTGGTCTATTGTGGCACCGGCGGCCTGATTGAGCGAAAGTACGTTGAAAAGGCTGCAAATATCGGAGATCGCATCGTTGTCATCGGTGGACGTACGGGTCGCGACGGTATCCACGGGGCGACGTTTAGTTCGGTCGAACTCAACGAGAAGTCCGAGAAAATTTCCAGTGGCGCTGTGCAGATTGGTAACGCGATCGAAGAGAAGCGCTGCATGGACGTTGTGTTGCAATGTCGCGATGCTGGTTGTTTCAGCGCACTAACCGACTGCGGCGCTGGTGGCCTATCGTCGGCCTGTGGCGAGATGGCGGCTGACCACGGCGCTGTGATTCATCTCGATCGTGCTCCGCTCAAATACGCAGGCCTGTCCTATGCCGAGATTTGGATCAGCGAAAGCCAGGAACGCATGGTCGCTTCGGTGCCCGTCGCCAAGCTGAAAGAATGCCTCGCTATCTGCGCCGCCGAAGGTGTTGAAGCGGTCGATCTCGGCGAAGTCAGCGGTGCCGGTAAACTGGTGCTGATGTGGCACGACACGGTTGTAGCCGATCTCGACATGGGCTTCTTATTCGACGGCGTACCGCGCAGTGAACGTCCGGCACGATTCGCACCTAAGGCGGAATCCGCCGCGGTTTTCACGCGCCCAGCCGATGTCGGCCAGGCGCTGGCGCAGATGCTCGGTCGTCCAAACCTTGCCAGCAAGGAATGGATTATTCGCCAATACGATCACGAAGTTCAGGCAGGCTCGATCATCAAACCGCTAGTCGGCGCGAAGCACGATGGTCCTTCCGACGCAGCCGTCGTTGCCCCAGTTCCCGATTCTGACCGTGGGGTCGCCGTGGCGTGCGGATTCAATCCCAATTACGCCGATCACGACGCGTGGCGGGCAGCAGCATCAGGGATTGAAGAGGCGTTGAGAAACTTGGTCTGCGTTGGGGCGCCGATTGATCGCGTGGCGATCCTCGACAACTTTTCCTGGTCCAAGTGCACCGACCCAGACGTTTTCGGTGCGCTCGTCCGCGCCTGCGAAGCCTGTTACGATTTGTCGCTGTATTACGGCGCGCCCTTCATCAGCGGCAAGGACTCGCTCTCCAATGAGTTTACTTTCCAGGGCAAGGTGATTCGCATTCCGCATACGCTGTTGATCACCGCCATCGCCGTGGTTCCAGACGTCAAACGCTGCGTGACCATGGATCTGAAACGAGCAGGTGACGCTCTCGTTGTCGTTGGTCTGACGCGTGACGAACTCGGCAATTCCGAATTCCTGGCTCAGGTTGGAGGGCGCGGCGGACGCACACCAAAAGTTGACAAGAAGCTATCGAAGCCAGTGTTGACCGCCGCCGCTGCTGCGATTGCCAGCGGTGCTGTCAATGCCGCGCATGACTGTTCTGAAGGTGGACTCGGCGCGGCGATTGCCGAGATGTGCCTCGCTGGCGAGCTGGGCGCCAGCGTTGATCTGAGCGCGCTACCGCGTGAGGGGGTTGATGATGGCCTCGTCGCTCTGTTCAGTGAATCGCAAAGCCGTTTGGTGCTATCTGTGCCGCAGGCGCGTTTCGCCGAAGTGCAACGCCATCTTGTCGGTGTTCCGCATGCAGTCATCGGCGAGGTAACCGCTGATCCCATGTTGAAGTTGGCTGGTTTGGGCGTCTCCACCGCGATCGGTATCCACACGCTCAAGGATTCCTGGCAGGCATTGAGCCGCCGCATGCATGGATAACCGCATCGTGCTGTCGCGCCTCCAGTTCCCAGCCTCCAGCCTCCAGTTGGGGCAGTGATGACCATCGCCTTGCTCATCCTTGCCGCGGTTATCCTGCTGCTGGTCAACATGTTCTTCGTGTTTGCTGAGTTTGCGGCGGTCAAGCTGCGTGGCTCGCGGATCGAGGAATTGATTGAGCAGGGCCATCCCCGCGCCGCTTTGGCGAAACGAGTCCACGACCATCTGGATGAGTACTTATCCGTGGTGCAGGTCGGCATCACCTTGGCGAGCATCGCGCTTGGATTCGTCGGTCAGCAACTGACGGCCGACCTTATCATTCCACTGGTGCAATGGGCCGGACCAGGATCCGAGGTCGTGGCCCAGCTCATCGGAACAATCGTGGGTGTCGCTCTGGTGTCTGGCGTCCACATCATTCTCGGTGAGCAGGTGCCGAAGCTCCTGGCGGTGCGTTATGCAGACCGGGTTGCGTTGATTACTTCGGGACCATTGGTGTGGTGTCGTACTATTCTCTGGCTGCCACTCTGGTTCTTGAACGGCAGTGCGCAGTTGATTATTCGTTGGATGGGACTGCCAGCGCCGCGCTCAGACGAATTGCACAGTGAAGATGAAATCCGCATCATCCTGGACCGTTCGCAGGAAAGTGGATTGATGAGTTTCCGTCGCCTCCTGTTCATTGAAAACATCTTTGATCTCGATGACCTCAAGGTGAAGGACGCGATGCGTCCGCGTTCGCAGGTGAAATGCATCGACCAGCGCAAGGCATGGACAGACAACGAGCAGGTTATCCGCGCGAGTCGCTATTCGCGTTTCCCGGTTATTACCGATGATAACGCGCGTCCGGTAGGCATGGTGCACGTAAAAGACCTCTTCTATGCCTGCTCGGGAGGTGGTGTACCTGACATCGTCAAGTTGATGCGTCCATGTCATGTGGTCACCGATACACAACCGCTTGAGCAAGTGCTTTCAGAAATGCAGCGTAAGCGCCAACAGATCGCGCTTGTGCTAGACGCTAAGGGCCAGTGGAGCGGACTGCTGACGTTCGAGGATATCGTCGAGGAAATCATCGGCACGGTCACTGATGAGTTTGAAGTCGATCCGCCGATGTGGCTGTCCGAGGTACTGACGCCGGGTTGTGTGGTGTTGGGGCTTGAGGCAGATAGCGTGCCAGCCGCTATCCGTGCCGCGATTTCCAGAGTGCCCGCTGCAGATCTGCCCATGCCAGCAGATTTGATCACCCGGGCAGTGCTCGAACGTGAACGACTGGCTCCAACATATCTTGGCCGCGGCATCGCGATGCCGCACGCACGTATCAAGGACCTAGAGAAACCCGTCCTTATTTTTGTTCGCTCGCTGACCGGCATTCCGCTGTCCGGACAGAAGGAGCGCGCCCAGATGCTGTTCATCTTGTTGACCCCGGCCGGTCAACCCCGCGTGCACCAAAAGCTTCAGGCGCGCATTGCCGGCATCCTTGAAAATAGTGATTACGTCGATGACCGGTTGCGCGAAGCAACTACCGCGCAAGAGGTTCTTGATGTCATCCGAACGGGTGAGCAAGCTGCTTTAGGATAGCAGTTGGAACGCGGATTCGTGTCATTCCCATGACATTAATAGCACATTGCATCGGCTGGACCCCGTCAATACTGCGCCACCACGTTGCAGTGACCGTTTCATGGTACCTGCGGCTTGGCGGAGATTCCCTGGTAACTTCCAGTGGCCTCTTCGACTCATTGCACAACCACCCTGATCGCCCACCGCGGCGAGGAGTATTCATGTCCAAGTCCCTGATTTCCGCCTGTGCCGTTGCTGGCCTTCTGTTCAGCGGCACGATCTACGCCGAAGAGGGCGCCAAGCCAGGTGGGGACGCCAATAAACCCGCAGCGGCTGACGCGCATGTCAAGCCAGTGATGGGCACTGTGGTGTCCTTTGCCGACAATAAGTTGGTCGTCAACACGAAGAACAAGGAGCACAAAGAGGGCGTTGAGCAAACCATCAAGACCGACGACAAGACCGTTGTGTCCGGTGATGACAAGAAGGCACTCACGGATCTCAAGGCCGGTGATCGCGTCGCCGTGACGATCGATAAGGACGTCGCCACGAAAGTTGAAGTGAAGGGCAAGAAGAAAGAAGGCGGCGAGAAGAAGGAAGGCGGCGAGAAGAAAGAGCACTGATCGACGCGGTCGTTGACCGTTCGATGCGCAAGGCCGGGTCAATCGATCCGGCCTTGCTTATTTTAACCAAGCCAGCGGTCGCAGAGCCCGCGTGCTCGGGCTGGATCAGCAATGCCCTGGACGAGGACGCGGCCATCAGCGAAACAGGTTGCCGTAGCATCGCCATCACGAAAGCGCACAAACACGGGATTGCTGGCGGTAACCAGTGATCCCAGGCGAGTGGCGAGTCGACGCAGATCACCCGGGGGAGTTCGGCGAATTTGAATAGCTTGGCGACCACACAGCACAATGGCTGGCTCATCGCCGGCAGCGAGTTGCGGCCAGTCCGCGGCTGGTCCGCAGGCACGACAGGATGGATCGCGTTGTGGACGAATGCGCTGAAATCGATTGGTCCATAGATCTGTTGCCCACAGTTCACGACGAACGGCTGCGCGATCACCCACAAGTAATTTTAACGCTTCGACGCTCTGCCAAGCTGCCACCGTGCGAACGATGGGACTGATGACGCCGGCCGTATCACAGGTCGGGTTGTCAGCTGGCGCTGGCAGTTCGGATTGCAGACAGCGCAAGCACGCGGTTTCTCCTGGCAAGATGGGCATGGAGACTCCATACGCGCCGAGCACAGCGCCATGGATCCAGGGCACTCCAGCGCGACAACACGCCTCATTGAGCAGGTGCCGCGCAGGGAAATTATCCAATCCATCGATCGCAAGGTCGCTGCCAGAGAGCAGCCCAGCTACCGTGGCGGCGGTTAGTTCTCCAGCGATGGGCTCACAGATGCATTGTGGATCGATCGTGTTCAGGTGGGCGGCCGCAGCGTGGGCTTTGGCACGACCATGGTGGGCATCGTCATGCGTATAGAGCGCCTGGCGCTGGAGGTTCGACTCCTCGACGATATCGCGATCAACCAGACGCAGATGCCCGACTCCGGCTCGACACAGCATTTCTGCCACTGCCGAGCCCAAGGCACCGACACCGACAACCAGCACCCGGGCCAGACGCAGCCGTGCCTGACCAGCCACGCCGATGGGTCCAAAGCGCTCTTGACGGCTGTGGCGATCGGACATGGCGGTATGGTGGGGGAAGTTCGAGGGTCCGGAAGTCCGGAAGTCAGGTAGTCCGGTAGTTTGGTGTCTAATTCTTCCAGAGACGTTCGGGAGATTCACCATTTGGGTCCACTGCCTATTTTAGTTGCCTGTATGGCGACTTCCGGACTTTCGGACTACTTGTCTTCAGGGGACCCATTCAGACCCCGAGATGTAGGCTTGACCCAGCCCGGGTCCGTTTAATCTCCCCCGCCCTTACCGGAGAGGTTCCCCATGGCAGTCCCAAAGCGCCGCGTCAGTCACGGCCGCAAAAAGCTTCGCAACAGCCACATCAGCAAGATGAAGGTCCCGCCGATGTCGATCGATCGCCAGACCAAGAGCGTGCATCGTCCCCACCAGGTCGATTTGCGGACTGGTCTCTATCGCGGCAAGCAAGTCCTGTTCAAGGATGACGAACCTGCAGCTGGCGGCGACAAGCCCGAAGCGAAGTAATCGACCCGATGCGCATCGCCCTCGATGCGATGGGTGGCGACGACGCGCCCTTGGCCATGGTCCAGGGCGCGCTTGATTACGCGCGCTCGTTTCCCAGCCACGACGTGATTCTTGTTGGTCGTGAGCATGACATCGATTCCTGTCTCAAGGCTGAGGGCGCGAGTCCCAAGAACATACAGATCGAGCATGCCCCCGAGGTCATCGGGATGGCTGAGAAGATGGCTGCCTTGCGCGAACGGCCCAATGATTCCATGAATCGCAGTGCGCAACTGGTGAAGCAGGGCCAGGCCGACGCGATGGTATTGTGCGGCAATACGGGATGCAGTGTGGCGGCCGCGCAGTTGCATTTACGACGGATTCCCGGTGTCAAACGTGCGGGTCTCCTGACCCCGTTGCCCAATCCCAAGGGCCACACCTGGGTAATCGACTGTGGTGCCAATGCGGTGTGCAAACCCGAACACTTGGTGGACTTTGCTCTCCTCGGTTCTGCCTTCCTGCAAAGCACCTATGGCATCGCGCACCCACGAATTGGCGTACTCTCGATCGGTGAGGAAGAAGGTAAGGGTGTCGAACTGACCACGGAAACACTCGAACTGTTGCGTAAAACAGACCTGAATTTACTCGGCTTTGTCGAAGGTCATCACATCTATCAGGGTGGGGTTGACGTCGTGGTTTGTGACGGTTTTACCGGCAATGTGATGCTGAAAGCCTGTGAGGGCGTGTATGAAGCAATCACCTCGATCCTCAAGGAAGAGATCTACAGCAGTCTGCGTACCAAGGTCGGTTACCAGGTTATCCGTCCGGCGTTTGACGGTTTGCGTCGGCGCACGCATTGGTCGCTAGTCGGTGGCGTACTCCTCGCTGGTGTCGATGGCGTAACGATCATCGGCCACGGACGCAGTAATCGCGTCGCGGTGTTCCACGCTCTGAAGCAGGCTGCACGTGCGGTCGATGGCAGGGCGATTGAGAACATGCGTGAACGCATGCGCAGTATGGTGAGACCGGCAGGCACAGAGAGTCCGGCAGGTTAAACCAGTGGCCGAGCTAGTGCTCGACCCTCCCAGGTATCCACCACCATGCATCGCACCGACAACCTCCACGTTGTATCCAACAAGCCGCTGCGTCCGCCAAGTGCGGTCACCGCCCAGGTTCCGTTGACTGAGCACGCTGCACATCTTGTCTCGACCACGCGCGAGTGCATTCGCGAGATCCTCGCTGGACGCGATCGTCGCGCCCTGGTCATCGTTGGACCGTGTTCGATCCATGATCCGGTTGCCGCGTTGGAATACGGCCGGTTACTGAAACCGATCCGCGATCGTTTGCACGATCGTCTTGAAGTGGTGATGCGCGTCTATTTTGAAAAGCCGCGCACATCGATCGGCTGGAAGGGGCTGATTAACGATCCGCACCTCGATGGTAGCTACGACATCAATGCCGGCCTGACTACCGCACGGAAGTTGCTGGCCGACTTGGCCGAGATCGGCGTTCCGGCTGCGACTGAACTGCTTGATCCGGTAACCCCACAGTACCTGGCTGATCTGATCGCCTGGACGGCGATCGGCGCACGCACGACGGAAAGTCAGCCCCATCGCGAGATGGCGTCGGGACTCTCGATGCCGGTCGGATTCAAGAACAGCACCGATGGTAGTCTGAATGCTGCCGTGAATGCGATGCTTGCCGCTGGACACTCGCATCATTTCCTGGGCATCGATACACACGGTCACGCATCCATTGTCACAACCACAGGAAATCCGGATTGCCACCTCGTTCTTCGCGGCGGTCGCCAAGGTCCGAATTACGATCATGAATCGGTGGCAAAGGCTTCAATCGAGCTGGCCGCCGCTGGTGTGCCGACGCGCATGCTCATTGATTGTTCGCATGACAACGCACAGAAGGATCACAGCAAACAGATCGCAGTCTGTGCCGCCGTTGCGGGCCAAATCAGCAAAGGATCGGCCGATATCCTGGGCGTGATGATCGAAAGCAATCTGGTTGCTGGACGTCAAGACCTTGCAAAAGCCCAGGGAAAGCTGGTCCATGGTCTCAGTATCACCGATGCCTGCGTTGACTTGGCTACCACCGAGTCCATGCTGACGCCACTGGCCTCAGCAATCGCCACTGGGCGACGCGCTACGGCTGCCTGAATCACCTGTGCGCGCCAGCCCTTGGGCGGGGCGGGGTTTTTGGATGGTAAAGCCAGGGGCTACCCCGTTATGCGGAAGG
>CAZZAM010000002.1:32744-253631 GCA_964652775.1 uncultured candidatus Brocadiaceae bacterium | reverse complement strand
AGCGGCCTCTGCGCCTCTGCGGTTGCCTTGGGGTGTTTCAACCGAGCAATGTAGGTTCAGCGATGGGATAACATGGAGGACCGGAGGAACGGAGCAGACACGAGCCTAGAGACACGTCGGTGTTCACCCAACAGATGAGCGCTGCTGTCGCCACAAAGCCAGTGCGACTCCGCTCCTCCGGTTCTCCATGTCAATCAAATGCGGTGTTTGGAGTTACTTCCCGCCCCGATCATAAAACGCCTGGGTGCGGTCGGCGAGCTGCGAGAAGACGGCGCGGAATTCAGCGCTGGTGGCGGCGATGGCAGTGGAGCGGAGTTCTTTGGCGAGATCGCGCGCGCGGGCGCCAGCGCCGCGATCACTCAGCAGAGCGTCGACGGTGGTCTTGGCCTTCAGCGAAAGGTCGGCTTCCTTGAACCAGTTTTCTGCAGCGGTGCCGCGCCACGGCTTGCTGTGCGCGGCATAGGCGGCGGCGAAGGCCTTGGGGTCGGCGAACAATGCGCGCATCGCCTTCTGATCGGCGTCGAGCTGGTCCCCAAGCTCGCCGATCAGTGTTTTCACCTGGGCGCGGCGATCGTCATCAAGGGCGAGGTCCTGCGCGCCGAGCAGCAAGGCCACGCGCGCCTTGCGTAAGCTCAGAGAAGCGGGGTCTTTGATGGCAGTGACCGCAGCAATCAGCTTGTCGGCAGCCGCAAGCTCTTGCTCTTGGGGAATGACCCACTCGAACGTGACGTTGGCGTCACCGGCGGGTATTAGCCGTTTGGTTTCCTGGCCGGCGGCCTTGAGCACCAGCGATCCAGCGGAGGCTGGAATCGCAATCGTGAACGCGCCGGAAGACCAAGACAGCGCGCGCTCGTCGCCGATCTGGATCACCACGCCACCGCGCCCCTCGCCGGCATCGTAGACGCCATTGTGATTGCGATCGACGTAGGTGATGCCGCCGGCAAAGCGCTGGCCGCTGCCACCAAACACATGCACGACTGACAGGCGGCCGCTGTGCGGCACCGCGCCAGGGCCAACCGCGCGGTATCCTGGCGAACAGATGTTTTTGCGGTGTCCGCGGGCGGGCTGCATGCCGCCGGGGCCGCCCGGTCCGAAATCAACGACGAAGCCATTGTGGCTGCCTTCGGGATTGGGCGCGTCGCGATAGGCATTCTCGCCCGAGCCGCCTCCCGACCAGCCGGCCGCACGGGCGCGCTCGGAAGGGCCAGTCCCGGTGAAGCCCGCTTTGCCCGGCGTTTCGTCGTGACCGAGTCCGTGCAGGATCATGTAGTGCGCGTGCTTGCGCGCAGCATCAAGTAGGCGGAGGTCGAAGACCAACGGTGGCGCGGGCGCGATCTGACTCATCTCGTCGCGGAACATCTTGAAATCGACCGAACCCGAGAACGCCAACTTCGCGGCGCCATCCAGCGGCGCGATACGCAGGCCTTCGCCGGGTGGATCAGCGCGACAACGATTGATCAGTTGGAGGATCGCAACCTCTTCCGGCGTCGGCTCGGGCGAGGGAGCCTGATAGACGCCGTCGGCGGCGGAGAGAAATGCGGTGCATGAGAAAAAAACAACCAGTGGGCGAAAGGGCATGATCATGGAATTACGCCGAACGGGCGCTCCCGTTTGGTTTATTTTTGAAAGGCGTCGCAAGGCAACCGCAGAGGCGCAGAGGCCGCGGAGATCGCAGAGGATTGAGGTTGGAAGACATGGTTATTTCCTCCGTTGATCACCCGCTGGGTGACAGTCCAAGCCAGATCTCCTCTGCGATCTCCGCGGCCTCTGCGCCTCTGCGGTTGCCTTGGGGCTTTTTCAACAGCTGGATTCACTGGTGGCGGGACTCTACTTAACCAACCCAGCCGTCTTTGCGTCGCGTCCTTCTTTCTGGAATTCAGTCTCGCCACCCTTGAGGCGGACGGCGATGACGTCGCCGGCCTTGACCTGGTTCGAGGCGATGAGGCGCGCAAGCGGCGCGACCAGCATGCGCTCGACCGCGCGACGCATCGGCCGGGCACCAAATTGCGGATCGGTGCCTTCTTTCAGCAGCTTAGACAGGAACGGCTTGGTGTAATGAAGGATGATCGGCACCTGCGCGGTCAGCAGGCGCTTGTACACCTCTTGCAGCATGAGATCGAGGATCTTGTGCAGGTCGTCGCGGGTCAGCACGCGGAAGCAGATGATGTCGTCGAAGCGATTGAGGAACTCGTAGGGGAAGACGTCCTTGGCCGCCTCGACCGCCTTCGACTTGATGTCCTTGTTGAGCATCGCGTTGTCGGCCTCGACCTCGAAGCCGATTGACTTGTGGCGCAACGTCTCACTCATCTCGGAGGCACCGACGTTCGAGGTGATGACAATGAGCGAGCGGGTGAAGTCCACGGTCTTGTTATTACCCAACGTCAGGTGTCCGTCTTCCATCAGGCCAAGCAAGGCATTCCATAACTTGGGATGCGCCTTCTCGACTTCGTCGAACAGCACGATCGACAGATAATGACTCTTCACGTGCGGGAACAGTTTGGCGATGCGCCCCTCACCCTCCGCGAACACACCGCGGCCCTCGGCCTGCGCCTCTTTGTGATGACGATCAAGGTTGTCCTGCGAGAGCATCGGCTCGACATCATTGCCGACGTAACCGGGCGGACTGCCGAACAGTTTTGATACTGTGAACTCGGAGGAGAACTCCTGACAGTTGACGCGGACGAACGCCGAGCGCTTACCGAACACGGTTTCGGACAACGCCTTCACCGTCTCGGTTTTGCCGACGCCAGTCGGTCCAAGAAACAGCAGCGTCAGCAGCGGACGCTCAAGATTACGGATGCCCGCGAGGATCTTCGAGAACGAGTCGAGGATCGACTCGATCGCAGCCTCCTGCCCAACCACGCGCTCGCGCAGCATCGACTCAAAACGCAGCACCTGAGGCGAGCGCCGCGTCGGATCGAGAACGGCGTGTTTGGCGCCTGCTGCAGATTCAGTCATGGGAACCTCTGGTGGCCATCATGCAGAAGTAGGGGGGTTTCTACAAGCCTGGGCCGCGCAGCGCGGCCCAGGCAGCTACGAGCTGCGAGCTACGAGCTGCGAGTTTCGAGACCCTGGTTACAAGGCGGGCGGGTGAGGATACAGCCTGCGGACTCGCAACTCGCAACTCGCAGCTGGGGCAACTCACCGTCCGCGCAGCCCGAACACGACGGCGAATGTCGCAGCAAGAATACGCAGATCGAAGATCAGCGAAGCGTGCTTCACATAGTAGGCGTCGTATTCGAGCTTGACCACGGCGTCCTCAACACTGGCGCCATACGGATAGCGGACCTGGGCCCAACCAGTGATGCCGGGCTGGGCGACATGCCGCAGATCGTACCACGGTATGCGCTCGGCAAGCAGGTGGTTGAACTCGGGGCGCTCGGGGCGCGGGCCAACCAGCGACATGTCTCCGAGGATCACGTTCAATAGCTGAGGCAATTCATCGAGGCGCGAGCGGCGCAAAAACGCACCGATCGACGTCACCCGTGGGTCGCTCTTGGTGGCCCATTGCGCGCCACCGACTTCGGCATCAACGCGCATGGTACGGAACTTGAAGATCAGGAACGGCGTACGATGGAGGCCCTCGCGGATCTGAGTGAACAGGATCGGTCCGCGACTGGTCACGCGCACGGCGATTGCGGTCAGCAGGAGCACGGGCAGGAGCAGCGCCAGGGCTGGTACACACACGGCAAGGTCAATCAGGCGCTTGATCGCCAGATACGGACCCGACGCCGATGCGGGCAGGCGTTCAAGATCGAGTATCCACCAACTGTCGACCGCCGTGACCGGCACACGCTCTTCGAATTCCTCAATGACATCCGCCAGCGACACGATGCGCACACCCGAGAGACGCGCGTGGACCAGGGCGAGACGCAACGAGACGCTCAGCGAGTCGCGGCCGCGATCGAGTACGATGCAACGCAGGCGACCGGGCAGCAGCATCTCAAGCGCGCGCGCGGCACCGGCCGCATCCGAATCAACCAGCTCAAGCGTGTCGCCCACCTTGGCCGCCCGCAGGGTGGTCGCTACGCGCTGGTGGTAAGACTCCGAGCCGACCACGATGGTTGACCAGCCACGGCGCCAGCTGCGAATGGTTCGTCGTGCGATCAGCCTCGTCAGGACCGCCCAGCCAGCGAACGCAGCCGCAGCCGCAGCCGAGCGCCAGGTGATCACCGCGGCAATCACCGCGCCGCTTTCAACGAGGAACAGCTTATAGGCGAAAAGACCGGCCAAAGCGCCCGCGAACGCGGCCAGCGTAATTGCGATCAGGCTATCGATGCGAGCAACCGCATCCCAGCTGTAGGCGCTGACCAGCATCAAGCCCAACAATGGCAACGTCGTCAGCGTAATGGCGGCCCAGGCAATGGGGGCAATGTGTTCAGCTGAAACCCAGGTCGGAGCGAGCAGCAGACCGGCGATAATCGCCGTGAGGTCACAGGCCAACAGCACCGCGGCCAGGGCTTGGCGAATGCGCCGACCATCAAACGTCGGCGTCATGATGGCGTGCTGTTCCAAACGATCCAAAGAAACGCGGCGGAAATGCGCACTGGGGGATTTTGTGTGCGGCGAGGAAACCAGGGACGGATGTTCTCCGGTCGGCCTCGATGGCGTGGTGCCAGACGACGGCGGATCGATCACACTCATGGAGCCGTGGCGTTGGGCAGATTGAGTTGCTGCGACCACGACATCGGCACCGGAAAGAGGCCGTCGGGCATGATCGCGCCATGGGGATCCACGTCCCACGAATCGCCAGGAACAACGACGCTCATGCCACGATACGCTCCATCAGCGCGGAAGTGATCCCAGCCACACGAATAGTTGGGCACCATGCGACCAACCACGGCGCCAGAAGCGTCGGTAAAAACAACGCCGCCAAAAATGGGATCAGGACGTCCCGAGCCGGCGTAAAAGCCACCGGCACCATAATAAAAAGCTTCACCCGCTGCACCCGGACGCTCGACCGCGAGCACGGTGGAATCGACCCCGTAAATGGTCAACTCACCGGTGCCGTCCATAACGCGGTAGGCGTCGAGGGCGCCAAGCGGAGCGGCAAGCAGAGCAAGGGCGACCGGCGCAGCCCTGCACATAAACGCGGTAAATATCATGGCTTTTCTCCAGCCGGAACGGGCGTGGTGAGAACGGCACCGGCGACGCGTGCGGCAAGTGGCGATAGTTGCGCAACGGCCGCGCGAATGCGCTGCAGCAGGCCGCCTTCGACTGCGGTCACGATGATCATGTCTGCGTGTGCTGCGATAACCAGGGCGTCAGAGGTGGTCGACAGTGCTGAGGTCACGATCACAACATGATCATAGTGTGGCCGGATGTGGCCGAGCCATTCCGGCAGGCAGTGGCTGTGCAGTAACTCGGCGGCGTTGCCGACGGCGTGCGATGGCGCCATCAGATCAAGGTTCGCCACCCCGGTCGCGAGCGGCGCGATGTCGGGCTCACCAGCCAACAGCAGATCGAAGCCGCGCTGCACGGTTACGCCATACGCCGCCGCCAACGCGGGATCACGCAGATTGGCATCGACCAGCAGCGTGCGTGCGCCGGCCGAGGCAAACGCGGTCGCCAACTGCAGCGCAACGGCGTCAGCACCCGAAGCTGGTTCGCAGCCGGCCATCAGCCAAACGTGGCTACTGCCCTCGGGCGCGCGCAGCGCCACGACTTCGCGCAGTTGTCGCGCTGGAGCTAGCGCTTCGTCTGTCGGCGGCGGGTCGCCACGCCGACGTTGACGAAGATGACCAAGCACCGCTAGACCAGTGGCGCGGCCGAGTCCTGCGGAACCGCGCACGCGGGTGTCGAGGACGTGAAACGCGAGCCCGCCAGCACAGCCGACAACAACGCCTGCGAGCAAGGCGATCGGCAGCAGTCCGGTAAACGTCCACGAGACCGGACGTGGCGCTGCGCGCGGCGGATCGGCGAGCACCGCCTCGGAACGATCGAGGCGACTCGCGACAGTTTCCTCGCCGAGGCGCTTGAGCAACTGCGCGTACAGCGACGAGCGACTTTTGGTCCGTTCAGTGAATGTTTCGAGCTGGACCAAGCCTTGCTGATAGCGCTGCAATTCCTGCTCTTCTTTGCGAATGTGCGCATCCAGCGAGGTCAGCTGGCTGACTAATTTATCACGCTCTGCGTGCAGGCCGCGCACGACCTGACTGGCGGCTTGCGCCAATTGTTCCCGCTTGCTGACCACCTGACGCTCGAGGCTGATCATTTGTGGATGTTTAGTGAGATAGCGCTCGGCCAGCGCATCGCGGCGATTCTCCTGATCGATCAATTGCTTGGTCACTTCCAGCACGACCGGATTGCGCGCTACTGCCTCGGTTGCGAGCAACGCCCGCGGATCGGGGTTCTTGAGGTCGGCATCGAGCCGACCCAGCAACGTATCAAGCGACGCGACCTGTTCGCGCATCACCACCAAGCGTCCCTGCAACGTGGTCAGGCGCTGGGTTGCGAAGCTGCGCTCGGCGTCGCCTTGAAATAGATTGTTGGCAATCCGAAATTTCTGTTCTTCGTCCCGCGCTTTGTCGGCGGCGAGACCGGCCTCGGCAACCTGGCGCGAAAGGAATTCGACCGACCGTTGCGATCGTTCCGAGTCGCGTTGCGCCTGCGCGGCCAGGAACGCATCGACAACCGCGCGTAGACCATGTTCGGCGCGGCGTGGATCCTCGTCAGCAAGCTGCACGACGAGCACGCGCGAATCGCGATTGGCGATCACCGACAACCGCCGTCGTAGCGCGGCGATCGGATCGTCGCTGAGATCATACGCCGCGCTGCCGCGCAGAGCGCCAGAGGCCAGCGCCTTGCCCAGGACGGTGGTCGAGAGCAGCAGATCGCGCTGGGTGTAGACAAGAACGAGATCGTCGCCCTCAAACGCGGGATTGGTGGCGAAGGGAACCTCAAGCCGACCGCGCTCAATCGCGAGGCGCGCCTCAGCGCGATATTGATTCGGCCCCCACAGGCCAACGAACAAAACCAACAGGACCGCGACTCCAGCGCAGATCGCTGCGGGCACCCGGCGTTCGCGCAGCAAGGCCAGCAGGTCTGGCAGCGTCACCACGGTGTCGGCGGGCATTGGCGCAGGATGCAGGAAACCACGACGAAGTCCAATATTCTGCAGCAGGTACCGCGAAATCACCAACTCGAATCATCCGCAATGGGGGTGCACGGATTTCGCAGACGGAGCAGATTTTCGAAAAAAGGCACCGGGTAGTCGGGAGCATGAGCCATGGGAAGCGTGTCTCAGCCGAAAGTCGCCGTTTGGAAAATAGTCCAAGGCAACCGCAGAGGCGCAGAGGCCGCAGAGGACGCTGAGGGTTGGAGTTGGAGTGCGCTCATGTTTCCAGCGCTAATAACGGGCAGCAGACCGACTCCATCTCGTCCTCCTCTGCAATCTCAGCGGCCTCTGCGCCTCTGCGGTTGCCTTGGAATGCGTTGTTTACGTCGCGTGTTCGGTGGCGGCAACCTCGGCCTCGGCGACGAACTGACGATGGACGTCGGCGTACAGCCCGTTGGCGGCGAGTAGCTCGGCGTGGGTGCCCTGCTCGGCGATACGACCGTGGTGGAGGACGAGGATGCGATCGCACGAACGCACAGTGGAAAGACGGTGGGCAACGATCAGCGCCGAGCGTCCGGCAAGCAGCTTGGAGAGGCCATCCTGAATCAGTGCCTCGGTGCGACTATCGATATGCGCCGTCGCCTCATCGAGGATGAGCAGTTCGGAATCGTGGGCGACGGCGCGTCCGAGTGCGAGTAACTGCCGCTCGCCGGACGACAACGTCCCACCGCGTTCGCCCAGGCGGTGATCAAAGCCATTGGGCAACCGTGCGACGAGTTCATCGGCATGCACGAGCCGCGCAGCGGCCTCTAGCTCGGGGCGACCGCATTCGCTGAACAGGGCGATGTTGTCCGCCACTGTGCCGGCATAGAGGTGAACGTCCTGGGTTACCGAAGCGACCCGATTGCGCAGCCAACGCCGATCACAGCCACGCAGATCAACACCAGCAAGAGTAATCGTACCGCGTTCGGGATCGTGGAAACGCAGCATGAGTCCAGCAATGGTGGACTTGCCGGATCCGGTTGCGCCAACCAGCGCGATGCGCTCGCCGGGCGCAATCGTGAACGACACGCCTTGCAGCACCCAGGGCAGCTCGCTCTCGCCCGCGCGGGCGGGATAACGGAACCAGACGTCACTGAAGACCACGGTGCCGATACGCGCAGGCTGGTTGTCGCCGCCATCGGCTTCGCGCGGTTGATCAAGCAGACGGAACAAGCGCTCGCCAGCAGCGACCGCAGCCTGGGTCAGACTATGTTTTTCCGCGAGGTCGCGGATCGGCGCGAAGGCCAGCTCGACATACGCGAGGAACGCAACCAATCCGCCCAGGGTCAACCAGCCCGCGTGCACGCCGCCACCGCCGAACCACAGCACCAGCGCGGCGCAGACCACGCCCGAGAACGCCACCAGCGGCATAAACAAGCTAAACAAATACATCTGGCGCAGACCGACGTGGAACTCTTCGTTGTTGATCGCGTTGAAGCGCTCACGCATCCAGCCTTCTTGCGCGCAGGCCTGCACGGTGCGCCAACCGGACAACGACTCGGCCAGGAAGGCGTTGATCTTGCTGACCTTGGCCCGGACCTCGCGCAACACATCGCGTATGCGCCGGCGAAAAGCCCAACTTACACCGATTACCAGCGGCATGCAGGCGGTGACGATCGCGGCCAGGCGCCAATCGAGCACGAAGAGCAGCGTCAGTCCACCGCAGAGCAACAGCACATCCTTCACCACCGTGATGATTACCACGCTGAATAATTCTTCGACCGCAGCAACATCATTGGTCGCACGCGTAACGAGTCGTCCGACCGGCTCGCGATCGTACGCAGCCGCTGGCAGTCGCAGCACATGATCCACCACCTGCCGACGCAGATCCGTAACCACCCGCTGGCCGGTGGAACGCAGGAACCAACCCAGGCACATGTTCACGACGAGGCGAATAACCAGCACGATGAACAGCCCGGTGGCGACCCAGCCCAGCAGCACGACGTCATCATGGCACACGCGCAGACGGTCGAGCGGCGTGAGGGCGGCGAGCGCCGATTCAGCGACAAAAACGCGTCCATGGATACGCAGGGGGGTAACCCCATCCGGCAACGAGCCACCGACGTCGCGATAGCGATCAGTGCGCCAGAGGTGGCGATGATCGAGTTCGGCGGCGAGCGCCGCCGGCAGCGCCGAGGCCATGACGATGAGTCCGCCATCCGGCATATCCAACGCTCCGCTGTCGTGCAGGGACGCAGCGAGCTTCGGCTCGGCAGCAACCGTGCGCCAGGCAGGAGTGATCGCCTGATCAATCGCCAGCTTGGTCGCCCACGGCATGGCCAAATCAGTGATCGTCGCGAGTACAGCGAGGGCGAGACACAGGCCAAGCTTCGCGCGGTGTGGCCGCGCCAAGGCGAGCAGCCGCCATAAGTGCGAGCGATCAATGCGATCCGGCAACGGATCTTCGTCGGCGTTGGTGGGCGAGCTCATGCGCGCTCCTCTAGCGCCTGCTCGGCTTGCTGAAGTGCGTGCAGACGCGCATAGAGACCACCGACCGCGAGCAGTTCGGCGTGCGTGCCGCGCTCGATGACGTGGCCATGATCCAACACCAGCGTGAGGTTCGCATCGGCGATCGTGCGTATGCGGTGGCTGATGACGACGGCCGTCCGTCCACGTCGAGCCTGGCGCAGGTTTGCCAGCACCTGCGTTTCGGTGGCGGCATCAAGTGCTGACAGACAGTCGTCCAGCACGAGCACTGCCGGATCTTGCAGCAGCGCACGGGCAATCGCTAAACGCTGACGTTGACCGCCGGACAAGGTGATGCCGCGCTCGCCCAACAACGTGGTATAGCCTTGGGGCAAACACAGGATTTCCTCGTGCAGGCATGCCGCCTGTGCTGCCGCCTCAATCTCCGCCGTGCTCGCTTCGGGTCGGGCGAAGGCGAGGTTTTCGGCGATACTCAACGCGAAAACGAAGGGCTCCTGCGGGACGATCGCCACGGTGCGCCGGAGATCGTTCAACACTAACGTGCGTAGATCGCAGCCGCCGAGTCGTACGACGCCGTGCGTCGGATCGTTCATCCGAACCAACAGATCGGCGAGCGTGCTCTTGCCGGATCCGGTTGGCCCGACGATGCCAAGCATGCCGCCGGCGGCGATATGGACCGACAAATCGCGCAGGGCGTCGCGCTCGGCGGATGGATAGCGTACGCTGACGGCCTCAAGCGTGATGCCGGAATCCGTCGGCATGCGTACCGCGTTCGTCGGTGACGTGATCGCGGGCACGGTATCCAGCACCGTCTGGATCCGCGACATCGACGCCGCGCCACGTGTCCACAGATTCACCGACCATCCGATCGCCATCATCGGCCAAGCCAACAGCGACAACACGGCAACGAACGCGACAAAATCACCCAGACTCATCGTGCCATCAAGCACCGCGCGTCCGCCGAACAACAAGGCAACCACCGCAGGAACACCGGCAAGAAACATGATGGCCGGCTCAAAGACGCTGTCGATCCGTGATACCCTCAACCAGGCCTGCAGGTTGTCCTGGTTGGCGCGTTCCAGCGCGCGCGAGCAATCGGCTTCGCGGGCGTGCGCCTTGAGTGTGCGGACACCGACGAGTGCCTCGCGCACCTGTTCGGTCAACACGGCGAAGGTGGTCTGCGAACGATCGTAACAGCGATAGAGTACCTTGCCCATTCGCCACTCACACAACGCGACCAACGGTAAGGGCAGGCAGGTGATCAGTGCGAGCGCTGGGCTCAGGTGAATCATCGCGGCAACACTAAACAGAATGAGAAAAACGGCGTCGAATACGGCCATCATGCCGAAGCCGCACGCTTGATTGACCGCATCTATGTCGCTGGTTGCCAGGGCCATTTGCTCGCCGGTGCTGCGGCCGTGGCGAAACCCAGCATCAAGGCGCACCAACTGCGCATGCAGCGCCAAGCGCAGATCACGGCGAATCCGCCGCGCGGCACCGAACAACAAGAAGCGCCAGAAAAAGCGCAGGCCAACCATGAGGACACCGATGAGGAGCATCCCACCCGCCAACAGGGTCAGACGATCTGCGTGTCCGGCACTCAGGTCATCAATTGCCGCGCGCAGCAGAAACGGCACCAGCGTCTGCATGCCATCGATGATGCCGAGACAGAGCAGCCCCCCGGCAATCCAGGCGCGATATCGCCACAGCCAATGTAAGAGCGCGCGCATCGTGGGCGCAGGATGGCGCAAAATTCTGCAGGAACAGTGGCGGCTCGTTTTCTAGTCATCGCTCGCGTCGCCGGTCAGCGAGGCCAGTTTAAGGCGCGACGTTCTTCAACCAGGCGTAGAGCGTGTCGCCGAACTGAAGGTAGCCCTCGTCTTTGGGATGGAGGCCGTAGTAGAACGAGAGCGCGGCGTTGAGCTTGACCTTCTCCCAGGGGAAATGATTGGTGGCGTCGAGGTTCAGATACGCGGGGATTACGAAGATCTTTTCGCGCTCGCGGTTGCCGAAGTGCTCGTAGGTCCGCTCGACAACGCGGTGCTGGATCTTGCGATAATCCCACAGTTGCTGTTTGGCTGCCGCGCTGGCACCGGCGGCTTCAGGGAACGTCGCATCGGGGACCATGGTCACGACGCCCAGTACCATCTTTGGCGAGGTTGCGCGCAGGGCGGCCAGGACCTTCTCGATATTGGCGAAGAACTCGTCAGCGCCTTTTTCTACCGTCTCGGGCTTGAGCGCAGCGTTGTCGTTGCCGCCGAGGAAGATCGTCGCGACGTCTGGTGGCGTTCCCTGGCAATGCTCGGTGATGTAGCGCGCCATGTTGAAGACGGGCTTGCCGCCCTCCAGGAAGATGAACGGCGAGTTGCCGGCCTTTTTCGGCTGACCCTTCGGATCAAACGCGGGATTGTACTTGGTCAGGAACGTATCGCACTTCCAGCCGCTATAGCCCTCGTGCACATTGCCGGCGACTCCGCCATAGGTGGACGCATTGGTGCCCAGCAGCGTGAGGGCGGGATTGCCAGGGCGCGCACACAGCTGCAGCAATTTGCGGGTGTACACGCCGGGCTCAGTCAGGCTGTCGCCGATTGGTAGATAGCGGAGCGGCTTGCCCTGACCGGCATCGACTCGGGCAACGCGCACGGTAGTGCTGGCGGTGGCGACAACCTTTTTGGCAGCATCGCGCACCTCAAGCTTGAGCGGCGCGTCGCCGACATCCGCCGCTGTGGGGGTGAGCGTCCAGCGCACCGCATCGGCCTTGCCCTTGCCGCAGGTCACGACGAACTCGTGGCTGCGGTTTTCCGGCGCGATCAGCGTAGCGTTGGCGAAATAGATGTTGGCCTCGACACCAACCGCGGCCCAGACTACCTTCGGCAGGATCAGCCGCACGTCGTTCGTTGTGACGGACTGCGCCGCGTGCAGGGTGGAATGACAGGCAGCGAGGAACAGCCCGATTGCGAGAGATTTCACGTCGAGGTCTCCAGAGCGTTGGGTGGCATGGCTATAGACGGATCCCATGCCCGAGCAACGCACAGGCAATCAAGCGCAGAGCGCGCAGCAGAAGGCCCGCCCCTTGGCCCCCAGCCCGACGCCGCCACCATGGCCGCCGTGCTGGCCAAAGCGACTGCATGGACGTTGATGAGCAATGCCGCGATGGCAGCGTCGCAGTGGGCGGTGCTCGCCGTTTGTGCGCGCTTGGTTTCAACTGCTGCGCTTGGTGAATTAGCGTGGGCGATGGCGGTAGTGCTGCCGCTGCACCTATGTGCCGGATTGCAGCAACGCACGGCAGTGGCGACGGCGGGGCCGGGCACAGTGACCGAGCACATCCGTGTGCGTCTGGTCACCGCGACGGTCGTTGCGCTGGTTGCGACTATCGTGGCGTGTTCAGCACCGGCGAGCGTTTTGGCGATGACGTTATGGTTGGCGCTGGCACGCGGCGCTGAAGGCATCGGCGAGATTGCGCTCGGTCGGCAGCAACGCGTGAACGGATTTGCGGCGATCGCGTGGGCGCAGGCGGCGCGGGCGGTACTCCAGATCGTTGGCGCGGTAGTTGGCGTATGGCTTGGTCACAGCGCGGTGGCGATCGCAGCCGGCGTTGCCGCTGGTTCCGTGGTTGCGTTGTTGGCGGTGGAATTGCCACTGATCGCGCGCGTGCCGATGTTGCCTGACCAGTCACGTCGCGCGTGGCCATTGTTGGTCACGTTGCTGCCGTTGGGTGCAGGTCTTGGACTGTACGCACTAGCTACCAGCGTGCCGCGCTTGGTTTTGGAAGCGCAGTATGGGCACGCGGCGCTCGGCCTGTTCGCTGGCGTGGCGGCGGCGGTTGCGTTACTCAACCACGTGGTTGGCGCAATGACGCCGGGTGCCGCGACGACGATGGCCGAAGCTGGTCGCGCTGGTGATGCTGCTGGCATACGCCGCCTGGTCGCCCAACTTGCGGGTCTGGGCATCGCAGCGGCGTGGGCGTCGGCCATGCTCTCGTGGTTCATCGGCGGACCGGTATTGACGCTGATTTTCGGGCGTGATTTCGCCGATCTCGGCAGGGATCTCGCCGTGTTGTGTGGTGCAACCGCGATTGATCTGGCCGCGCTGCCGGTCTGTGTTGCGCTGACCGCGCTTGGCGTGTGGCGCGAACAACTACCGATGCTGGCGGTCATGGTCGGCGTGGCGGCGCTGGCGGCATGGTTCGCGATTCCGCACTACGGATTAGCGGGCGTCAGCCTGGCGTTAGCGATTGCGTTTTGCGTGCGCCTAGTGTGGGCAACCAGCCTGCTGCGCGCACGTTTGGCCCAATTGGCGGCGTCATGAGTCGTCCCTGCCGCGTGCTGCATGTCCTCGCTGCGCTGCAGCGCGGCGGACTTGAGAACTGGGTCGCCGAAATCGCCATCGCCGCAGCACAGCGCGACGGCGTCGAGGTCACCATCGCGCACCGCGAGCCCGGACCGTTTCCGTGGACCGATGCGCTGACCGCCGCCGGTGTACGTTTAGTGCATGTGCCCGGACATCCGTGGCCCTGGAGATTCGCAGCGTCGATGCGCCACCTGCTCGACGAAGGCTACGACGCGGTTCATACGCACATCGGCCCATTCAACGGCCTCGTCCTCCGCTTGGCAGATCAGGTCGGCGTGCCGGTACGCATCAGCCACGTCCACTGTGACGAGCACGCCCGCGAACGCGCCGTCGGCTGGTGGCGACGGCCGTACCACGCGCTGATGCGGCGCTGGATTCGTCGCCACGCGAACCGCACGCTCGGCGTCAGTGCTATTGCGTCGGCGTCGCTGCACGATCCGACCAGTCCGTTGTGCCGCGTGTTTCCGTTGGGCATCGACCTGGCGCGTTTTGCCGCGCCGCAGACCCGTGAGCGCATCCGCGCTGAATTGGGATTGGCGGCAGAACAACGCGCGATCCTTGCCGTGGGTCGGCTTGATGCGAACAAACGCCAGGCGCTGTTGGTCGCTGCGCTGCGGGACTTGCCGTCAACCGACGTGCTGCTGATTGCTGGCGATGGTGAGCTGCGGCAGCCATTGGCCGCGCAGGCCGAGCGCGCTGGCGTGGGCGAGCGCGTCCGATTGCTCGGCCAACGCGAGGACGTACCGCGCCTGCTTGCGGCGGCCGACGTGTTTGCGCAGCCATCGCTTGCCGAGGGTTTTGGTTTGTCGGTGCTCGAGGCGCAGGCAGCCGGACTGCCGATTGTCGCATCGCACGGCGTGCCGATTGAGGCGACCCCGCTGCTCGATCGCGTTCTCCGGGTGCCGCTTGCCGCAGAAGCGGTGGACTGGGCGGCGGCACTACGCGGTGCGTTCAAACGCGGTCGCAGCGAACCCAACACCAATCCGCTGCGCCTGGCCACGCTCGGCCACGATCGCAACGCGGTGGTCGATAGCCTAGTGCGCATCTGGGGCGGAGCCTGGCCGCCATGAGCGCGCCGCTGCGGATTCTCCACGTCGTCATCGACGACAACGGCGGCTCGATTGAGTATGCGCGGCGGCTTGCCGTTGCTGGTGATCGCGAGCTGGTGACGTCGTGTGCGGCGATCTTGCCGCTGCATGTCGGCGAGCCACGTTCGACGCTGGCATGGCAGATGGCCGGAGTTCCGGTCGTTGAGTTGCCGGCATTGGTCGGGCCATGCGGATTGTTACGCGCCGTTCGCGCACTGCGCAGCACGGCTCGCCGCGCCGACGTTATCGTCACGCACACCGGCGCCGCCGGTTTGGTCGGTCGCGTGGCCGGCTGGTTGGTCGGTCGGCCGGTGGTACACGTGGCGCACAACTGGCCCGGCGCAACGCCCGATGGTGGACAACGCGCGTTGGTTCTCGGTCTGCTCGATATGCTGCTGTCACCGCTAACCGCGGCGGTGGTCGCGCCGTCGTTCGCAATGCGGCGCATCGGCCTCGCGCATGGCTGGGTAAGACGCGGACGCTGTGGCGTGATTCGCTACGCACTTGATCGCGCGCATCTTGCCGAGCGCTGCGATGCCGACCGCGTCGCCGCACGAGCGACCCTGGGCTTGCCGGCAGACGCTCCGGTGATCGCGTTCTGCGGTCGCTTCGATCCGGTGAAGGGCGCGTTGGCCTTCATTGCAGCGGTGAAGGAGGTCGCAGCGCAGCATCCGGGCCTGATCGCTGTAATGGCTGGCGACGGCCCTGACCGCGTCGCGGTAACAGCGGCAGCTGAGGCGGCCGGTTGCGTCAGACTGCTCGGTTGGCGGACCGACGTACCGCGCATCTTCCAGGCTGCCGACATCGCCTGCGTTCCATCAACCAGCGAGGCGCTGGGCATTGTCGTGCTGGAATCGTTGGCAGTGGGAACGCCGGTGGTCGCAACCCGCGTTGGCGGTCTGCCCGAAGCGGTCGGTCCTGGTGGGGTTTTGGTGACGCCAGCCGATGAGCTGGAATTGGCGACCACACTCGACCTGCTCCTGCTTGAGAGCGAGCTGCGCGAACACCTTGGCAAACTCGGCCGTCGCTGGGTCGAGCGCATGTACAGCGGAAACGCTTGGGCTGAGGCGCACCTCGCGTTGTGGCGTCGGATATCGCGGAGCCCCCGATGAGCGACGCCGCCACCTCGTCAGCACGGATGCGTTGGGACGAAGCTCTTTTCTGGATCGTGTTCACACTGCATGCTTTTCTTCCCGGCCGATGGCAGCCAGCGATAGTGATCGCAGACGCGCCGGTGATGGTGATGGATCTCGTGCTTATGGCGCTGGCCGTCACTTTGATCATCTGGCGCTGGCGCGACCTCCGCATCTATCCACGCCCATGGTTGATGGTTGGCGTGTGGTTCGTTGTCGTGGTGCTGTGGGGCGTGACGTCGCTGCCGCTGTGGGCCGATGCACGCGATACGGCGGATGCGATCGGACGCCTGGTGCCGCTGCTTGGTGCCAGCGCGGCGTTTGTCTGCGCCTATGTCTTGATGGCAGGCAGGCCAACCGAGGAAATCGCCGCCGTGCTGCGTCGCGCCACGATCTTTCTGGCCGTCGTTGGAACCGCCTACGCGGTGAAATCGCTCGCGGCACCTGGGCTTGAGTTGTCGTTCATCCGCGATGCCCAGCAGCGCGCCCGTGGCCCACTGTTCAGTCCGGCGGTTGGCCACCTTGCTTTGCTGCCAGCGTTAGGTTGCGCGGTCGGCCTCGCGCTGTCGGCGGTCGGACGGCAACGGACCTGGTGGACGATCGCCAGCTGCGGGCTGTTGCTGGCGGTTGTTGCGATGGGCTCGCGCGGAGCGCTGCTTGGCTTGGCGATTTTTGCGGCGCTGACCGCGCTCTTGGTCGGCGGCGGCAATCGCATCGTGCGCGTCGCCGGCATCGTGGCGTTGGCTGGTGTCGGCGTGCTGTTGGTGTTCGGCCTCGAGTTAATCACCGGCGGACGCACGCGTGAAACCAGCGATCCGTTTCGCGAACGCACGTACACCACGGCATTCGCCGCACTCAGCGAAGCGCCCACCACCGTGGCGCGTGGCCAGGGTCTTGGTGTGATGTGGCCGTGGTATAGCGAAGACGCCGAGCGCAGCGGCTGGGAGGGACGCGACACCGACGTGGCGTTCTGGCACCACACGCCGTACGGAGCCAGCATGGCGCATCCGCATTCGCTGCCGCTGTGGTTAGCGGTCGAATTCGGTTTACCCGGCATGCTGCTCGTCGTGTCGCTGCTTGTCTGTCACCTGGTTGTCTTCCGTGGCACCGCTGGCGAACCATGGCGCATGGCGACGGCGTGCGGTCTATCGGCGGCAATCACCGCGATCGCGTTTGATCTGCCGGTGTTCAAAAGCTTTACCCTCGCGACACTGTGGTGGATGTACCTGCTTGGATTGCTGATCCTGCATGGACGAACGTCGGCGAAGGAGACCGCGCCATGTGCGGCCTAGCCGGCGTCATTGATGTGAAGCTCGGCGACGGTCTGCGAGCGACCGCAACGGCGATGGTTGAGCGTTTGCACCATCGTGGCCCCGACGCCGGCGGCGTGTGGAGCGATCCCGCGCTTGGCGTCGCCCTTGCCCATCGTCGTCTCGCGGTCGTTGATCTGAGTGTTGATGGCGCGCAGCCGATGACGCTCGGCGATCTCACGGTGGTGTTCAACGGCGAGATCTACAACTGGCGCGCATTGCGCAGCGAACTCGAGGCGCTCGGCCAGCGCTTTCGCAGCAACTCCGACACCGAGGTGCTGCTCGCCGCGTGCCGCCAGTGGGGCGTGGTTGATACGTTGCCGCGGCTGCGCGGCATGTTCGCGTTTGCGTTGTGGGACGGCGCGCAGCGTGAGCTGTGGCTGGCGCGCGATCGCATGGGTGAGAAGCCGCTGTGCTGGGGCCAACTCGGCGACGCGATCGTCTTTGCCAGCGAAACGTTGGCGCTGCGCGCGCATCCGCAGTGGCGCGGCGATATCGACCGCGACGCACTCGCCGCCTACGTATCGCTCGGTTGGATTCCCGCGCCGCGCACGATCTATCGTGGCATCGCCAAACTGCCGCCGGGAACCTGGCTGCGCATTCGCATCGGTGACGGTGCGCCACGCATCGAGGGGCCGACCGCGTGGTGGTCAACGGCCGCCGTTGCCGCGCAGGGTCGTGCCACACCGTTTACCGGTGATCTTGCAGACGCATCCAAACAACTGGAATCCTTGCTGCGCTCCGCGGTGTCTGAACAGATGCTCGCCGACGTGCCGCTTGGCGCATTTCTCTCCGGCGGTATCGACAGCAGCGTCGTTGTTGCGCTCATGCAGGCGCAGGCAACCCAGCCAATCCGGACATTCACCAGCGGTTTCCGCGAACCGGGCTTTGACGAAGCGGGCCACGCGCACCGCGTTGCGACGCACCTTGGAACCGCACACACCGAACTCTATGTAGACGAGGCCGAGGCGCGCGCCGAGGTTCCGCGTCTTGCCACGATCACCGACGAGCCGTTTGCTGACGCATCGGTGCTGCCGACGTTGTTGGTTGCGCGCCTAGCGCGGAAGTCGGTCACGGTTGCGCTCTCGGGTGACGGCGGCGACGAGCTGTTCGCCGGCTATAACCGGCATCGTTGGGGTGCGCGTTTATGGCCACGGCTTGCACCGATACCGCGCGGTCTGCGCCGCGTGGCTGGCGGGCTCTTACACGCGATACCCGACGCCCTGATTCGGCAAACGGCCCACGTGCTTGGTCGTGGCGGTGCAGAGCCGGCGCAGAGCGTTCGTCGATTTGCCCGCGCCCTGGGCGCGCGCGATCCCGATGACATGCACGCGCGGATCCTCGCCCGCATCGTTGCGCCGGCGAGTTACCTTGCTGACCACGGAACCGCTCCATCGTTCACCCACGCGAGAGACGGCGCTGACGCCGATGCCGTACGGCGCATGCAGTTGGCCGATCAACTGAGTTGGTTGCCCGACGACTGTTTGGTCAAAGTCGATCGCGCGGCGATGGCGGTGTCGCTGGAGACCCGCGTGCCGATGCTCGATCATCGCATTGTTGCATTCGCATGGTCGCTGCCGAGCTCGCTCACCATGCGGGGTGGAATCGGGAAGCAGCCGTTACGACACATCCTCGCGCGCCATCTGCCGCCGGCGATGTTCGAGCGACCAAAGGCGGGATTTTCCGTGCCGTTGGGCGCTTGGTTGGCAGGGCCGCTGCGCGCCTGGGGCGATGATCTGTTGTCGGTCGATCGTCTGCGGCGCGACGGCCTGCTTGACGCGCACGCGGTGTCGCACTTGTGGTCGCAGGTGCGGCGCGGTGGCGGCGACCCACGCGCGCTGTGGTCGCTGCTCTGTCTGCAATCGTGGCGCGAGGCACAGCGATGAACCGCACTGGCAATCGCCAAGGCAACCGCAGAGGCGCAGAGGCCGCAGAGATCGCGGAGGGGAGGCCAAGGGTTACAGGCAGACCGGATTTTGCGGGCATTTGGATTCAACCGTCGTCTCTGCGTCCTCCGCGGCCTCTGCGCCTCTGCGGTTGCCTTGGGTTGGAGCACATGCGATGACCGCGCCGAAGATCATCTTCGTCGACAACCTCGCCAGCGCGCTGCTCAACCAGCGTTGGCCGCTGATTCGCGCGGTGCAGGAGGCTGGTTTCGCCGTTGCGGTGGCAGTTCCGCAGGACGAGCGCTGTGCCGAGTTGACCGCGCGCGGTGTGCAGGTGCATCCGTGGAGCGTCGTGCGTCGTGGCCTTGGCCCGATCAGCGAGCTGTCCACGCTGCTCGCGCTCAAGCAACTCTTTAAGCGCGAGCGCCCGATGCTCGTCCACGTGCGTTCACCGAAGCCGGTGATGTACGGCGGCATCGCCGCGCGTTTTGCCGGTGTTCCAGCTGTGGTGAGTCACGTCACCGGTCTTGGTATCGCGGCTCAGGACGCAACCGGTTGGCGCGCACGGATGGCCGGCCTTGGCCTGCGCGCGTTGGCTGGCCCGGCTTTCGGTCATCCGCATCAGCGCGTGATCGTGCAGAATCGTGATGATGTCGAAGCGGTTGCGAAACTCGGCTGCGATCCGAAGCGCATCCGCCTCATCCGTGGGTCAGGCGTTGATCCCGATGCGTTTACGCCGCGCGAACCGGTGCCTGGTGATCCGCTGATCGTGCTGCCCTCGCGTATGTTGTTTAGCAAGGGCGTTGCCGTCTTCGTTGCCGCCGCTGAAATCCTCCGCGCCGCTGGCGTACGAGCACGTTTCGCGCTGGTCGGCCCACTCGACCTCGGCAATCCCGACGCGGTTCCCGAAGCGCAGCTCCTGGCGTGGAACGCCGCCGGCGTCGTCGCCTGGTGGGGCGAACGCCACGACATGCCCGCCGTCTACGCTGAGGCCGCGATTGTCTGTCTGCCCAGTTGGTATCGCGAAGGTCTGCCGAAGACGCTGCTTGAAGGCATGGCCAGCGGTTTGCCAATCGTCACCTGCGACAGCATCGGCTGCCGTGAAGCGATCAGCGATGGTGTGCACGGTTTCTTGGTTCCACCGCGCGACGCGCTCGCTCTCGCCACCGCGCTACGCCGATTGATCGAATCCCCGGAACTGCGCGCACGTTGTGGTGCCGCCGGCCGCGCTCAGGTTCTCGCTGAATTCGCCGCCGCACCGATCGCCGCCAAGACGCTCGCCGTTTTACGCGAGGTGGTGGAGGAATCTGGACAGAAGTGGCCGGGATAGTGCGCGAGAATCAGCAGCGAGTGTGTAGCGCTGGATGTCAGCAACGATAACCGTAACGTTCCGTTCATGGGTAATCGGTCGTTCATCGTCGTGTGCGCGCTCATTGTCCTTGGTGGGCTCGCCTGGTGGTGTTTCGGAAAACTGCCGTCGCGAGAATTGGCGCCGGTGCCAGCGGGTCATTGGCTGGAGCCGTTCGTGCGCGCTGATGGATCGATTGATGCCGCCGCTGCGTGGCGTCATGATCGCGGCGAGCCTGGACCGCCGGCGGAAAATCTCGCGGCGTTGTTGGTTGGTGTGCTGGGGCCAGACGCATTGATTCCACCAGCTGATGAAGCGACGATTCGGGCGCTGCGGGCGGACATGAAGCAGCCGCGGCTTGAGTTGCCCGCCGAGACGCCGATGTCCTCGGCAGAACTCAAGCGTGCGCTCAGCGATGTGGTTCGCGAGGTCAATGCCGGCCGAAAGCCTGCGGCAATAGCACAGCCGCCATCCTTTGAACAAGAACTGAAAGCCGCAGCACAAGGACCGTGGGCCGAAGGACAACATCCGACCATCGACGCATGGCTTGATCGGCAGCGGCCGGTGTTGGATGCGGTTATACATTGGCGTCCAACCCACAGCGTCGTTCCGTGGGTGGCTGGAAACGATACGCTCAAGGCCTCGGTTTTAGATGGGTCGAGCACGAGGGTGCTCGCGCTCGCGTGTGCTGCCGAGGCCGTTCGTGCATTGGGGCATGGGGACACAGCGAAGGCAGTACGCTTCGCGATCGCGCTCCAGCAACTGGGGGTCCGCACAGCTGCCCAAGGAGGCCCTCTCATTGAGGCGTTGCAGGGGTCTGTGTTCGTCGAGCAATCCTATAACGTGATGGCCAGCGTCTTGGTCGCAGCGGACTGCACGGATGCTGCGTTGACCCAATGGCGAGAATCAACCACGGCGATGCCCTGGCCCACAGGTTTGACGGCGCGTGTTTTAGATCATGGCGAACGACTCTGGATGATCAGCGCAACCCAGATCGTAATGAGCGCACAACGCGCCGTCGAGGAAGCGACGATTGTGCGCCGCCGTCTCAATGACGCCTACGATGGCTCCGTTGCTATAGCGCGAACAGCTCGTTGGACCGACCTTCGACGTGCTAGTGCAGAGCAGACGAGCGCACTCGAATCGGCTGCGATTTATGCTCAGTACAAGGGTACATGGGGGGCGATAGCGCTTGTCAGCAGCGGTCCATTTGTGCGTCGTGAGGCAGGAACCCAAGCGGTGACCATGCTGATTCTGGGCACCACCTCGCCAAGCATCATTGTATGCGAGTCTGCCTTTCGCCAAGTTGCGGCCCATCTCGCAATGATCGACTCCGCCATCCTGCTGCGTCGCGATCCGCAAGCGACCACCTTACCAGCCGACCCATTCGCTGACGGGCCGTTACAACACAGCACCGACGCCACGGAATTACGGATCTGGAGCGTCGGTCGCGATGGCGTCAGCGGGACCAAGGACGATCTCGTCTTGCGCATCCCGCTCAAACACTGATGGCTTAAAACGCCGCCGCGATCTCCATCGTCGCGGTCGGTCGAGAGTACGAAACACCGATGTCGGCCTCGCTGTCTTCCCAACCAACGAGCGAGCGCAAAGCCCAGCCGTCGCGAAGTTCGTAATCAATGCCAGCTGTGACGGCGGTATTGCGACGAAGTTCGCGGGCGAAGCCCGGTTGTGCGCCGGTGTCGAGGCGGCGCTCCCAACGACCGATGAGGGCGGCACCCAAGCGATCGGCGAGGCGGAGGCGGGCGGATAGCGTGGCGCTGAGGATGCGCGCGGCGTTTGCCTGGGCGCCGTCGCCGAGTTCGCTGCCGACGCCGACGATGAGGTAGCTGTGTTCCTCGGGTCGCCACTCGAGGTGGATGTTTGCCAATGGCTCAGTCACATGCGCGTCGGAGTTGGCTGGATCACCGGCGGTGGTGTCGGACCAGCGCCAGGCGGACGCGCCGATTTCCGTGGTTATCCACGTGCGATCGCCGGGCTGATGCCGCCACCACACGCTCGCGATGAGTTGCTGTCCGCCATTGTTCGCGAGGTCGTTCGCGTAGCGCGTCAGCCCGCCACCAAGGCGCAGGCCAAGCGCCGAGCGCGACCACGCAAATGCGTAGATGCGCGTTTCGGCCGCCAGCGTCCGGCGATCCTGATTCTCGGCGATGAATCCGGGCGCGTCCTCGCGGTAGTGGACTGCGGTGGCGGTTACCAAAGCGCTGGCGCCGAAGACGCGCACTTCACGACCACCAGCAAGCGCGAGGCGGAACTCGTCGCGACTCACCGCGTTCGCTGTGGCAGCGAGTGGCTGATCCTCACGCAGCGCGCCCGCTTCGCCGCGCCACCACCACGCATCGTCACGCGTGTTCCAAACGGCGGTGAGTCCACCACCGACGTGATCGCGGCCAGCGGTGTCCGCGTAGCGTCGTGCCTCCAGTTCGCCGCCTAGTTCGAAGCGCGAACGATCGCCGATGATGAAACGTAGATCGGCACCGGCGAGGAGCCGCGTGTAGGCATCGCCATCGGCGTGTGGCGCGGTCTGCGGATTGCCGTCCCAGCCGAGACCGAGCAGCGCCTTGGGATGGAATTCGATCCCGTGCTCGTGCGCATTCAGTTCGCCACCGGGCAGCACTTCAAATGACGGAGCAACACCAAGCGCGAGCGCGGAAGACAAGCCGATTGCGACCGGCGCGGGATCGGGGCGCAGGGGCGGCGGGAGGAAGCGGGTGTCTTCGGCACACAGGAGAGAAGTTAGAAGGCAGAAGGAAGAATGAAGAAAACGTAAGGGGTCCACGCGTTGGCGACTTCCTCCTTCTTCCTTCTTCCTTCTTCCTTTCACTAGAAGCGGCTTTCAGGGACAAAAATCGTATCGCCGGCCTTCAACGCCGGATCCTGCGCATCCTTAGTGCCGTCAAGCACGGCGCGAACATCGAGCACGATGGGATCGCTGCCGGCGCGCAGCAAATGCACTTTGGTTTCGCGGGCGAAGCGGTCGAAGCCGCCGACGATGGCGATCGCACGCGACACGGTCAGCACTTCGCGCGATGGCAGCGGAACTGCGCCGGGATGCGCGACTTGGCCGAGGACATACACGCGATCGCGCCGTGGAATGACGATCACGTCGCCGTGGTGCAGAACGAGATCTTGTTCGGGCAGCAACGCGGCAGGCAGCTCCAGCGATTGCTTCACACCGTTGCCGGTTTCGCGCAGGACCCGTGCGTTAGCGCGGTCGGCGTCTTCGCCGAGACCGCCAGCCTCGCCGAGCGCCTGCATCGCGGTCGTCGGGCGCAGTGGATCGAGTCGGATCATGCCCGGCTTCATCACCGCGCCGACTACCCAGGCGGTGCGCGCACCGTACTCAACCAGCGACACTGTGACTTGCGGATTGCGCAGGTAGCCGTCAGCGAGGCGCTTGGTCAGATCAGCGCGCAGGTCTTCGCACGTGCGATCAGTCGGTGCGGGTAGGGGGCCGACCAACGGATATGGCACCGTGCCACTGGCTGGCACGCGCATGTCGAGTGTCAAATCGGGTTCGCCAAGTACGAGTACGCGCACGAGATCGCCGGGAAACAAGCGATACGCGGCGGGCTCGGCGGCAGCTTCGCCGGCAAACAGCGGCAGCAGATAGCCGAGAATAACGAGAGCGAGTGGGCGCAGCAGAGCGATCATCCGAGCGCCGGCGTTTTGGAAAAACCCAAGGCTACTGCAGAGGCGCAGAGGCCGCTGAGATCGCAGAGGAGAACGACAGTGAGCCGTCACTGGGGTGATCGGCACTGAAAACAACGTGTCTTTTAACTCCGGCTCTCTGCGACCTCTGCGCAACTCTGCGCCTCTGCGGTTGCCTTGGATCGCGTTGATTATGTTCATAGCGGTAGATAACCGCGGATGCGGTAGAGGAGGAGACGCAGTGCGCCCGGTCGTGGGCCAAGCACGGTGACGCGCACGCCCTGGCCGGTGCGTAGCGCAACCGGCGATGGATCAAGATCGATGACCAGTTGCGGACGCAGATCGGCGACGCTGCTTGGCGATTTGCTGCCGTCGATTTGTTCGCCCGGCGGGAGGATGCGCGCGATCGTTCCATCAACGACACGGTTTTCGGCGATGAGTGACACCTCGACACGATCACCGACCGCGACGCGACTCGCCGCGGCTACTGGAAGCGACGCGACGACGGCGGCGGTGTTGGGCAGCGCCAGTGACAGCAGCGTGTCGCCCTGCGCGACTTGGCGGCCAACCGCGACCAGGCGCACGGCCACCGAACCATCGACCGGCGCTTTAATATCCACGCATTTTTCCGGCTCGCCTAGCGCGACGTTGGCTAGGTGGTCGATGCGTCCGATGACGTCACCGGTCTTCACCGCGGTGCCGACCGGGATGGTAAGCGCGGCCAACACGCCGTTTGCCGGCGATTCCACCGCGACGGTGCGCGCGACGACCTCGCCCTCGGGACAGACCGGAAACATGCCGGGCAACAAGAGTAGTCCGATGCCGATCGCGCCGGCGACCAAGCCCAGCGCGAGCAACGGCCAGCGCCGTGGCGTTCGCATGGTGTGCGGCATGGCGGTCGCAGGACGGGCCGTCGGCGTCGGAAGTTGGATCGGCGGGGACGGGCTGACTGGAGTGATCTGTGGCCGGCCAATCGTCGAGGTGAAACCGGGACGGCCGACCGCCTGCGAACGACGCGCGGTCAATGCGCCGGTTGTCGGCGATTGGCCAGACACCGCTGGGCGCAAGCCGCTGGGCTCGTCCTTGCTGCCATCACGAGCGGCGATGAATTCGGAGGCCGGCATCTGGGTCGGGATGCGCGCCTCGGCCGGAGCAACCGTGCGCGCCAAACGCTTAGTTGCCTGATCGAAAGCCTCAAGCCGGCGTTCGAGATCATCCAGGTTGCTTGCCGCCTTCGGCCGCACGCCCGAAGACGTTGTGCCCGGCGCGAGGGCTTGCGGCGATGGAACAGGGGTGTCCGACACGGCGGCAGCGTACTGACGCAAGCGCGTCTGCACAACCGCGAGCGAACGCCGGATCGCGGATTGCCAAGTCCGCCCCACTGCCACACCAACACGCATGGCCATCCCACCAGCCCTCGTCCATGTCTTAGCGGCGGTTGACGCGCCGCCGGGACTCGCCGCAGCGGCCCAGTTGTTGTCGCAGCGCTATCGTGCTGGCGTTGACGAGACTTCGCCCGGTGTGACCAGTGACTTGGCGCGAGCGGCCTACGTTGCGGTACGCATGCCGGCGACAGCGTCGGCGGTTGATGCTGCGTTGGTTTCAGGGTTGGAGGTCGCAACCCCAGTGGTGACGAGTCATCTCGATCTCGGTAGTGGCACCGGCGCGGCGCTGTGGGCGGCGGCTGAGCACTTGCCGGGCATCGTTCGCCAAACTGCGGTTGAGCGCGATCGCAAGTTCATCACCATTGCGAAACAATTAGTCGCTGACGCCGAGCTGCCCGCATGCACGTGGATCGAAGCGGACCTACGCGCGTTGCCAACGCTACCGCCGCACGATCTGGTGACGGTGTCGTACGCGATCAACGAACTCTCGGCCGACGAAGGATTGGTGCTGATCGATCAGGCGTGGGCGCTGACGACGCGCTGGCTGCTTATTGTTGAACCGGGAACGCCACGTGGCTTCGGTGCTATCGCCGCTGCGCGCCGTCGCTTGCTGGCCGTTGGCGCGCATCCGGTGGGTCCGTGCACGCACGCTGCGACATGTCCGCTTGACGGAGCGTCGCCAGCGGGCGCACCCGGTTGGTGTCACCAGAGCGTGCGCCTGCCGCGGACGCGCATCCATCGTGCCGCGAAGGGCGCCGACCTCGGTTGGGAAGACGAGCCGTTCAGTTGGTTGATGTTGTCTCGTGATCCGGTTGCCGTACGCGGATCTCGCGTGCTCGCACCGCCGCGCGTTCACAAAGGAGCGGTGGAATTGCAACTATGTACGGCGAATGGATTCGCGGCGACCAGCGTTCGGCGTAACGATCGCGTGGCCTACAAAACAGCATCGGATCTGGAATGGGGCGATCGCTTCGATCCTGGGACCGCCGAGTTGCACTCGGCCTGAAAAAGCCCTGGGATCGCGGAGTTGTACTCGGCCCTCGAATCCGAGCCGAGTACAACTCGGCGATCCCAGGGGGACTGGCACCGCCACCCGCATGGCCACGCTGCGCGCCGTGAACCCGCGCGCCGCACTGAAAAAGCACTGGGGCTACGACGCGTTTCGGCCGTTCCAAGAAGACGCCGTCGCCGCGGCACTGGCCGGTCGCGACAGCCTGGTCGTGTTGCCGACCGGCGGCGGCAAGAGTGTGTGTTTCCAAATTCCGGCAGCGTGCGGCGATGGCTTAGTCGTGGTCGTTTCTCCGCTGATTGCATTGATGGATGATCAGGTCGCTGGCGCACGCGAAGCTGGCATCAGCGCGGGTGCATTGCATCAGAACCTCAACGCGGCCGGCAAGCGCGAGGTGCGCGCGGCGCTTGATGATGGCTCGCTGCGGCTGTTGTATCTCAGTCCCGAGCGCATGGTCGTGGGCGATCTGCACGCCGAGATCAGCAAACGGCTGTCGCTCGTCGCGATTGATGAAGCGCACTGCATTAGTCACTGGGGCCACGATTTCCGGCCCGAGTATCGCCAGCTTGCCGCCGCACTGTCGCAACTGCCGCGCGTACCGCGCATGGCGCTGACGGCGACCGCGACGCCGAAGGTGCAGGATGATATCTGCGCGCAGCTGAAACTTGCCGATCCGCTGCGCTTGGTTGGTGCGATCGATCGGCCGAATTTGGTTTTTCGCGCGCTGCCGCGTTCCTCAGCAGTCGAGCAGACGTTGGAGGTTGTACGACGTCATCCTGGCGACGGCGGCATCGTCTATGCGCAAACGCGCAAGGCGACCGAACAACTTGCTGCGTCACTGGTCAAACATGGCGTCGATGCGCGGCCGTACCACGCCGGCATGGCGGCGGGCGCGCGCATGACCACGGTGTCCGACTTCACCACCGAGCGACTCCAAGTCGTGGTTGCGACGGTTGCGTTCGGCATGGGCATCGACCGCTCGAACGTGCGCTTCGTGGTTCACGCGAATCTCCCGCGCTCGGTCGAGCACTATCAGCAAGAGAGCGGTCGCGCCGGTCGCGATGGCGAACCGGCCGAATGCATCTTGCTGTGGGGCGGCCAGGACTTTGCGACGTGGCGTTATCTGGCGCGGCAAGAAACGCATGATCCCGAGCGTTTGCGCGGCATCGAACGGCAACTTGCGGCGATCGGTCGTTACGCCAGCGCTCCGCTGTGCCGTCATCGGCTGCTGTCTGAACATTTCGGACAGACCTACACCGAACAAACCGAAGGCTGCGGAGCATGTGATGTGTGCCTTGGCGAAACCGCCGCGTTGCCGCCGTCGGACGCGGTGGTCACAGCACAAAAAATTCTCAGCGCGGCATGGCGCACCGAGAACCGGTTTGGTGCCGGGCATATCTCGAAGGTCCTGCGCGGCGCTAGCGACGAACAGGTAACACGCTGGGGTCACGATCAGTTGAGTGTGTTCGGCTTGCTGCGCGATGTGCACGACACGGTCATTCGCCGCTGGATTGATCAGTTGGTCGCGCAGGGTCACCTCATGGTCGACGACGGACAGTATCCGACGCTGTCGCTGTCCGAATCGGGCTACGCGCTGTGCAAAGGTCAGGGCGACGTGCGTCTGGATGCGCCGCCCGCGCCACGTGAACGCAAGCGCGCGACGAAGAAATCGAAATCAGCGAAGGGTGCGAGCACAGAAACCTCAGCCGATCAGCCGCTCTTCGAGCGCCTACGCAAACTACGCGCGACACTGGCCGCTGCCGCGGGCTTGCCGCCGTATGTGGTTTCTACCGACGCGGGGTTGCGTGCGGTTTGTGCTGATCGACCGGCTACGGTTGAAGCCCTCGCCAATTGCCACGGCTGGGGCGAGAAGCGCGCGGCGCGGTATGGCGCGGCGGTGTTGGAAGAAATCAAACGGGGCTGAGAAAACTTCTCGATGGTTGTCCACAGATTTCGCAGATTACTCAGATAGAGCAGAAACAAAACAACCGCAGAGAAATCTCAGCGGTTGTTGCATGACTTGAAACTGGCGCCAAGCGACGGTGGCGGCATATAATCGGCGTAGCCGATGCCGCCACGGTTGAGCGAGCGTGAGCGAAGTGAAACCGAGTCGCGACAAAGCCAGGGGGGTAGGCCGCAGGCCGTAGGTGGCGAAGCCCCTGAAACTACTGCGCGAAGTATTCGATAACTTTTTGAATGTTCACCTGAACCGGAACCAGCTCGGGTCCGGGCAGGGCTTCGACGGTGCAGGCCATCGTGTCGAGGTCGACCTTGAGGCCGGTTGGCCGGTCGCGCACGGGACTGTTGGCGGTGATGCGCAGGTCTTCGCGGTTGCGCGAGGCTTCGCGAACCTGGAAGACGTCGCCAATGCTCAGGTTCTGGCCGGGCGACTTCGCGCGGCGGGCGCCGAGGTTGATGTGGCCGTGGCCGATGAGCTGGCGAGCGGCGGGGATGGTGCGGGTGAAGCCAGCGCGCCAGACGAGATTGTCGAAGCGGGCTTCGAGCATGGTCAGCATGTTGCGGCCGGTGTCACCGTGCATGCGCTGAGCGCGCTGGTATACGAGGCGCATCGCGCGCTCGGTAATGCCGTAGTGCAGGCGGAGCTTCTGTTTTTCTTTGAGGCGCACCGCATATTCGCTGGTCTTGCCCATGCGCTTGGTCGGGCCGTGCATGCCGGGTCCGTGCGGACGCTTGGCTGCAGTCTTGGTGGTGAGGCCAGGCAACTCAGTGCCAAGGCGACGGACGATACGTAGGCGGGGACCGGTGTAGCGGGACATACGACTCCAGGAGAAGCTCTGCAGATGAGAGCGGTGCTGCTTGCCAGATAAGGCCAGGACGTCTGGCCTTCCAGGCTAAAGCTGGGGGCGCGGCAGCATGTCGAGGGTGTTTGGGCGAGCAAGCGCGTACCTGGGATCGCCGAGTTGCACTCGGCCGAAAGGGTCAACTCACGGAAAAAAGGCGAGGTTGGTTACTGTGGGTGAACGACGAGCAGCACCACCGCAACTGCATTGTAGGTCGCATGCGTGAGCGCACCGGGCCAACATGAACCCGAGCGGACGGCTAACCAGCCAACCGCAAGACCAAGCGTGAATTGTGGCGCGAACCGCCACGGCGAGCCGTGCATGGCCGCAAACAGGAGCGAGGTCACCAGCACCGCAGCCCACGGCGGACAGGCGCGGCGCAGGCCGCTCAGGACGACGCCGCGCATCAAGAGCTCTTCGACGATGCCAGGCAGCACACAGGTCAGTAACAGCATCGCCGACCAACCGCCCATCGCATAGAGTGCGAGCAGCTTCTGATCGCCCTGCTTCAGCGCGTCCGGTACTGGGCCCAGCATCAGGAAGACAAGCTGTTGTAGGCCAATGGCGACGCCGATGACCAACGGCATCATGAGAAATCCGATGAGCAGATAGCGCAGCTGCGGCCGACGCATCCCACAGGCCGCTGGTTGCCAGCGTCCAATGAACACGGCGGCGATCACGACCAACACCAACGTGAGCTGAGGCAGCAGAACGGCGAGGACGGGGTGCGACGGGTGTTTGAGGAGTAGCGACACGCCAAGCATGCCTCCCACAGCCGCGATGAGCACCACCAACGCTGCCAGCGGCCCCGGCCCGCGTGGTTGAGATGTCTCGCTTGTCAGCACGCCGACATCCTCTGGCACGGCGGGGGACTGGAATAGCGTTTCGCCATGGCCGACCACGCGGTGTACGATCACGTTGACTGCACGGCAGTGATTGCCGCCGCCCTGCGTGAAGACTTGCGCGGCGGCAGCGATCTGACCTGCGACGCGCTGGTGCCGCCGACCGCGCGGCTTGAAGGATTGATCCGCGCTAAGCAGAGCGGCGTGGTTTGCGGCCTGCCCGCGTTCCGTCGCGTCTTCGCCATTTTGGGCGGCGGTGTTGGCATTCACTTCGAAGTGCCCGACGGCACCGCCGTTCGCACCGGCGAAGTCGTGCTGCGCTTTAGTGGTCCAGCGCGCACGCTGCTGGTCGGTGAGCGCACCGCGCTCAATCTGGCGCAGCGTCTCTCGGGCACGGCCACGCTGACGCGGCGCTACGTCGATGCGATCGCGGGTACCCGCGCGAGCATCCTCGACACGCGCAAGACGACACCGGGTCTGCGCATCTTAGAAAAGCACGCGGTCGTGATGGGTGGTGGCGTCAATCACCGACTGGGTCTCTACGACGCCGTGCTGATCAAAGAAAACCACATCGCGCTGATGGACGCCGACACAAAATGCAGCAGCCCCGCCGAAGCGGTGCGCCGTGCGCGCGCGTCAATCGGCCCTGCGGTGATGATCGAAGTCGAAATCGAATCGCTCGATGATCTGGAGCCAGTGATTGTCGCCGGAGCAAACATCGTGCTGCTCGACAACATGTGGCCGGATGACATCCGCGCTGCAGTCACACGGCGCGACAAAGCGCTCAAGAAACAGCCGGGACGCAGAGTGTTGTTGGAAGCCTCGGGCGGCATCAATCTGCACACCGTGCGCTCGTTTGCCGAAACCGGCGTCGATCGCATTTCGGTCGGCGCGCTGACCCATTCGGTGCCAGCGCTGGATTTATCGATGCGCTGCGAACCGGTCTCGGGTCACTGAAAGCCGTGATGGCGGCGTACCTCGACCTGCTCGCTCGCGTCGCTGATCGCCCATCGTTAGCGGGTTTTCGCTGGCCCGGCGGCGAACTGCTCGCGTGGAATGCACCGGTACGCAGCGTGCGCTCGTGGGATGAACTGCGCGGCGATCGCCCACTATTAGTATGTTTGCCGTACGGTTTCCCTGCGGTCCCCGGTCGTGCGTGGGATGTGGCAGCCGGATCCCATCACGACTTCCGGACCCCCGGACCTCGGAACTTCCAGACCAGCGGCAATCCCACCGCGCTCACAACGCCCCAGGCCGTTTCCGTTCGTGCCGCTTGGTCAGGCGCAGAACACGCGGCGCGCGTGCGTCAGGCGCAGGCCGCGATCGCAGAAGGCTTGGTGTATGAACTCAACATCGCCTGTCGCTGGGACATCACACTGGCGCCATCGTTGTTTCCGGATGCCGCGCTTCACGCGGCGTTGCTGACGCGCGACCCGGCGCAGTATGTGGGACTCTTTCGTGGTGGCGACGGCCCGGCCGTGGTTGGCAACAGCCCGGAATTATTTCTCGATATCACCGATGGCGTCGTGCGCAGTAAGCCGATCAAGGGCACGCGTCAGCGCATTCCCGGCCACGAGCCTGCGGTGCGCGCTGAACTGGATGCGAACGCGAAGGAGCGCGCTGAACTAGCAATGATCGTTGACCTCATGCGTCATGACCTTGGCCGAGTTGCGGTTCCGGGCGGCGTGCGGGTTGTCGATCCCGGCTCGGTGATTGACCTGCCGCGTTTGCACCACCGCGTAGCAACAGTTGAAGCGCAGCTGCGGCCGGGCCTTGGTCCGATCGACGCGCTGGCTGCGGCGTATCCCGCTGGGTCGATCACCGGAGCACCAAAGCGCGCGGCGATGCAGCACATTGCCCGGTTAGAAGGTGGCGATCGTGGCGTCTGGTGTGGTGCCTATGGCCTGATCCACGGGTCGCAGTGCGAGTTAGCGGTGGCGATCCGCACGGTCGAAATCAGCGGAACGTCGCTGGTTCTGCGCGCCGGTGGCGGCATTGTTGCCGACAGCGATCCGGAGGCGGAATGGCGCGAAGCACAAGCGAAGGCACGGGGCATTGCCGACGTGATTGGGGCGGAGGTATGAAAGGCAGAAGGCAGAAGTCAGAAGACAGAGTGCCGAAAACAGGTGTATGGGCGCGTTTTCTTCAATCTGCCTTCATCCTTCTTACTTTGATGCTGTTTGGCTGTGCCGGCAATCAACGTGGCGCTGGGATTTTTGCTGCGCCGCCAGTTCGTGCTGAAGATCCGTTTTTGCCACGGATCGATAACGCCCGTCAGTTGTTTGACGACGGCCTGTTTGATCAGGCACGAACGGCAATTGACGCATTGATCACTGACGGCGCAGCGCATCCGTTGATCCCGTTGCTGCGAGCGAAGCTTGCGCAACAAGACGAAGACTGGCCAACGATGGTCGAGTGGTCACGCCGAGCGGTGCTCGCCGACCCCGGTTGGACTGAGCCACGCGTACTGTTGGCCACCGCGTGCATGGAGGTCCATCGCTTCGTCGAAGCTGACGCAACCTTTGCCGACATCGATCGCATGGCGCCAACCAACGCATGGGGCCCCTACGGGCGATCCTGGGTGGCTGCGCGTCAACAAGACATGAACCGCGCCATTGACCTCATGGACGAGGGCTTGCGGCGCGAGCCAGAATTTTTACCCGGTCTACTGTTGCGTGCTCACTTGGCGCGTTGGGCCGGCGACAAGCCACGTGAAGAATTTTGTTTGCGCCGAGCGGCCGCATTGGGTGACCCCGACCCACAGCAACTCGCTCGTCTTGGCGACCTCGCCGACGAAGCAGGTCGTCAGCTTGACGCAGCTCGCCTCTACGAGCGCTCCTGGGCACTCAAACACTCGCGTCAAATCGCCCGCCGCCGCCTCGAACTCGCCCGCCGCGCCAACGACGCCGTCGCGGAACGCCTCTGGTCAAGCCGCGCCGGCGTGCCTTGACCCTGGCGATGCTGGGCTAACCTCCGCCCTCCCGAACGACTGGGGCGTCGTCTAACGGTAGGACTGCAGACTCTGACTCTGCCTATCGGGGTTCGAATCCCTGCGCCCCAACCAATAAAAAACACGGCCGACGACGGCCGTGTTTTTTATTGGTTGGGGCGCAGGAGATCCAATCCTGCGCCGGCCAGGGACGGCCGTCGGTCGCTCGGCCGCGAGCCAAGCAGTTGGCTCGCTACCGCCGGCGCGGCGGTTCCTCGCGAGGTTCGAATCCCGCTCGCGCTCTAACATTGGCGGACTGCAACGGCCGGTTTTTTCGTGGTTGGGGCGCAGGCGATCCAATCCTGCGCCGACCACGGAGGGCCGTCGATCGCTCGGCCGTGAGCCAAGCAGTTGGCTCGCTACCGCCGGCGCGGCGGTGCCTCGCGAGGGGAGTGAGGACATCCGCGCAGCGGACGTGACGCCATGGGCATGGCGTCAGCGCCGAACGACGCCGCGGGTTTACCCGAGGCTGGACCGAATCCCTGCGCCTCAAACCAGCACGGATGCATCCAGTACAAATGCGAGATGGAAATTCAAAACACATGGCAAGCGAATTAGGCGGTCTTCGATAAACAACGAGACTAGAAACCCTGCAGCGTGACCTCAGGAGACGGGGCTACTGCCCCCGACAGGCATGGGGTCTTTTGTAAGAAGGCGGTGGACCTGGGCGTTATGGCTCCGTATGCGGAGTTGTTGATGATGAGGTTTGCACCGACAGCACCATGCGTTGACTCGACCATGATGTAGTAATTTGCGGTGTCGTCCTTTTTGAGATAGACGGTCACAGTGAGACCACCACGTGTAGCCACGGGGGGGTGATCGTTTGCAACCCACAACGTGCGATTTGCGAGCGTCGGTGTGATTGGCGGATCGGTGTCATTGTTCAGTTGCTGCAAAGATGCCGTTGTCGCAGCGAGATCATTGGACGCAGGTTGATTCGTGGTTGTGTTTGTCTGATCACTGTGGGTTTGCGCTACGGTCTCTGGTTCTGATTGCTGCAGTTCATAGGTATCCTTGTTCTTTTTTGGCACCGGCTCTTCATTTTCATTGGTCTGCCCAAGCGCATGTCCAGGAACGGTTTCTCCCGATGGCCATGCGGCGGTCGGATGCTGTGGCTGCACGCTTCGTTCCTCGGCATGATTGTCCACGCTTATCGATTCGCTGGAAGTTCTACCATGAATGGGTCCGCCTGCATATCCGCGAGGGCTCCCCATTGCGGAAGTTTCGTTCTGGTCTGTTCTGGTCCCAGAATCACCATCACTCATCACGGTACTGCTTCTTCGATGGTCAGTGCAGGCGGAAAAGGCGAGAACGGTTATTGTGGTGGCGATACATAAGGCGGACTTGGTCATAAGGACTCCGGGATGGTTTCAGGAAACGGTAGGTGTAGTAGGCATGGCGCGATGCGAGTGCCTACGCTGCGTCGTGGGAAATGGTAACTCAATGGGGTGTTGTCCCCAACGCGGGTTTGCAGAACGAACTCGAAATTCATTATGAGAAGATCAACCATAAACGGCCGCTAGTCTGTATGTGGTTGAACCGCTCATGCAGATAACGGGCTTGGTCGACATTTCACGAAATAAATGCAATAAAGGACGCCCGCTTATTGACATCTGCAGATGACAATGGACACACGAGCGCCGGGATAAACCGGCTCAAACAATGGAAGTGGACAATGGACGCTGAGTCTGTTGTGCGAGAGACAGGCTGGGCGGCGAGCGCTGCATTCGGCGCCTCCCAATCACAGAGGATACGACAAGGATATGCCGGATACTGCATGTGGGGACGAGCGGTGAACACGCATTGCAGGAATTGGACACGACGCGACAATGGAGACACGACGCGACAATGGACAGACGCGACAATGGACACGCACTTTGTTTGACATGCATCAGCGTGTGGTGCGATCACTCGCAGCATGACAAAAACGGATAATCCCCATCGACAGATTGAAAACTGATAGCTGTAGGAAGCCACGAAATGTCCGCCGCGTGGCGGGTGACGTACTGGACCCCATATCCGCCAAGCCAGAAACCAGTCGGACTGCCCATCGACTTTCGGAGATACGGTGTTACCGTTTCGCCAGATGCCCACGCACTTCCTCTGGGATCATCGCCCAGGTCGTAATTTGGAGCATATCGCTGAACACGGCATGACTTCAACCCTCTGGGAAGAGGTCTTTCACCGAGCGACGCGACACGCTCCAGACAAAGACGACGTCACCGTGACGGTTGCCGAAGGGCGTGTGCGCGGGCGGTGGTATCGCCTTCTCTATGCCGTCCTTGAAGACGGCGCCATTGTGCCCCTGACGGTTCTTCCCATGACTGGTTTCCCCATCGAGCGGCGCGGACTGCGCTGAACTACCATGACCCACAAAAACATCCAAGACATGACCAAGGACGAATACCAGGCATTTGTGCGCCGCTTGGAAAAGCGCCATGGTCCAGAAAAGCAGTGGGAAGACCTACCCGTGATCCGCCGTCCAGGTCGCCCGGTTAAGGGCACGAAGGGACGCCCTCTTCAACCGCGATCAGTCAAGCTACCGGAGCGGGTGTGGAAGACGTTAGCGAGCGCGGCCAAGCGACACGGTGTCACCGCTAGTGGAGTTGTTGCTGGGCTTGCCCTGCAGGCGACCTCTCAGGAAGACATTGACCGTGCCATAGATCTACTCATCAAGCGCGGCATTCTGACACCAGTCTGACGTGGGCGAATTGACACAATGGAAATTGACACAATGGACAATTGACATTTCCCATGCTGAGCGGACGTGGACCAGCGCCGCGGTGTTGCACTTCAAAATAGAACGCACCAGCATTCCCAACGTTTCGTGGCGATGGGTTCTGCGTTGACGCTTTGGACCAACGCATCGATCGGCAATCCCATGGCGGTGCCCAGCGCCACCCACAGGCTGACGCGCATTCGCAGGGGTAAGGAGAGGACCCGTTCTGGTATAGGCGATGCGTGAGATGTGGACATTGGGGCGCGGCACGCTGCGGAGTTACAGGTAGTTACAATGGACTGAAAGAGGGGGCGGCTGCGTGGCAAGCATGTCAGCGGCATTCACTCAATGACCACGAGCGGGAAACCGTGCGACTCTGGAAAAGCGACAATCGGGAATGGACCAGGACAAGCCGGGTAGCGCTCATTGCAACGGATCCGAATCTAGTACCATATTCAGAACCGAGGTAAGCAATGTCCATCCGCGCCAAGTCTGTCAGCTATGTCAAATCGCACCTCGCCCAGGTGATCGACGAGGTTCGCGACGGCGGGGGTCCAATGATCGTCACGCAGAACGGCTCGACTGCGGCGGTCATCCAAGACCCCGAGTCCTACGAGCGCACCCAGCAGGCCATGGCCATGCTCAAGCTGGTAGCGATGGCGGATGAAGATGTCCGCAAGGGTCGGACTCACACCCATGAGGAGGTCTTCGCTGCCGCCCGTAAGCGGCTGGTCGCCCGCCGGAAGGCCAGCGCGTGAAACGCTGGACGATCATGTACGGCGACGGTGCCAAGGACGACATCCTGGGCATCACTGACTACATTGCCCGAGACAGCGCCATCAACGCCGACAAGGTCCTTGAGCGACTTGGGCACCGTATTGGCACTTTGGCGACGCTGCCTGAGCGGAGCCGGGTAGTGCCTGAACTCCAGTGGCACGGCATTTCCAGTGTCTGCGAGGTCTTCGAGAAGCCCTGGCGCATCCTGTATCAGATCAGGGCCAGCGCGGTGCTGATCGTCGCCGTCTACGATAGCCGCCGCCAGCTGAACGACGTTCTGCTTGAGCGCTTCTTGCGCTGAAGACGAGATCCGAGGAACTTCACCGCGTGATGTGACGACTTGCCGCGTGACGAAATTGGATAAATTCCGATCCGCTACTTGAAAACTCGAGGTGTGTAGGGGAGTGGAGAACCTTCGCGCGGTTCTGTTTCCCGCGTGCAACGAGTCTCATAGCTAAAAGGAAACTCTCGCCCCAGCGCGAACGCCGGGGCAACCGTTGCGTAAGGTTGTTGTCAGTCAGAGATCAACTCCGGCCCACATCCGGCCCATAGCGAAACCAACATAGCACGATGACTATGTTTCGCCCTCGAATCGAGGTCGCTCTAAGTCACGTATCTGGAGCATATAGCGCGATACGTGGGTCTGCAGAACGTTCACCCTGCGAAAATCCACCAACACAGTGGATATCGGTAACGTGTGGCCGCTCATGCTACAATGGGTTCGTGTACGAACTCCAAGGCAACCACGGGGACACGGGGAAACCGCAGGGGACTCGGGGAAAGGACAGATGGGATCCGCTAGTTTGTTGCTTTTGCCTATTCCTGTGTCCCCCGTGGATCCCCGTGCCCCCGTGGTTGCCTTGCGGTGGTGGCTGCAGGTTCTGCAGACCCACGAGCGCGATATAATCCGATGTTGTCATGTTCCTGAGCCAGCCTTCGAATCCCTGCGCCCCAACCACTCCACTTTTCTGCGTTTTCGACATGCGCTCGCGTTTTTTAGGTGAACAGGCGCAACGGCATGGCCGGCAAAACGGGATCTCGCTTTTATTTTGGCATCGGCCGTTGAGCCTGTGCCCATGCACCGAGATCCTCACCCACCTGCTGAAAAGCAGATGAATAGCGCACGGTTTGCGCTCGTCCTTGTCGTTCTCCTTGTCGGCTCGGCCTGCGCTCGCGCGGCGGAGTCGGTGGTCATTGATGCTAGGGGCAGTCAACCGCGCGTTGCCGTGGTGGGCAATCGGGTTGCCATCACCTACGCATCTGGTCAGTCCATCATGCTCGTTACATCCACGGACGGTGGCGTGACGTTCAGCAAACCGGCGCGAGTTGGCAATATTCCGAAGCTGATGGTTGGGATGCGGAGTGGTCCGCAGTTGGCGATGACGAACACCACGCTCGTGGTTGCCGGCATTGGCGCGCAGGAGGGGAATATCATGGCGTGGCGATCGCGCGACGTCGGTCAGACGTGGACTGGTCCGGTGGTGGTGAACGATAGGCCGAAGGCCGCGGCGGAGGGGCTGTTCGCCATCGCCGCCGGTCAGGGCGACGCCGTGTGGGCAGTCTGGTTGGATCAGCGCGATCGCCTGGTCAAAATTGAAATGTCTGGCTCCACTGATGGCGGGTCAACCTGGTCGGCGAATTCGCTCCTGTACCAAGCGCCGAGCGGCAGTGTGTGCGAATGCTGTCAGCCAACGATTGCTGCGGATACGACTGGAGCGATGGCGGTCATGTGGCGCAACAGCATCGGTGGGGCGCGCGACATGTGGCTATGTTCCTCTAGCGACAATGGCAAGACGTTTACGAAACCAAGTAAACTGGGCAGCGGAACATGGAATATCAACGCCTGCCCCATGGATGGTGGCGGCGTCGCCAGCGCCGGGAAGATCATCCAGACGGTGTGGCGACGCGAAGGCACCATGTTCGCATGTACACCAACGGATGCGCAAGAAACAGACCTCGGCCAAGGCATGAACGGTTGCGTGGCGATAGCCAGGAAGAGCGTCTATCGCGCATGGCAACGTGGCGAGAACATCCTGCTCGCGATTGATGGTGGTGCGCCGAGCGACGTCGGCTCAGGCAGCTTTCCGCACCTAGCTGTTTCAGCGGATGACAAAGGCCCCATGTTCTTGGTATGGCAGAGCGGCAACGAGGTGCGAGCGTTACGTCAGGAGCGCTAGTCAACACAGCGACAGGCACAGCAACAAACTGGCGGACCCCATTTGTCATTTCCCCGCGTCCCCGTGGTTGCCTTGCGGTGGCTGCATGTTCTGCAGACCCACGTCGGCGGATAAAGGCTCAACAGAATGGCGGGAAAACTACAATCCTGCTTTTGTTTGGGGGTTGACCGTTGAACATATGCCCATGGCCACATCCCATCTCATGCCAGCTGGAAAGCCGATGATTACCACACGATTCGCGTTCGTCTGTTTTGTTCTGCTTAGCAGCGCTATCGGTGTGTGGGCGGCAGAATCGGTGGTCATTGATGCCAAGGGCGGCCAGCCACGCGTTGCCATCGTAGGCAATCGAGTTGCGATAACCTACGCGACCGGTTCGACCATCATGCTTGTCACTTCCGCTGACGGTGGAGTGACGTTCGGCAAACCGGCGCGGGTTGGTGACGTTCCGCGGTTGATGGTTGGCATGCGGCGTGGTCCACAGTTGGCGATGACGGGCACAGCGCTCGTTGTTGCCGCCATTGGCTTGCAGGATGGAAATATCGTGGCGTGGCGATCACGTGACGTCGGGCAGACGTGGACTGGTCCAGTAGTAGTGAACGATCGTCCGAAAGCTGCGGCAGAAGGGCTGTTCTCAATCGCCGCCGGTCAGGGCGATGCCGTGTGGGCGGTCTGGTTGGATCAACGTGATCGCTTTGCCAAGATCGAAATGTCGGGCTCGGCCGATGGCGGAGAAACGTGGTCGGCGAATTCGGTCTTGTACCAAGCGCCAGATGGCGGCGTGTGCGAATGCTGTCAGCCGACGATTGCAGCCGATACGGCCGGAGCGATTGCGGTCATGTGGCGCAATCACATCGGCGATGCGCGTGACCTGTGGCTATGCTCGTCGAGTGATTACGGCAAGACCTTTGCGAAACCAGGCAAACTGGGCAGCGGTACATGGAGCCTCAAAGCCTGCCCCATGGATGGCGGCGGAGTTGCCATCGCAGAGAAGAACATCCAAACAGTTTGGCGGCGCGAGGGCACCATGTTTGCGTGCACTCCAGCAGACCCGCAAGAGACCAGTCTCGGACAAGGCAGAAACGGCTGCGTGGCAATTGCTGGGAAGAACGTCTATCGTGCCTGGCAGAGTGGCGACAAGATCATGCTCGCGATTGATGGCGGTGTGCCGAGCGAAGTCGGCTCGGGCAGCTATCCGCACCTAGCTGTTTCAGCGGAAGACAAGGGACCAATGGTGTTGGTTTGGCAGAGCGGAAAGGAAGTTCGGGCGTTACGTCAAGAGCGCTAGTCAACCCAGCGACTGACGCGGTTGCTCGGTCGGTATTCCGTCTGCGCGTAAGCTTCGATCAACGGCGATCACTCGAAGCAACGCAAAACCACATTGGCCAACAGGAGATGGCCGACCTTGCCGGGATGATTCACGAGGTTGTGCATCTGGGAAAACGGCGGGTAGCCGCGCGAGGCCTGGTTTTCCCACTCCGTGTAACAGTCGGCCGCACAAACGTTTTCTTCTTTGGCTAAGTCGAGCATCGCTTGGCGATATGCCGGAAGTCGGGCAAGCGACACGGTCTTGAGCAGCGGATTCGGCGATATGGTGATAACGAGCAAAACGTCTGCATTGGCCGACTTGACCTTCTTGATCATAGCGCGCATGTCTTCTTTGAATTGTTCTGGTGGATTATTCGGCGGACCGTTTTTTGGTCCGCTGGCATCGTTGCCCATGAACGAAAGCACAACGAGGTCTGGCTTGGCGGGCAGGACATTTTTTTCGAGGATCTCGACACCATACTTGGTGGTTGTGCCGCCCTGGAATGCGGCGATCGGGGTGATCGTCGCCGTGGGGAATTGCTTGCGCAGGCTGACCACCACGCGGCTGGGATAGCCCAGATTCTTGTCGGTCCATAGACCCGCCCACCACGTGCCGGCTTCAGCGCCCACCGTGATGCTGTCGCCGATGAAGGCGAATTTGACCTCGTGGCCTGCGGCAAGTTTGCGTTTGGTGGTCGCAAGGGCAGCTCTGTTTATTGGCTGAACTGGCGGCGCAGATTTGATGGGGTAGATGTTCTCGGTCGTCACTGCGTAGTTCGTCCCCTGTTTCCACGGCGCGATGTAGACGCCTGCCAGTGCAACGCAGCCCGCATCGGCCTCAGGCAAATCAGGGCAGACCATCATCGGCGTACCCTTTTTGACGCTGATTTTTCCGTCAGCGCTGACCTGAATGAGGTCAAGGCGTTGAGTGGCGTATTTGTAGGCAATGTGCAGCTCGGCTTTGAACTCTTCGCCCAGTCGGCTATCGAGATTGGCAATCTGGCCGTAGTCGAGGTTGTATTTGTAATCTATGTTCATCACGAAGGTCTTGCTGCGATCGGCATTTGTGACCACGACTGACTCAGGCAGCACCATGCGGAACAGCGAGCCGAGAATCAGTGCACCATCCGCATCGGCTTTGGGCCGCAGCGCGATGGCATTGATGGTGCCCGACTTGTAGTCTTTGTCCGGCCATTCGTCGGCCCAACTCTCGTACCACGGCGCGTAGTTGCGTGGCGCCTTGGCATCGAGTGTGAGTGCGCGGATTTCTGGCGCAGCGAAAGTGAGCTGGGCAGCTGCATACGCTACGGGTTTGCCGCTCGGCAGCGTCGCCTCTCCGGTTGCGATGTTGACCGACAGGTCGGCGGATGTGGCTGGGGAGATGACGACGTCTGCGGCACCAGCGATTGAGACACACAGCGTGAAGATCAACAAGTGGCTATAGTACAACATGGGCATGGAGTGTTTCCTGTGGCGACCGACGAGGCGGTATCGTTGGGTTAGATCCGTGTATGTCACGTGGGTCGTTCGCTCATAGGACCAAGACGGCGAGCGTCGCGCCGAGTAAGACACGCGGAGATTGTCCCGTCCAGCAAACAGCGAGGCAAGGTGGTCGCCTAGGAGGTCCGTGCAAAATCGGACACCGCGATGTTCCGATCAGGTCCTAGTAATTGACCAAACTTGCCAACGGCCACGTTCTGGCATGGCGTCGCTGCTCATTGATCCGCTCGCCCTGCGTATGTGGCGACTTGCCGAGGCTGCACCAGCCGCACTGAGCCAGGTTCACGTGGTGCGTGAGCGCGACGTTCTGCAGTTTGGCAAAAGCGACAGCGTATGTATGGCGGAAAACCACAAGATCTTTGCAATGATTCCCGCCCAGCCGTCCGAGCGGTTATTGAGCGCTGTCATTGCGACCGTCGCTCCTTCAATCGTGCTTGGCGTTTGGCTTATGGAAACTCACCCAAGCCTGCGAGAGACGCAGTGAAGGCATGCGGCCATGAGTGGTTAGATGCATGTCGATTGGGCGCGGCCCGTAGTCACCACAAGTGGCGAACACAATTCTTGCTAAGTTTTGTCGTCTGGCTGCAATAAAGGTGCAGCCATGCCCAATGCCGATCAGGTACATTTACTGTTTCTGCGTCATGCCGAGGCCATTCGTGGCTACATTACCGGCTTGGCTGGAGGGGATCTCGCTCTGGCTGACGACGTTTTTCAGGAGGTGTTTCTGGTTGCCAGCCGCCGCGCGGCAGACTTCAAAGAGGGAGCAGACTTCACTCCGTGGGCACGCGGCATCGCCCGATTCAAGCTGCTTGAGGTGTTGCGCCAACGTAGTCGGGGAATCGGATTCTCTGAAGACGTTGTCGAGTTGCTTGCCGCTGAGGCTCCCCCAGATATCGAGTGGCTTCACCACCAGCGCGCGTTGCAAGATTGTCTTGGCCAACTGGCGCCACGCGCACGTGAACTAACCGAACTGCGTTACCGCGATCAATTGACTCCAACCGTGATTGCCGACCGCGTGCGCTGGACGGTCAATGCGGTCAACGTCGCCCTTGCTCGCATGCGTCGTCAGTTGCGCGATTGTGCCGACCGTCGTCTTGGCCCGGAGGCGCAGTGAGCAGCGTGGATCTCGATCAGTTGATCGATCGCTGTATCGACGGTGATGCCGAGGGGCGCGCTGAGCTGGAGGCGTTGCTGCGTCATTCGCCCGATGCCCGGCGGGCCTGGTGGCGGGCGATGCAGGTGCATGCGGGACTTGGCGGTGCGCTGCGCGCGCGTTCGGCGGCGATGAGCGGCGCAAAACTGCGGAGTCCATCGCGCAGTCGAAAAACCGCCACACCGCGGAATGCCTGGTTGTTGGTGACGATGGCGGCCGCCGCCGCCATCGTGTTGGTTGTGCTGGGCATACAGACGCAGCGCTCGGTGCCTACCGTCACTCCACTTGCATCCATCACGGTCGGAACCGGTTCTGGCCGCATCTTGAACGCTGGCGACGACGTGGTTGCCGCTGACGCGACTACGGTCGCGATCTCTGGCGAGGCAACCACGCTGCGACTTGCAGTCGGATCGCATCTACGCCTTGATCGTCACGACGGCATTGCCCTCACCCTCAGCACCGGCGCGATGTCGGTCGAGGCCGCACCGCAGCCTGCGGATCAGCCGTTGCGCGTCACCACCCCACACGCCGAGTTGCGCGTCATTGGTACCGCCTTTCACATTGCCGTCGATAGCGCGACTGATTTGCGGGTTGAGCACGGCACGGTGGCGGTGCGAACAGGGGATACAGATGTTCGTGTCGAAGCCGGCGGTCAACTGCGTTGCCGTCCGGGTGAGCCGCTGCGCCAGGGCACTGCGCTGGTCCGCTTGATTGATGATTTCACCGGCGATCTCGCCGCCTGGAACAACAACAGTCGCGGTGGTCTTGATCGTCAACTCGTCGGTGAGGGGTTTCTCGATAACGACGGGTATCGGCTGCGTTTCACGCCGACCGCTGCGGTACCGAGTCCATGGACCGGTATGCGCTTTACACAACTCCAGGACTGGCGCAGTGCCAGTGGGATCAGCCTGGCTATCCGTGGTACTGGTGGCGGAGGTCTATTGGAAGTCGAGGTTCTCGACGACGGCCCGTGGTCGGGAGCGAGCAAAGGCGATGCGGCCGAGCGCTTCGTCACCCCAGTGCGCGACGATCACGCCGGTTGGCGCGAGCTGCGGCTACCGTTCAAGTCCTTTACTCGGCGGGCTCTGCAGCGCCCGGGCGCGCCTGACAATGGGCTGACCCTGTCAGCCGTGCAGGGCCTGACTTTGATCCAGGAAGCGCCGCCCCTGGATGTGGTGGTTGATCGCCTCGGCCTCTATCGCGAGTGACGCACCGCGGTTTCTGCGCGTACGACGGTAGCTAAGTGGGTGGATCCAGCCGCCAATTCTAACGATGCGCTACTTCATCGCCCTGCTGGTTCTCATCTCCAACTTCATCGCCGGAACGGCTACGGCGGTCGATTACTACGTCAGCACGACCGGCCTCGACGCAAATCCCGGGACGATATCCCAGCCCTGGCGAACCGTCGCCAAAGTGAACGGGCGCAATCTTGCCCCCGGTGATCATGTGTACTTTGCCGGTGGTCAGACGTTCACCGATACGGGGCTCGTACTCGGCAGTGGCGACGGCGGCAACGCGGCAAACCGGGTAGTAATTGGCAGCTATGGTACCGGACGTGCGATCATCAAACCAGCGTCCGCACACGGTTGTGATATTTACAACGTTGCTGGCTTCACCATCCAGGATGTGATCTTCGAGGGTCCAGGTCTGACGACGAGCGCAAAGAAGGGACTGCAAACATATTGCGATCTCGCCGGCGGCGTGCGCGTGAGTGGTCTCACCATCGCCCGGTGCGAATTTCGCCAGTTCCTGATCGGCATCGAAATCGGTGCGTGGCATACGTCGTACAGTGGTTTCCAGGATGTACTGATCGACACCTGCGTTGTTCACGATTGTCGGCGTAACGGCATCACCTCGTACGGTTACACTCCGAGTTCGGCGACCCAGCTATCGCATCGCAATATCATCGTGCGCGACTGCGCAGTCTACGGTGTCACCGGCGATCCGAGCTTTACCACCAGCCACAGCGGCAGCGGCATCGTAATCAGCGGCGTCAAGGGAGCGACGATCGAGCGCTGCTATGCGCACAACAACGGCGGATCGGCGGGCAACACGGGCGGTGGCGGCCCAGTCGGCATTTGGACCTATGCTGCGGACTCGGTCACCATCCAACGTTGTTTGGTTCACGATCAGAAGACGACTCCTGGCGTAGCGGACGGCGGCGGTTTCGACATCGACGGCGGTTCAACCAATGCCATCATTCAGTATTGCTTCTCGTACAACAACGAAGGCGCTGGGTTTCTCATTGCCGAATACTCAGGCGCCTCACCAATCACCAACGGCATCATTCGCTACAACGTGAGTTGGAAGGATGCCCGCCGTAAATCGATGGGCAGTCTCCATTTTTGGAATGGAACCACCAGCGCAGCGAACTGCAGCGGAATCGCGATCTACAACAACACCATTTATGCCGACGCCGCGGTCGGGGGACCGGCGATCAATTTCCAGTCTGGACCGATGACCGGAATCACCCTACGCAACAACGCCATCATTGTCGCCGGTGGTGCAAAATTGGTGAAAGTGGCCAGTAATACCGCCGCCTTTACCTTCACCGGCAACAGCTGGTTTGCTGCCGATGGGAATTATGCCGGTGGGTGGACGTGGGGAGCCACCACGTACGCAAGTCTTGCCGCTTGGCGTGCTGCTGCAGGAACACCAGAGACCGTGTCGGGTGCGCCGGTTGGGCAGCAGGGAGATTCCAAATTGAACAGTCCGATAACGGGCGCGCAGCCAACCTCGATCGCCGCACTCGATACGATCACGGCGTTTGCACCGCGGTCAGGCTCGCCACTCGTCGACGCTGGACTTGATCTGACGAGCGCGTCTTTTGGGAGTATGGTAGTGGGAAGCCGCGACTTCACTGGCAATGCGATCCCGGCCGGCGCCGGTTACGATATCGGTGCTTGCGAGCAGCCGGTCGCTAGCGCGATTGCACCAACGATCACGACCCAACCGACCAATGCAGCGGTGACCGCACCGGCCACGGCGACGTTCAGTGTGGTGGCGACCGGCACACCGACGCCGACGTACCAGTGGCAATCGGCGCCCTCAGGCTCATCAACGTTCACCGCAATCAGCGGTGCAACGTTAGCGAGCTACACCACCACAGCGACAACGACAGCGATGACCGGTATGCAGTATCGCTGTGTCGTCACAAATAGCGCCGGTGCGGCGACCTCGACAGTAGCGACGCTGACGGTGACGGCAGCACCAGTCGCTCCGACGATCACCACCCAGCCAGTTAACAAGATCGTAACGGCACCAGCCACGGCGACATTCAGTGTGGTGGCAACTGGCACCCCGGCGCCGACCTACCAATGGCAATCGGCCCCGTCGGGTTCATCGACGTTCACGGCAATCAGCGGTGCAATCGCAGCGAGCTACACCACGGCGGCGACAACGACGGCGATGACCGGTATGCAGTACCGCTGTGTGGTGACCAATAGCGCAGGATCAGTGACGACATCTGTCGCGACGTTAACGGTGAATCCAACACCGATTGCCCCCGCAATCACCACGCAACCACTGAATAAGACGGTGACCGCGCCGGCTACTGCGACGTTTAGCGTGGTAGCGACTGGCACGCCGGCGCCGACCTACCAGTGGCAATCGGCCTCGTCGGGCTCATCGACTTTCACGGCGATCAGTGGTGCGACCGCAGCCAGTTACACCACAGCAGCGACGACGACAGCGATGACCGGTATGCAGTATCGCTGTGTCGTCACGAACAGCGCCGGCACGGTAACGTAAACGGTAGCGACGCTGACGGTGACAGCAGCCCCAGTAGCACCAACGATCACCACGCAACCAACCGGTGCATCTGTGATCACACCAGCCACGGCGACGTTCAGCGTGGTGGCGAGCGGCACTCCAACGCCAACCTACCAGTGGCAGTCGGCACCGTCGGGTTCATCGACATTTACCGCGATTAGCGGCGCAACGTCAGCGAGTTATACCACGGCGACGACGACGACCGGGATGACCGGCACGCAGTATCGCTGTGTGGCGACGAATAGCGCCGGCTCTGCGACATCGGCGGTTGTGACGCTGACGGTGTTGGCGGATGTCATTGCACCGACGCAACCAGCAGCACCGCAAGTGGCCGGTAACGGCGGATCAACACCAATGCTCTCCGGCTCGACTGAAGCGAATGCTACGATCACGGTCTATAACAACGGCGTCTTGGTCGGTACAACGGTCGCAAGTGGATCGGGCGCATGGAGCTATACGCTGAGCTTGAGCAGTGGATCGCACACGATCACCGTGACAGCAACTGATGCAGCAGGCAATGTCAGTACTTCTTCGGTTGGTATCACCGTGACGATAGGGACATCCAGTGCAGCGAGTGTTTCTAGCGCGGTGTCTTCTGGGGGTGGCGGTGGTGGCTGCGGCGCTGGTTCTAGTCTAGCACTGTTGTGTGCGGTTCTTGCTTGCTCCCTCACCGTACGCGGGCGGCATAGTCTCTTGGATAAGTAAGGACTCTTAGCGGCCCGATGAACGTGGACGGCTACTTAACCAGCAACAGCTGATAGCGTGGCGCGCGGAACGAGCGCGGGCGGCAGCGGCCGGTGGGGTTTTAGGTCGCGTCCCGCAAGAACATCGGCCACCGTTTCAGCGAGTGCCAAGCCCAGGGCTTCAATCGGCTGACGTATCGTGGTGAGACCAGGCCGAACCAAGCCACTGATCGGTAGATCGTCGAAACCAGTGACGCCGATCTGCGACGGAACGCGCAGGCCATTGCTCTCAAGCGCCTCTACCGCGCCCAAGGCGAGCATATCGGTAACACAGAGAAGTGCCGTCGGCAGCGTTCGTCCACGACGAATGCGGCCCAACCAATCGACGGCGTCAAATTCGCTGAGGTGCTGCGGATCGAGGGCCAGCTCAAGCGGCTCAACACTGTCAGCGCGCAATGCATGGCGCATACCGCGCAATCGCTGGACGAATTCCATGGGGACTGTCTGTTCGCCGAAATGTACGATGCCGATGCGCCGATGGCCCAACTCAAGCGCGTGGCGAGCGATCATCATGCCACCGAGCCGATTGTCGGTGCAGACGAACGGTATGTCGGCGTGTTGTCCGTTGATCAACACCAGCGGACGCCGCCGCTTCGCCAGTCCCTCAAGCAACTTCTTGGGATAGTTACCGTCAGCGATGATGAATTCGGATTCTGGCAGCACGGCACTATCTGGTTGCGCACGTGTGACGACCGTGACGCCAACGCGCGCGTCGAGATGAGCGAAGAACGCGGCGAGAATGCCATGGAAAATAGGATTGCTGAGTCGCTCAGGCGGTAGCAACAGCGCAACGCGTAGTGTCGGTGGAACTGAGGTCGAGAGGCGGCACGCGGCAGCGGACACCCAAGTGCCACTCCCACGACGACGCTCGATGAGGCCGTCGGTGACCAGGGCGGCGAGTACCGTGCGCACGGTGTCACGGCTGAGGCCATGTGTTCGCGCTAAGGCCAACTCCGACGGCATGCGACTGCCCGGCGGCAGAATGCCCGCGCGCATGTTGCCAATCAGGAGTTCGCGCAGCGTTTCGCGTTTGTAGCGGATGGGATGCAGGGCCACGATACGTGACAAACTACACGATCATCGCCCCGCTCCCAGCGCTGATTGCGCTGCCGCCTATTTGGGTTTCAGCAAATGCTGTTGCAAGAAACGAATGGCCTCACCGCACACGCCTTTGACCGCACCGCTGGCGATGTTGTGACCGACACCGTCGAGTACGGTGAGGTGCTCGGTGACACCAACTTCCAACAATTTGGCATGCAGACGTTGCGACTGCGCCAACGGAACCACGGTATCCGTGCTGCCGTGGACGGTGAGCACCGGCGGATCGTGGGCATCGACGTAGGTGATCGGCGAGAATGAAACGAGGATATCGGCGTTCGCATTGGGGCCGAAAAGTATGGCGCGCGTCACGTCCGTCGACGCCTTGTAGACCGACTTGATGCCGCGCGGATCCCAGGCATCGGCGGACATATTGCTGGGACCGCTCAGATTCACGACAGCTTGCACGCGACTGTCGGCTTCGGCATTGCCACCGGATCCCTCAAGCTTCGGCACGGATCCACTGAGTCCCAGCATCAGTGCGAGGTGACCACCGGCCGATCCGCCAACCGCGCCGATGTGTGCGGGATCAATGCCGAGCTCAGTCGCATGTGTCCGGAGATAGCGCACCGAACATTTGGCGTCTTCAACTTGCGCCGGCATGGGAAAGCGCGGAGCAAGCCGGTAGTCGATCGTGATGGCGACGAAGCCCGACTTGGCCATGGCTTTGGCGACGGCGCCAAATTGTTTTTTGTTTCCCTCGATCCATCCACCGCCGTGGATGCAGACGACGGCAGGCACTGGTTTCGAGCGATCAGCCGGAAAGGCGATGTCCATTTTCAGATCGACGCCGCCAGCTTGGCCATAGACGACATCGGTTTGGTAGGTTTCACCAGCTCCCAACCCAGCAGCGAAGAAGAGCAGTATCAGATTGCGTGACATGGTTGGTCTCCGCCGCCAAGAATGGACCAGCGGATCTCAGGCGGAAGACCAGCGGGGCACGTTTGCACGCATCACGCCGGTTGGACCCCACGAAAGTTGTATGGTAATCATACCGGTTACGTGTCCGGACGGCGTCTCCTTCGCTAGGCGGAGGCTTTCGCCTGCCAACCATAGCCAAATGCACCAAGAAACGCTCGCGCCAGGACCATGTGACCGACGGCATTTGGATGTACGCGATCCCAGGCAATGTTGCTGCTGTGTTGGTGCGCGAGGACGCGATTGAAGGCAGCCTGCGTATCGACGCCAAGGAATAGAAGTTTGGAGCGCGCGGGAATGAGCATGTAGTTGTTCCTATTTGAGGGCAGACCGGAGCCCACGGAAAAACAGATCGTGGCCGAGATCAACCGGATGATTGATGCAGTTACCAAGGAAGACCACGTCGTTGTAGCCGCGCTTGGGCAGATCTTCCCAGGCCGTGAAGTTGTCGACCAGGCAGACGCGCTGTGCCAGCTCCCGTGTGCTTGAGCGCAGATCACTCGCGTTGTGACGCAGAGAACACCAGGCGTTTTTGCATTGGTCGAAATAATGTATTCGGGTTGCTTCGTGTGTGGCGCTGGTAATTGGAGGATCTGGGTCAGGCTGTGCTGCAGCACATGCGTAGGACGCACGTATCCGAGGATATGAACCCACATGAATGCACCCCAGCCCAACATCGTTCTCATCTGTGTTGACCAATGGCGCGCTGATTGCCTGAGTATTGCCGGGCATCCCGTGGTCGACACGCCGTATCTTGATGGCATCGCCAGTACTGGGGCGCGCTTCACTCATGCGTATTCGTCAGCCTCCAGTTGTATTGCTGCCCGGGCAGCACTCATGACCGGTTTGGGACAACGCCGACACGGTCGCACCGGTTACGACGATCGCGTACCATGGCGTTATGCCCAGACATTGGCCGGATGCTTTACCGCTGCTGGTTACCAGACGCAGGCGGTGGGCAAGATGCACGTGAATCCGGTACGGTGGCGGGCTGGCTTCGACCACGTTGTTCTGCACGACGGTTTTGTTCACTACAATCGGCGCAACACCCAGAGCCTAGCGCACATTGACGACTACATTCCATGGCTGCGCGCTCAACCAGGTTACCATGAGGCCGATTACTTTGATCACGGTGTCAATTGTAACAGTTTTGTTGCGCGGCCGTGGGACAAGCCTGAGCATCTGCATCCGACTAATTGGGTGACTTCGCAAAGCATCGACTTTCTCCGCCGTCGCGATCCGACCCGACCATTTCTTTTGTATGCGTCATATCACCGCCCACATCCGCCGCTTGATCCGCCCGCTTGGGCTTACGAGCAGTATCTTGATCGTGATATGCCACCGCCACCGATGGGTGACTGGTCTGGAATCTTCTCACAGTTCCGCCGCGCTGGCATCGCTGATCCGAGCGTTGGTCCGATCCCTGCCGAGCGGCATCGCCGGGCGCGGGCCGGCTACTACGGATCGATAACGCACATCGATCACCAGGTTAATCGATTATTCGAAGGCATTGTTGACGCCAATCTTGATCGACCGACGGTGCTGTGCTTCACCAGCGATCACGGTGAAATGTTGGGTGATCACAATCTCTTCCGAAAGTGCTATGCCTACGAAGGATCGGCAGGCGTGCCGCTGATCATCCATAATGTGCCGGGGGTCAAGCCAGGCATGGTCAGCCACGGATTGGCCGAGCTGCGAGATGTCATGCCGACGTTGTTGGATGTAGCTGGCATCCCCGCACCTACGAATCTTGATGGGCGCAGCCTGCTGCCGACGCTGCGTGGCGAGACCACGACTCCTCGTGACGTATTGCACGGTGAACACGTTCTGTTTGGCCAAAGCATGCAGTGGGTTCGCGATCCGCGCTGGAAATACGTGTGGCTGTCTGGCGACGGGCACGAGCAACTCTTCGATCTGGAAACAGACCCACACGAACTGCACGATTGCGTACGTGAACATCCCGCCGAGGTCGCCCGTTTGCGCGACCACCTTATCACTGCGCTCACCGATAGTCCCGAAGGTTACGTGGCGGCGGGTCGGCTTGTTCCTGGACGCAAGCCGAGTGCCGTGCAGCCGTGGGCCGAGACCGGACGCTAGCTGATCACCACTTGGCGGGGTGACACGATTAGACTGGTTGTATGGACGAGCGCTCTTGCCAGGAAAACCCGAGCGCATCAAGAAACGCTCGTGCTAGCACCATGTGACCAACCGCATTCGGATGTACGCGATCCCAAGCCAGGTTGCTGCTGTGTTGGTGCGCGAGAACGCGATTGAAGGCGGCCTGCGTATCGACGCCGATGACGCCGTGCTTTTTTGCGATCGTCAAAGCGATCTTGCCGTATTGATCCATACGCGCGCGCATGGCGTCGGCGGGATTTGGTTCGATATAGAAGGGGGTCATCAGGACGAGGCCCTTCACGAGGGGCCTGGTGGTACTGACGAGGCCGTCGAGTGTCTGTTCGTATTCGTCGGGCTGCACCGCCAATTCAGGAAACAGCGGCGAGTCAAACTGCCGCCACACGTCGTTGGTGCCGATCATGATCGACAGCCAATCGGGCTTGAGGTCGATCACGTCGGTTTGCCAACGCGCCTTGAGATCGCGCACGGTGTGGCCTGAGCAACCCACATTGACCACGCGCAGCGGACATTCGGGGTAGGTCGCACCAAGCAACGATGCAGCCTGAGCGACGTAGCCTTTACCGAGTGGATCAAACAAACCTTCAGCGATGGGCCGCGTGCGTCCGGCGTCGGTGATCGAGTCGCCAATGAAGAGGAGTTTCGAGCGAGCGGGAATCAGCATGTGCTTGTTCCTACTTGAGAGCCGATCGGAGACCGCGGAAAAACAGATCGTGGCCGAGATCAACCGGATGATTGATGCAGTTACCGAGGAAGACCATGTAGTTGTAGCCGCGCTTGGGTAGATCTTCCCACGCTGTGAAGTTGTCGACCAGGCACGCCTTTTGCGCGACCGCGACCTCGCGCATGGCCTGAGCGTATTCAGACAGGTTGCCCACCGTCCCCACCCAGCCGCGATTTTTCATGCTCGTCGTCATAAGGAGTGGCTCGCCGCCCGCAGCGCGCACCTTGGTGACCATCAGTTCGATGTTCTTTTTGTATACTGGCACCGGCACACTGTTGCCGTCGCCGCGGCGATTCTCGTCGTTCACGCCGAACATGATCACCACGAGATCGGGCCTGTGCGCCAGGACATCGGCATCAATGCGCTTGAGCGCCCTCACCGTATCGTCGCCGCCGACGCCGGCCTTGGCGACAACGATCTGTTTGTCTTTCGGTTCTGGCACCGGTTGGCCACGTGGAATCACCGGAACGCTGCGGTCAGGATGGATTTCCTTCAGGTAGGCCGCCAAGCGGTCGACGAAGGACCCCTTCTGGTCACGCATGTCTTTGTTTTCCTGCGCGGTGATGCTGTCACCGAAGAACACGATTGTTACCGGTTTGCCAGCCGCGAGTTTTTCTTTGATCGGCTTGAGGGGTTCACCGTTGATGACTGGTGGCACGCCGTCGTAGTTCGGATCGATCCGATTGATCATCTCTGGCTTCAGGGCAGTTGCGCTGTTTGGCAGATACACGCTGAATAGTGGTGTGTTGCCGGCGGTTATGTTCGGCAACAGCGGTTGGCTCTTGTCCTCAACGCCCTTGATGACGACGAGAGATCCGCTGGGCGACTTTTCAATCAGGTCAATGCGCGATAGGCCGTACTGAAACTCGAAATGCACCACGGTTCCAGCAGGCAGGCCGCCGTCTTTGGTGGTTGCGACTGAGGCCCACAGCGGATCGAGCAGGAAATCTTTGCCGACGACGAGGACTCGCTTTGGGTCATCAGTCAGTCGCGCTGTGAGTGTGTCCGCACGCAGCGAATTATACGCCCACGCCGGTCCCGGCAGCAGCGTTGGTCCGCGCCAACTGGGCGTACCGACTTCCAGTTTGGCGTCGAAGGAACCACTCTTAAGTGTCAGCGGATCGATGGTGACCGCCTGCTGCGTTGCGACCACCGTCAGTTTCCAGCCGTCGGTGGAGATGTCGGTGTCCACGGCCTGCGCAGGAAGCGCGACCGCCAACAGGCCAACAACGATGAAGGAATGGATAAGAAATGGTTGCACGTGAGCCTTTCGTATGAGTTGACAATTCGGCGCGGACATTCTTGTTTGCTCTATGTCTATGTCCATTGCATCGATTGCTCGGCGCAGGTGTTGGCACCGCTTACGTCCGCTGGCGCTCGCGCCAGGTTGCCGGAGCGCAGCCGCAGTGGCGGCTAAAGTGGTGAGAGAAACTGAATTGATCGGCGAAACCAAGGTCGGATGCGATCTCTTTGATGCTCATCTCGGTATGGGCCAGGAGATCGCGCGCTCGCGCAAGACGCTCCTCGGCGAGCAATTGCAACGGACTACGTCCAATATGTTGTCGGCAGAGTTGGAGTAGTTGTCGCGGCGAGCAGTGAGCGGCAGCGGCGAGATCGCTGGCGCTGAGAGGCTCGTGCAGTCGCGTGCCGATGCACGACAGCAGGCGTTCAAGCTCGGGCGGCAGACGCTTGCCGTCATCCAGCAGCATCAGGATGTCACAGACGGCCAGGGCGATGCGGCGCAGATAGCCGGATGGACGTCGCTCAAGCAGGCGGAATACCTCGCGCATGCGCTGGGTCAGTTCCACCAGATTGGTGGGGCGCACGACATCGCGATTCACGAGGTCCAAGGATTGCAGCCACACGGGCAGCCCAGCTCCGTCGAGATCCAGCCAACGCTTGTGCAAATGCCCGGATGGGCCCGTGCCATGCGACTGACGCGAGCCAACGTGTTGCAAAAAAACCTCGCCAGTGCGCACGTGATGGCGGCGTCCATCTTGCTCGAACCAAGCGTCTCCGGAAGTTACGAGAGCGAGATGAAAGTGCGCGCGCGTTGGTGAGATCAGCGACGCTCCGGCGGCCCAACGGGCGATGCCAGCATGTACAACACGGATCGGCAATTGTCCGGGAACCAACTGGTCAGCCACCAGGACCCGACGCCACTTGTTTGCATCGGGACTGGACATGCTGATGGGTGTATGGTTGCGGCAGACATGGGAAAGCGACCGCCAAGACATGGCGATTCATTGTTCCAGTACATGATGGCCGCCAGGAATCCCTCATGCGTTTTAACCTCTGCCCACTCACCGTCGCGCTCTGCGCTACCTGCGCTCTGACTGCCAGCGAGCCGAAACCCAACATCGTCCTGGTGATGACCGACGATCAGGGCATCGCCGACATCGGCATCAATCGCGCCATGAATCCACAAGGTGCAAACTTGCAGACACCGGAGCTTGATCGCATGGCTGGCGAAAGCCTGTGGTTTAATCGAGCCTACGCCGCTGCGCCGGTCTGCTCGCCGACGCGCGGATCAGTGCTTACCGGTCGGCATCCCTTCCGCTACGGCGTGTGGAAATTCGGCGTCCCGATTCGTGCGCAGGAACGCCTGTTATCGCAGGATTTGGCCGAAGCCGGCTACGCCACCGGCCATTTCGGTAAGTGGCATCTCGACGGCCGCGATGGACCGGGTAAACCACTAGCCGTCGCTGATCCGCTCGGTCCCGCCGCGCTCGGATTTCAAACCTACTTCTCGGTCTCCAACTTCTTTGATCTCGACACGACGTTTGGCACCACCAAAGGACCGATCGCAACGACCGGCGATGGTTCCGAGGCCGTCGTTGCCCAGGCCAACACCTTCATTGCTGCGTCAGTCGCGGCCAAGCGCCCGTTTTTCGCGGTAGTGTGGTTCGGCAGTCCGCATGTGCCGCTCAAGCCGTTGCCCGCTGATCAACTGGCTTGTGGTGGCAATGCGAAATTCGGCGAACTGCTCGGCGTTGATCGGGCGGTTGGTCACCTCCGCAGTGAATTGTCGCGCCTCGGTGTTGCCAAGGACACCGTCTTATGGTTCACCAGCGATAACGGCAGCGCAGACCACGGGGGTTGTGGCCCCTTGCGTGGTTCCAAAGGGGATGTGTACGAAGGCGGACTGCGCGTGCCGGGCATGCTGTGCTGGCCCGGCACGGTGAAGCCTGGCCGCAGCGATGTGCCCGTGGTGACCACCGACATCCGGCTCACGGTGCTGGCGATCACCGGCGTGAAACCATCCCGAACAACGCAGCCGCAAGATGGCATTGATCTGACTCCGTTGCTGCGCGGCGCGATGCCAACGCGCCCGCAACCAATCTGCTTCTGGTTTGCACGCGAACTACAGAAAAATCAGCAGACCACGCCGTCGCCAAACACAGGTGATGCGGCAATTCTCGACAATACCTGGAAACTGTTTCGCTCGGGCGATACCTGGGCCTTGTATGATCTGGCCGCTGATCCGCAGGAGAAGACCAATGTCGCTGCGACGCAGGGCGCGATCGCGGCTCGCCTGCGCCAGCAACTAGAAACGTGGCAGACTTCAGTGGCAGCGAGTTGTGACGGCAAGGATTACCCTGAAGGCCTGCAAGCGAAACCTGGCAAACGCGAAGAAGGCAAGAAATAAGCCGGCGCATCTGCGGACACACTGACGATCACGCCCGAACGCCACCGCGGATCTATGCGTTCGTCGATGGTCCGCGCCCAGCAACCCTCAGCCTGCCATCAACGCCCCACGGTCCGCCGAGATTATCGTATGGCGCGGGCAAGGGTTCGACGCGGTTGTGATACTCTTCGCTGATGCGATCAACAACGAGGCCCCGGTGAATGAGCTCCCACTCGCTGACGGCACCAAGATCACCGACTTCAGCAAGATGCATTTCCAGTGCCGAGCGGTGCTCGGCAAGAATCGCCGCGTGCGCTGGATCGTCTGCTAAGTTGCGCACTTGCCACGGATCACTGTCGCAGTCGTAGAATTCTTCAACCGGCTTGCGACGGGCAAACCAAGCCGCCTGCACCGGATTCAACGCGCCTTCGGCATGGAGTCGGCGCCAATCATTCATCGTCGGCATGTTTTCCATGTAGTGATTGCGCTGCGCCCAGGGTAACTCGGGATGAAAGTTGCGGATGTAGTGGTAGCGCTGCGAACGCGCAAAACGGATGCGATCGAATTGTTCATCCATGCGGTCCCGACCACCGAAACAGAAACTCCGCTCAGGTGTCGTCGCCTCAGGGCCACAAAACACCCGACCCTGCATGTGCTGTGGACGTGCGAGGCCACACCACGACAGAATCTGTGGACCAACATCAACCCAACCAACCAGTCCAGCGTGCTCGGTATTTGGCTTGATGCCCTTGGGCCAACGAACGATCAACGGAAGACGCAGGCCAAGATCATAACACCAGCGTTTACCGCGCGGAATGCCAGCGCCGTGATCGACCATGAAGATAACAATAGTGTTATCAGCCTGACCCGAGGCATCGAGTTGAGCGAGAATGCCAGCAACCTGCTTATCAAGGAGAATGGCGTTTTCGTGGTGACGGGTGAGATCAGCCCGGGTCGCCGGCGTGTCGGGAAGAAAGGGCGGTACGCGTATAGCGGTGGGGTCGATGCGCTCATGCGCAGCCAACTCGGCGCGAGCCTTCGCTGCCCCCTCGTTGTGTGGCCACATGGAGGATTCATGGGTGGAGAAAATATTGGTGTAGCAGAACCACGGCCCTTGGGCTGGGAATCCCTCCTGGGTCCAATCGCGCATGTCGGTGATGTCGCGATCAGGCATCGCAAAATTGAAGTCCGTCTTTGATGGCCAGCTGACATGCCAGCCAGCATCTTTCAACACACGGGTGAACATCGGCGGCGGATTGATCAGCGTCGAGCGCATGTGATGGCTGCCAATGCTGTAGGGATAACAGCCGGTGATGAATCCCGAGCGCGATGGCGCACACACAGGAGCGTGAGTGAAGGCCCGCGTCGCGCGCATCCCATCACGAGCCAGGCGATCAAGCGTCGGTGTTCGTGCATCGGGATCGCCATAACAACTGAGGTGCATACCGATGTCTTCACCGATGATCAGCAACACATTGGGGCGGCTCAGACTGGCAGTCGGCAGTGTGGTTCCCATGCGAGTAGCTACCATGAGTTCATTGAATCACAAACTAACACGGTCGCCGCTTTTGATTTGTAGCCCAGACGCATCACCTAGTCTCACGGCATGGAAACCACCTGCCTTACCGCCGATAGTCCGGGTAATAATCAACTGCTGTACTTCACCTCGACGAGTCTGACCAGCGACGGGCGAACGCTAGTGATGATCAGCGATCGCAGTGGCGATCCCAATTTGGTGGCGCGCGATCTGTCGAGTGGTCGCGAGCGCGTGTTGACCGACAACCGCGAAGGCTGGTTAAAGTCCTACGTGTATTTCGACGGTCGTCCGGGCGTCGGCTTTGCGCGCGCCAGTATCAGCCTCGATGCGCCACGCGGCATTGCCTACTACATCCAAGGCCGCGAGCTGCGCGCGGTCGACCTCGACGGTGCCATTCGTGTGCTGGCGCAAATTCCCGATGGCCAAGTGACCGCGTTCACGCACGTCAGTGGCGATGGACGCTATGTGTGCGTGCCGACCACGGATGCGCGTGCGTTGGACGGTCCGATCACCAACAACAAACCTGATCACAATATTGATGCGCGGGTGGTTGCCGAAGGCCTGAATTCCTACCTGCGAGTTTTCGACACCCAGAGCGGAGTCGAGGTCGCGTGCGCCGTTGTGCCACGCGGTTGGGTGACGCACGTGCAATTCGCGCCGGATGACAATTCCCGCATTCTCTACAATCACGAGTGGACCGCGACGGAGCGCGGTATTCGCCGGATGTGGTTGTGGGACGGCAAGCAGCACCACCGACTGCGTAGCGAAGGGCCAGGTCGCTCGCGCGACGATTGGGCCTGCCACGAAATGTGGGCCGACGGCGGCCGCTGTGCGTTCTATCACGGTGGATTCAATCACGGCGCAAGCTTCGTCGGACGTTGGCAGCGTGATTCCGGCGCACTCAGCGAAGTTGCGTTGCCAACCGGCTGGAAGCGCTACGGCCACTTTACCGCTGATCCGACCGGCAACCTGTTGGTGTCTGACGGCTACTATCAGCAGGCCGACGATCCGATCGGTGACGCGGTTAGCTCGACCTGCGGCGTGTGGATCAGTTTGCAGCGGGTTGATTGGCAGGCCAAAACGATTGCGTGGACCCCGCTCTGCCGCCATGGCTCGTCGTGGAAAAGCCAGGACGCGCATCCGCATCCGATCTTCGATCACACTGGCCAACATGTGCTGTTTACTTCGGACGTCAGTGGTCGCCGTGCGGTGTATCGCATCGGCGTGCCGAAGACCGGTTGAAGCAGGGGCCCGTCGTGCAGAATCCGACACGCCGGTGGCGAGTTCCGTGCTTGGGGTTCGGCAAACCAGGCATTGCCGATAGCGATGTGAGCAAATGATCGGGGCCAGCCCCCCGGAAAAGAGGACTTCCCATGCTGAGCCGCACACTGCTAACAATCCTCTTCGCTGTTGGTTGCCAGCAACAACCGCTCAATGCCGCAGAGGGTTCCGCTCAACCGGAATCAGTTAATGCCGGCGCAGTCGGCAATCCGTATCAACGCTGGGAGCTAGGCCCCAATCGCGCCAAGGACTTTTTCCCGATCGCGGTGTGGTTGCAGAGCCCGAGCAATGCTCCGCGCTTCCAGGCGGCGGGCATCAATCTGTACATTGGATTGTATCAAGGGCCGACCGAAGCGCAGTTGGCGACGCTGAAGAAACACAACATGCCGGTGATTTGCGAACAGAACGAGGTTGGTCTCGCGCACATCGACGATCCGCTGATTGTGGCGTGGGCGCACGACGACGAGCCAGACATGGCTCGTGATTTCAAAAAGTTCTGGAATAGCGACGTGAAAAAACTCCAGGCCGCCTGGCCTGGGCTGTACGACGACCTCGGTCCGGACAAGCCCTACAAAGGTTGGGGGATCGGCATTCCGCCAGCGTGGATCGTCCGCGACTACCAAGCGATCAAGGCCAAGGATCCGCGGCGGCCGGTGTTCCTCAACATGAGTGTCGATGTCGCCTACGAGCAATGGCCTGGGCGCGGCGACCGCACCGGAAAAACCGAAGACATTCCGGAATATCTCAAGGGCTGCGACATCGGTAGCTTCGACATTTATCCTGCCTGCGACGACAAGAAGGAGGTTAAGGGCAACCTCTGGCTGGTTCCCAAGGGGGTTTCCAATTTACGCACGTGGTCAAACGACCGCAAGATCGTGTGGAACTGCATCGAGTGTACCGCGATTTCCGATCTCAGTCGCAAGCCGCGTCCACGCGACACCCGCGCCGAAGTGTGGATGAGCTTGATTCATGGCAGCATGGGCCTGGTGTACTTCGTTCACCAGTTCAAGCCGTTCAACGAACACGCACTTCTCCAAGATGCGGAGATGCTGGCCGAGGTAACGCGCACGAATAAACAGATCCACGAGTTGGCTCCGGTGCTGAACAGCCCATCATCAGCGACTCCGGCAACCGTGGTGTCAGCGAACGCCGAGGTACCTGTGGCAGCAATGACCAAGGTGAATGGCACAACCACGCATGTCTTTGCGGTGGCGATGCGCCCAGGCGACACCAAGGCGACGATCACCGTGCCGGGCACCACGACGGCGACGGTGACGGTGCTGGGCGAAAATCGCACGATCGCGCTGACTGGTGGCAAGTTCGAAGACGCGTTCAACGACTGGGACGTCCACCTGTACGAAATCAAGCCGTAGCTGTTCGTTTGAGCCTTGAAAGCGCAATCCAAGGCAACCGCAGAGGCGCAGAGGCCGCAGAGGATTGAAGTTGCGAGAGTCGCTTGTCCACGGCAGCGATCGCCTGCGGGGTGACAACCCCATGTCGCGCTCCTCTGTGATCTCAGCGGCCTCTGCGCCTCTGCGGTTGCCTTGGATTTTTCCAAATGCTGGGTTTAGGTTGAGTCGCACGGCGCGTGAACAACGTTGGCCAGCCTCACGTTGACCCGGAGATCCGATGCCCGCCGACAATCGACCGAACATCCTCGTCGTTCTGACTGATCAGCAACGTTACGACACCATCTCAGCGCATGTGAATAACTTTGGCGTGCGCACACCGGCGATGGACTCGTTGGTCCGGCGCGGCGTGACATTCAGCAATGCTTTCTGCAACAATCCGATCTGCGCCCCGGCACGAGCATCGCTCCAAGTCGGCTTGTATCCCAGCCGTTGTGGCGTGCCGTGCAATTCCTCGCCCCCGCTGAGTGAAAGCTTGCCGACGACGGCGCGCCGCATGCAGGCAGTTGGCTATCAGACGGTGTACCACGGTAAGTCACATCTGAAGGGTGATCTGAAAAACTACGGCTTCGAGGTCGCGTACGAGAACTCGCACGATCCATCAACGCTGACCGAGACGAGTCGCTTCTGGCGCAACCGCGATTGGATCATTCACAGTCGGCCATTCTATCAGGTGGTGTCGTTCCTCGATCCGCACGACATTTATTTTCTTGATCCAGAGCACGAGGATGCACCGGCCCCATCACCATTCGGCAACATCGACGCCAGCGACGCCGATCGTCCGATCATGCGCGGCTACATTCCGCCACGGCCGAATTGGTCATCCGGACGCTGGACCTACTACCGCCGCTTCTACAAGGAGCGCGTTGAGCGGGTTGATGCATTCATTGGTGAATTACTGGCTGAACTCACGTGCTCCGGATTTGCCTCAAATACCTGGGTGATTTTCTCGACCGACCACGGCGACTTCGGCGGCGAGCACGGACGTCCATTCAAGGGCCTGTCGTTGTACGATGCCTCGATGCGCATTCCGCTGGTTGTCGCGCCACCGGAAACACGTCGGCTGGGCAGGAATAACACCCAGGAGGACGCGCGTCTGAAGGGCTCTGCGGCCTTCGTCAGCGACGCGCTGGCCAGCCACATCGACATTGCGCCGACGATTCTTGATCTCGCTGGAGTGGCAGCCGATCCGGCGTTGCCCGGACGCAGTCTGTTGCCAGCGGTTCGTGGCCAGCCGCTGGCGGATCCGGACGGACTCTTCTTCGAAAGCACAACCAACGGTAAGGCAACGCCCGCACTACGCGCGATCCGCACCCGCGAGTGGAAATACATCCTGGCCAGCGGCGGTGAGGAGGAGATGTACCATCTCGCCAAGGATCCGTGGGAAACGCGCAACCTCGCTGGCGCTGCGGCGTCGGCTGGCACCAAGACAGAACTACGCGACAAGCTGTTGCAGCACCTCACGCGCGAGCGGGATCCGTTTTTGCTCAACCGCGCCTGAGCCACCATCCGAAAGCCGAAGATGACCACAGCGCCCGGAACAACACAGTTGATCGTCGTCAGCGATGACTTCGGCATGTGCCACTCCATTAATGCGGGCATCGTGCAGGCATTCAACGAAGGCATCCTGACGCAGAGTACGCTGATGGTTCCTTGTCCGTGGTTTTGCGAAGCAGCCGAATTAGCGAAGCGCCACTGCATTCCGGTCGGCATCCATTACACGCTGACTTGCGAGTGGGACAACATGCGCTGGGGTCCGCTGACGCGCGCGCCGTCGCTGATGACCGCCGAGGGATATTTCCATTCAACGATTAAAGCCGTACGCGCAGCGGCGCGTCATGACGAGGTGGTTGCTGAACTGGCCGCGCAGACCGACCGTCTGCTGGCGACCGGCCTGGTACATACGCACCAGGATCACCACATGGGTTCGATCTCCGTCGCGGCCTATGACGAGATGACCAGGCGTTACGAAAAGCGCTCGATATGGTCCGAGAATACCGGCGCGTTTCCGCTCACGTCCATCCTGATGCTCAGTGATCGTGATGCGTCAGTGAAAAAAGCGTGGTTGCTCGACCAACTCGCGAACTTGACGCCGGGCGTGCATCTCTTGGTTGGACACTGTGGGCAAGCAGGAGCGGAATTGTCGTCGCTCACGCCAGGGCGCGCTTGGGGCGAGCCGTATCGTGTCGCTGACCTGGCGGTACTCATCGACCCAGATATCCGCGCCCAGGTTGATCGCCACGGCATTCGTCTGCGCTCGTTCGCCGATGTCGAATTCGCGATTGGCTGACCGCGCGACCGTCCGATGCGCCAAGCAATGGCCATAGAAAACAGATTGAGAATTCAGAAACGTTCAGAAGTATCGTCGTTCCAATCAGCATGCGACAAATGCTGCGCTGATACTCCGCCACAGCAATGCATGCGCTGAAAGGCTTCGTTTCATGTCACTCCACGCCAATGCTCTGATTACCTACGCTGTGTTCATCACGCTCGTCTGCGCCGCGTGCTCAAGTAAGAGCGAGGTCGCGCCCACACCACCAGTGGAACCAGCCCCAGTTGTTGCTGCTCCGACTCCGGTCAAGGCAGTGGCAACGCCCGATACGCCGAAGACGGCACCGGTGGCGGTTGTGGAAGCACCCCACGGCCGGGTTGTCAGGCTGACCCAACATGGCATCACCTGGACATTCGCCGAGCCAGTCGGCAGCGGCACGTTTGCGAATGGCGATCACTGGGTGATCGGTCCGGTGCGCATCGTTGGTATCACGACAGATCTGCATGCTCCAGGCTTCACCCCTAAGCCGGGTGAAGATGGATCGATGGTGAATCCCGGCACGAATGACAAGCAGGGCTATGACAGTCGCGTGGGCTCGTACCAGGCCAACCTGAATGCGGCGCTGGTCGAGGGCCAGCCGATCGCGGCTGAACGTCCGCTAAACCTGCAGCCGAACTCCAGCCTCGTCTCGATGGTGAGTTGGCTGTATCGCTCGGCCACGGATGCGGAGCCGGGTATTCCCGGATTCAACGGTGGCACCAAGGCACCGCGTCCAGTGACGCGTGCTGGCGCCGTCCTCACCGTGCTGTCAGCAGCGCCGCCCGCAGGCAGCTTTCGACCACCGTATGTGGGCGATGACAAAGCGGTGAAGTTCAACGTCGCGCAGCTCGATCGCAGCAAACTCAAGAATCTGACTCCGGTAGCGGACACGCCCGCTGTGGCGACTTTGGAAAAACAGATGGAACGCCCGTGGATCGACCACGTGCATCAATACCTTGGCGCGATGGTGCATCCGTCAGAAAACATGCCCAATTATGGGCAGCACATGGGACACGTGATGATCCAGGCCGCATTGATGTTGCATCTCGATTTTACGAAACTGCCTGGACAGCCGAGCAAGGACAAACTGCTCATCGAATTCGTTCAGTATGGCATCGACCTTGCTGGCATTGCCGATCACGGCGGCAACTGGCCCGCCAACGGCGGACATTTGCTGGGTCGTAAGTGGCCGATTCTGTTTGCCGGGGCCATGCTGAACGACTCGCACATGCAGGATGTCGGCAACTGGAAGACGCGTTTCCAGGAAGATGACCAGACCTTCTACGTCAGTCAGGCGGAGGTCGATGTCACGAACGGTCCGAAGTGGCATCCCGACAAGCGTGCGAAGCTGGTTCCGTACACTGCCGCCGACATCGGCCTGCCAGAGTGGGGCATCTGGCACGCGTCGGATCCGGGGGCCGACAACCGCAGTTGGGACGCAACCTATCGCCCGATCAACGCGTCGGTCTATCCGGGCTTCGTGCTGGCAGCGCGACTCATGGGACTTGAGGACGCCTGGAAGCACAAAGCGTTGTTCGACTACACGGATCGCTGGATGAAGGACACCAACGGCGTGCATGGCAGCGCGCGACTACCAGCATTTGCGAAGAGCATGTGGGACGCCTATGCGGCTAGCACAAAAATCAGGGATGGAATTCAGCGAAGGTAACCACAGTGTCCGCGCGCCGCGCCGCCCACTATCTCTACTAGGCATCAGTCATGACTATTCAGCACACCAACGCGTTGTTCATCATGATCTGCGTGATGATAGGAGTCGTTGCCCCCGCGAGTGATGTCACGCTGGTCAATAACGGCAAGGCCACGTGCACCATCCTCGCTGATGGCGGTATCTCACCGTCTGAGAAAACCGCCGTCGCTGAATTGCAGAAATACCTCAAGGCGATATCGGGCGCTGAAGTTCCCCACATCGATCCGGCGCAGTATGGCCAAGGCGGCGTACAGATCGCGGGGATGACGCTGGTCGTCGGCAGCAAAACGGTGAAGCGCCTATATCCGGAAACCGATCTCGCCAGCCTGGGAACAGACGGATTTATCCTGAAGAGTACTGGCAATGCGCTGCTGATAGCCGGCGGGGAAACGCGCGGGACGCTGTATGCGGTCTTCGCACTGTTGGAAAAACTCGGCGTACGCTGGTGGGCAGTTGGCGCGACGCAGATTCCGAAGGCAGCCACGCTGTCCATTCCCACACTTGACGAGCGGCAGATCCCAGCGCTGGAATATCGAGACATGCTCTACGGTAACTCCTACATCAGCGAAGAGGACCACTTCGGAACATTCTACGTCCACAACCGGGTCAATGGATTCAACTTCGCCACCAATCCGATCAGCCTGGGTGGCAAGGTGATGTTCGAGGGCAACCTCGTGCATTCATATGACGTGCTCATGCAGCCAGTCGGCACCCTTGACGGAAGCTTCGCTAAGCATCCAGAACTGTGGGCCTTGGTACGTGGTAAACGCCAGGAGACGCAGCCGTGTCTAAGCAATCCGCAGGTCTTCGAGATTATGAAGGCGAATGTACTCAAGCAGTTGAAGGACCATCCTGACAACGCGTTTGTGGTCGTCGGCCAGCTCGACAACAACGATTACTGCCAGTGCGCCGACTGCGCGGCGCTGGCTGCGGCCGAGGAAAGTCACTCCGGCCCAGTGATCGCGTTTGCTAACAAAATCGGCGAGGTTGTTGAAAGGGAATTCCCTGGCAAATGGGTGATGGCACCCGCGTACACCTGGTCACGCAAGCCACCGAAGCACATCAGGCCACGCAGCAATGTCGGCGTCACGCTGTGCACGATCGAGTGCGACTTCGCGCGTCCGCTCGCCGAGGGCAGCACGCCGGCCAACAAGGCGTTCGCGGACGACATCATCAACTGGAGCAAAATCGCGCCCAAGCTCTACATCTGGGACTACACAACGAACTTCAATCACTATCTGATGCCGCATCCGAATCTTGATGCGCTGGTGGCGAACGTGAAGTTCCTAGCCGATCATCGTGTGCAGGGCCTGCTGAATCAAGGCAGCCACACCACCCAGGGCGCAGAGTTTGCACAACTCCGGATGTGGGTGCTGGCCAAAGCGATGTGGGATCCGCAGCACGCTGACGGCAAGGCGCTGATCACGGAATTCTTGAACGGGTACTACGGGCCGGCCGCGCCGCACATTCAGCGCTATATCGACATCATGCACACCACCGGCCGCGCCGATCCGAGCATCGCGTCGACCTGTTATGCGCTGTTGAACTCCGCCTGGTTGGCGCCCGACAACATCGCCGCCGCCGAAGCGGCCCTCGTTGAAGCCGAACGCACTGTCGCCAACGACCCGGCCTTGCTCAAGCGTGTCCGTCAGGTGCATATGTCGATCTGGTACATGTTGCTGAAGCGTGGACCGCAGAGCGCAACGTGGAAAGCGACGCAGGCGAAGAACGCGACGCTGCATATCGGCGGCGTCGCAAAGGACTTTGTCCAGGCGACCGCTGAGAGTCGCGTTGGCAGCATCGCCGAAGGCGAGATTGTCAAGCCGTTCGTCGACTGGGCGCTCGATTACGCCGAGCGGGCGTCGCGGGCGATTCCACTGCCGCCAGAACTCGTTGGAGTTGATCCGACGACCTACCGGCTTATCCAAGCCTGCCAGATGGACAGTCGTGGCCGTTGGTGGGTGCGTCAGGACGGCGCGTCGGATGGCTGGGTGTCGGAGGTGCCGACCATCGGCTGGACCGTCAGTCACTGTTTCAGTCTGCGTGACGACGTCGAATCCGGGAAGACCTATAAACTGTTCGTGCGCGTCAAAGCCTCCGCAACAACATGGTCCGGCGACGCGTTTGCGTGCGGCGTGTATGGGAAGGCCAAATCCTTCCAGTTTAAAGTTGCAGCGACGAAACTGGTGGACGGTGCATTTCACGCCATCGAAGTCGGAGAGATCACCGCCGGTCCAGATATGGGCTCGTTTTGGATCGCTCTGACCGACGGCGCTGCGCCCAAGGTGCTGCTTGACTGCCTGTGGTTGCAGGCGGTCCAGAAATAGCGTGCGTTCGCCGCGTGGACACTGACGTTCGCGCATGCTCTGGATAGCGAAGCTTGGCGTCCTGATCAACATGTGCGTGATCGCAGCCACGCTGTCGGCCGCGGAAGACGCCACCACCGCCGCGCCTGTGAATGCCGGCGCTTCGGGCAATCCATACCAGCGCTGGGCGTTGGGACCGAGTTACGCCAAAGAACATTTCCCCATCGCAGTGTGGATGCAGGACCCGAGGTTGGCTCCAAGGTACCGCGCTGCTGGAATCAATCTCTATCTCGCGTTGTGGTATGGGCCGGACGAAGATCAGTTGGCGACGCTGCGGCAGCACAACATGCAGGTCATCTGCGAACTCAACGACGTTGGCATGGCCCATCGCAATGACCCGCTGATCGTCGGCTGGATGCATCACGATGATCCAGACTTGCCGCACAGCTTCACGCGCTACTGGCGCGGTGATGTGGAGCGTATCAAGGCGGCTTGGCCAGACGTCGAAGAATTTAAACAGCTCGGTCCTGGGAATCCGCGACCCAGAAGCGGTGGTCCACCGGTTCCACCGGCGTGGACCCAGCGCGACTACGCCGCGATATGTGCGCAAGATCCACAGCGCCCGGTGCTCATGTGCCTGAACCGCGAGGTTGCCCTAGAGAATTACAGCGGTCGTGGCGTGCGTGCCGGCAAGACCGAGGACTACCCCGGATATCTTGCGGCCTGTGACATCGCCGAGTTCGAAATATTTCCGGTCGCAGACGGCAGGCACGATGCCGGCCTCGCGTTGGTGGCGAAGGGGGTGAGTAACCTCCGTCGGTGGTCGAACGACCGCACGCTCGCCTGGGCGAGAATCGAGTGCACCGCCGTCGCGAGCCCGCAACGCAAACCCAGACCGCGCGACACGCGGGCCGAAGTGTGGATGAGCCTGATCCACGGCGCCATGGGCGTCGTGTACTTCGTCCATCAATTCAATCCGAGCAACATCAAGGCTCTGCTCGATGATCCAGACATGCTGGCCGAAGTGACGCGCATCAATCAGCAGATCCGTGAATTGGCGCCGCTGCTGAATAGTCCGTCATCAGCGACTCCGGCGACGGTGGCGTCGTCCAACGCCGAGCTTCCCGTTGCCGCGATGACCAAGAGCAACGGCACAGCGGTGTATGTCTTCGCCGTCGCGATGCGGCCAGGCACCACCACGGCGACCATCACGGTGCCAAACACAACGACCGCAACGGTAATCGTGCTCGGCGAAAACCGCACCATCGCGATGACCGGCGGCAGCTATACGGACACATTCAGTGACTGGGACGTTCATCTCTACGAAGTGAAGCCGTAGCGCATCGCGCATGTTGTCCACAGATTGCGAGTTCGAGTTTCGAAATCTTCGTAATCTGCGCAGTCTGTGGATAACCCTTCTCGAATTGGTTAAGCGCCAGCAGGCCATCACCGTTTCGGCGGCGTCCCATGCGCCAGTCGCCAGGCGCGGTTGAACGAACGGCGATCGGGGAATCCGGTTTCGGCGATAACCGTGTCCACTGAAACGCCATCACGCAACAACGCTGCGGCCAGCAGCAATTGTTGTTCGCGCAGGACCCGTTTGGGTCCAGTGCCAAACCAGGCGCGAAAGATGCGCAGCGCTTGACGCTGACTGAGTCCGGCAGCGGCAAGAATCTGTTCAGCCCGAGGCGACTGGTCGAGGTTGTGCCACAGCCGCTGGCCCATTTTCCAGATTGCCTGTGGGACATGTACTTCATTGGCCGCAGTGGTGGCAACTAGTTTCAGGAGATCGGATCCGAGCTTGAGTTGTCGTTCAGGATCATCGGCGGCAATGATGGCATGCAGCATGCGCTCAGATGGCTGCGCGGGAATCAACGTGTAGATGGCTCGGTCGGCGGTGTAATAGATGATGTCGCTTTTACCAAAGATCAGGCCCTGGGTGTACATCGCTGCGTCTGAGCGGAGCGGAGCCTGGGCATGCCATGCCGCCGGGGCGAAGACCGCCATGGCGCCCGGTCGCAGATCATGGGGACCACGGGCGGTGAGTACGCGCACGACTCCGGCGAGACAGACGACGGTTGTTGGAACTGCGTGGCGATGGACTCGGCTAGGACCACGGCCGGCAGAGTCAAAGCGCGGCGCGTCTTTGGTCCTCACCACGTACACTTCGCGCAGTGCTGTCGGAGCCGTTTCCGCGAGTTTCCACAGGCGTTGGGCGAGGGGATCGAACAGCGGAGTCGTCACGCCGGAACCGTGAGGCTGAAAAGCAGCACTGTCAAGGCGGCGATGTCGGATTTTGGTCGGATGCAGGGTCAGTCGCCGGGTTGCTAACGAGGTGGCGTGATAAAGCTCGGGATGGGCCATGATCACGGAGAATTCACTATGTATGTTCTGTTCCGCGCCGTTTTCTGTGGCTGTATTGCCGTTCTTATCGCCCAAGCAGGCGAAGCTCCAGTAACCTGCACGGCCGATCAGGTGGCGCAGTTTGTTGCCAAGGCGCCGAAGCCACCGGTGGACCTGGGCCTCGACCTCACGTTGCGGTTAGTCGACTATGTGGATTTCACCGACCCCAAGGATCCGCACGACCACCTCGACCGCAGCACGTCGCACATAGTGAAGGGAGCGGCTGGTTCGTATCGTGAAACCGCCGCGCATCGTCATGCGCAGTTCGCCGTGCGCTGGAAGTCCGCAGGCAAGGATGCTCCGCACGTGCTCGTGTTTGAATATCCCGATGACGCCAAACGCGAAATCTGTTTTTTCACCCACGAATCGGGACTCGGCGGTGGCATGAATCACGATTGGTCATTGGAGACTGGCGTGTACTGCGGCAGTCCTGGGCCGCTGAGTGGTGTCATGCAATACCACACGTTGTTCTTCTGGCCAAACGACGCCTGGCCGGTTGCGATGGTGATGAACTGGGCGCGCTCGGGTGCGCCCGCCGCCGCGAGCCGACTGTGGGTGTACGCCGTCGATGGCGGTTTGCCGAAGCTCGACGTCGTAGAACCGGCACCAAGCGACCCGCGGCTGTTTGGGACGATCTACAATTGGTCGTTGGTGCCAACGCGCGGTATCTTTGGACTGACCAATCGCGACACGGCGCTTGAGCACATCGCCGACTATCATCTCTACCGCGGTGATAATCTGCTCTGCTGGCCGGTGGTGGCGAACAACACGTGGGGATTCCGCTGCCAGATCCCGGCGTGGGATGGCGGCAGTGGCAAACAGATCGAGCAGATCGAACTCGATCGAATTCTGAAGGTTTGCGAGGCCAAGGGACTGCGCTTCCTGCCGGTGTTCAACACGGGCAAGGGATTCACGATCGACGGAAAACAGTTGGGTGCTGACAACCGCGAGGCCTACGCCGCTGGTTTTCGTAAGGGCATGGATCAATTCTTTGAACGTTACGGCGCGGCTCCAGCACTGCAGGGCATTGCATTCGACACCCAAGACCTGTCACCGCAATATGGCGAGGCTGGACTCGACTATGTTCGCGACTGTTTTGGCGGCATCGACAAGTTCACGGCCTACCTGAAAGACAAAGCGCCACGGCTCAAGGCCTATAACTTTTTGGGTGGGCGACATATTCACGACCAGTATTTCCACGATGCTGGTGAGGTAGTTGGACGTTGGGAATCCGCCAGAAAGCCGTGGTCGGATTTTCTGGGCGGCGAAGTTGAGACGATGTGGAAGAGTTGGTCACGTGATCCGGCGCAGTTGAAGGCGGTGCCGGGTCTGACCACGGTCGCGTCGTATCAGAACGACGACCACGCCATCTTTGATACCTATTACCACAACCCGCGCGCCATGTTCTACGAAGATCTTGAGGCTTCGCCCGCGAAGGCGCGGCTGCTCGATACGCGCGCGGCGTTGGTCTGGAATACATTCTTTGAGGGTTACATCGGACTCACGCCGACGAATTGGTGGTATCAGAAGCTGTGGGTTGCACCGGATTTTTGTCCAGCGCCGCCGCTGGCACTGTCAGGGTGGAACCGTGCGATGCTGCACCGCGACCGCAACGTGCTGATGAGTGGGGCGTGGAATTGCAAAGGCGGTGGGCAGGAGGCGGCGCTGCGGCGGTTTGCTCGTGCGTATCGGTCGCTGCCACCGAATGAGCTGACCGACGTGGTGGTGTCCGGTTCGTCTCCCGTGTGCATTCGTTCGGGCGTGTATGGCGGCAAGACGTATGCCAGCGCGCTGAATCCATCGCCATTTCCAGCAATAATCGCAATTGATATCGCGGGCGAAAAGAAAACGCTGACGCTGACACCGTGTGGACTGGAAACGCTGGTCGTTGGTTCGGAGGGCAAGGTGACGGCGTCCGGCGACGTCGGCGCCGACTATGCACGCTGGATCAATCAGCGCCTTGCTGCTTTCGAGTCGTTGTACAACGAGGTCAAGGCGCTGGATGCGAAAGCGGCACCGGCAGCGTTTGCTGCTCATCTCGCCAACGCCAAGCAACTCGCAATGGCGGGACGTTGGCTTGCGGCCGATGTCGCGCTCGGCCATGGCCTCACCGTCGAATTGGAATTGCGTCGGCGCATCCTGGCACCACCGCAACAGTCGGTGCCGCGTCTGTCCGTGGCGCCGACCATGCGCGGTGACCTGGACGCCTGGCCGACCGACGCGGCGGACGTTCGCAGCACCGACGCCAACATCGGCACGCACTTGTTTTTCACTTCGCAATGGGAAGGCGCGAAAGATTTATCTGCTCGCGTGCGTGTGGGTCACGACGGCAGCAAGCTGTACGTCGGCATCGCTGTTGCCGACGACGTCTTGTGCGCCAAGGACGGCATCAGTCTGATGCTCTCGCCGACCAATTACCGGCAGTGGCTGCCGCAGGATCTGAAATCAGAAAAGACGTTGAGCATGGGCCTGCCGCTCAAAGAGAAGGAACTCTCTGGCAGCGGCGCAGGCGGTTTTGCCTGGACGTCACGGCGGACCAAGGAGGGCTACGTGGTTGAAGCATCACTCGACATGGCGACGCTATCGCTCAAGCAGGGTTCGCAGATCGGCTGGCTCCTCCAGATCAGTGAGGACGACAATACCAAGAGCCTGATGAAAGCCGGATGGGCACGCAAGTGTGTCCTGTTGATGCCGAACGTACCGGCGTTTGCTTTTGACCACGATCCGCGTTCGTGTGGTGAGTTGATCATCAAATAAGGCGTGGTGCAGCATGTCTGTTTTGGCCAACGAGAACGAGGTTCGCCGTATTGCCAAGACCGGACCGCGGTGAAGCTCCCGACCGATCACCTGCTGAAGGGATACGCCATGCCCCGTCTCGTGTGTTGCGCGTTGATCATGTGCGTTGGCTCGCTGGTCGGAGGCGAAGCGGCAAGCGCACGACCATTGCTTCATCCGCTCTTCAGCGACCACGCGGTGCTGCAGCGCGATCGCCCATTGCCAGTGTGGGGCTGGGATGCGCCGGGGATGATGGTCGTCGTCACGTTGGGCCAAGTGAAAGCCGATGCTGTCGCTGGCGCGGACGGACGCTGGCAAGTGCAATTGCCAGCACAGGCAGCCGGCGGCCCGATGGAATTAGTGGTGGTTGGATCGCATCGCGAAGCACGCAGCGACATCCTGATGGGCGATGTGTGGTTGTGCTCAGGCCAATCAAACATGGGATTTTCGTTAAAAGACAGCACGGGTGGACCCGAGGCGGCAGCAGCGGCAAAAGACAGCGAGTTGCGACTGCACATGGTCACGCAAAAGACCAGCGCTGTGCCGCTGGATGTTCCGGCTGGCGGAACGTGGCAGACGTGTTCGCCGGAATCTGCCGCCGCATTCAGTGCGGTAGGATATTATTTCGGCCGCGATCTACGCACGCACACCAAGGTGCCGATCGGCCTGATCCGTTCGTGCTGGGCGGGAACCCTAGCCGAAGCATGGACCAGTCGCGAAGCGCTGGAATCGCTGGGCGAGTTCACCAAGGACTTCCCCGCGCCTGATGGCTCGTCACCAAACGATGTGAAACGCTTTGGCGATCGCGGACAGAATCGGCCGACGGTGCTCTACAACAGCATGATCCACCCGCTGCAGCCTTTCGCCCTGCGCGGTGTGATCTGGTACCAGGGCGAAAGCAACGGCTATGCGAGTCTTGCGCCCATGTATGCCCGTCAGCTACCAGCGCTCATTGCCAACTGGCGCGCTGGCTTTGTTACCCCGGATCTTCCATTCGGCATTGTGCAGTTGTCGAGTTTCGGCGATCCCGCCAAGGGACCCACCGACGGCGGTTGGGCTGCTATCCGTGATGTGCAGACCGCGACGGCCCACGATGTACCGGGTTGCGGACTCGCGGTCACCATCGACATCGGCGCCAAGGATTATCACCCCAAGAACAAACTCGACGTCGGCCTCCGCCTGTCACTGTGGGCGCGTGCGACCGTCTATGGCGAAAAGGATCTCGAATGGAGTGGCCCGTGGTTCCGTTCCATGAAGGTCGTCGAAGGGACGGCGCGGGTGAGCTATGACCATCTCGGTGGAGGACTAAAAACAAAAGATGGCGGTTCCGTCAAAGGCTTTGCCATTGCTGGCGCCGACAAACGCTGGCGCTTTGCCGACGCAACGATCGACGGTAACGAGATCGTGCTGCGTTCGGCCGAGGTACCGCTGCCAGTAGCGGTGCGCTATGCGTGGTGCATGAACCCAGTGTGCAACTTGACCAATAGCACTGGACTGCCGGCGGTACCATTCCGCACCGATGATTGGAAGTAATTCAAAGACGATCGGCCTCCTCAACGTTCTTGCGAAGGTTTCCCATGCACCAATTCACCATACTCGCCTCGTGCCTCATCGTCACTGCGTTGTCCGCGCAGGATGCGGCCCCAATCAAACAGCCGGACGTCATCCCCGGCAAGATCGCGATCACCGCGCAGCCATTCCCGCCGATCACAGAGATTGTGGCTCGGACTCGGCCAGATCGTCCGGTCTATGGTCTCTACACCTGGGCAGGGGAGTTCGCCAAGCTGCGCGACGAGATCCGCAAGGTTGGCTGGAAACAACTGCGTTTCGGTGGGCCGTGGGACGACGCGACCATGCGGATGGTGGTCGAGGATGACATCGAGGTCATGAAGACGCTCGGCGGCAATCGGCGCGACAGGTTCACCTCCGATGACGAATTTGTCGCTGCGTTTATACACGAGGCTGAGGAATTCCTGGTTCGCTATGGTCCTGGCGGAAGTTTTTTCATGGACAATCCGAAGCTTTCGACGCGACCAATTACCGCCGTGGAAATCTGGAACGAGCCGAACTTCCAATACATGATTCCCGACCGCGAGCCACGCGCCGAGGTGGAACGCGAGCGTGAAGCGCTGTATACGAAACTGTTGCCTGCCGCGTATCGTGCGATCAAGGCTAAGTGGCCAACCGTACGCGTGGTTGGCTTTGCTGCCGGTGGCGCGTCCCACGCCGACACACGCTTTGTCGAGCATGTCTTGCAGAAGATGGCGCAGCCGATGTCACGCAGCCTTGATGTTTTCTCGACCCATCCGTATTACGATCCGGCGCCACCAGAAGCGGATTTGGTTCGACCCTGGGGCAACGATTCAGCGGCAAAGGTCATGAAGGAATTGCGCGCCATTATGAACTCGCCAGCCACTCCGGTCTGGTACACCGAGGTTGGTTGGCCAATCACCAAGGCCGACGGCGGATTTTTCCCGACCAAGCCCAATGACGTGATGGTAACGCCGCAGCTCCAGGCCGCCTACGTCTGTCGCATGTACGCGTTGGCACTGCGACTTGGCGTTGAGCGCGTGCACATCATGTTCGCTACCGACACCGACAACTTCAACGCCGGGTTCTTCCTGCGCGACAACTCGTGGCGGCCATCAGCCCATGCGGTGCAGACCATGATCAAGCTGTTGCCGTTTCCGAAACTGGTCAGTGCGATCCACGACGGCGAGGACGGTTGGTACGCATGGAACTTTGTCGCTGATCAAGGCACACCCACCAATGTGTTGCTCATGCCGGTCACGATGGCATTCAACGTCGCAGGGCCGAAGCACGTCGAACTGCCGTGGTCCACGTCTGCCGCGACGGTTATCGACATGCTGGGCGTATCGCGGCACGTTGCCGCCGTTCCTGCCGCTGGTGGAACCTGGACGCTGCCGCTCGACATCGGGCCATGCCCGGTCTATCTGATCCGAACGCAGCCTTAAATCCTTGTCGGCACACGCTGCGTTTAGTTATTGAGTGCGCGCGGTCACCAGGGATTTGGTCTTGGCTTTAGCGGCGGGGAGGGGGCTTGCGTTCAGCGCGGCTTTGCCACCGTTCCCAATCTGCTACGCCGCGCAGCTTCGGTCATCGCTGCGTGCCGTTTTTGTACGCCCGCAGAATCCCGCTTTCGGAGCTTCCCAGTGCGCCACTTCCCCGCCTTGCTGATCATTCCCGCTACCTTGATGCTCACATTGGTGAGTGTCATTGCCGGCGAGGCGCCGCCGGCGCCCGGTGAACACAACGTCGCACTGCTGAAACTGGGCGCGACCGCCAAGGGCAGCGGACAAAAGTTCAATAAGGACTGGCCGCCGAATAATGCCCTAGTGCCAGGTCTGGGCCGCGGCGGCACGATGTTTGGCGGCCCGCTGATCGGCGGCCGCGTCGACATCGCCCTGCTCGTTCCGGTCGACATCATTGCGATCGAAGTCGTTCCGCTCGATTACAACGGCACCGTGCAGCCGAAAGGCATTGAGATTTTCATCGATGGTAAATCAGCGCTGAAAGCAGAGTTGCCAAACACTCCAGGCAAGCCGATCCGTGTTCCGCTGACGGCGCGCGGTCAGAAGGTCGGCATTCTTGTCACCGACGAATATCCGCCCACGGTCAAAATGAAGAACGGCAACATGCTCAACTGGGGCGGTTGGGCGCGGCTGCGCGTGATCTCAACGACCAACCTGCCAGACATGACGCGGCCGGTCGATGGGTATACCGTGGCGGTGAATGCCGCCCATATCGCACCAACCAGCGGCGCTGCGGTGACCGGCAAGGTCGAGGTGGTTGGCGAACCGCGCCAGACCAAGGGCCATCCCTGCACCTGGTGGGACAAGGAAGATATCGCGCATTACCAGGCGATGCTCAAGACCAGCGTCGAGCTGCAGACGCAGTTTGCTGGTCTGAAAAAGGCGATGGATACGCGCATCACCCAGCCCATCGACGTGCCGCCAGCAACCAAAGACGCCGAGGGAAAGTGGCAGCACTTCAGCGACCTCGCTCCGTACAACAAGGGTACGTACGGCAGCACGCACAACCAACTCAGCCTCGACGTTGCCAACCTCGGGGTGATGTACGCCCTGACCGGTGAAGAGAAATATGGCGAGTTCGCCAAGAAAATCATGCTCGCCTATGGCGACAATTATCCGAACTACGCGATGGGTGCCCGCCCTGGCTTCAATCACAGTCCAAGCAAGGCATTCGACCAGATCCTTAGCGATGCAATCTGGATTCTGCCGGTGGTGCGTGGCTACGATCTGATCCACGATCTGCCATCGATCACGGCCGAGGAGCGCACCCGCATAGAAGGTGATTTCTTGGGCGGTGTTGCCAAGCTGGTCATCAGCAATCACGCCATGCTCGAGGCGCCAACCAATTGGTCGGCTATCGGTACCTGCGCGGTGCTTGCGATTGGCTACGCGACGGACAATCAGGGGTTCATTGACACCGCGATGTACGGCATCAAAGGCACCGACAAAAAGCCGACCGGCGGTCTGCTCGACCGTCATTTCGGTTCCAAGGCAATCGCCGCTGATGGCATGTGGGGCGAGGGCGCGATGGGCTATCAGTTCATGGCGCTGCAAGCCCTGATCAGTGACGCCGAGATTCTCTGGCACCATGGCATCGACATGTACCGCTACCGTGATTGCGCACTCAAGCGCCTATTCGACTCGCCGCTTGAGTACGCGTACCCCAATCTGCGCACGCCGGCCATCCACGATTCCGGCTATGGTTCGATTGTTGGTGGCGACTCCTATCTCTATGAATTCGCGTATCGTCGCTACCGCGATCCCGCGCATCTGTTGGTGCTGAATCAGACCGGTCGGCAACTTGGCGCCACCTTCCAGCAGTTCACGGTATCGGTGCTCTATGATCACGACTCCACCCAAAAGGTGAAGCCAGTCGAGTGCAAGAGCGTTAACCTCTTTGGGGTTGGTTACGGCGTTTTGCGTACGACCTCGGCAACCGGGACGAACAGTCTGTTGATGGACTATGGACCTAATGGCTCGCACGGCCATCCCGACAAACTCAACATCGACCTCTACGCCTTCGACGAGCGTCTGATCCCCGATCCCGGCAGCGTCTGGTACGAACAGCCGCTGTATAAGCAGTGGTACCACTCGTCGCTGGCGCATAACACGTTGGTTGTCGATGAGCTGGACCAGGTCATGGCCGACGCCACCCAGCTCGTGTATGGACCAGCCGCAACGATGGGCATGCAGCGCGCCTGGACGCGCGAGGCCTGCCCCGGTGTGACCATGGACCGTGCGGTTTTCTTGACCCCGCATTACCTGGCCGATCTGTTTGGTGCTTTCACCCGCCTGCCGCGCAAAATGGATCTGGCGTGGCATATTCGCGGTGAATTCGCCAGCGAATTGAAAATGACGTCGATGGCATTTCCACAGCCAGCCGAATTCGGCTATATGGAATTGACCAACGTGCGCCACGTCGAGACCAACGCGGCGTGGACAGCAACGATGACGCGCGAAGGACACGCGGCCCGTTTTGTCGCGGCCGGCGGCACGCCGACCGACGTGATTGTAGCTGATGGACTGCTTGGCCTCGAAAAGCCGCCGACGATTTTGCAGCGCCGCATTGCCGCCGGCACGCTGTATGGCAACGCGGTTGATATTTCAGGCGCCAAGGAGCCCTACGTCAAAGGCGTGCGCCAGGAGGGCGGCAACGAGGTGGGCTACGGCCTGCTTGAGGTTCAGACGGTGCGCGGCAGCGATCTGTGCTTCTCTGCCTTCCGGCCAGGAACGCACAAGGCCGGCGGCCTGGAAACCGACGCTCAACAGGCGTTCGTGATGCGCGACGGCAACACCGTGCGCGCGCTGTACCTCGGTGGCGGCACGCGCTTGGCCGTTGACGGCGTGGTTCTGCAGCGCAGCGAATCAGGACTGGCTTACTTAGAGCTCATGGACAATGGCGCGTACGTTCTCGCTAATCCGTCAGCGACCGATGCAACAATCACCATCGTTCATCCCGGACTTGCCGGATTGCAGGCGTTCGCCCTCGACCCCCAGGGCCGTCGCGGCGCGGCGCCAAGCATCAGCAAGGGCGACGGAGGGGGACTGGTCGTAACGTTGAAAGCGTCTGCACAGATCGAACTCGCTGCCGCCGGCGTGATCAGCATGTACGACGCTCGTCAAGCCGTGCTCGCCAAGCGCCAGGCCGAACAAGAAGCAGCCCTCGTCCAGGCCAAGAATGCGTGTAGCGAACGCACCGCCAAGCGCGTGGCCGAAGCCCAGGCCAAGCCAGCGCCAGCCGGCACGGTCGTAGCGATCAACGCCACCGCGATGAGCGGACAGGGCGGCGGAACCGTGAAGATTACCGACAAGAAACGAGCCATCGTCGGCAAGGCGTTCTCAAGCTGGGATGCACTCGGCCACTGGTTGGAATGGAAGTTCACCGTGCCAGCCGACGGCTACTACAACCTGACCGTGTGCTATTGCAGCCAGGACAAAGTGGCTGAGCGCATCATCACGATCAACGGCGAAGAACAGGAACCATTCGCGCCGCTTCTGCTCCCCGGAACTGGTGGCTGGGCCAACGGCTCGGACGACTGGCGTCTGGGCACAGCGATCAATCCGACCAACGAGAAACCGCTGCTGTTGAAATTGAAGTCGGGTGAAAACGTCATCCGCCTGACCAACAGCAACGGCAACGGCGCCAACTTCAACTACGTGGCGATCACCAGCCCAGACGTCGCGGTGAGCCGCGAATTGCTGGGCGGCAAGGTGCCACCGGAAGTGCCAGCGCCAGCGCCAACACCCTAACCCAGTCACCAACTCGGCCGATGTTTTTCTGCGGCCTGGGTTCGTGCAACCTGTTTGGGAGCAGCACATGCCGCACCGTCTCCTTGCATTGGTCATGATGACGCTGTCGTTCCACCAGACATGGACGGCAGAGTCCGGCGAGGCCAATCCCCCGCTGAAGATGGTCAACTACCATAGTGGGATCTCCTTGAGCCTTGCGGGGCGCAATGGCCACGACTACGTCATCGAGCGGTTCTATCACGATGCGCTGGCTGATGACCGTGGCGTCATTTACCTTCGTGGCGGCACCAAGCTGGCTTTGGCGCACAATGAATTCAACACCTGGCAGGTGAAATCAACGAGTCCATTTACGATGAGCGGGATCAACGGCACCGACGGAAAACCCGATAGCGGCGACGAAGGCGTCATCAGATACAAGATCGACCGTGATCAGCAGGTAGGCCAGAGTTGGTCCGCCAAACTGGGGCGGCACCACGCTCCGACGTCCGTGTGTCCGTCCTTTGAACGCCCATTCAGTTTTGCTGAGTTGGAATTCGAGGCAGGTACAAAGGTGGTTGGGAGCGTTGGTATCAAGCCGGGTGCTGTACCTGGTCGTGAGCTCTACTATCGGGGAACCCTTGATGCCTTCGGCGATGAATGGCACAGCCTGACCGTTGCGGACGACGATGGCGGATTTCAAGATGATTACAACTCTGGCAAGTGGTCGAGTGACGGAAAAATCTGGTTGTTCGTGGTCGATCCCAAGACGCCATGTTTGAGTTTGCATGTGCGCAATGACCAGGCTCAGTTCTACACGACACCAGCAAAAACGTATTTCCTGCCTCGCATCCATACCCAAACCAGCTATCTCAGCAACGGGGTGGCTCTCCAGCTAACCAATATCAGCAATGATCGGAGCATGTCGTTCCGCATCGATGGTGGCACAGAGCGTCGCTACACCGGACCGTTGCGCAGCGATGATTTTACCGACGGGGTTCACGTTCTTGAGTACTGGATCGAAGGCGGTCCGCACAAGCAACGTGCGCTTGTGAAGAATCCAAGCTGGCCAAGCACTGGCGAACGGCATCCCAAACTTTTGTGGGCGGACGAGCGTGAACTCGCTCAGATCAAGGCGCGGATGCAGCGCGAGCCGTATAAAGCAACCTACGAGGGATTTCGCCAGGAAGGTGGACATGCCATCACTGCAAATCTGGGCAAGGGCAGGCGTACGTGGGTCGGTGGCGCACTGGAAAGTGCGTTCGTTGCGCGGATCGAGGGCGCAGAGGCTAAGGCAGCGAAGGGAACCCACTCGTACGCCAGCCTTGCCAAGCGCGTGCTGCTCGACAACAAACTATGCTACGATCCGGTTGGCATCGAACTTAGCCATAATTTTGATCCGATGCCCACCGCGGAGTGGAACTCGTTTGGATATTATGTGGTTGATGACGTTTTCGATCTTGCTCTGGCCTACGACCTCCTCATTAGTTTTTACCGCTCCGATCAGTGCGCGGGCGGCATCACGCCAATCGAAGATCTGAAGATCCGCGACGCACTCGCGCACTGGAACGCCGTGCAAATGTACGACCTACGCGGCTACGAGAGCCGTCCACATAACCCACAACCAGAGCCGGGCACGGGCATGTGGGACATGGCTCGACTCAGCGGTGCCGCTGTCGCAGCCATGGCCATTCCGAGTTACGATACGCCATATTACGGCACGAGCGGCTTTGATGATCGGACAAAGGCAACGCATCGCGGCATCCCGTTTGCCGAGCAGGCCTTCACCTGGAAAGAATTGTTCATCAATGCGGATCAGCCATTGGGGACAACACCGAACCTCTACCGACGGTTCAACCATCTAGAAGGAGGACTCATCACGGTTGAAGGATTCTGGTTTGATCGCCCCGGCTATTTTGACTACCCGCTCATGGGCCACTGTCTCCAGATTCTGGCCAACACGTCCGTATTGTCGTGCGGAAAACGGTGGGCTCACCTCGAACACGCCTTCCAGCGCGCAGAGGAGGGCACGATGGAAGGGAAGAAGATCAACTCTCCCGATGACCGGGGCGCACGATCGTACACGCAAATTCTGCTGGCGAATCCGCGCTTTCCCGAACTTGCAGCGCGTATTTGCGAGCGTGTCCAACGCCAACCCGCAAAAACTCCAGAGGGCCAACGGAACGACAACAATCTTGGGTTTCAGCTCTATCGAACCAGGGCACTCGGCTTGATCTGGTTTCAGGACGATATCAGCAAACCGTAGTTTCAACTGCGCCAACCGAGATCGCTGAACCACTGCGCGCACAGCGTTGTCCATTGACTGACCGTTGGATTCGTACTGGCAAGTCCGAGGCCGTGCGCGCCGGTTGGAAAGACATGCAGTTCGCAAGGAACTTTGGCGTTGGCGAGGGCCTCAGCGAAACACAGCGCGTTGGCCAGCGGAACGACGGCATCATCGCTGGTGTGCCAGATGAAACACGGCGGAGTCTGCGCGTTGACCAGTAATTCCAGCGATACGCGGCGGCGTGCTGACTCATCCCATGGTTGCGGACCAAGCAACATATTGATGGATTCTGTATGCGTGGAAAATCCGGCGCTGATCACCGGATAGCACAGAACGGCGGCATTGGGCCGACTGGAGTGGCGTTCGATCGGGTCAGTCGCGTGAGGATCGCCAGGAATAGCATCCGTCGTCGCGTTGGCCGCGAGATGCCCACCGGCGCTGAAGCCGAGGATGCCAACGCGGTGAGGATCGATGCGCCAATCAGCAGCGTGTGCACGCACGGTTTGAATCGCGCGCCGCGCATCACTCAAACTGGCCGGATAGCGGTGCTTCACGCGGTAGTCGAGCACGACCGCATGCAGGCCGATCTGATTGAGCCAACGCGCGATCGGTTCGCCTTCATGTGCGGCTCGCCCGTGGTAGCCGCCGCCCGGACACACGACAACCATGGCGCGGAGTTGATCACCGGGAAGCAGGTACGGCGTCAGTCGTGGTTGTTCGTCGGGCGCCTCAGGGGTTGGTTCGCCCGGTGGCGTTCGGCCGGCTGGCCACAGTGGCAGAGAATCCGTCATGGGTCAGGTCGGGGGTTGAAGGGGGGCGTCTGCCCCCCTGGTGCAAAAAGCCTGGTCGGAGAAATCCGGGGATAATAGCAGCCGCAGGCTGCCCCCGAATTTCTTCGACCCTAGCAGGATGCTGTTTTTCAGCATCCTGCTATGCCTTGCTAATCCGCTGGGTCAACGACCCGATTTGACGTTTGAGTTCGACCGCAGCCAGTGCGTAGCCGCCATTGGATCCATCGACGAAGTGGATGTGATCACCTTCCGCGCGATTGCCGATCAGACAGGTCATCAACGCCGACGGAGCAACGTGCAGTCCGTAGGCAAGTTCGCCGGCCGCGTGATGGTCGCCAAGCCAAGTCTCAAGCTTCAGTCGCTCGGCGGCAGTTCCGGACAATACAAGGCGCAGCGTGTCGTCGAATTTGCGCCGATCGGTGTTGTCGACAACTTCCGCTTTGTAACGCCCCCAATGAACCCCGGCGAAACGCAGGCCGGTTTTCATGAGGAAGCGGCCAATGACTTGCTCTGCGCGCACCTTCATCGTGTAGAGCGTGCGCCGTACGGCGTTGAGGCCATACGTACGAACGGAAACTTCGCCACGAATCGCAGTGTTGCCACGGCCAAGATCCAACTGTGCGGTGCTCACCGGATGATTGCGTTGTGAATCACCATAGGCCGCAGCGATCGCGGCCAGCGTTTGCGAATAAATCGCGGCATCAGCACTGGCGTCAGCTCCAGTCGCCTGGACAAGCAGGGCGACGGTTTCGCCATGCGGACTCGCGATCTCGTTCCAGCGGCATTCGAGGCCACCACAGTCAGCCGTCGAGTCTGAGTCCTCGATCGAGTAGCACGCGCCTTCGACCGGATCCTTCACCAACCGCTCGGCACACGACATGCCGCCACCAGCGAAGACCGCCATCATACAGGTTGGCGACGAGCGAAAATTGGCGACCAGCACACGCTTGCCACAGGCACGAATCGTGGACACCGGAACCAGTCCAATGCGCAGGCCAAGCCCGAACACATCCTTGCCCAGCGTGCGCACCGAGGCCAGCGCACGTCGCGTTGCCGGGACCGCCGAAGCCGGGACGCAGAACGAGGCGCCGTCGCCGCCGAACACGTACGGGATACGCTGCGGTTTCACCGCGTTCACCACGGCTGCGATCGCGGTTACGCCGAGAAGGTTGACGTCCTTGTAGCGACCAGCTTGGATCGCAACGGTCGAACCCTGCACATCGGCGACAGCAACGAACCAGTCATCGGGCAGATCAACGTAGCGATCGAACGCAGCGACCTGCTGAAAATCAGTAAGCACCGGGATGTCCGCGAAGTCCATGGGAGGATAGCATCGTCAGCCCAAGCGCAGTCGCAACCGGACGCAAGGCCCTCATCCAGATGCGGATGGGGCGGCAGGCGGGATCTGATAGATGATGATCAGCTTGGGGCGTTGCGTCGGATCGGTGGTGTATTCGCGGCTGCGGAAGTTTTCTGAGCCACTGGTCGCGCCGACGCCCTTTAGTCGCCACCCGTAGTTAGCCGCGCCGAGGGCGAATGCAGAAACGCCGGCCGTTACATCGAGATTTAGCCAACCGGCAGCAGCGGTGGTCGCACCGCTGCCATCAGCGGAGGTGGTGATATCACTGCCGAGGCCGCTGGCGCCACCCGCCGACCACGGCGCGGCGAGCGTAGCGTTGTTCCACGAGGTCGCGGATTCGTTCCAGCCTTTGAGCACGCGATACGCGGCGAAGTTGTGCGCGACCGCCGAGTACTGGTACAGCGACAGCGTTGCTGACTGAATGATCGCGCCATCCGGAACCGGTCCGCCTTCGGCAGCGAAGATCGGGAACTTCACCAGCACCACGCGTGAGTCGTTGCCCAGCGCGTCCTGAGTTGCGGTCACGTTTTGCAGGGTTCCGCCGTTGGTGTTGGTTGGCGATCCGCTGGAAACGTAATTGTCGAGCGTGCCGATATACCCATTGAGGCCGTTTTGCAGGGTGACCGTGGTCGCCGTTGCCACATCGTCATTGGTGAGCGTCAGCGTCGCGCTGGCCGCACCCAACGTCGCGCCGCCAGTTGGCGCGCTGAGCGTTAGCAGCACGGTTTCGTCGGGTTCGTAGGCCGTGTCGCCCGTGACCGAAACGGTGATGCTCTTACTGGTCGCGTCGCCATCGGCCCACGCCAGAGTGCCGCTGGTCGCCGAATAATCGGCACCGCTCTGCGCCGTTCCATCGGCCGTTGCGTAGCTGACGCTGACCGCGCCAAAGGATCCGCCAGTGCGGTTGACCGTGAATGTTGCCAGCGTCGTGCCGCTGTTGCCTTCAGCGACGCTGGACGTCGTTGCGCTGAAAGCGACGGTTCCGACCGGTGGATTGACGATGGTGACCACGACGCTGCTGCTGGCGTTGCCGCCCTTGCCGTCGCTCACGGTCGCCGTCGCGGTATAACTACCCGCCGCCGCGTAGGCGTGCGAGATTGCTGAGCCAGTTCCGTTCTGGCCGTCGCCGAAGTTCCAGGCGTAGGACAACGGGTCGTTGTTGGCGTCGCTGGCGGCAACGGAGAGCGCGATGCTGGATCCGATCAGTGCGGCGTTCGGCGATGCGGTGGCGACCTGGGTGATCACTGGCGCGCTGTTGGCCGCGCCGGTCGCATAGACGATCGTGAGCTTGGGACGCTGGGTGATGTCCGTGGTGTATTCACGACTGCGGAACGAGCTCTGGCCGGTGAGTGCCCCGCTGCCGCGCAGACGCCAACCATAGTTGGTTGTGCCGCCAGCGAACGCTTGGACACCGCTGGTGACATCAAGGTTCACCCAACCAGCTGCGGTCGGCGTTGTGGCCATGCCATCAGCGAGGCCGACATAATCACCACCGCTGGCATTCGCGCCGGCAGAAAGCCACGGCACTCCGGCGGCGGATTCGTTCCAAGAATTCGCGGTTTCAACCCACGTATGCAGGAGGCGGTGCGCGCCCAGGTTCAGCGTGGCGGTCGAGTATTGGTAGAGCGACAACGAGGCCGACACGATCGTCGCGCCGTTGGGCACCGGGCCGCCTTCGGCAGCGAAGATCGGGAAGCGGACTAAGGCAGTGCGTGAATCGGTGCCGGACGACGCATTGTAGGTTTCGGTGAGTCCCACCCCAACGCCACCGGCCGTATTGGTCGGAGAACTGCTGGAGATGTACGAGTCGATCATTCCGGCATAACCGTTCACGCCGCTTTGCAGCGTCACCGTGGTAGTGGTCGGGGCGGCGTCATCGTTGCTGATGGTCAGCGTTGCCGTGGCTAGGCCGATGGCCGCGTTGCCGGTTGCGCCGCTCAGCGTCACAAACACGGTTTCGTCGCTCTCGTTCGTCGTATCGCCGGTGATCGTTATGGTGATGGGCTTCGCAGCGCTGTCGCCGTCGGCCCAACTCAGTACGCCACTGGCCGCGCTGAAGTCGGTGCCTGACGTAGCGGTGCCGTTCGCGGTGGCGTAGTTCACGCTGACTGCTCCGGCGGTTCCACCGCTGCGCGTGGCCATGATCGTTGCGAGTGTGTTGCCGCTGTTGCCCTCGACCTGGCTGAAGGCCGCTGCGCTAAGCGCCAGGGTTCCCGGATTGGGCATGGTGTTGATCCAGGCGGTGAACACCGCAATGGCTTCGTCATCGACCGTATCGCGCGCCAGCGGCGGCATGCGAATACCGGCGTCGGGTCCGCTCACCGACGCACTGATGCGGCGGAGCAGCACCGAATGACTGAGATCTCCCGGCGCGATAACCACTGCGCCGCTACCGATGTCGAGCGTGTTATTCACGAAGCCGTTGATAAGGCCTTGGCTGGCGATTGTGGTATCGTAGCGCGCGTCGAAATTGGCGGTGCCGCCACCCGGACGATGACATTGGGCGCAGTTTGCGTCGAGGTACGAACGCGCGCGCTGTTCCAGCGTAGCTGCCGTGTCGCTGAGTGCGGAGAGCTTGGGATAGGTCGCGATGCTGGCATCACTCAGTGACGAGGCGAATAGACCAGCGTAACTCAGCGTGCGCAGTTGGTTGTCACTGCCCGCCGGATAACCGTAGTTGCCGTTGAGCTGGCGCGTGTTCACGCCCAGCACAAATCCCGACGCTGGCGTGTGGCACTGCAAACAATCAGCTGGGCTGGGATAAAGCCAGGTCTGGGTGCGCGATCCGCCGCCTGCCTTCTGGATCGTCAGCACTTCGGTCTGCTGCGTGTCCAGGCGCACGGCGTCGCTGCCATTCCACTTGTAGGTTACGCCGAAGACGCCACCGCTCTGCTGCGTCACCAGCACGCGTGTCTCCAAACGCCGGACATTGGTGCCGGGATTGGCCTCGTCGAGATCCATGCTGAAGTGCTTCACGAACACCGTGCCGCCCGGGAACGTCCACGATCCAGTCGGTGCGAACGCGATCGTTTGTCCGGTTGGCACTGACAGCCAGCGCGTCTTGATCGCGTGATCAGACCACAGCGGCGTGTTGACGCCGAATGGGATCATCGCCGGTGACAACGTGAAGCTGGCGGTGTCGCTGAAGATGCCGGTGCCAGACAGATTGGCCGGCATGTTGCCGGCGCCCGACGTCGGACCAAGCAGCGTGTTTACCGCCGGTCGCACCGACAGTCCGTGATCGTGCACATCGATCGCATAGGTCAGCGTCGCGTTCGGCAACGTACCGTTCGCGGCCTGCACGGTCACCGTGGAGTTGCCCACCGTGTTGGCGGCGGTCCACGTGATCACACCGCTGGTTGGATTGATGGTCATGCCGGATGGCGCGCTAGTCAGGCTGAAGGTCGGAGCGGGGACGCCGGTCGCATCGATGTCGAACGTGTACGCGCCGCCGATCCGCAAGCGCTGATCAGGTAGCGTCGGTACGGTGGTGATCGTCGGTGCGAGGACGCCCGCATTCACGGTGAGCGCGAAGGCTTTGTTGGCGGTGGCCCCGACAGCGTCGGTCACCTGCGCGGTGAACGTCGTGGTTCCGGTCGCGGTTGGCGTTCCGGACAGCAGGCCGTTGCTGGCGAGCGTGATACTGCTGGGCAACGTGCCCGCAGTAAGACTCCAGGTAAATGCCGGCGTTCCGCCGCTGTTACTCAGCGCGATAGCATAGGAACTGTTCTGCGTCGCCGCGTTCAGTGGCGACGCGGTGGTGACAAGCGGAGCCGCGTTCACCGTCAGCGCCAAGGCCTTGCTGGTCGAACCGCCAGCAATTGCGGTTGCCTGCACGGTGACCGTGAAACTGCCAGACACGGTTGGCGTTCCGGACAGCACGCCGGTTGACGCCAACGTCACGCCACTCGGCAGCGCGCCGGCGGTCACCGTCCACGCGTACGGCGCGGTGCCGCCCGCTGCGGCCAGCGTCAGGCTATAAGGACGGCCGATCGTGGTCGGACTCAGCGTCGGACCTGACGTGATGCTCACGCCAGCCGGGACGATTTTGAACACCTTGCCAGTGAGATACGCAACAATGTACAGCTCGCCGGCGTTGTCTTCGCCGAACGAACAGGTTGAACTTCCGCCGACCGGCAGTTTGGCGGAGATGTTGTCTGGCCCACTGAGCACGCGCGTGGTGGTGTTGTACTGCAGCGCGTGGAATTGTGCGACTGAGGCTTGGTAATTTCCGCCCACATAGGAGCCAACCAGAGTCGGAATCGCCGCGCCGCGATAGACATGACCACCGACAATGGTCGTCGATTGACTGCGCGTGAAATCGACGATCGGCAGCGTGTGGGTGCTACCCGGTGCGAGCGGCGGCGGTGACGAGAATCCGGCGGGCACATACGGTTGGGTTCCTTCCCAGGCCGGCCAGCCGAAGTTGAGATTGTTTTGTCCAGCCGGGCACAGGCTGATTTCTTCGCGATTGCTTTGACCGACATCGCCGATCCAGAGATCGCCAGTTGCACGGTCGAACGAACAGCGCCACGGATTACGCAGGCCAAAACACCAGATCTCTTTGTGAAAAGTTGGATGCGTTGCGTAGGGATTATTCGCGGGAATGTACGGCGCCGCCGCATTCACATCGAGGCGCAGGATCTTGCCGAGCAACAGGGTGAGATTTTGCGAGGTGACATTCTGTCCGCCCCAGCCGTTGCCGCCATCGCCGGTTGCGATGTAGAGCATGCCATCCGGCCCAAAGCCAAGCCAACCGCCGTTGTGAGTCGAGTTCGGTTGCGGATAACTGAGGATCAATGTTTCGCCGCTCGCCGTCGTCGGATTGGTCGGCGAGCCGTCAGCGTGAAAACGCAGAATCTCGACGTTGCCGTTCAGTCGCGTGCATGTGACGTACAAGAATCCGTTACTCGCGTAATTGGGATGGAAGGCGAGGCCGAGCACGCCTTGCTCATTCGCAATTTTCAAACTGCCGACGGTCACGAACGGTGTCGTGGCAATCGTCTTGGTCACTGGATCAAGGATGCGGATCCGCCCAGTTTCTTTTTCGACGACGAACAGCTTGCTGTTCACGCCTGGCGCCGCGGCCACCGCGACCGGCAGGCTGAAGCCATTTCCCACTTCCTGAGTCGTGATGTCATAGGTGGCGCTGGAACACAACGACGCGGTGAGGAGCAGGGCGATGCAGCAACGGAACATGGCAGGTCCTTGGAGATGGGCTTGCCAAGAAGTTCCCGACCTGAGTTGGACCTAACGGGGTATTTTGCTGGACCGCAGTGCAGGACTCAGCGCGAGATGACCACATAGCAGAGAGTGGTGTCCGTGTTGACCTGAACTGACTTATCAAGCGGCTGTCCGCCGACGGTCAGGACCAGCAGGCCATTGCTGACAGTGACCGGCAGATCCGTGAGTTCGATGAAGGGCGGCACGTTCGGATGCTGCAGTCGGTTGATCTTTCCGATGGTCATCGCGCCGTCGATGACCAGCTGTCCATTCACCAGCAGACGATGCGGACCCTGCGTGCGGCGTGGATCGCCGCAGACGATATCCAGCCGATAGCTGCCATTGGGTAACGCGACCTGCCACGTTTCGGGATGATTGCGCCAACCGGCGCCGACGTGGGTGGAACGCAGCGCCGGCGTTTCGCTCTGCACCTGGTTCGGTCGGCGGCCGGCGCGCAGTGGCAACGGGATGTGGGTCACCGCGTCGCAATGGGCGGCAGGCCCGGTCTGTTCGGCGCCGACCAGTGAACCCAGCCAACCATAGCCGCGCGTGCTGGCAAACTCCTCGCCGGCATCGTTGAGCGTGTCTGGTGGCAAGGCCCAACCCGCTGGTCCGAAGTTGATCGTGACGCGGCCCTCGCGGGCAAGCAGTTCAGCCGGTGACGGACCGATTGGCGCACGGCGGGCGATGGGCGCTGCCTGTTCGCCGCCAGCAAGCGCATGTTCACCAGCCGCGACGGAAACGCGATCGTGTGCGCGCACGAGTTCGACAAGACCCTCGCTGACCGCCAGACGCGTGCTGTCGGCGTCTGCCGATAGCGTGAAGCGGGTGCCAACGACCACCGCCTCGGCGCGTGGCGTGGTCAGCCGCATCGGACGTCCGGTCTGTTTAGCGATATCGGCGGTTAGTGAGCCTTGGCGCAGATCCACCAGCTTGTTGATGTTGTCGCCGCCGAGAACGAGGCGTGTGTCGGGGCCGAGAATCAGCGTGCTGCCGTCACGATAGAGCACCGTGGCGGTGGCTGTTCCAGCAGGAACCTGGATTTCCCAGCCCACGTTCAGACGTTCAAGCTCCGCTGGTCGTGATTGGCCACCTAGAGGCACGATGCGAACATCACCGGTGAACGCAGTGAGTTGACCGGGCCTCAAGGAACTCGCGGTGTAGGTGGTGGTGGTGAAAAAAACCACGATCAGCAACGCGACCGCCAACGGAATGAACCAGGGCCGCACCGCCGATCGCGGACGCTGGGTTCGTCGAGCGCCGGTTGCTCTGATGCGCGGGTTTGGCCCGGTGGATTTCTGTGACGCGACTGCACGTGCTGTTTCACCGGTCTTTTCTGTTGCCAGCGCAGCGCACATCGCCGCGGTCAGCATGAGGTCTTCAACCACGGCCTTCTGGCCCGCGTCGGTTTGCAGCAACGCTTTCAACTCCTGAACTTCCTCGGCGGAGCTGTTCCCTTCCTGCCAACGGAGCATGAGTTCGACGAGGCGGCTCATGTAATCGCCTCGTCGCTGGCGATGCGGCGGCCGATGCATTCGGCTAGGGCCTGACGCACGCGGCTCAAGGCCATCATCACGCCGGCCGACGTACGGTGCATGCGCTGGGCGATCTCCTCACACGGCAGGCCTTGTTCATATTTGAGCTGCAACAACTGGCGGGCGTCAGCGGACAATCGCTCCATACAACCACTCAACGCATGAAGGCGCGTTTCCCAGATATCGTTACCATCAACGTGGCGCCGCATCGCCGCGTCCATTAAATCCAGCACCCCGTCATCGGCACACACCGTTGGCCGCCGATGTTCGCGCCAGTGATGCAGAATGAGATTGCGCGCGACCCCGCGGCACCACGCCGGAACGCTGTCGATCGCCTGTCCTTCACCGCCCGCTTCGACCAGGCGCAACCAGACGTCCTGGAAAACATCCTCGGCGGCCACGGGGTTGCGGATGGTGCCAAGAATAAAAGCCATCAGTCCATGCCTGCTGGCAAGGAACTCGGCCGAATACGCTTTCATCCGCTCGTCCATTGCGCCGTTATCCCCCACCAGTCTGTTCCCTGACCCGTCGGCGTCTAACACAGATTCTCTGTTCGGGCAAGGCGTCCTGCCGATAAGCCCCCCGCCTGACTGAGGTTGGCGCACGCGGACCGGTGGACGCTCCGCACTGCGATAGCATGGCCAATCATAGCTGGCACCCAAAGGCGCAGTAAACACACTCAGCGGCACTCCGACCATCGATGAGCAACCCAACTCCACCAGCAAACGATGTCCACGCGCACATTGCTGCGCTGCGTCGTCGTGAAGATGAGCTGCTGGCCGAGGTCCAGGCGCTGCGCCGGGCACATGCGGAAACGTTGGCGCAACATCACATGGCGTACGATTTCGCGCCAGTCAGCCATATCAGTCTGTCGTGTGATGGATCCATCGTGCAGGCGAACCGTGCTGCGGCGCAGTTGATGGGCATCGCCCCCGAGCATCTGGTCGGCGCCAAGATCCAGACGTTCGTCCGACCTGAAGACCACGCACTGCTCGCGCAGTTCGCCGAGTGCGTGCATGCCAGCGGCGAGGCGCAGACCTGTGAGATCATCCTTGTCCCGGCGAATCGTGCCCAGGTGGCGATCCAGTTCACTGCCCGCTTCGATGCGGTCAGCCAGGAATGCCGCGCTGTGCTGGTGGACATCACCGCCCGACTCGTAACCGAGAGCGAACTCATTGCCCAACGTCAGGAATTGCTCAGCCAGACCGAGACGCTCAGCCGGATCCTCGAGAACATCCCGATTGCCGTGTTCATCAAGGATGTGCGCAACGATTTCCGGATCACGATGTGGAACCGCGCCGCGGAACGGATCTTCCAAATCCCTAAGGCGGACATCCTGGGTAAGAACGGCTTCGATCTGTGGCCGCACGAGCAGGCCGAGTTCTACAGCACAGCAGACCGCTTGGTGGTCGCCAACAAGGTGTTGGTTGATGTTCCCGAGGAACCAAGCCAGACCAAGGATCGCGGTACGATCATTCTTCACACGATCAAGCTGCCACTGACCAGGACCCCTGATGGCGAGGTCGATTACCTGCTGTGCATATGTGAAGACATCACCGAGCGGAAGCGATTCGAAGCGGAGCATCGTCACAACCACAAGATGGAGGCGGTTGGTCGGTTGAGCGGCCATATTTCCCACGATTTCAACAATCTTCTCGCAGTGGTTGACGGCTACTCGAGTTTGCTGCTCAGTCGCATGGCGCCTACGGATCCCTTGCGTCATATGGCGGAAGGAATTCAAGCTGCGGCACTGCGCGGCGGCGCGCTCGTGAAGCAACTGCTCTTATTCGGACGTAAGCACGTCGTCCAAAAGCGGCACATGTCGCTCAACGCCACGATAACAGAAGTCACTCAGCAGATCATGCCGCTGATTGCAGGACACATCACGGTGACGCTGCATGCTGATCCCGGCTTGGCCCATGTGCTGGCCGATCCCGATCAAATACATCAGTTGGTGATGAATCTGGTCGTTAACGCCAAGGACGCGATGCCGAATGGCGGCACGCTCACGCTGACCACGGCCAATCTGATAGTGAGCGAACAGGAGAGGGCTGGTTTCGGTGGTGTCTCCGTGGGCAGTTATGTCCAGTTGACGGTGCGCGACACTGGCATGGGCATGAGTGATGATGTCCAGCGTCACCTCTTCGAGCCGTTTTTCACCACCAAAGCGAAGACGCACGGCAGTGGACTTGGGCTATCCATTGTCCACGGCATCGTCGAGGACGCCGGTGGTCATATATCGGTGTGGAGCAGGCAAGGAGAAGGATCGCAGTTTTCCGTTCTGCTGCCACAGGGTATTCGTGTGGCCAGTACCGAGCACCAGACAGGTAAACCGCAACCGGAAGAGCGAAAACAGACAACCGTATTGGTCGTGGACGATGATCGGCAGATTCGCGACATGTTCATGGAACTGCTCGAGGCCTCAGGATTCTGCGTCATTTCAGCCGAGCACGGCGCGGACGCACTCGAGCGCTGTCGCGTCAATCCAAAGCGCATTCAGGTCGTGCTATCAGACATCGATATGCCCGACATGAACGGCGTCGAGTTGGCGCAAGAGATCATGAGGCTCTACCCGCACATGTGCATAGCACTGATGTCCGGCCATCCACGCGAACGGGTCATGGGCAATCTGCTTGATGGCAAGGGCGTGGCCTTCCTGGCCAAGCCGATTCGCGGCAACACGCTGGTGCGCACCCTGCACGATCTGATAAAGAAACACCCGCGTGACTCAGCGCACTCGCCGTAGAGGCCGTTTGCTAGCTTGGTGGTTGAGCGCATCACGACGGCTATAGCCTGGAAGGTAGCGCTGTCCGATCATACGCACGCATTCCGGGGCAGCCGCTGTTCCGAACCAACTCAAACACCAGGATCACCATGCCACGTCATCCCACGTTCGCTCCGCTGGTCCTAGTCCTTACCGTATGGGTCGGAGCAGGCGCTGGCGAGGCCACGATGCTCGCGTCAGCCACACCAGAGCAGCGCAAGCTCTATGACGAGGCCAAAGCACTTATCCTCAAGGGAGCCCAGTCCCCGCCCAAAACGTTAACCGAGAGCAAAGAGGACTACTTTTGGTTATGGGACGCCAAGCTGCGGCCATTGGCCTACGGGTATGAGTACGCGCATGATGTCGCGTTCATCGAGGCGTTCGTCCCCTTGATGGAGTCGATCATCTCCCAGCGCTTCATCCATCCAACCAAGCCGGAATGGAACGGCTGGTGGCATTACCAGGAATCGGAAAAGGGGACGCTCGCGCTGGTCGATCATGATGCGATCCTGTATTTCGTTCCGGTTCTGAATTTCGTCAGGGCGGTGCGTGGAGATCCACAACTGCAGGTGACGTACAGTGCCAAGGCAGAGGCTTGGCTGAAAGATGTCGAAGTATCGATCCGCGCCTGGGACAAACGTGGTTGCTGGCATGACATCGACGACCAGACCGGTTGGTACGGCAACATTACCGAATATCCCGACAAGGCCGGAAACATCATCAAGAACCCGACCATATTTTCCGGCGGAACCGTCCCCTACAACAAAGTCAGTGCGCTTTACGAAGCACTCGCGTTAGCCTACCGGGTCACCGGTGACAACTGGTATAAAGTCCGCATGGAAAAGAGTGCCAAGTTTTGGCGCGACCACTGGCGCAGCGACGACAAACACATTGAGTGGAACTACCGCGATCATTTCCTGCCCACTGACTACAAGAGCGGCGTAGTCGGCCAGGGCGAGACGCTGACCGGTGCGTTTATCCATCCGCACAGTGGCTACTACAGCATCGATGTCACTGCTTCCGTGTATCTGTACGACATCGGCATCGCCTTCACCAGGCCAGACATGGAACGTTTTATCAACACGCACCTCAATTTCATGTGGCGGCAGGACATGCCGCCAACGTTCAAGAACGTGAATGGCACCGATGGCAAAAACAAGGACGGCTATCTATGGGTCAAGCTGGCGCACTTTGATCCCAAGATCCGTGAACTATGGAAGGCCCAGCTCGACAAACCCAAGCGCCATTGGACCTGGCATACGTCAGTCATCGAGTATCTGATCGAAGTGTCGCAACCGATCAGCTGGGAACCGCGGTTTGTGAATGAGGTGCGGAAGAAGTAGGTCTAAATCCGACGTTGAAAAAACGCCAAGGCAACCGCTGAGGCGCAGAGGCCGCTGAGATCGCAGAGGAGACTGATCTGTCGCTATCCCGCAGGCGGTCGGCATGAGAAACGCGCATGGTCCAAACCTCAGCCCTCTGCGTTCTCAGCGGCCTCTGCGCCTCAGCGGTTGCCTTGGGTTTGGTTCGAGCTTATTTCGCAGCGGCCTTCTGCTTCAGCAGATAATCCGGCACGCTTTCGATACCGCCCCATTTACTGGCGAGAGCTTCCATCTCGCTGTGCGCTTGTTCCGGAGTTGAGCGCTTGGCGGCACTCAGCTTGGCGATGGTGGGATCAGCGTAGGCGAGCGAGGTCCAGAGGACGACGGGGTACGGCTTGGTGTAACCAGGACGGCGATCGTACGGGTAGTCAAACTTCGGATTGTCCAGGTCCTTGTTCCATTGGAATTCGAGGTGCAGCTTCACCACCCGTTGGATGTCCTCATCGGTGAAGACGATCTTCCGCTTGTGGAACTCGGTCATCATCATCACTTCCACGCTGGCGTAACTGGTGCGATCTGGATGTGGACCGATCCAATGCACGCCCTCGTTCTCGCTCTTGAAATCGCCGTCATAGACCGGCCGCCAGTAGCACCACGGACGCACACGATCGCCGGTTTTTTCCATGTAGACGTACTTTCCAGTCCGCGCCATCTTGGTGATTTTGTCGAGGTAGAAGTCCTTCTTCGTCGCGTCATACAGCGCCAGATAGCATTTTGCGACATGCCAGAATTGATTGAGTGGCAGACTCATGCCTGGCTTCTTCCCCGGGGTTACGAAGCGATAAACGCCAGCTGGTTCGGGAATCAAAACGTCACTGCGTTTGTAATTTCGCCCATCCCAAGCCACCGAGAGCGCTTTGTCTTTCAAGTCGAGCCAGGAGTCTTGCCACTTCGGAAAAATCTTTTCCTCAACGAAGGCGAGGTACTTGACCGCTCGCTCGCCGTAGTCCTTCTTGAGCGCCGGATCGGCGTTGACAACGCGACAGAAAATGCCCACCGGCTCACAGAGCAGTGCGTCGTCCATGATAATGCAGCGCTTACCGGCCTTGCCGTAGCTGCCCTTCACGGTTGGCCAGCCGTAGAGCTGATCAATGTCTTCGGACGTGATCGACATCAGATGCTCGAAAGCCTTGCAGAACAGATCCAGGCACTCGCGATCGCCGCGTGCTTCGGCCATCTTCACCATGCCGCGCAGATAGGGACTGCCCATCCAACCCAGGTCTTCGCCGTCTGTGTGTTTGGTGATGTTCTCGAGTTTGAGGACTGAGGCCTTCCAGGTCGCGACCATCTTGGCATCGGGGTCTTCAGCGGCGTTTGCCGACTGGAAACCAGACAGCAGCGACGCCGTCATGCAGAGGATGGTGAGAGCGCAATGAGTCAGAGAGGGGTGAGACATGGTCTATGACATACGTCGCAGCGGTTAGAAATCAAACTACGCAAGGAATGGTAACCCATGTCAATGCGGGTCGTGTCCAACCATGGAAACAAGGAGCCCCTAAGCCTTGGCAAATTCGCCGCGGATGACCGCCGCCAACGCTGCGTCCTCAACCATATCAAGTCCAGTTAATGCCAGCGTCTTCGCGGCGATCAGCATGCCGACCTGACCCTCAGGTGAGGCACTGGCGACAGTAAAAGCAGGGGTATGCGAATGGACATGATCGGGCGCCATCGCGAAGTACGCATGCACTCCCGGAACCACCTGACTGACATTGCCGAAGTCAGTGCTGCCGGTGCCGGTGTTCGGTGCCAATTCGTCAACCGGAACACCGAGGAAGCGCAGGTTGTCCTCGTAGGTTTGTTCCAGCGTCGGAATCCGTTTCGCCGGAAGCATTGGCTGCGGATCGCCATGAGCAGTCAGGCTCGTGCCGGTAGCTTCGGCCGCGCCGCGAGCGCACGCGATGACGCGACGCTCCAATTCGTCCAGATAAGCAGCATCAAATGAGCGCACGTTGAACTCAGCGCGGGTGTAGGCGGGAATGGTGTTCGCGGCCTCGCCACCATGAGTGATGATACCATGGATGCGCGACTCGCTGCGGATCTGCTGCCGCAACAGGCCAACCGAGGTAAAGAAGAGAATCATCGCATCGAGCGCGTTCACTCCTTCGTGCGGAGCCGCCGAGGCGTGGGCCGGTGTACCGCGGAACTCAAAGGAGATGGCCTTGCGTCCGATGAAGTCGCGCTTGGCGTAGTTTTTAGAGCCGCCGTGCGCCATCAGCGCGGCATCGACGTCCTTAAATGCCCCTCGCTCGATCAGTCTGACTTTATCGCTGAAATTTTCCTCAGCTGGAGTGCCGATGACGCGGACTTCGCCATGTTCGCTACCAATCACGCTGCCCAGGCCAACACCGGCAAGACATGCGGCAACGCCCATCAGATTATGGCTGCACGCATGGCCAATGCTGGGCAACGCGTCCATCTCAGCGAGATAGGAAATCACCGGCTTACCGCCGACCTTTCCCTTTCGCGCCAGGAAGCTGGTCGGCAAGTCGAGGTAGTTGCGCGTCACTGCAAACCCTGACTTCTCCATCGCCTCGGCCAACCACGCGCTGGCTTTCACTTCGTTGCGACCCAACTCAGGGTGGGCGTGGATGCGCAGCGATAATTCCTGCCACATCGGCGCGGCGTGGTCGACGGCGGCGATGACGCGTTGTTTGAGTTCCTTGGCTGCTCCGCTCATGCTAAAGTCTTTCATTCAAGGCAACCGCAGAGGCGCAGAGGCCGCTGAGGTCGCAGAGTTCGAAGATGAAGTCAATGTTCTGGAAAACCAGGTGTTTCTCGCTGGGCGCCAGCCCTCACCCGCTCTCCTCTGCGTTCTCTGCGGCCTCTGCGCCTCTGCGGTTGCCTTGAGATGGATTGAGAATGTATGTCATTCGTGTTACTGCGGCAATGCGGCGATCAGCGCTGCAATATCATGTTCGTCGTTGAAGATCGACGGCGAGATGCGCAGGCCGCTGGCGCGGATCGCGAGGTGGACGTTGGCTTTCTGTAGCCTGTCCACGATCTGCTCAGGTGCCACTGTTGGATGGTTAAACGACAGGATGCCGGAGCGCTCACTCGGATCGCGATGGCTGATGATTTTATAGCCTTTCTTCTTCAGGCCGTCGATCGCTAGCTCATCAAGTTTGGTGATGTGCGCCTCGACATTCTTCATGCCGAGGTCGAGCATCGTCTTCACCGCCGCGTGGAGGCCCCAGATGCCGGGGAAGTTGACCAGCGCTTCTTCAAAGCGCGCCGCGCCGGGCCGGAACGCAGTCAGATCGTAGTCGAGGTGGTCCTCCGACTTGTCGATGCTGTGGTAGCCGAGACTGCTGACGCGAATTTTCTCAAGCGAACTGCGGCGGCAGTAGAAGATGCCGGTGCCGATCGGACCCAGCAGCCATTTGTGGCCACCGCCCGAAGCAAAGTCGATGTTGTACTTTGACGCATCGAAATCGACCGCGCCCCACCACTGAATCATGTCGAGGTTGAAGATGACGTTGTTCTTTTTGCAGATGTCGCCGACGCGTTCGAGGTCGAGCTTGAATCCATTCGAGAACTGCACGCCGCTGAGTGAAATGACTCGCGTTCGCGAATCGACGAGTGCCACCACATCATCGATCGCGATCTTGCCGCCGCGATTCTTGATCCAACGGATCTCAACACCGAGGCGCTTGAGGTTGAGCCAGCAATAGACGTTCGACGGGTATTCCATCTCGGCGATCAGCATGTTGTCACCCGGCTTCCAATCGACACCGTTGGCGACGAAGACCAGGCCTTCGGTGGTATTCTTGATGAACGCGATTTCGTCCTTTTGTGCCCCGAGCAGTTTGCCGATGTCGGCCTTCACCTCGTTTTCGGCGATTTTGCACCAGGTCGGATAGTTATTACGGCCGCTCTCGACCACCTGGGTCAGGAAGTCATCGACCGCATTTTTGACCCGATTCGAACACGCGCCGATCGACGCGTTGTTCAGATAGATCATCTTCTGCTTGATCGGGAAGTCTTTGGCGACTTGCTTGAAATCCATGGGTACTCCTAGGCGAGTGTGCGTGAAGGTGCTGGCAACGAACGAGACAAAGGCAACCGCAGAGGCGCAGAGGCCGCGGAGGGCGCAGAGGGGAGCCATGGGTACTCGACATGCGTCATATGATTGGCGCGAATACCTGAGGCCCTACTAACGATCAGGCCTCTGCGGCCTCTGCGCCTCTGCGGTTGCCTTGGAGAGAATGCGATGGGATGCATCAAGACGCTCCAAACCCGCCGCCGCCGGGGGTTTCGATGACGAAGACATCGCCGGGCGCCATCGCGACCGAACCGATGTGGCCGAGTTGTTCGACGCGGCCGTCGATGCGCTCAATGCGGTTGATGCCGCATGCACCGGGCTTGCCGCCTTCCAGGCCGAAGGCCGGAACAGTTCTTCCGTTGCTGAGAATCGACGCGGTCATCGCTTCGAGGAAGCGCACGCGGCGCACGCCGCCGTCGCCACCGCGCCAACGACCGGCTCCGCCTGAGCCAGCGCGGATCGCGTAGCTCTCCAGTCGCACCGGGAAACGGAACTCAAGGACTTCGGGATCAGTCAGCCGCGAGTTGGTCATATGCGTTTGCACCACGCTGGTGCCGTCGAAGCCGCCGACGATGTGTCCGTTCTCGTCGCGATCGACACCTGCGCCGCTGCCGCCGGAGATCGTTTCATAGTATTGGTGACGCTGGTTGCCGAAGGTGAAGTTGTTCATCGTGCACTGTCCGGCGGCCATGACGCCGAGGGCGCCGAACAACGCATTGGTGATGCAGGTCGAGGTCTCGACGTTGCCAGCCACAACAGACGCAGGCGGCAGCGGATTGAGCATCGACCCGGTTGGAATGATGACGTTGAGTGGTTTCAAGCAGCCGGCATTGAGCGGAATGTCGTCATCGACTAGGCTACGGAACACGTACAGCACAGCCGCCATGCACACGGCCTTCGGCGCATTGAAGTTGTTGCTGAGCTGGGCAGAGGTGCCGGTGAAATCGACGTCAGCACAGCGTTTCTCGGTATTGACGCGGATCGCAACCTGGATCTGTGCACCGTTATCCAGCGGCAGCGTGAATGAACCGTTCTTCAGCACCTTGATCACGCGGCGTACGGATTCTTCGGCATTGTCCTGCACATGGCGCATGTAGGCCTGCACCACGTCGAGGCCGAACTGCGCGATCATTTTGCGCAGTTCCTGAGCGCCTTTTTCGTTGGCGGCGATCTGTGCTTTGAGATCAGCGAGGTTCTGCTGCGGATTGCGCGACGGATGTGGGCCGCTGCCGAGAAGTTTCAGCAACTCGGCTTCGCGGAGCACGCCACCAGCAACAAGTTGGAAATTGTCGATCTGCACGCCCTCGTCGGCGATGGTCAGCGAGTGCGGCGGCATGGATCCTGGCGTAATGCCGCCGATGTCGGCGTGATGACCGCGCGCACCGACGTAGAACAGGATCTGTTTGCCAAGCTGATCGAACACCGGCGTTACGACAGTGACGTCCGGTAGGTGGGTGCCGCCGTGGTAGGGATCATTGAGGACGTACACGTCGCCCGACTTCATCTTGCCAGCGTTACGCTCGATGACGGTGCGAATCGATTCGCTCATCGAGCCGAGGTGCACCGGCATGTGTGGCGCATTGGCGATCAGGTTGCCGTCGGCGTCGAACAACGCGCAGCTGAAGTCGAGTCGCTCTTTGATATTCACCGACTGGGCGGTGTTCTGCAGCTGCAGGCCCATCTGTTCCGCAATGTTCATGAACAAGTTGTTGAACACTTCGAGCATCACCGGATCGACCTTGGTGCCGATCGCGTGCCGTTGCTCGCGCGCGACGACGCGTTCAAGGACCAGGTGATCAAAGTCGGTGACCTGGGCGCGCCAGCCCGGTTCGACGATCGTGGTCGCATTCTTTTCGGCGATAATTGCCGGACCTTCGACGATGTGTCCGGGCTTGGTCTGCTCGCGCACGACGAGGACGGCGTCCCACCAGCGACCATTGCTAAACATGCGTACACTCGCAGCAGTCGGTGCTTGACCCTTGGTGAGCTCGCTGTGTTTGTGCTCGGCGGGAGCATCACCAGCGCACACGGCTTCAACCGACACGGCCTCAACAATGAGCGGACGTCCACGCATGAGGAACGCAAAACGCTGACGATAGGCGGCCTCGAAGGCGAGTTGGATGTCGTTGGCTGTCCCAGCATCGACGATCAATGACGAGTCGGTGCCTTCATAGCGGACATGGACGCGGCGGTGCAAGCGCATGTCGGTGGAGCCGATGCCCTGACGCAGCAGTTCCGTCCGAGTCAGATCAGCGAGGCGGCCGAGTTGCACATCGACCTCGACCATCGCTGCTGTGAGCGGCAGTTCGATCGCCGCTTCGCGCATCACACTCTGATCGGCAAGCCCCATGCCGTAGGCCGATAACACGCCAGCGAGCGGATGCACAAATACGCGGGTCATGCCCAACGCATCAGCGACCCGACACGCATGCTGGCCACCGGCGCCGCCGAAACATTGCAGGGCATAGCGCGTCACGTCGTAGCCGCGCGCGACCGAGATCTTTTTGATCGCGTTGGCCATCGCGCCGACCGCGATGTCGATGAAGCCTTCGGCCACGCCTTCTGGCGTTGTTTTGGCTCCGGTTTTCTGAGTGATCTCATTGGCGAGATCGGTGAACCGTCGCTCGACCACGGCGCGATCCAATACCTCGTTCGCCTTTGGTCCGAATACGTTTGGAAAATGTTCAGGTTGGATCTTGCCGACCATGACGTTGGCGTCGGTGACCGCGAGGGGGCCACCACGGCGATAACAGGCCGGGCCGGGATTCGCTCCGGCGCTTTCGGGACCAACACGGAAGCGCGCGCCGTCGAAACTCAGGATTGATCCGCCGCCAGCGGCGACCGTGTGGATGCTCATCATCGGCGCGCGCATGCGCACGCCGGCAACCTTGGTTTCAAACGCACGTTCGAATTCACCGGCAAAATGCGATACATCGGTCGAAGTTCCGCCCATGTCGAAGCCGATTACGCGATCAAATCCAGCGAGCTGCGCTGTGCGAGCCATGCCGACGATGCCACCAGCCGGACCAGACAGGATCGCGTCCTTGCCTTGGAATGCGTGCGCGTCGGTGAGGCCACCGGACGATTGCATGAAGAATAATTTCACACCTGGCATCTCGCCGGCAACTTGCTCGACATAGCGACGCAGGATTGGCGAGAGGTACGCATCGACCACGGTGGTGTCGCCGCGGCTGACCAACTTCATGAGCGGACTGACCTGGTGCGATACACTGATCTGCGGGAATCCGATGTCATTCGCGATGCGCGCGGCCGCAAGCTCGTGCGCCGTGTACCGCCAGCCGTGCATGAACACGATCGCAACCGAGCGCAGGCCATCAGCGTAGGCCTTGTGCAAATCGGCGCGTAACTGTACATCGTCGAGCGGCTGTACTACATCGCCGTTGGCATCAACGCGCTCGACGGCTTCGATCACGCGTTGATAGAGCAACTCCGGCAGTACGATGTGGCGATCGAACAGACGTGGGCGATCCTGATAGGCAATGCGCAGCGCGTCGCGGAATCCACGCGTGGTGACCAGCAGTGTCGCCTCGCCTTTGCGCTCCAGCAGCGCATTGGTCGCAACCGTCGTTCCCATTTTCACGCATTCGACGAGCTGCGGTGTGATCGGTTGATTGGCCGCGAGTCCCAACAGTCGACGAATTCCGGCCACGGCGGCATCGCGGTATTGCTCAGGATTTTCCGACAAAAGTTTGGCGGTGATCAGCGAACCATCGGGACGCTTGGCCACGATGTCGGTGAACGTGCCACCGCGGTCGATCCAAAACTGCCAGCGCGGGCTTTCCGTGGAGCCAATCATGCTGTGGCGCTCCGTCCAACTGCATCAAGGCAACCGCAGAGGCGCAGAGGCCGCTGAGATCGCAGAGGGGAGGTTGAGGCCAGATAAATAACGCCCAGCGCACGGCCAAAAAGAATGCTTTTCTCTGTGTTCTCCGCGGCCTCTGCGCCTCTGCGGTTGCCTTGGAAGGGGCGATTGAGCATCATGTGTGAATTACAGCGATGTTGCCGCGCGGGCGGCCTGGTCGTACATGCCGGACATGGTGCGCAGCATGCGCGCGAGTTGGCCGATGTCGGTGTTGAGCTGCGTGTCTAAGCTGGCGATCAGCACCTTTTCGCGGACGTCACGATAGCGCCCCACTATGGCCTCGCCCTCGTCGGTCGGACTATAAGCAACCTCCTTGCCTTGCTTAGTCGCTTGGACCAAGCCCGCCGCGACGAGTTTTTTTAGCGCGTAGGACACGACGTGGGTGTCTTCGTAGTTGAGTACGAAGCAGATGTCGGCGAGCTTTTTGTTGCGCGCGCGGTGGTTGACGTGGTGCAGCACCAAAATGTCGGTGATCGTGAGATCGGGTTGACCAGCCGAGGCCATGCAGCGCACGACCCAGCTTGAGAACGCATTCCAGGCCACGATCAGGCCGAATTCGAACTCGGACAGCTCGGCACTGGCTGGCGAAACCAGGTGCGACGACGAGACGATGGCATCCGGCTTGGCTCGCGGCTTGGACTTGGCTGATGCTCTCATGACGACATATCTACAAAACGTTGATAAAACGTCAACGTATTATTGTAACTAACTGCGGGCCCGCGCCCTGGGAACGCCTGGCACAAATTGGATAGGCGGGCGAAGTCGCCTTCTCCGGCTGAAAACACCACCATGGTGCGCGCCATGCCCGACGACGCCCGAGCCAGGCTGGAGCCTGGCGTTCCCAGGGATCCCGACGCCGCAATCCACGCCCTGATCCGCAACGAGATCAAGGTCGAGAAGCGCGTCGAGCCGGGTTTCCGCGTGGTGCGCTTTGCCACCGGACGTCGCCATGGACTCGGCTGGTTTTTACCGCGCTATCTCCGCGCTGTCGGCCCGCGTTGGCCCAGCGAGTTGTTGGAACTGTGGTGCAACGACGGCCGTTGCTTGGTGGATGGGCAGATCGTCGGATCGGCGTGGCAGGTTGTACCGGGGCGACAGGTCGAATTGAAAATTCCGGTGACGCCGCCGGATCCAGCCACGGTGTCGCCATTGGCCGTGCTATGGCACGACCGCCATCTGCTGTTCGCCAACAAACCGACTGGGCAGCTTGCGCACCAAGCAGGCAAGCAGATTGCCGGCACATTGCTGAATCAACTGCAGGACTGGGCCGCCGAGCACGACATCGACCGCAATGAAGTGCGCTTGCTCAACCGCATCGACCGTGAGACTAGCGGCATCGTCATTGCATCGCTTGATCTCGCAGCGCATCAGGCTCTCGCGGTGCAGCTCGAAGCACGGACCCTGCGCAAGGAATATCGCGCGATCTGCTGCGGTCTTCCCGAACCGCGCGATGGTGATTGGAGCGAACCACTGGGACCGTTAGGCGAACACACGATCCGTCGCGGCGTTCTGCCCGAGGGTCAGCCGAGTCGCACCGAGTACCACGTTGAAGAAATTGCCGGTGGTTATGCCGCCTTGCGTTTGGTGTTGCACACCGGCCGCCAGCACCAGATCCGCGTCCACGCCGCGCATCACGGTCATCCGCTCCTGGGCGACTGGGTCTATGGTGCGCCGATCGCCGAACTGCCCGGTCAGGCCCTGCACGCGTGGATGGTCGAGCTCAACCATCCCCTTAGCAATGAGTGCCTGCGGGTCGAAGCGCCATTTCCGCCGGTATTAGCCGCGTTGTGGGAGCGCTTGCGATCCGGTGGAACGGCAACGCCAATGGAGCTTACCGCCGATCAGCGATCGAAGTTGGGTTGATCTGGGATCGCCGAGTTGCACTCGGCATCGATTCGGGCCGAGTACAACTCGGCGATCCCAGGGTGGGCAGGCGCGTGACCTCGCGCCACCGCTCGCTATCGTCCACGCATGGCCGTTAAACCTATCTCTGACCGCGGACGTCAAATTATCCTGCTGCTCGCCCATCAGCGTGGCCCGGTCCTCGCTGCCGATCTCATGCAGCATCTGCCGAAGCTCGGAGCAATCGACAACGACCTCGCCGAGTTGATCGCGGCCGATACGCTGGTCGCACGCGGCACGATGACCGAAGCGCAACTCAAGCGCGAACTGGAAAAAGTCTGGCCGTATCTGGTCAAGGCCCAACGCACTGGCCAAGAATTTCATTGGAAGACCGCCAACACCTTCACGGTTGAACTCACCAAAGTCGGCCGCGACATGGTGCCGCTCTTGGCGAAGCCGCGAATCTGACTTGGGCCCTGGCCGCGGGCCACTTGGCGATCCCGGGGTACGACGAAAAGCAACAGCCCGGGAGGTTTTCCCGGGCTGTTGGCGCGGCCGACTGAAGTCGGCACTACAATTGACGCTCGACGTTCAGTGGACGGCGCCGGCAACCGGCTTGTCGTCGTCCTTGAGATCGGTGATCATCGCTTCGACAGTCAGCATGAGGCCGGCGATCGAGGCGGCATTTTGCAGCGCGACGCGGGTAACTTTGGCGGGGTCGACGATGCCGGCTTTGACCAGGTCCTGGTATTCCTTGGTGCGGGCGTTGAAGCCGTAGTTGTCGTTCTTGTTCGCCAGGATTTCGGCCACCACGACGGCGCCATTCTGGCCGGAGTTCTGGGCAATCTGGCGAGCCGGAGCGTCCATCGCGCGCAGCACGATTTCGGCGCCGAGGCGCTGATCGTGTTCGAGCTTCTTGGCGATCGCTTCGACCGCTGACTTGGCACGGAGCAGCGCGACGCCACCGCCAGCGACGATGCCTTCTTCGACGGCTGCGCGCGTGGCGTGCAGGGCGTCTTCGATGCGCGCCTTCTTCTCTTTCATCTCGGGCTCGGTGGCTGCACCGACCTTGATGACGGCGACGCCGCCGGACAGCTTGGCGAGGCGCTCTTGCAGCTTCTCGCGGTCGTAGTCCGACGTGGTGTCGTCGATCTGCTGACGGATCTGGGCGATGCGGCCCTGGATGTCGGCCTTCTTGCCGCCGCCTTCGATGATCGTGGTCGCTTCTTTCTCGATCTTGACCGTCTTGGCGGTGCCAAGATCAGCGAGCTCAACGTTCTCGAGCTTCTCGCCGAGATCTTCGGCGATGAACTTCGCGCCGGTGAGGATCGCGATGTCCTTGAGCATCTCTTTGCGACGATCACCGAAGCCAGGGGCCTTCACGGCGCAGACGTTCAGCACGTTGCGCAGCTTGTTGACCACCAAGGCGGCGAGGGCTTCACCCTCGACTTCTTCGGCGATGACCAAGAGCTGACGGCCGCCTTGGGCGACCTTCTCGAGGAGGGGCAGGAACTCGCGCAGGTTCGAGATTTTCTTCTCGTAGACCAAAATCGCGGGCTTCTCTTGTTCGACGGTCTGGTTCGCGGAACCAGCGGCGAAGTAGGGCGAGATGTAGCCCTTGTCGAACTGCATGCCTTCGACGAGGTCGAGCTTGGTTTCCGTGCTCTTGGCCTCTTCGACGGTGATCACGCCGTCCTTGCCGACCTTGTCCATCGCTTCAGCGAGGAGCTTGCCGATGGTCTCGTCGTTGTTGGCCGAGATCGTGCCGACCTGAGCGATGTCGCCCGAGCCTTTGACCTTGGTCGAGAGCTTGGCGATCGCTTCGACAGCGGCTTCAACGGCCTTGTCGATGCCACGCTTCACTTCGGTGGGGTTGGCGCCCGACGCGGTGACCTTGAGGCCCTCGCGGAAGATCGCTTCGGTGAGGACGGTCGCGGTGGTGGTGCCGTCGCCGGCGACCTTGGAAGACTTCTCGGCGACTTCCTTCACCATCTGCGCGCCCATGTTTTCGAAGGGGTCTTTGACTTCGACTTCCTTCGCGACGGTCACGCCGTCCTTGGTCACGTTCGGTGAGCCGTAGGACTTCTCGATGATGACGACCTTGCCGGTCGGTCCCATCGTGACCTTCACGGCGTCGTTGAGGGTCTGGATGCCGGTCAGAATCTTGCGGCGGGCGTCTTCGCCGAACATCAGTTGCTTGGCCATGGTGTGTGTCTTTCGTTAATTGATTGGTGTGGGTTTGAGGACGACCGGCTCAGTTAACTTTGGCCAGGATGTCGGACTCTTTCAGGATGATGACTTCAACGCCATCAACCGTCAGTTCGGTGCCGCTGTACTTGCCGAACAAAATCGTGTCGCCAGCAGCGACCGAGGGCGTCGCGCGGGTGCCGTTGTCGAGCAACTTGCCCGGGCCGACGGCCAGGACTTTGCCCTGCTGTGGCTTCTCTTTGGCATTTTCCGGGAGGAAGATGCCGCCAGTGGTTTTGGTTTCAGCTTCGGAACGCGTAACGACGACGCGATCATCGAGGGGCTTAACGGTGGTCTTGAGTGCGGTTTTTGCAGCCATGGTAGATGCCTTTGGAGTTTGTTGGTTAGTTGGTTTATAGAGTTATCAGAAATCGCCGCCGCCCATTCCACCCATGCCGCCCATTCCACCCATTTCATCACCACCGTGATCGTGACCGCCGCCCTTGGCGTCTTTCTTCGGCTCCTTGATCTCGGCGATCATGGCTTCGGTGTTGAGCAACAACGTGGCGACTGAGGTCGCGTTCAAGAGCGCACTCTTCGACACCTTGACGGGGTCGATCACGCCACCCTTGACCAGATCTTCAAACACGCCGGTCTTGGCGTTGTAGCCGACGTTGCCCTTTTCCTTGGCAACGCGGTTGGCGATGACTTCGCCTTCCTGGCCGGCGTTTTCAGCGATGGTGATGGTCGGCAGGCGCAGAGCGCGCTTGACGATGTCGGCACCGAGCTTGACGTCGCCCTGGAGATTGAGCTTGTCGATCGCTTCGCTGGCGCGGATGTAAGCAGTGCCGCCGCCGGCAACGATGCCTTCTTCGACGGCTGCGCGGGTTGCGTGCAGGGCGTCATCGATGCGGTCTTTGCGCTCTTTCATCTCGGCTTCGGTGGCTGCACCGGGACGAATGACGGCGACGCCGCCAGCGAGTTTGGCCAGGCGCTCCTGGAGTTTCTCGCGGTCGTAGTCGCTCTTGGTGTCTTCGATTTCCTTGCGGATCGACTTGATGCGCGCTTGGACCTCGGTGCGCTTGCCGGCACCTTCGATGATCGTGGTATTTTCTTTTTCGATCTTGATCGACTTGGCCGAGCCGAGGTCGGTCAGTTCGACGTTCTTGAGGTCAACACCGAGATCTTCGAACAGCGCTTTGCCGCCGGTGAGGGTAGCGATGTCTTCGAGCATCGACTTACGGCGATCGCCGTAGCCCGGTGCCTTGACCGCGCAGCACTTCAGGACCTTGCGCATGTTGTTGACGACCAGGGTGGCCAGCGCCTCGCCCTCGATGTCTTCAGCAATGATGAGCAGGCTGCGGTTGGCCTTGGCGACTTTCTCGAGCAGCGGAACCAGTTCCTGCACCGAGGCGATCTTCTTCTCGTTGATCAGAATGTACGGGTTTTCCAGCTCAGCAGTGAGCTGATCCTGGTTGGTGATGAAGTTCGGGCTGACGTAGCCACGATCGAATTGCATGCCTTCAACGACATCGACTTCGTCGCTGATGCCCTTGCCTTCTTCGACGGTGATGACGCCATCTTCGCCGACCTTCTGCATCGCGTCAGCGATCATCTGGCCGATGGCTGATTCGGTGTTGGCCGAGATCGTGCCGACCTGTGCGATGGCTTTGAAGTCGCCGCGCACTTTGATCGCCTGCTTGTCGAGCGCGGTGACAACTGCGGCAACCGCTGCGTCAACGCCGTTCTTGAGGTCGATCGGATTCACGCCGCTGGAGACGGCCTTGAGGCCTTGAACGAAAATCGCTTCGGCAAGAACGGTCGCGGTCGTGGTGCCGTCGCCAGCTTGCGTGCCGGTCTTGGAGGCAACTTCACGAACGAGGCGTGCGCCCATGTTCTCGAATGGGTCGCGGAGCTCGATCTGTTCGGCAACCGTGACGCCGTCCTTGGTGACCTGGGGCGTGCCCCAGCTCTTGTGGATGACGACGTTGCGACCGCTGGGGCCGAGCGTGCTCTTCACCGTGCGGGCGAGCTTCTCGACGCCGAGACGGATGCTGTCGCGGACCTGTTCGTTGAAGACGATTTTCTTGGCGGTCATGTGAGTGGGTTCCTGGTATTGAGTCGTTTGGATCGCGTGTGGCCCCCGTAACTGCACGCTTCGTGCCAAGCGTGAAGGGGGGAATGATGGGTCAGGGAGGCGTGGGAAACGGGTTTGGACAGAGCCGGGAGCTTCCAGGCGTGTCGGAATGACTCATTTTTTGTCGGGCTTCGAGCTACCGTCCTTGGTCGGCTTGGGCGCTGGTTTGGCCGGGGTTGGGTCGGTCTTGGCCGGAGCCTCCGCCTTGGTTGGCGTCGCCGCCGTTGGAGTTGCCGCTGGTTTGTCGGTCGTGCCAGCCTCGGACTTTGCCTTGGCAGTATAGTCTTTCGAGCGGTTGTAATCCGTCTCCCAGAACCCGTCGCCTTTAAAGATGACGCCACCGCCACCTGAGATCAGACGCGTGACCTTGCGCTTTTTGCACTGCGGGCAGACGGTGAGCGCGGCATCCTTCATGGACTGCTGCACCTCAACCACGCCGCAGGCGGAACATTGGTATTCGTACGTTGGCATGCGCGGCTGAGTAGCGCGTGCGATGTCAACGATGCAAGCGACGGCAGTTTTCACTACTTCCGAAGGACGGATAGCTCCCTATGGTCCCCCACCCATGGATGTTATCCCACCGTTGGCTCAGGGCTTCATGCGCCTCGAATTGCGCTTTCGCCTGCCGTCACCACCGCCGACGCCCGGCGATGTTGCGTCCGCTACCGGACTGCATCCAGATGAGATCGGTCCGGTGATGGTTGCTGGACTGAACGCGGTGGTCGATGTGCGCCACGAAGCCGTTCAGCGTGCACGCGATGGCTTGGCTGCGCTGGGCATCGTGCGCGTTGCAGACTGGAATTTCCGCTGGATTCGTCTGTCGGTTGGCCGCAATCACGGCCTGACGATTGGCCAACTCCGCAAGCTGTTGGTGGCGATGGACGCGATGCCGCTGGGTAAATTCAACATCAACAACACGCACACGATGATCGGCATTCTCGATCAAAAGGTCGATGCAGTTGCTGCGAAATTAGCGGATCAGCGCATCAACGGAACTGCCGTGCGGCCTGAAGTGATGCCGATGGGCGGCAAGGGATTGGGCAGTGCGTCGTTTGGTGGCAACGCGCACTAACGGGCAATCAGTGCTGCGGCGCTGGCGTCGCTTTGACTTCCGGAGTCGGCTTCGCCTCGGGCTTCGCTTCAACAGCGGGAGCGACAACGGCGGGCTTCGCTTCCGCTGACTTCGTCTCCACGGCTGGCGCAACGACAGCGGGCTTTGCTTCGGGCAACGGTTTTACTTCTGCGGTCGGTTTCGCTTCGGGGGGCTTGGCGACGGGAATCGGTTCGCCGGCTTTCGTACGCTTGAGCCGCCAGTAGTTTGAGCGGGCGATCTCGACCAGTTTCTTGGCGCCCTCATCGGGCCAGGTCAACAGCGGTTCGAGGCGCAGCATAGCATCGTCAATTTTTCCCTGTTTTTCCAGACAACGCGCGGCGCCGAGCTCGGCTTCGAACTGCCGTGCGGGATGGCGGGTGCCGGCACCAGTCGAAGTCTTTTGATAGAGCTCGAAGGCTTCGGTTGCTTTGCCTTCATCAAGGAGCGCTGCTGCGCGCGACAATCCGGCGGCGAGCAACAGGCTCTGATCGCCGGAGCGGCGCGCGTGATCTTCGGCTTCCTGGGCGCGCTTGCGGGCTTGGATGCCGTCGCCGCGATTCAACGCGCTCTGGGTCAGCTCCATGCAGGCAGCGGCACGGAATCCGGCTTCGTAGTCGGCTCCATCCGCGAGTTTGCTCCACAGTTCGTCGCGCCTGACGGTGTCGCCACGCTGTTGCGCTTCAGTTGCATCAATCGCGAGCGCTGCGCTAGCGGCGGTGGGCTCACGATGCATCCACAAGCGGAAGGCAGCTGCACCCAGCGCAATGGCGATGATCGACAGCGCGAACAGCCACCACAGCCGACGGACCTGACGCGAAATGGCGTCCAGCCGATCGTAAAGCGGATCCGAATAACTGGACAACGGTGCGTCGTCGTCACCTGGCATGGCGTGCTCCGAGGGGCGGGGAGGCTAGCGGGAGGCTGGAAGTAAGGAAGAGGGATTGAGTCAGAAGGAGGAAGGAAGAAAACGTCTGAAATTCAGGGCTCTCCACTTCTTCATTCTGCCTTCTTACTTCTTCCTTACTCCTTGATTGGTGGCGTCAGCAAACGATAGCGGAGGACAGCGAGGCTGTCCTCACGGCTGGCGCGGACTTCAAGCGTTTCGCCACGCTTGGTCCAGCGCTGAATGAGGTCGCCCGGATGTCCATCCGGGTCGGTGCGGGCCCAGCCTTCTTCAGGCAGGATGGCGGCCACGTGTCGGGCAATGGCCTGGTCGGGCTGGAGTCCTTGTTGGGCAGGCGGTGCCTGGATCGAACACTGCATCCGTCGCACCGCTCCACCTGCGATGGCGATGGCCATTTGCTCTTCGCCGAGCACAGGTCGCCATCCGGGCGGTAGCGGAATGTCAGAAATTTGATCGGTGCGTACACCGGGTCGGCGCTGGGCAGGAGGCGCGTCGCCACGACTTCCGCCGCTGCATGCGGACAGAGCAAGAACCGCGCCCGCAAACAAGAGCGCGGCGCAGGCGGCGAAACGCCCGGAGATCATGCTGGCCGATAGGTGAAGGTCACACCGGCGATGCTGATGATGTCGCCTGCCTTTAACGGACCATCAACGATCTTGCCGCCATTGACGCGGACCGCGCGCCAACCACCGCAGGACACAATGCGATGTGACGCCTGAACGCGAACGACTTTGGCTTGGATTGGTTTCACCAGGAAGCCCTTGGCGGGAATGTCGGCACCGCTGGAGCCCAGCGTGGTTTCGTCCTTGAGCAGCGGAACCACGACATCGCGGCCACCCTGCTTGAGCGCAAGCGCCATGCGCTTGCCGCCGACTTCGGACTGCATCGCTTTCGCGAGCTGGGCCTGGTCGACGAACATGGTCATTTCGCCGCCCATTGCGCCGGGCCCTTTTTTGCTGGCGGTTGCACCGCCGGCGGCAAAGCCGTGGGCGTCATAGACCAACGAGTGTTTGCCGAGGACGATGCGATCGCCGTGCTTGAGCGTCTGCTTCTGAATCTTGGTGCCGCCAACATAAGTGCCGTTATTCGAACCGCCGTCGAGAACGGCCCAGCTGTCGCCTTCCTTCAAGATCGTGCAGTGGTGACGACTGACCCCGAGGTTGTCGACCACCAAGTCGCAATCCATGGCTCGTCCGACTTTGATCGTGTCCTTCTCGAGCGTGTGCTCGGATTGGGGATCGGCGCCGAACATAACGGTAATTTTGGCCATACGCAGTGTGTCCTGTCAGCCAGGAAAGTAGGTCGGGAGTGGTCGGGGTCAACTTACTGCTGTAGGAGCTCTGCCCCTACGACCCCGCTGGCTTTGTCGGGGTTCGGTTTCCTCGTTGCGCTCGAGAAACCGTGGCGGCATCGGCTACGCCGATTATATGCCGCCAGCACCCCTCGGCGCCAGATCCCTTGCAATAATCACCTTCGAGAACGTGCAGCCTCACGTTGCCCACCGTGCGGAACGCACTCGAGTCGGTTTGAGGTATGACTGGGTACAGGCGAGGGTCAGCAACCTGTCAGGCAGGAGCGGCTCGCGTAGATTCCTGGCGTAGTCGGCCTTGGTCATGTTCCGCCGGTTGTGGAATGATGTGGAATGGAATGGATGTGGATGCGATGGATGATGGATGTTGGACATGCACCTCGTCATCTAACCATAGACCTGACAAAGCATAAAGACATCCATCTGCCTCCACTCCACGCGCATCCTTGACATGGGTCTATAATAACCCATATAACTATCATGCCCCTGCCGCGGAAAGCCCTGGTCGATCCTGCGCGTTGTGGCGCGTACCATCTGATCTCGCGCTGCGTGCGTCGTGCGTTCCTGTTGGGGCACGCGGCGGAGTGCCGTCGCGCGTGGGTGCGCGAGGTGATGCGCGAGGCGGCCGGTGCGTTCGCGGTGGACGTACTCGCGTACGCGGCGATGTCGAATCATCTGCACATCGTGGTGCGGACGGATCCCGAACGCGCGTGCGCGTGGAGTGCGTCTGAGGTGGCGCAGCGCTGGGCGTCGGCGCATCCGCGCCAGACACGCGATGGCGCAGCGCTCGCGTGGAGTTCTGGCGAGATCGCTGCGCGTGCGGCCGATGCGTTGTGGGTAAGTACGGCCCGCGACCGTCTGCGCTCGCTGTCGTGGTTCATGAAATGCATCAAGGAACGCTTGGCGCGGCGAGCGAATCGCGCGGATCGCTGCACCGGACATTTTTGGGAGGGTCGCTTCCAGAGCGTGCCGCTGCTGGATCAGGCGGGCGTGATCGCGGCGATGGCCTATGTCGATCTCAACCCCATCCGCGCTGGTCTGGCCGATCGTCCCGAGGCATCGGACTTCACCAGCGTGCAGGACCGCTGTCGCGCCCGCCAAGCGCACGCCGCAGCGCGCCGCGTCGTACCGTCGCTGGCGGCGGTCAGCGACGCCAGCAGCAACCATGCCGCCGCCGAATCCGATGCGGAGTCTGGCCTTTGGATCGCACCGATCGTGCGCGCAACGGTGGACCAACCCGCCGGCTGCGCGTTCACAGCGGCGCTGACGCTGGATGACTACCTGACCCTGGTCGACGCGACCGGCCGCATCGTGCGCACGGGCAAGCGCGGCGCGATCCCGACGCACCTCTCGCCGATCCTCGACCGACTACGCCTCGACCTCGACGCCTGGATGCAGCTCATGTCCACCGGCGGCGGCTTTCGCGGCGGCGGCTTCGGCGCGCTCGCCAGCCGCGCCCGCGAAGCCCTGCGTCGCGGCGCGCAATGGATCGTCGACATCACCGCCGGCCTCTACCGCGACGACCGACCGCCACGGCCCAGCACGGCGTAATCGCCCCACCAACGCCACCAACCCACGACCACCATGCCAGCAACCACCAGGTTGCCGGAACCACAGGTGAACAGCCCACGTTGTTCACGCTTGCGACCGTGTATTCCGACCGTGGAATATCACCGTGCGGCGCCCCAGCGACAGCAACACACGCCCAGAACCAACCAGCGAACGCACAGCGGTCGCGATGCGAGCAACGGAGGAGAGAAGTGCATGTCCAAGGTTTTGTGGGCCGTGGTGGGGTTGCTGGCGGATCTGCCTGATGGCTTTGTGGCGTTCGCTGCGACGCAGGGCAAGCAGATCGTTGCTGATAAGACTGTGCTCTGGGCGGAAGTGTGAAAAGGTTGTATGTCTACATTAGATGCTTACATTAGATGCACTCCAGAGTGGAAGCTCCGCAGGTGGATTAGGAATGAGCCGCTTTTCCCAACGGATCTAGCGCACAGCGTACACCTCTGCGACTGGAATCTGCTGCCGCGAGTGCCAGGCGCAGGGCAGCCAGCCCATCGTCCATGGTGGGTGACAGCGGACTGCCCGACAGCATGGCCTGGGTTAAGGATGCCATCTGCCCTTCCCAGCCGCTGGTGCCCTTGCCTGCATACAGCACTTCCTTCCCGGCATTGTCGCTGCCATCTGGTCGCCGTCCGCCAGTGATCAATTCGACGCGATCAGCATTGTAATCAGCAATGATCGCGCCCTTGTCGCCCATCACTTCGACGCCGACGAAACCGGCGGGGCTGGTCCAGCCGACTTCGACCGTCGCCAAGCAGGTGGGCCCGAGTTCGATTATGGCGATGGCGTTGTCATCGACGGCGATTGGCTTGCACAAGGTCGCCACGCGCGCGGAAACGGCGGTAGCGTCGCCCGCGAACCAGCGCACTAGGTCGAAGGCATGGATGCCCATATCGAGCAGGGCGCCGCCGCCCGCCAATTCTGGCTTGAAGAACCAATCGGTACGTGCCCAGCCCGGAATCGGGCCCATGTGGGCGAAACGGATGCGCAGATGATAGGGCTTGCCGACTTTGCCAGCCGTCAGCGCGTCTTTAACCGTGCGACAAATGGACGAAAAGCGGTGGCTGAAGGCGATCATCACCCGCGTGCCATGCGTGCGTGCAGCCGCCTGCATGGTCAGGGCCGAGGGCAGATCGATGGCGATCGGCTTTTCCAGCAGCACGGTGGGAACCTTGCCGACGCAATCGAGGAAGATCGGCACATGCGTGACGTTGGGGGTGCAGATCGATACCGCGTCGAATGGCTCGGCTGCCAGCATCTTCTGGTGATCCGCATACAACGTTGGAGTCGGCAGTTTGCGCTCGCGCAGTTCCGCCAGCACTTCCGGCCGGGGATCGGCGATCGCGGCGACGGTGAAACCGGCGCGGACGTAGCCGGGAATGTGGCAGGCCTGGGCGATGGCGCCGCAGCCGATGATGCCGATGCGTTTGCTCATGGGAGTTTCTCCAAGTAGGTTTTTGCGGTAGCGATGTCGTGGGCGGGATCGGCTCCGGTTTCCCGTTCGATGGTCAACCAGGCATGATAGCCAGAGGCCTCGATGGCCCGCAGCAATCGCGGCCAATCAACCTGACCGGCACCCAGTGGCGTTTCAGCGAAAAGCGATCCGGTGCGCGCTTCCAAAGCGGGAAATCCGCCGTCCGCGAAGGCGGCATAGACTTCCTCAACATTGCACGGCTTGTGCCGCACGCCGTCCTTGGCGTGCACGTGGACGGTCCACGGTCGCAAGACTGTCCAAGCCGTGACCGCATCTTCACCATGCACCATCGCCAGGTTGGCGGGATCGAAATTCACCGCCAAGCCGGGACTGCCGACAGTATCGAGGAAGGAGCGCAAAACCGCTGAGGTTTCCGGGCCAGTTTCGATGGCATAGCGCAGGCCACGCTGGGCTGCTTCATGTCCGACCAAGGCCAGGGCTTTGGCCAAGGTTGCCCAGCGCGGGTGCTGGGCCGTGGCCGGAATGACGCCGACATGGGCGCTGATCACGGTGGCACCCAGATCGACCGTGAGATCGAGCAGTTCTTTAGTGGCATCAAGGCGCCAGCCATGTTCATCGGATCGACTGAAACCGTGACCGCCCAGATCGCCGCAGAGTGCCGTAAGCGTCAAACTATTCGCGGCAAGATCGCTGCGCACCTGGCGTCGGGCGGCGGCATCGAGGGCCTTCGGCGCCAACGGGCCAGTGGGTGTGAATTGCACACCACGCAGACCGATGCGTTGCGCGGTGGACAGTGATTCGGCCCAGGGTTGTCGGAGTCCGTCGATGAAGGCGGCGATGCGACGTTTCATACCGATGGAACCTGCATGAAGTTGGCCAAGCAACGTGGATCGTTGGCGGCATCGAGGACGGCCCTGATCGCCAGCGTCTCGCGACGATCGATGCGCGGTGTGCCATCGGCAAGGAAGGCGCAGATCTCCTGCAAGGCATCTTTGAACAACGTGCTGTTGTCCAAGGCAGGCCAGAGCGTCGCTGTCGCGGTGGTGACGCTGACGGCCATCGCCGTGTCGGTGCCGCATGCGACCGTGACTACCGCTTGGCGATGATCGCTGAATTCCATCAGCAATTGGCTGAAGTCGGCGCTGCCGAGTCGCAGGACGCGACGAACCTCGGGACCAAGCAGACTGACCACCACTTCAAGCGGATGGATGGCATACTCCGCGAAGGAGCGACCGCCGCCCCACGCGCTGACATGGCGGACATTCTTCATTTCACCAGAGGCGGCCAGCGCGCGGTGCGCCGAGGTCCACCGCAACACCGATGACGACTGCAGTGGCGCACGATGCGTATCGGCAAGGGCAAAGATGGCCTTGGCTGCAGCCAGATCCGTGGCGAAGGTCTTGTCGATATAGGTCGGCAATCCGGCCGGCAGCGCACGTTTCGCCAACTCGGGATGGGTTTCCGGAGTGCTGGGCGCGAGTACCATCAGGGCATCGCATTGGCGCGCCAATGCCGCCGCATCGTCGTACCAGGGCAACCCTTTGGACGCAGCCCAGGCGCGGCCACTCTCGGCAGTTAAGGCATGAACGCCGACCACGGTGCCGCACGAGGACAATTCACCGCGCAGCAGGGCGAGGAAGGTGTTGGCGTGGTAATTGTCGCAGGAATCGTCGATGAAACCAATGCGGATAGGCATGGAATCTCCGTGGTTCGGGAATGGGTCAGCAGGAGCCGCCCCAATAGATGCTGATGGGCAGGATGATTTCGCGGCGCTGGCTGTTGGTCAGCAGCAAATCGGTGGCCTGTCCGGCCATGTGCAGCCACGGCTGGACGGCCGTAGTTAGGGTCGGATGGACAAGTCGGCCAAAGGCGATGCCGTCAAAGCCAGCGACGGCGAAGCGATCGGGAACGGCGATGCCGGCCCGGTGCGCTGCACCCAGCAGTTCGATCGCGATATGATCGCTCCAGCACATGACCAGGGTGTCGGGTTCGACGAGTTCCAGCAAGGCCTTGAAGGTGTCATGGGTCCAAATGGGACGTTCCGGTTCTGCTGCGACCCAGAAGGGAGTGCAGGGGATTCCCGCCGCCTGGGCGGCGGCGCTCACGCCCTGGCTGCGTAACTGATTACAGAAATTCTCAGGATCCATGATCGTCGCATAGACCACCCGCTTCACCGGCCGACGTGTGAGCAGGGCGGTGGCGAATTCATGGGCGCTATGGACATAATCGATGCCAACATAGCGGTTGTTCGGCATGTCCGTCGGCCGCCAGTTGAGCGAGATGGAACGCAGGCCGGCCTCGGAGATGGCGGCGCAGATGCGTGGCGAGACCTGATTGAGCAGGATCAGGCCATCCAGCTTGCTTTGACGGAAATGCTCAGCGATCACGCGATCCTCATTGTCGTGGTCGACACCGATCAGCAGCAGATCGCGGCCGTGGCGCGCGACCTCGATCCCGAGGTGGCTGAGGGTCATCCGGTGGAGATCGCCGAGCGAGTCTTCCCGCGCCGAGGCCAGCACGGCGACGGTATCGAACTGACCTTTGGACAGCCGATGCGCCAAGGAACTCGGGCGGAAACCGGTACGGGCGATTTCCTCGGTGATCCGCGTCCGGGTTGCCTCCGACAGCATGGCCGGATGGTTGAAGTAGCGGCTGATGCTGCGTGGCGATACCCCGACCTGGGCCGCGACATCATAGATGCTGGTCGGTTTGGGCATGGCGGCACTGTTATCTGCCACCGGTAGCATTCAAGGATTAAATCGCGTCCGAACGGCGGCCAGTAGAAAGTCTGGTGATTGACATGACATAGCGTAAAATTCAGCTAAAATTCAATATTCAAGCCAGTTGGTTACAGGGTTACAGGACTGGTAGTCGAAGTCCTCTTTTACTGCCACCGGTGGCATCCCATAGTGTCGGCGAGTCAGTCGCGCCGTCGTCGTCGTCGGTCGTCGGTTGGACATGCACCTCGGTTGTCGGTTGGTCGGGTTGGACATGCACCTCGTCATCTAACTATAGACAAAATAAGGCATAAAGATTGCCAGCTGCTTCTACTCCATACGGTCTTGATACGGGTCTATAAATGGCGGTCATGTCCCGGCCGCGGAAAGCCTTTTATTTTACCGACTGGCATCGCTGAGACGATCTCCATTCCAGTGCAGGTGAAGGGTCCGTCCATTCCCGTACGTGATCCGAAGATGCAGTGGTCCTGGTCCATGCACGGTTATGGTCGGCGGTTGTTCGGGGTCTGATCGGGCGTCGCAGCGCAGGTCATAAAGATGCGGTCCGAGCGGATAGCGTCGGCATCCGGTTGCGGCGGTGGTCTGGATATGCCACGCAAGACATTGATTCGGGGCGTCTGGCCGTAACCCGATGGCGTATTCAAGCAGGTAGGTGATGATCGGCGTTATGCCGAATCCGGAGAAGTCCCGCCTGGCATTATGTCCTGAATCAAGCGGATCTCCGCTTTTCCCCGGACTGCGAGTTTCTGGGGAGTAATTCTCCCAGAATGATCCGGTCGTAGAGAATGCACTGACCGCAGCCGCCCAATGATCAACGGCGATGTGCGTCGCGAGGTCGGTCAGGCCATAGCGCTGGAGTCCATCGATGACCGCATCATTCGTGAACGACCAGACTGCGCCGCGGAAATAACAACCCGTGTCGCGATAGGTCGGTTCGTCGGCGGCCAAGGAGGGAATACGTAAGGGGCGTCCGAATGTCCGCGGATTGCTTAGGTGATCGGCAAGCGCGCGCGCTTGTTGTTCGTCGCAGGCTTCGGCTTGGAGCGGCATGAAACCGGCAATGGTCCGAATGGGGATCTGCTTGCCCTCTCTGGAGACGTCGTGAAAGAAGCCTGATGCAGCGTTCCAGAACTGTCCTTGGATGAGGGCTCGCAGGTTTTCGGTCTCCCTCTGGTAGTACGCGTGGGCTTCACGGTTCCCAACTACCAACGCCATTTCCGATAGCGATTGGGACAGAACTGATACCTGGCTGATCAGGTCGACGCCGTATCCCAGAAAATCATTGCGCGGACTATTGTCCATGATCGCCCAGTCAGTCACAAAGAGGCCGTTGGCGTCACGTCGGTAGGTCTGAAAACTCTTGTAGAGTCGGGATAGATGTTCGAATACGGTCGGGAACCGACTGGTGTCTCCGCTGATGCGCGCGTATTCGACCTCGGCGAGCGCCATGCAAGGAGGATCGTTCATGCCGTCGACCGACACTTCGGGCTGAGGCTCCTCGGCGCCTACGGGTGGATTCCAATCGTAATGTCTGGCTTGTTCGAAGTCTGTATGTCCGCTTGCCCATGGGTCACCCAGGGTTACGCGCAGACGATTGCCGGCTCGATGTGGCCAGATGTCCCTTCCGTCTTGTGCGTCGATTTCTCGGCAGATCTCTCCCGTCCTATGCTGTCGACTGTAGAAGTTATCGAGCATGCCGATGCCTGGGAAGAGCCGATGAGCGTACTTTGCATAGGTGATCATCGACGTCGTGTCGTGCATGAAGAGACAGTTGTTGAAGTTGAGTCGTATATATGGGTGCTTGATGGCGCTATCGGGACTCGGAACGCACAGAGAATCCCAAGTGAACTTCCACGCGGCCCAATAGGCGGCGAGCGCATCGTCGGCATGTTCGAGGATGGGATCGGGCAGCAGACTGCGTGCCTCTTCCCATGTGACGATGACGGTCTGGTTCAATGTCGTGGTCATACGGGCATCGTATGTGACAGTGAGAAGCCTTCAGCCATGCGTGCTGAGATCTTTGGTGAATTCATCGGCGGAGACTGAAGTGCCTGTGAAAAAGGCCCTCGGCATGCGCGTGGGTGAACCGAACCGCGCGCTACGAGAGCGATATTGTCACGTGCAAGCCTCGTGTCCCAGCATCTTGCCCGTCCGGGCCGATCATCAGGCTTCGCGCCATGCCCACCGCGACCGTTCCCGCAACCCAGACCGCCGTGCAGCTGGTCGGCCCAGACCAACTTTCACTCAACCTATCCAAGCCGGTGAGCCGGCCCGGACCACGCCAGATCCTGGCTAAGGTCGAGTGCGTCGGCCTGTGCTTCAGTGACATGAAACTGCTGCACCAGTTCGACCAGCACGCGCGGAAATCGCCGGTCCTCAAGCATCTCGCCGCCGACGTCCTGGCCGGCATCCCAAGCTACGTGCCGGATGGCAAGCCGACCGTACCCGGTCATGAGGCGGTGGTCCGCGTGATCGAAATCGGTGCTGGTGTCACCTCGGTCAAGGCGGGCGGCCGCTACTTGGTGCAGGCTGACTGGCGCGATCTGAAGACCGACAAGTCCAACGGCGCATTCGGCTACAATTTCGAAGGTGGACTCCAGCAGTACGTGCTGATGGACGAGCGCACCACGATTGCCGCCGACGGCACCAGCTACTTGCTGCCAGTGCCCGAAGAGCGCGGCGCCAGCCAGCTCGCGCTGGTCGAGCCATGGGCCTGTGTTGAAGAGGCGTTCATCCATCGCGAGCGCCAGAACCTGAAGGCTGGTGGCACGGTGCTCTTGGTTGTCGCGCCTGGCGCCAAGCCCGACCTGACCGGACTCGACCTCACGCGTTCGGCGAAGCTGTTGTGTCTGCAGGGCGCTGCGGCCTGCACGCCACCGAAGGGCTTCACCTGCGTGAAGCTCGACGCGATCGCCAAGACGTCGATCGATGATCTCGTCGTTGTCGGTGCTGATGCGGCTGTGCTCGAATCCGTTTTCCCGCTGGTTGCCACCGAGGGCTTGATCCTCATCGCGCAAGCTGGCGCGACGTTTGGTCGGCCGGTATCGACGCCGGTTGGTCGCGTGCACTACGGCAACGTGCGCATCGCTGGTACGACCAGCGCCAAGCCGGCTGATGCACTGAAGCGCGTGCCAGCCAGTGGCGAAGTTCGTCCTGGCGATCACGTCCACGTGATCGGCGCGGCTGGCCCGATGGGATCGATGGCGGTGTTACGTTTGGTGTCCTTGGCGAGCGGCGGAACGTCCATTGATGGCAGCGACATGTCCGCCGAGCGACTGGATGTGCTCAGCGGTAAAGCCACGCCGGTGGCCAAGCGCCGCAACGTGGCCCTCCACCTCTACAACGCAAAGGCTGGCGGCAAGGCGACCCGCGCCGCAAGCTACCACATGGTCATGGTGCCCATCCCAGCGGTAGTCGCTGGTGCGGTGAACGACTCAGTCGATGGCGGCGTCGTCAACATCTTCGCCGGTATTCCTGCGGATGTTTCGGGTCCGATCGATCTGGATGCGTACTGCCGTAAGGGTCTCTACTTCATCGGCACCTCGGGCTCGACGATGGAAGACATGCAGGTCGTCCTCGCCAAGGTGCTCGGTGATCAGCTTGACACCAATTTGTCAGTCGGAGCGGTCACTGGTTTCGGTGGCGCGATAGCCGGTCTTGAAGCGGTGAAGACCGGCAAGATTAGCGGCAAGATCCTCGTCTATCCCGATCTTGGCGACTTCCCGTTGACCGAACTGCCCGAACTGGTGAAACGATATCCGTCGATCGGTCCGAAGTTGAAAGACGGCTGCTGGACGAAGGCTGCCGAGGTCGAGCTGTTGGCCGTCGCAGGCAAAAAGTAACCACAAGCGCTGCAAGGGCCCAAACTGAAGTAAGTTAGCGGAATGCGTAGGGCGTTGCAAGCAGCCTTGTAACCATTGGCCACCACCCCCTGATATCACCGGGGGAGTGTCGATGCCTACTGCGTTGATTCGTTGTGCCGTTGCCCTGTGGCTGTGCTGCGCGTTCCTGGTGTCTGGTGAGAGTCTTACCGTCACGTTCACGCCCACCGATGCCGGTGGCGAGTACGGAGCGCTGCACATCCAGGCCGTGTGGGTCGAGACGCCGGCTGGCGATTTCGTCAAGACGATCGGGCAGTGGCGGAACGATCGCTGGGACCGCGCGACGCTGTGGAAGTTGGTGGCAGGCGCGGCCACGAAGACCACCGACGTCGACGGCCTCATGGGCGCGACGATCAACGGCTACACCGCCCCGGCCAGTCTCACAGCGACGTGGAACATGCTGTACAAGAGTGGGGCTGCTGCCCCCGACGGCACCTACACCATCTGGCTCGAAACGGTCAACTCGGACTCCGCGCGACCATTATATTCCTACACCAATCACACCGGCGCGAATCTACTGAGCTTGACCGTGACGAAGAACGGCGCGCCGCTGCTGACGCCGCAAAGCGTCACCGACCCGACCGGCAAATTCACGGGAGTATCGTGGAATTACACTGGTCGCGCGCCGGTGATCGCGGCCGAAGGGCAACCGGCCGCACAATCAGTCGTGGTTGGATCGACCGCGACGTTCGCTGTCACCGCCAGCGGTGGCAGCCTGTCCTATCAGTGGAAGCTCGGTGGAGTTCCAATCGTCGGAGCCACCGGATCCACCTATACGACTCCATCAACGATCCTTGGTGATAGCGGTGGTGTGTACACGTGCACGGTCACCAACGGTGATGGCGGTACAACGAGCGGTGGTACCACAACAACCAGTGGAGCTGTCCTAACGGTCACCGCAGCAACTGCAGCGCCATCCATCGTCACCGCACCGTCTGCCGCAACGGTCAGCGAAGGACAGCCGGCGTCATTCACCGTAGTTGCTGGCGGCACCGCACCGTTGACCTATCAGTGGCAGAAAAACGGCACGAATATTTCTGGGGCGACCTCGGTCGGCTACAGTATTCCGGCGACCGTTCGCTCGACCGACGACGGCGCTGTGTATCGCTGTGTGGTTAGCGGCACCGGAACTCCAGCCACTAGCGCGGGAGCAACCCTCACGGTCAACCGCACGGCAGTAGCAATCACCGGTCAGACGATTGGTCGTGCGGTGGATCTTGGTTCGAGCACGAGCACGACGTTCAACGTTGTCGCGGTGGGCACGCCGCCATTGACCTACCAGTGGAAGAAGGGCGGCACGAATATCGTCGGTGCGACGTCGGCGTCGTACACCAAGACGGGGATTGTTATCGGCGATAATGCCTCCAGCTATACCTGCGCGGTCACGGGAGTTGATGCTGCCGGATCTGTTCTGACCGTGACCAGCGCGGCGATTCCGCTGACCGTTGGCACTGCGCCGACCATCACGGTCCAGCCGACATCGCAGACCGTCGCCGCAGGCGGCACCAAAGTGGTCAGCCTGACCGCAGCAAACGGCGTTGGCTATATTTGGCGTCGCAACGGCATTGCGATCGGCTTCACCAATCCCTACACCATCCCAGCAACGGACACCCGAGTCAGTTGCAATGGTGACACGTACACCTGCGACGTGTTGAACGCGTTTGGTGCGGTCACCAGCAATACGATCACACTGACCGTAACGGGCAGCGTGGCGCCTGGAACGGCGCCAACCATCTCCAGGCACCCCGCAGCCGCCGTGTCCGAAGGCGTCGGTTGGCAATCTGAATTCTTCGTCATCGCCAATGGATCCGCCCCGCTGACCTATCAATGGTACAAAGGTGGTGTGCTCATCCCCGGCGCTACCTCGCCCAGCTACACTACGCTTCCGGCGCTGGCTACTGATGCGAACAACGTGAATTATTACTGTGTAGTTACCAACGGATCTGGCAGCGCGACCAGCAACAATGCGGCGTTGCGGCTGCAAAATCAGGCGACCTACAGCACGCAGCCAGTCACCCCGCAGTCGAAACTGGCCGGACAGACGGCGACGTTCACCATTGCGGTGAACGGCACGGCGACGCTGAAGTACAAGTGGTACAAAAACGGAACCCTGATTACTGGTGCGACGGCAGCCACCTATACCACTCCGGCCCTGACCGCGGCCGATGATGGCGCCACCTATTACTGCATCAGCTACAATGCGGATCCGCTGAAAACCAGTGCGAACTACGCCGACAGTTACAGCAACCCCGCCACGGTGTCCGTGCTGGCGATCACTGGTCAGCCGCAGGCGCAGAGCGTCACCGCCGGTCAGACCGCTACCTTTAGCGTCACGGCTACGGGTTCGGGACTGAGCTATCAGTGGAAGAAGAACGGCACCAGCATCGGTGGCGCGACCTCGTCCACCTACACGACTCCGGCAACCATTCTCGGAGACAACGGCGCCTCGTTCACCTGTGTGGTCACCAACAGCGCTGGCTCGGTGACCAGTAGTGGCGCCATCCTAACCGTCAGCGGCGGAGTGGTTGCGCCATCGATCACTGGTCAGCCGAGTTCGCTCACGCGGACTGAGGGCCAGTCGGCCACGTTTTCAGTGACTGCATCTGGATCCGCGCCATTGACGTATCAATGGAAAAAGAACGGCACCAGCATCGGCGGTGCGACATTGTCCACCTACACGATCTCGGCGACGGTGCTGGCGGACAACGGCGCCTCGTTCACCTGTGTGGTTACCAATAGCGCTGGCAGCGCCACCACCAGCGCAGCAATTCTCACTGTGAATCCAGCACCACCGACAATCACAACGCAGCCGGTTTCCCAGACGGTGAATGTCGGTCAGACGGCAACGTTCTCGGTGGTCGTTACCGGCTCGGCACCACTCAGTTATCAGTGGAAGAAAAACGGCACCAATATCGGTGGCGCGACCACATCGAGTTATACCACGCCGTCAGCAGCGCTGGTTGACGACGGCGCTTCATTCACGTGCTATGTGAGCAATGCTGCCGGCAACGTCACCACTTCGGCGGCCGTACTGACCGTGCAGGCTCCACCGGTGATCACGGTCGATCCGGTGAGTCAGACCGTCGCGTCAGGAGCCACCGCGACCTTCAGTGTGACGGCGACCGGCTCGCCCACGCTTGCCTATCAATGGAAGAAAAACGGCGTGATCGTTTCCGGTGCCACTGCCGCCAGCTACACCACACCGACCACAGCGATCGCTTACGACGGCTCGGTCTACACCTGCGATGTCAGCAACACCTACGGCAGCGCCACCAGCGCTGGGGCGACCCTGACCGTCCAGGCGGCACCGGCCATCACCACGCAGCCAACCTCCGTTGCGGTTACGGCACCGGCAACCGCGACGTTCTCTGTTGTCGCTACGGGCACCGCCACGCTGACCTATCAGTGGAAGATGAACGGCAGCAATATTGGCGGAGCAACGTCGGCGTCATACACCACTCCGGCGACAACTTTTGCCGATAACGGCGCGACGTTTACTTGTGTGATCACCAACGCTTTTGGCAACGTGACCAGCAGCGGTGCGACCCTGACCGTGAACGCCGCGCCAACCATTTCGGTGCAGCCGACGGCGCAGACGGTTGCGTCTGGAGCTGCCGCGACCTTCACCCTGACGGCTACAGGAACTGCGACCCTGACCTATCAATGGAAGAAAAACGGCACCTCGATCGGTGGCGCGACCTCGGCGTCCTACACCACGCCTGCAACCGTGTTTGCTGACAACGGTGCCTCGTTCACCTGTGTGGTCACCAACGCCTACGGCAACGTGACCAGCAGCGCAGCTGTGCTTACCGTGCAGGCCGCACCGACGATCACCGGTCAGCCATCAGCGGCAGTTGTTGCTGCCGGAGCAACAGCAACATTCACTGTGACGGCAAGCGGGTCGGCAACCCTGACCTATCAGTGGAAGAAAAACGGCAGCAATATTGGCGGCGCAACGTCCGCGTCCTACACCACGCCGGCGACCGTGTTCGCTGACGATGGCGCTTCGTTCACCTGTGTAGTCACCAACCCGTACGGGAACGTGACCACCAGCGCTGCCGCGTTAACGGTGCACTCATTGCCCATCATTACCACGCAGCCGTCAGCACAGACGGTGAACGCAGGTTCGACCGCGACGTTGAGCGTGGTTGCGACTGGCTCGCCGACGCTGACCTATCAGTGGCGGAAAAACGGCACCAACATCGGTGGTGCGACATCAGCTTCGTACACAACACCGGCAACGGTGCTGGCCGATGACGGAGCTTCGTTCACGTGCCGGATCACGAATACGTATGGCACCGTTACCAGTACCGCCGCTGTGGTGACGGTGCAGGCCGCGCCAACGATTACCACCCAGCCGACGAGCAAATCAGTAACCGTTGGTCAAACCGCCACGTTCACCGTGGTTGCTGCGGGATCTCCGACGCTGACCTATCAGTGGAGCAAGGACGGAACGCCCATTGGTGGTGCAACTGCCGCTAGTTACACCACATCGGCAACGGTGCTGGGTGATGATGGCGCATTGTTCACCTGTGTTATCACCAACGCTTTTGGGAATGTGACCACCACAGCGGCCACACTGTCGGTGACCATCAGCGTGATTGCACCAGCAATCACAACCCAGCCAGCGGCTCAGACCGTACTCGAAGGACAGACGGCCACATTTTCTGTGGTCGCAACCGGAACTGCGCCGCTGACCTATCAGTGGGCGTTGAATGGAACCCCAATTGGTGGCGCAATCGCGGTGTCGCACACCACTTCGGCAACGGTGTTGGCTGACAGTGGTGGCGTGCTCACCTGCGCCATCACCAATGCTGGAGGTAGTGTGACGAGTTCGTCCGCGGTGCTCACGGTTAACCCGGCTCCACCAACCGTCACGGTTGATCCAGCCAATCAAATCGTGGCGTCGGGTGCGACGGCGTCTTTCAGCGTGACCGCGACTGGCTCCGCAACCTTGACCTATCAATGGAAGAAGAACGGCACGAATATCGGCGGCGCGACGTCGGCGTCCTACACCACGCCGGCGACGGCGTTCGCCGATGACGGCGCAATCTTCACCTGTGTTGTCACCAACGGCGCAGGTAGCGACACCAGCACCGGTGCGACCTTGACCGTGCAAGCCGCACCGGCCATGGTCACTCAACCAGCCAATGTGGCCGTGAGTGCGGGTGGCACCGCAACCTTCAGCGTCACCGCTGCAGGCTCGCCCACCTTGGTCTATCAATGGCAGCGCAACGGCTCGGCAATTGGCGGAGCTAACGCGGCATCCTATACGACACCGGCAACGGTGCTTAGCGACAGCGGCGATCTCTTCACCTGCGTGGTGACCAACGCGTTTGGCAGCACGACAAGCAGTGCGGGCACGCTGACCGTCACATCGGCCCCCGTAATCACCGGACAGCCGATCGATCAGACGGTCGCCGAGGGAGCCGCCGCGACGTTCACGATCAGTGCATCAGGCCCATCCCTGACCTATCAGTGGCGTCTCGGCGGCAGCAATATTGTCGGAGCAACGGCCGCGTCCTATACCACCCCGCTCACCGTGTTTGCTGATGACGGCGGAGCATTCACCTGTGTCGTGACGAACTCGTTTGGCAGCGCGACCAGTATCGTGGCGACCCTGCAGGTGACGGCGCCTCCAGCGATCGTTACTGCGCCGCAGGCACAGACGGTTTCCATCGGACAAAGTGCGACCTTCACGGTGAGCGTGACTGGCTCGGCCCCACTGACCTATCAATGGAACCTCAACGGCGTAGCGATTGCTAGCGCAACCGCCGCGTCCTATACGACTCCAGCGACGGCGCTTGCTGACGATGGTGGATCGTTCACCTGTACGGTTACCAATCCCTATGGCAGCGTGATCAGCACCAGCGCACTGCTGACGGTACAGGTAGTCATCTCCGGTCATGCCTATGTTTCTTTCACACCGAGCGCGGCGGGCGGACTCTATGCCCCGGCAAATGTGTTGGCGGTATGGATTGAAACCGACACCGGTACGTTCGTGCGCACCATTGGCGACTGGTCGGGCCTGCGCCGACCAAGTCTGTCACAGTGGCAGGCGAAAGCAGGGCCAAGTGACGGTGATGCGATCATGGGAGCGACACGGTTTAACCACACACCGGTTTACAATCTTGCCTGGGATCTCACGGCGGCTGGCACGGGCACACCAGTTGCCGACGGGAACTATGCGGTGTGGATCGAATTGGCCGATACCGAGTTGCCACCCGCTGGCTTGACGTCGGCAACTGGGGTTCGGCGCACCAATGTTCCCTTCACCATCAGCGGTGGAGGGGTCGTGAGTGTTGGCCCAGTGACCCAGTCAGGCTTTAGCGACATCACCATCTCGCCGACCACGACGGCGCTACCGGTGGCGGTTGCTGTCGCGCCGGCACCGGCCGTGGCCAGCTGTGGCAGCGGCGGCGTTTACGGCTTGCTGATCGGCTTGTTGGCCGGCTTGGCGCCCTTGCTGCGCAGGCGGCGCTGTCACGACTAAGAAGGTCGGGCATAGTTTATGGCGTATACGATTGTTATTACAGCGACTTACGACGCTGTAACCATTTGCCTTCCGCCCCTGATGTCTGGCAGCGGGAGTGCCGATGTTTGCAAGCATATCCGGTCGAGCGATGTCGGTCCTGCTGCCAATGGGATTTTGTCTCACGGCGTGCGGTGTCCTCAGTGGTGCCGAGGACTGGTACGCTGAGGAGCGAACGCTGTATGGAGGCATCCCGGTGCAGGTGCGTTTTACGCCGCGCGATGATGTGCTGGCAACGGCGGCCTGGGGTGCGTTAACGGCATTCGACGACCTCGCCAACGATTGGCGGGATGACAGTCAGATCGGGAAGATCAATGCCGGTGGTCCTGGCACATATCAGCTGTCACCAGAACTGGCCGAGATGTTTGCGCTATCTGAGCGCATGCGTACGGCAACCGACGGCGCGTTCGAGATCACGGTTGGTCCGCTGCGGCGGATGTGGCGCGGAGCTGAAAAGAATGGCCACTGGCCGACTCCCGAGGCGATCGCCACGGTACGGTTGTCGATCGGCCCATCGGCGTACACCCGCGCTGGCAGCGAACTGCGCGTGCTGCGTCCGGGCGTGAAGTTTGATTTCGGTGGCATCAAGGGTCATGCGATCGACGCGGCAGCGGCGATACTCCGGCGCGGCGGAACGCGTGCCGCGTTGATTCAGATCAGCGGCGAGACCGCGTGCTGGGGTATCTCGCCGCGCGGTCAGGCTCATAAGATAGCAGTGCCGAATCCTGATGCGCCGGATGATCTTGAGCGCATGTGGTGCCGCTTGCAGGATCAGGGCGAGGGAATGTGCGGCTCAACGAGTGGCAATTACCGTCAGCCGATCACGGTGGATGGGCGGGTTCTCTACCACATCTACGATCCGCGCAGTGGTCAGCCGAGCGACACCCATGTGCTGTCGGTCAGCATCCTGATCCCTGGCGCTGGACGCAGCGGCGAGGCAGATGCATTGACGAAGGCTGGCGTGGTGTTGGGTGTGGCAGGTTTGCCGCTCATTGAACGAGCTGGGGCGCAGGGTCTGCTCCTGCTGCGTCGTGCTGATGGCACGATCGAAGAACACACGACGTCTGGCTGGTCGCGCTTTGTCGTTCGGCAGGCACCAACGCCAGCTGGGTCGGCTGGCCGATGACGCTGCGCGCGCGGGTTCTGCCTGGATGTACCGGCATGGGCAGTTGTGTGCGTCATGCCCCGGCAGTATTTCGCATGGACGCAGCAACGGGCAAAGCCGTGGTCCTGATGGATGACGTGACGGCGCATCGGGATGGCGTTCTGGCTGCTGGTCAGGCTTGTCCTTTCGTTGCGGTCGAAATTGATGGCGTGAGCCAAGCAGAGCCGATCGACGAGGTCACGGTCATCGGTCAGAACAGTCTGACCTCCGACATCGTCGAATTGCGTTTGCGTTGTCCGGGATTCGCGTTTGCGCCGGGCCAGTATGTGTTCCTTCGCCTACGCGATAACGCTGGCGAATTCTTCCGCACCTTCTCGGTGGTGGCGTCGGCTGCAGATGTTGTCTCCTTGTGTATTCGCTTGCTGCCGCACGGCCGCGCGGGCGCCGTGTTGACCAATATCGCCGCTGGCACGCGGGTCGGAATAAGTCGAGCGAAAGGTCACTTCACGCTGCGTACGTCCGATCAACCCAAGCTGTTCGTTACCGGGGGTACTGGTCTTGCGCCGGTGTTGCCCATGTGTCGCGCTGCACCGCAGGCGCGCAAGCTGGTGTTAATTGGCGCGCGTACACCGCGTGATGTGTTTTGGATCGATCAGCTGCGTGCTATTCCCAACACGGAGATCAGAACCGTTGTGCAAGAACCGGACTCCACGTGGACTGGTCCGGTTGGTGTGATCACCAGTCTGCTAGATCACGCTGAGCCGACTGATTGGCCCGAAGTCTATACCTGTGGCAGTCCAGGCATGGTCGACGCCGTGCATGCGCGACTGGTCGTCCAGCGCTTCGAAGCCACACGGATCCACAGCGACAGTTTTTTGCCTGCGGGGACGAAGCCGACGGCTCTGTCACAAGTGAGTCCAACTCCGCCACCGCGCCGAGACTGGCCGGGATTGTTGCGTCGTGTGCACTACATCGCAGCGGCGCCTGTGGCGATGGTGTTGCTGTTCTACGCCATCACTGGATTCATCGCCAATCGCAGCGATGTGTTTATCAGCGAAGACGGATCGGCGCCATCTGCGCGTCAGGTGCCGGCAATGGTCCCGCTCACCCGCGCGGCGCTGGCTCCGTTCTACGCCGGTTTGTTACCTGCTCGCGCGCATCTGGATGGATGGGGCGATGGTCAGCCTGGGGAGGCGACGTTCCGCGACGGTGATCGTGGCTGGCGCGTCCGCGTGTCGCCTGAAACGCGGAAGATAGACGTGCAGGCATTCGGCGCCATTCCAGCAGCGATCGAAAACGCTCCCGCCGCGATCGCTGCCCATCTCACGCGGCACATCTCCGGTACACCCAATCTGGCCCAGGCCGAGATCGACGCGACGTCGCTAGCGCTCGATTTCGAGTCGGTGTGGGGGACGCATCACGTCACCATCGATACTGCTGCGCACACCTGGACCTCAACGTCGACCTCTCCCTACTTCGTGGTTGCGCTGGTTGATTTGCACCGCGGCAAACACGCCGGCGCGTGGCAGAAAATCATCGTCGACGTAACCGCCATTGTTCTTGCGTTGATCACGCTGTCGGGCATGGCCATGGGCTTGATCCCGATCGCCCGTCGTCGTCAAGCCGTACTACTCCTGGGATTTTCAGTGGTCCTGCTCGCCTTCCTCCTCCTCCAGCGCTGACACCACAATGGAACTGAAACGTACCGTGTGGATGGCGCAAACGAGATTGATGCGGCAGTTCTATTGCTGTGTTCTGGTCTGCGGCCTGTTGGTTGTTTCAGGTCACGCGGCCGACGAGGGCGTGAAAACGACGATCAAGTCAGAGCCCGTGCTGAAGTTTGCCATCGACATCGTCGATGCGACCGGCGACCCGCCTATGATCGTTATCTGGGTCGAAAGAACCGACGGCGCATTCGTGAAGACATTGCAGATGCTCAGCAAGGACAAGAAGTACTACCCCGACATCACGGCCTGGGAGACGGCGCGAAACGGCAAAGAAAAGCAGGCCGACTTTGACGCCGTAGTCGGCGCGACGATCAAGTGGGGGCAATCCCGCGAACTGATCGTGCCGATCACCTCGGGTGGAGTGAACCTGCTCGCTGGCAATCTGGTGCTGCGTATAGAGCAACGCAAAGACAAAGGCGGCCACTATCGGAAGCGTAAAATTCCGCTGACCAGCGATTGGCCAGGCGTCACCCTCGAGAAGGAAGGCTACATCAAAAAGATGACCGTCACGGTCACTCGATGAGATCTATTATGAAAAACCACACTGTCTGCGTGGCACTTGCCATGGTCTGTGCGCTTTCTGGCGCCGAAGGCGCCGCCACTGCGAATGTGCACCGCTTTGAGCTGAAGATCGGCGCTCCCTTCGCCTGGGCGCCGACATTTAACGGCAAACCAACGGCGTATCGTGCCGAGAACGTGCCTCCGGGACTGATCGTCGATCCGCGCACAGGCGCGGTCGGCGGCAATCCCACAACTCCGGGAACTTGGAACACCACGATTTTTGCCAGCAATCGGTTGGGCGAAGGCTCGTCGCGCATGCTCATCATTGTGACGGGAATTCCAACCGTTCCGCCACCGCCACCACCACCGGCTGCGGATAACGGCGAAGGCGAAGACGAGGCTGATCCGATGCTCGCGCTGACGGCCAAGCTCTATCCCTGCACCGAAGTGCAGCGGCGCACGATCTACAACTGCTTTCTGCCGACGTCATCGATCCTCAGCCACGGCCAGTGGTTCTACCGCATCTCGCACGTGTCGCGCGAGACCTACTACCATGATCCGCGCACCAATCTGCTCGGCCTCGATGACAACGTGAAGATCGGCCTGATGGTCGGCTACGGCATCGCCAAGAACATGGACCTGACCTTGCAGCGCAGCAACGGCTACGATTTGCAGTTGGGCCCGACCAGCGACGGCGAGCCGGCCCGCTTCGACTCGTACGACATCATGGCGAAGTGGAAGTTCCTTGATCGGCTCCACGACAACGCCTGGGTCGATGCTGCCCTGATGTTCGGCACCACCGAAATGGTTCGCAATCAGGGTGCTCCGGACACGTCACTCAATCTTGGTATCATGCTTGAGCGCGACGTCTTGGACGATCGCCTCCGCCTTGGTGTGGGCATCGTCCATGCCGGTCTGTCGGTGTACGAGAAGACCCTCCGCCTGGGTCCGCCGACCAAGATCCTGCCATCGGAATACGAGTATCTCTCGTCACAAGGCCTGCAGCCGAGCAAGCGCGACGAGAGTTCCACGACCGCCGTACCGGTAACCGCGAAGTTCGCCATCACCCCACGCTGGGCTCTACTGGCCGAAGCGGTGTTTCCGATCGCTGGCTACAGCACCGGCCAGGGACCGGCGCTCGCCGCTGGATTTCGCATCAACACCAACACCCACGAGTTCAGCTTCTACGGCACCAACTCCGGCAACACCGCCTTCAACAGCGTTGTCACCGGCGGTAATCAGCCGTTGAATCTCAACCTCTTTGCGTTCTCGATCAGCGCGTACTTCTGAATCGGGATCTGGTAACCGTCTCCGCCAGGCCCCGCATTGCGAATTGCCTAAGTGCCGCATACGCTGCGCCTTCCGGAGATCGCTATGCCTTTGCACCACACCGGCCCCAAGACGGAAGAGAACGCCTGGCGGATGTTCCGCATCATGGGCGAATTCGTTGAAGGGTTCCAGTCGCTCAGCGAACTGCCCAAGGCGATTACCATTTTCGGTTCGGCTCGGACCAATCCCAGTCACAAGTATTACAAGGAGGCGACCGAGATCGGCCGTCTCGCGGTCAAACACGGTCATCCGGTGATCACCGGCGGTGGACCCGGCATCATGGAAGCGGGCAACAAAGGCGCGCGCGAGGCCGGCGGCACCTCGATCGGTTTGTCGATCGAACTGCCGATGGAGCAAAGCACGAACCCCTATGTCAATCACGAGGTGGTGTTCAATTTCTTCTTCGTCCGCAAAGTGATGTTCCTCAAGCATTCCTGTGCGGTGATCGTGATGCCCGGTGGTTTTGGCACTTTGGACGAGTTGTTCGAGACCGTCACCTTGGTTCAGACACACAAGATTCCGCCGATTCCAATCGTGCTCTATGGCCGCAAGTTCTGGGGCGGCATGCTGCATTGGATCAAGCAGGTCATGGAAAATGAATACGGGTACATTAGCAACGGCGACCTCGACCTGATCCGGTTGGCTGACTCCCCCGCAGAGGCCATGGCTGCTTTGGGTGACGCGATTGGTAAGGCTGACAAGAAGAAGGACGAAACCGTGCCGTTGCCCGACACGGGTCGGCATAAACGAAAGCGCTGAAGCCTGCGGTCCCAGGCTCAGCGCTCGCGCCAGTGGCGCATCGGCGTTGGCGCTGGAAGACGCTCAACCTGCGCGGTGTTGAGCGCGGCTCCGCCCAACAACGCGGTGAGATCAATGCCAACCCAGGGGGCTAGTGCCGCTGGCAGCAAGGTTGTTCCGCGTCCCAGCTCGATCCGTTGTGCGGCGCAATCGAAGGCCATGGCCTGGGTGTTTTGGAATTTCATGTACGAGGTGGTCGTCGCGCGGCGATACCACGGAAAATCAGGCGCGTTGTGACCGAGTGCATGCGCCGCTGCCTCTAATGCACAGGCACGTTCGCCGGTCGCAATGCCGCCAGCACGGGACTTATTGTCTACGAACAGCCAGCCATTCGTCGGCATATCGCAGTGAAGACCAGATGCATCGCGCCAGGCGAGGACGGCACGATGTGGATCAGCGATCAACAAGTAGTGGGCTGAGCCGAGCGGCTCCGAACTGAACAGCGTCAATGCGGCATCGACATCGCCACACTCTTGGAGGATGCGCCGCGCCCGCAGCGGCAGCGGTTCACCGGGGCCAGCGGGTTTGCCATGCCAGTTAAGCAGAATGCAGGTTGCGAGGCCGCGATCATTCATGCCACTGACCACGCCGATCATGCCGGGCCAGGTCACTGATGCGTAAGTGTGGCGTCCGGGTTCGCGGACCACGGTTAGCACCGTCGTGGCACCGAGCGCATCTGCCGGTGGGAAATCCATGTTGCGGCCGAAGCGGGTGCCCTCAGGCCCCGTATGAACAACGGCGCTGCACATGGTTTCAATTATGGCATGGGTGCGCAGCAGCGAGTCAACCGAGATGCCTGACGCGGCAGCCAGAGCGACTAGTTCATCGCGATCCTCAGCATGGATGGCACCTACACAGCCATCAACAAACGTACGACTCCGCTTGATTGACAGTTGCGTTGGCAGGTTCATGAAACCGAGTAGGTCATGAGCCACGCCGCCAACCAGCGCGCCTTGTTGGCGTCCGCGCTCGGCTGGTGAGCCGGACAACTCCAGCAACGGCAAACCGGCGCGAACAACTAATCGTCCGCCCTGTGCCGAATCGTCGTGCCACAGCGGGTGGGACGAACGCACCAGCAACGGCGAAAACGCCAGCGACGCGGCGACTAGGACTGAGCCAAGTACGAGCAGAGCGGCGCAGATTGTGCGAATCATGGATTACGCCGCGATCCAAGGTGGACGCGGCCGCGCCAACAGATCCAGCGACCAACGTCCGCGTCGAACCACGAACCGCGCGTCGCGGCCAGTCGGCAGCGGCAGGTGGTCGTCAATATGTCCGAAGGGGAGGCGATCAACGCACGGCACACCAAGTTTCCGCGCCCAGTCGCCGAGTACGGTGTCGATGTGCGGACCGCTGTAATCATGCTTTTCGGTGTAGGTGAAAAATCCTGAAGCCAGACCGCGCACGCCGCGTAGCGCTCCGGCGAGAGACAATTGACGCAGGGAGAAGTCCACGTTGTACGGTTTCTCGTCGATATCTTCGAGGCAGAGAATCGCGCCGCGCAGATCGGGCATCAACGGTCCACCACAGAGACCAGCGAGCACGCTCAGGCATGCGACGAAGAGCTTGCCTTCGCAGGTTCCGTCGTTGAGCGCGCGCACGCTGGGATCACCAGCCTGATCAAGGTGTAGCCCTTTCCCGCGCATGAGTGGGAGCAGCGCCGACATATGCCGACTCTGCGGCGAACGCGGTGGCGTGCGGCTATAAAACGCTTCTTCCCAACCGTTCTCCCACCACAGCGCATGCATCACCGTGTTGTCGCTGAAACCGGCGAATGCTGGTTTTCTGGCTGCACGCAGCTTGAGTACATCGGGCAATAGTTGCATGCAGCCGTAGCCACCGCGCAGCGCCCACACAACATCATGGCGCAGTGCGACGCGCAGATCAGCGAGCCGCGCTGCCGCCGGTGTCCACGCGCCGTGTCCGGCCCACGCACGTTCAACCAGCGGCGAGACTTTAACTTGCCAACCGAATGCATCGGCGAGCGGAGCAAGTGACTGTGCGGTGTCGGATCCTTCGGACGGACTGCGCGCGGGCCAACTCGGACAGGTGACGTAGCAGACGGGGCGGTGGATGCGGGGCATGAATGGCAGCGTCGGCATAACGCATGCACGGGCAAGACGCACGCGTCTTGTGCCACGGCTTAGTCGGCTAGCGTCCCGGCGATGCTGCAGCATCAACGGCTCCTTGTCCTCTGCGCGATCGCCCTGCTCAGCACCGGCTGTGGCAGCAATCGTCCGGCGGTCATCACCAACGGTACCCAACTATCCGATCTATGGTGGGCCGGAGAGTTGACTGATCAGGCCGGCAATCGCTGGGATGTGGCCATTATGCCCGGCATGTTGCCGACGTTTCGCGACGCTGGCAATGCATGGAGTCGCAGTGGCGAGCGCTTCACCAATTACTTCGACGGCGATTACTGGCATCAGGTCGGCCAGATGTCCAAAGATTGTTATGCGTTTGCCGGCACCGACTGCCTGGCTGATTTCGTTGTCAGCGGTATTGGCGACGACTACTCAAGCACCAGCAGCACCATTGGAACCCTGGTTGAGCAAAAGCCATTCGGCTGGGTTGCGCAAATTACCTGGCGAACGCTGTGGGGTTACGTCATCAAGCCGATCGGTCGAATTCCGCTCGGGCTGGTCGGTTCAGTTGGTGGCGTTGCAGCCGGTACGGTTCTCGTTCCGGTTGCTGGTGTGCTGTACCCGCCGGTGGTCGGCGCAGTGGATGTTGCCGCATTCGGCATCGCAGTCCCCGCAGTGCGCATCGTGTGGAATCAGGTCGCCTGGACGGTGTGCCTGCTCAACGACGAGCCGGACGAACGCCAGGACGGACACTGGGGCCTGCACATCATTCAGCGACCAGCGGGTTGGAAAGCGCAACGGCAGCCTGATGTCGTGAGTCGACCACCAGAGCCAGTCGTCATTGATCGTGTACGCATGAGTCGATTGGTCGGTGATTTGGTGCGGCTGGAGCGCTCGCTGGCTCTGCAGGCACAGCATCAGCGCCATATCGCGCTGATGAACGGCAGCCTCCAGCGTATCGATGGCAGCGAGCCCAAACTGTTGGTGGACGATGGCGCTCGGCAATGGCTCGACACCGAGGCAGCTGCGGAATGCGATCGTTTGTTGGCCGAGATTCGCCAGCGTGATCCGACGCTAACGCTGCCAGCGCGCGACGAGATCCTGGCCCGGATACGCGCGGCAATTGCGGCTACTCCGGCGGCCCCAGCCACACCAGCGCCAGTGACACCGCAGCCCTAGGCGATGAGCGGCCATCGCGCGAGTTCATCGTAGCGCCGGACCCCACCGTCTGAACGACGCCACAGCACCACATCGCTGGTGGTGCATGCACCCCAGTGCGCGATGCCGTTAGCCTCCAACAAGTGCGGCCAATCGCGGAACAGCGGTAGATTGGCTGGCGTCGATTGTGGGCGGCAGATGGTAACGTGCGGTTGATAACGCGCTTCGGGTTTCATCTCCAACACCTCGCACAAATCGGCGCGCATGCCGGCGCATGCGGCCTCGCTATCACTCGTGGCAGCAAACACGTATTTTGGTTCGGTTGAGCCGCCGCTCGCACCAAGTCCGGCGAAGGTCAGCGCGGGACGACGGAAACTGCCGGCCAGCTCGTCGATCGCTGCGGGGAGGTAGCTCGCGTCGCTGTCATCGATCGGACCCAGGAAAACCAAGGTCACATGATAGTCATCGGGATGGGTCCAACGCGCGGGCAGGTCCCAGGCGCGCAGGCGATCGGCAACCGTGGCAAGGCGGTCGCGGCTGTCGTCATCCAAACGCAGGGCGAGGAAATGATTGGTCTGCCGCGGCATGGGTGGGCAGGGTGGTGGTTGCGGTGCACTCGTCCAGTGGATGCTGAGTGAGTAGGAGATGAACAATCCGGAGCCGATTGGTGTTCGCTTCGCCACGTGAGGCCCTGGTATTGAAGGGCGGAGAGCACGATGCTGGCAACATGGCCGATGCCTGCGAACTCTTGGCTGCACTGACGGCAGTTGTGCCGACCGATGCGGTGGCGTGGTTGGAGTCGCAACGCGCGCGCATTGTCGGCGGCGATACGCGCGTGCTATTTCTGGCGATTGGCCAAGCCGGGCGACAGGTTGGCCGGATGCCTGTTGCCCATCCAATTGGCTGGACCAGCGATCAGGTAGCGCGTGCGTTGCTCGTCCTCGCGTTACCCAGCAAGCCCGCAGCAGCTTGGCTGGCAACACTCGATCGTATTTTTCACGCTGGAACCGTTGACGAGCTAGTTGCACTTTACCAGGCGCTATCGTTGTACCCGCATCCACCGTTACTGGTTGCACGCGCTGCCGAAGGCGTGCGCTCGAATATGCGTCCGGTGTTTGAGGCTGTTGCGCTGAACAACCCATTTCCCACTGCCCACCTGGAAGACGCAGCATGGAATCAGATGGTGCTGAAATGTTTCTTCCTTGGTGCCGACGTGGACCGTGTGATCGGGATTGATCAGCGCTGTAATCCAGAGCTTGGCCGCATGCTAGCCGACTACGCTCGCGAGCGCCGTGTCGCCGGCCGTTCGGTTGATGTGCGTTTACCACCACTCGCCCGCGCCTGCGGGGCGGAATGTTCGGACCAACCATGACGTTTCGCGTCGCCAACCAAGGCAACCGCAGAGGCGCAGAGGCCGCTGAGGTCGCAGAGAACGGCAGGGTCTGGATCTGTACGCGACAACTCCAACCAGCAGCCGCGAGTGGCGATTCAACCATTTCCCCTCTGCGTCCTCAGCGGCCTCTGCGCCTCTGCGGTTGCCTTGATGAAACCAAGTGGAGTTATTCAGCATGACCGACGCCCGTCCCAATCCTGGCATGCTGATCGACCCACACGTGCATATGTCCGCACGGACTACCGATGATTACCAAGCAATGCGCGCTGCTGGTGTGGTTGCGGTGATCGAGCCGGCGTTCTGGCTTGGTCAACCGCGCACCAGTGTTGGCACGTTCGCTGATTACTTCGCGTCGCTGGTCGGCTGGGAGCGTTTCCGTGCCAGTCAATTCGGGATGCGCCACTACTGCACTATTGGTCTCAACTCGAAAGAAGCGAACGATGAAGCATTGGCCGCGCAGGTGCTCGACATCCTGCCGCTTTGGGTTGGCAAAGACGGCGTGGTCGCGGTTGGCGAGATCGGGTTCGACGATCAGACTCCTGCCGAAGATCGTGCCTACCGCGCGCAACTCGAACTGGCCAAGGAAGTCGGCTTGCCGGTGATGATCCACACCCCGCATCGCGACAAGAAGCGTGGCACGACACGCTCGATGGACATCGCGCTCGAACACGGACTGAAACCAGCCCAAGTGATCGTTGACCACAACAACGAAGAGACGGTTCAGGAAACCCTCGAGCGCGGATTCTGGGCTGCGTTCACGCTCTATCCGCAGACCAAGATGGGCTCCGAGCGCATGGTCGAAGTCGTGCGGCGCTACGGCTCTGAGCGGATCATCGTTGATTCATCGGCCGACTGGGGCGTTTCTGATCCGCTCGCGGTGCCGAAGACGGCGCGGCTGATGCTGGAGCGCGGCATCGCCAAGCAGCACGTCGAGGCGAGCTGCTATCGCAATGCGATCGCCGCGTACCATCTCGACGAACGCGACTGGACCGCGCCATCAGCGATCGATCAACGGGTATTGTTCAGCGGTAACAGCGTGCTGCGTGGGCAGGAGCCGGTTGTCGATCCAAAGTCGCGCACGATCGAGTGATTCAGTGAAAACGTCCCCGTCGCTCCGCGACGGCGGGCGCCCGAGGTGCGGTGGCGGCATACAATGGCGCAGCCATGCCGCCACGATGTCGCCAGCGTGAGCGCCGCGACATCGAGCATCGACAAAGCCCGGGGGGAGTGGGGGCGACGCCCCCACGGCAAATAGCCCTACTCGCCAATAACCGCCTCGACCGACTCAACGACGGTAACAACCTTATCGATGCCAAGGATCGACAGCATGCGTGAGATCTTTTCGTTCGGGCGAACGAGGTATACGCCGCCGCCGGTGCGGCCGATCTCCATCGATACCACGGCGATGAAACCGATCGCCGAGGACGCCAAGAAATCGCACAGACTGAGGTCGATGACGCAGGCCTGGCCTTTGGCTTCGTTAAGTACGGGACGGATGCGGTCGAGCAGGTCGGAGGACGAGAAGATCGCCACTTCGCCCTCGAAGCGCAGGATGAGGCAGCGGTTGACGCGCATCATCGAAATGCGGAAACGACCCCCACCATGCTCGGTGATCTGGTTGAACCGGGTAAGCAGCGCCTGGTAGTGCGCGGATGATGGCGAGTGCTGATCCATTGCCTGAGTATCACAGCAGATGGCGAGCGAGGCAATAGCCGCTTGGTGGGCTTTGGCCTGCCTTGGTCGATGCGCGGCACCCAGTGGAATCGTTGCTTAGGCGTTCGCCGGAGCCGCAGCAGTCGATCTTGCAAGCGACTCAGGGGGTAGCGGCAGCCACTTAGCGTGGCGGCTGTTGCGCATCAAAAAACTGCCAGAACTCCTTGGCTGGTTTCAGGCGATTGCGTTGATTGCCTCCGATTCCGATGCGTTGCAGGGAGGGCACCTTACGTAGCTCGTTGATACCAAGCGTGTGTTGCGTCGGGCTGAACTGCAATTCCTCCAGCTTCAATGTCGCCAGTGGCCGGAGATCGACAACGACAGTACCAGAGAGATTCACCTTACGCAAACCAGGGTGATTGCGCAGTTGATCCAGATTGTCGATCTTGCAGTTGATCAACTCTAAGGTGTTGAGCATGGTCATGGAGGAGAGCACACGGAGGTTGGTCATGGTCCCTTCCCTGATCGTCAACGAGCGCAGCTGCAATCCGTTCAGGGCATCCAGCGTGCGGATGCCCTTTTCCAACGTCAGCTCAACGGCCTTGCCACCAGAAAAGACGGCGCGGCCGAGCCACACAAAATCTGGATTTCCTGGACCGAGCTGGCGCAACAGGGCAAGCCAAAACGTGAAGTCGTCGCGAGAAAAGCCGTTGATCAAACGGAGTGACTTGATTCCCTTGAGCTCATCAAGGCCGTTTTGAACGCGCAGTGGGGAAAAATCCAACTGTTCGAGTGTTGTTTTGCTCAACGGACGCAAATCGGTGACTGCCGTGTCGGTAATCTTGAGATACTTGAGACTGGTGTTGGCCAATGGGGTCAGATCACTCACCCGCGTACCAGATAGTGTGACGCGCTGCAGTGGGAGGCCTTTGAGCGGCGAGATATCGGTCAGGGCATGCTGATTCGACAGCAGCAATTCACGCAGCTGCTCGTTCCCTTTGAGGGCGCTGATATCACGCAATTGGCTTCCGGCATGATCGGGGTGATCCTCGAGCGCCAGCACTTCCAGAGGCGTTCGCTCTAAACCAGTGAGGTCTTTTACCAACCCACATTGATCGACGCGTAATTCACGAAGTGGCAGACCGAGCAGCGGCTCCAGCGTGGTCGCCTCGGGTAAGGTGACGCTGAGCATTTCCAATGGCATGCCCTGGAGAATGCGCAGGTCGGAAAACGCGGTTTGCGTCAAGGCAAGGCGGCGCAGCTTGAGGCCTTTCAGCGCGGTGAAATCGCGCGCACCAAGACTGGTCGCCAAAAGCGTGGTGAGCGGCAATGCAGCCAAAGGCGATAGGTCGCGCACCTGGGTTTGATAGGAAATATCCAAGCTGGAAACGGCCATGCCGCTCAATGGCTCTAACGTGGTCACAATCGCCTGGCTGTTGGTCAGGTATATGGAGAGCGTGCGATTGGGCAGGATAGACACGTGGGAATCGAGCAGGCCCGGCCAGGTTATCCGCAGTTGCTTACGCGCCTGATCCAAACGCTGATCTGAAGCCAGATCGAGCGAGTTGGCAATGGCACCAGTTGCGCCCATGCGGTACAGGAGTTCAGAAATGCGTGCTTCGGCGTCGGCCGGTGGGGTGGCGCACAGGCGACGCAGCTCGGCGACATCGTTATCGGCAGAAATCGCCAGGGTCTTATCGAGTTCCACCACCGCCTCATCGCGTCGGTTCAACGCAATGAGCAGTTGTGCGTGCAGGAGATGTGGTGGGCCTTTGTCGCGCGCAAAGTTTTCCGCAGCAATGACCAGTGGCAGACCGTCAGCGAAATTATTCTTTCTCGCATGTTCCCGCGCTAGGGCGAGCAGCGCTGGTGCCGCAGCCTCACCATCGGCCATTCTGGCCTCGGCTTCGCGGCGCGCATCAGCCAGCGCGGCTGTGGCTTTGGCTGACTGTTGCCAGGCAGCGAGTAGACCGACCAATAAGGCAAGTCCGGCGACCAGACTGGCAGCGATGACCAGTCGACGCAGGCGTTTCAAGTGAGCGCTGCGAACCTGGGCCTGACGTTCGCGCGTTTCAGCGAGAGCGGCAACCCGTCCAGCGGCATCAATGGCTTTCCCGTCGCCCAGTCGATTGGCTTCCGTCACCACGGCTTGAGCTTGGCGTTTGGCAAGGCGAAATGACCCGGCTTCAAGGGCGTGATTGGCCGAGTCCAGACCGACATCGATAAACATGCGTCGGCCGCGTTCTTGCTCAGGCCACAGTTGAACCGCCTGTTCGACCGCACCTAGCGCACGGCGGAAGGCATCGTCGCTGTCGGGCCCGTTGCCGCGCGCCAGCTCGTGCTGACGCCTGGCCTCAGACAGTAGACGATGAACTTCGCGATGTTCGATGTAGCGGCGGATGGAGGCGGCGAATTCATCGACTGATCGTGTGCGCTTGGCGGGTTCGGGATGCAGCGCGTCCATGGCGATGCGCGCCAGCTCTGAGGGAACCTTACGGCCCGCTCGGGCAGAGGGTTCTTCGGACGGGACTCCGCGGATAGCCAAATTGATGGTTGCCTGCACGCCACCAGCCGAGCGCGGCGGGGTGCCGGTTAGCATGCGGTAGAGGATTCCGCCAAGAAGGTGGACGTCGCTCCACGGCCCGCAAGCGGCGGCATCTCCACGCGCCTGTTCCGGCGACATGTAGGCCGGCGTTCCGCTGGTGGATTCCAGTTCGGCCAAAACCGGAATGTCTGGGTGCGGCGCTTTCGGTCCAAGGTGGGTTGCGCAGCCCCAATCCATGAGCAGCACTTCACCATGTTCGCCGACCATGACGTTTTCGGGCTTGAGGTCGCGATGGAGAATTCCGCGAGCATGTGCGAACGCCACGGCGTCGCATACTTTCAGCAGCACCTCGATGTGATCTTCGCCGGAGAGCTGCGCCTTTCCTGGTCCCGGCGCTTCGCCATCGAGGAGCTGTCGCCACGTCTGTCCGCCAATCCGTTTCATGACCAGCATCTGCCGACCACTGCTGTCACAGTGCATGTCGTGAACGGGGACAATGTTGGGATGCTCGAGTAAGGCGGTGATTGCCGCCTCAGCGTGAAACCGTCGGAGCTGGTTTGCTGAGGGATCCGTACTGCGCAGCGTTTTGACCGCCACCTGTCGTCCGAACGAGAGCTGCACCGCCTCATGAACAATACCTTCACCACCCATACCGAGGAGTTTGCCAACCCGGTAGCCGATCGGCGGTGGCTGCGGTAACGGCTCGAATCCATCGCCTACAGACGGAGTTGCTGGCTTACCGATTGTCGGAATCGGTATGGTTAACTCAGGATTCTTCGAATCGGAAGCGGTCGTCACGGGGGCAGGCTAACCAGCCCTAGGTAAGGCTCAACTACAGACAAGACGGCAGCAAATCAGCCAAATGCAGCATTCGATCGACATAGAGAACCGGAGGACCGGAGTCGCGCTGAGTTTATAGCAGAAGCAGCGATCGCCAGTTGGGTGAACAGGGTTGTTCCTCTAGGCAGGCTTGCTTCGTTCCTCCGGTTCTCCACATGATTCCATCGTCGGCTATTTAGGATCACCGATCAGCGCCGGTGATAGGCCTGCCGGAATGCGCGGGGAGAGACGCCTTTGAGGCGCAGAAAAATCCGGTTGAAATTACTCAGATTGCTGAAGCCGGCGTCAAGAGCGATACCGGTGATATCGTCATCGTTGGCGATCAGCCGTTGGCAGGCATAGCCGATACGCAGTTCGTGGACGTAGGCGATGAACCGTCGTCCGGTCTGACGTTTGAAAAAACGGCAGAAGGATGAGGACTGCAGGCCAACGGATTTCGCGAGGTCACTTTGGCGCAGCGGTTCACGGAAACGGCGCAGTATCTCGTCGCAGACCGCGGTGATGCGACCGTGGTCGAGGGGATCAGGCGCTGCACAGGCAATGCTGGTGAGGATTGTGTGACGGGACCGCGTGAGTAATTCGAGGATCGCGAGCAGTTCTGTCCAACGGGCCAAGCCATCGCGGACATGGAGCTTCGCCAAGCGCTGACGAGCCAAACGCGCATGACGATCGGTGAGTGGAAATGAACAGCCGCGTTTCGCATTGTTTAGCAATCCGGTAATCGCACGAGTCTCGGGTAGCGCCAAGATGTCGCCCCAACGTTCGGGATCAAAAATAACCCCATGGGCGAGATTGCGCCGACTGTCAGGCGTCGATTGCCAGGTGTGTGGCAGATCGGGACCAATCAGGACCAAATCACCATCAGAGAATTGCGCGATGTTGTCGCCAACCCATCGCGTGCCGCTTCCGCGCGCAATGCAGGTCAGCTCATAGGCGGTATGGATGTGCCAATTGAAGACGAATTGCGGTGTGCTGAAGTGTAGGCTCCAAAAAGAGGAGCCGGGGTCGGTGCCGGTGGCTTCACGGATGGGTTGCACGCGCAATTTCGTATCAGTCAGAGTTTATTTACAAGGAGCGAACCAATCGCGTTTCGCCATCCTCTTTCACCATGAGCACCGCCACCATGACTGCACCATCCGCTACCATTAACTTCGATTCGCCCACGCGGGTGACGCCGGAGCAGATTGCCCAGTTCCGCCGCGACGGGCACATCATGATCAAGGGCGTATTTACACCGGAAGAAATCGCCGCCGTCGAACCGCTGATCAGCGCGGCGGTCGAGCGCCAGAAGGCGCATTTGGCTCAATACCAGGCGCCGATCGAAGCACGTGGCTTCTACCAACAGGCATTCGTCCAAATCATGAATCTGTGGGAATCCGATCCCGCGACGAAGGCATGGATCTTCAACAAGCGACTCGCGCGCTTGGCGACCGAGCTGATGGGTACGCGCGGCGTACGCATGTTCCACGACCAGGCGCTCTACAAAGAAGCCAAGGGCGGTGCAACGCCGTGGCATACCGATCAGGCGTACTGGCCATTGGCGAGTGAACTCAGCATCACCGCGTGGGTGCCGCTGGTGCCGGTATCGCTCGACATGGGACCGCTGTCGTTCGCCTCAGGCAGCCACCGTTTGGTCAAGCATCGCGACAGTCACATCACGCTGGAAGCGGCACAGGCGATCACCGAGACGGTGCGACTCAATCAGCTGCCGACGGTCACCGAGCCATTTGCACTGGGCGACGTCACCTTCCACTACGGCTTCACCTACCATTTTGCGAACCGCAATTCGACTGACTGTCTGCGCAAGGTGATGACCATGATCTACATGGACAGCGAGATGCGTTTGGGTGAAGCAAGTGAACGGACCAAGGGCGACGCTGAATGGCTGTGCTCGGGCATCAAGCCGGGCGAGCTCATCGACACAGCGAAGACGCCGATCTTGTATCAGCGCTGAGACGAGATCTTGCCTGCGCCATGGCAGCGCAGGGGCGATAAACAGCGGCTCATGGGTAAGCCCCCATGCGGTGCAGCAGGCTTTCGCCTGCATGTTCTGGCGACAATGGGTGCGCGTAGTGTTTCGGCCGAGTGCAACTCGGCGCTCCCAGGGTTTAGCATGCGCGCAGGCCAGTGGCCCGCGGTCCCAGGGATCACTTCGCACTGGCAGACCGCTGCCGTGAGCGACTATCCCGCCCGTGCTCGACATCCTCGCCTACATCAGCTATCCGCTCCTCGCCGTCCTTGGGTTTGGCTTTGTCATCGCCATCCATGAGTTCGGGCATTTCGTATTCGCCAAATGGGCGGGGGTGAGGGTCGATACGTTCTCGATCGGTTTTGGTCCGGTACTGTTCAAGAAAACGATCGGCGAGACCGATTACGTCATCTCGCTGCTGCCGCTCGGCGGGTTCGTGAAGATGCTCGGTCAGGAAGATGTGCCGTCCGGTGAAGAGGCACAGGAGATTGATCCGCGCAGCTATCTCGCCAAGTCAGCGGGCTGGAAGGCACTGATCCTGCTTGGTGGTGTATTGTTCAATCTGATTTCCAGTTATCTGATCCTGCTTGGTCTGGTGATCTGGGGCATGCCGGTGTTTCGACCGCAAGTTGGCGAAGTGATTCCGCAGGTGATTGATCACACTGGCCTACCGGTGCAGAGTCCGGCGGCGAAATTAGGACTCGAGCGCGGGGATCGATTTGTCATCGTCGATGGCGAGAAGGTGCGTTCATTCGACGACGTCATCACGGCCGTCATCTTCGCCGGCAACCAGCCGATGCAGGTCGAGGTCGAGCGCGCTGGCCAGCGCATCACGCTGCCGACAGCAGGTGCGCCGCCGGTGGTGCCGGTATTTGACGGCCGTTTCGGCAAGCCCAGCCTGGGGATTGAGTTTCCCTATTCCAATCGCGTGGTTGCAACACTTGATGCGCCAACTGATGGTGTGAAGCGTCTCGATCGCATCGTGACGATTGCCGGCGAAGATGTCAGCGGGTTGATCGGTCAGCAGATTCAGGATCGACTGATGCGGCACTTTGGCGAAACCGTGCCGGTGACCGTGGAGCGCGGTGGACAGCGCGTCGAGCTGATGCTGACCTACGCCGGCGAACGCGGCGCCTTCGATACCCGTGCCGGCATTCCGGTGCGCATCGGCGCGCTGGAACCGGACGGCAAGCCAGCCAAGGCAGGCCTGAAAACCGGCGACTGGGTGGTCGGTGTCGGTGGCAAGGAGGTCTGTGGCACCACGCATTTCATGGCGCTTGCCCGTCAAGCGTTGGACCGTGACGGAGCTGCGTTGATCGCTATTCAGCGTGGCGCAGAGCGCAGCGAAGTCCGGGTCGAGGGCAGCAATATGTTTGGCGTGCGTAAGCTCGGCATCCCCATCGAAACCGTGTGGTTTGGCCGTTTGCCGCGTTTGCTGCCGGCATTGGGTGGTGGCCCAAGCGCGCTAGCCGAGGCTGGCGTGCAGGCGAACGACACCCTGGTTGCACGAAAGGTTGGCGATGATGATGTGCGCATCGCGTGGGTATCAGGTGGCGAAGCAATGGAGCTGTCGCTCGGTCTTGACGCCACGGCGTGGCGCGCGGCGAATCGCTATCAAGAACCCGGGTTGCTGCGGAAAATATTTGGTGCGCGCGCGATTCCATCGTTGGCAACCCGGCTCGCCGGAAGTCGGGTGAGTGCGGTCACGACCGACGATGTGATGGTGACACCGGCGAGCGAGCAGACCGAGGTCACGCCGGTTGCGATCAAGCGTTCCGAACTTGGCCCGGCCGCCGAAAAACTGGTGGTTGGTGACTGGATTTCAGATGCGCGATTGGGTCCAGCTGGTGCAGTGATCGAGATCACGCGCGGTGCCGGTAATGCGCGCTGGGCGACGTTGCGCCCGAAGTCGATCGGCACGGCGATCCTGTTCGACAAAGAGGAGTTGCCGTACGCGTTGGCTCCTGATGGACCGGTTGGCGATGGCCTCAATCTGATCAACGACGCAGCCTACAACTTGGTGGTCAAATCGGTGACACTGTTGCCGCGCCTGTTCCGCTCGCCTGAAGAGGGCGGTGTTGATCCGAACAAGACGCTGACCGGTCCGATCGGTATTTTTCGCGAAATGAAAAGCCGCGCTGAACTGATGGGCTTCGACTCGTTCCTCAAGCTAGTTGCACTGGTCGGCCTCAATCTGTTCGTGGTCAACCTGCTGCCGATTCCGATCACCGATGGTGGTCAATTGCTGATGCTCGGCGTCGAGACGGTCATCCGCCGGCCGCTGCCGATGTGGTTGCGTAACGGCCTGATGTGGGCGGGCGTCATCATGGTCGGCCTGCTCTTCGTGTATATTTGCGGTTTGGATCTCCTGCGCCTCTTTGGGATCGCGTGATTCACTGGGCGCGCCAAGCGCAGTTGTGGGAGACGCTCGCGTCAACGATTGATGCCGGCCTGCCGCCCGATCGAGCGTTGGCGATGGCTGCCGAAACAGCGGGTGGCGCGGTTGGCCGCCGTGCGCGTGTAGCCGCAGCGCAGGTGGCGCTCGGCAAACCACTCGCAGAAGCAATGCTGGCGGTTGGCGAGGATCCGGTCGCCTGCGCGATTGTGCGCGCGGGCGAACAGGCCGGACGCCTGCCGGTGTTGGCGCGTCAACTTGCCGAGTCCTATCGTCTGCGCGCGCGCCTGCGCGACGACATTGTCGGACGCATGGTATATCCCACGATTCTGGTGCATTTTGCGCTCGTCGTGTTGCCGTTGCCATGGGTGATGAGTGGTAAGCTCGCAGGCTGGACGATGGTGCTCGGCCCGGGATTGCTCTGGCTGAGTATCGGGTTGACGATGGCCATCGCGTGGTGGACCGGACGCGCAGGCCTGCTCGCGCGACTCGCACTGCGTGCGCCATGCTCGGCGTTGTGCTGGCCGGCGTTGGCCGCTGATCTCATGGCTGTCTTGCGTGCGGCGATCGGTGCCGGCATGTTGGCGCCAGCCGCACTTGAGCTTGCTGCCGGATCATGCGCCAATCGTCTGCTGGCCGAGCGCGTCATGAAGGCCGCTGCCGATCTGCGTCAGGGCCGCAGCGCCGATCTGAGCGCAGCACTGGAGGCGTGCGGTGTGCGCGGCGACCTGTTGGAAATTATCCGTGTCGGTGAAACGTCAGGCAAACTCGAAGAGGCATTTGGCCAAGCGCGGACCATAGCCGCCGAGCGCTTTATTTGGCGATTGCAGTGGACAGCGCGGATCACGACCGGCACAGCGTATGCGATCGCGATGCTGGTTGCGGCAGGAACCGTGCTGACCATGTACTCGGCCGTGCTCAGCCAAGCAGCCGAAGGACTGGAACAGTAGAGAGACGAGGGTTTGCGTCGCCTCCGTGCTGATTAGCGTACGGTGATGCCCAGCGCCCAGGACCCAGCAGCATCAACGGCGACGGGCAACTCGGGACGCCAGATCATTGCCGCGACGCCTGGTCGTCCGGCTATTCATCGGCTCATCGCACTGGCGTTGGTCGATCGCAAGCTGGCGTGGCGCACCGCGGCAAGTCAGGCGATCCAAGCAGCGTCGTATCTGCCGTTCGCGGCAGCGATCACCTATCTGATCGATCACGTGGTCATGCCACCGGATCTGACCTTCGAGCATCGCTGCTGGATGATTGCGGCCTGGGGTTTCGTGCTGCTGCTGCTGTGGCCCATCCACATCTACTGCGTGACCGCTGCGTTCATTAATAGCCAGCGGATGATCCGCGCCACGACGGCGCGTTTGCGGCGGATGGTGGTCGATCAGCTGCAGGGCATGTCGCTGTCATTCTTCACCCGGCGTGGGGCAGGCGCACTGTCGAATCAAGTGACGGTCGATCTCGGACGGGTCGAGGGTTTCCTCGGCAACGTAGTCAGCACCTCGGCGCACGCGTTGGCGCACTCGGTGCTCGCGATCGCCTATCTGTTCTGGCTGAATCCACTCCTGGCGGTGCTGGCGCTGACCGCGATTCCACTCCAGGTTCTGCTCATGCGCTTGGCGTCGCGCAAAGCGCGTGCGCTCAGTCGTCGGGTGCAGAACCGTGGCGAAGACTTCTCGTCGCGCATCGTTGAGTTCATCGGTGGCATGCGCCTAACCAAGAGCCTGGGCAACGAGGACATCGCCGCCGGACAGCTTGGCGACATGATCGGCGAGCTGCGCGACGCCGGCATGGAACAGAGCGTGTTCATGCGTCGGCTCAGCATGATCGTGCAGTTCTGCGGTGAATACCTGACCCAATTGACCTGGTGCGCAGCCGCCGTGTTGCTGATTTTGCACAAGGCGACGATCGGTGAAGTGATGGGATTCTTCGCCGTGCTGGCATTCGCCCGCCAAGGTCCCCAGGCAATGATGGCGACCTATGACGCCTGGCAGCAGGCCGCGCCGGGCATGGAGTCTCTGCTTGAACTGCTCGACTCGCGCGAGTTGGAGGAATACCACCACGCCCAGAAGCAGGTCGCGCTCAGCGGCCGGATCGAATTCCGCGGGGTCAACTTCATCTATCCCAACTCGGGCGATGAGGCCGCGATCACTGGCATCAACGTGGTGATTCCGGCAGGACAACGCGTCGGCCTGGTTGGCGAAACCGGCGCGGGCAAGAGTACGTTTCTTGATCTCGTGCTTGGCTTCTATCGTCCGCAGTCAGGCGTCATCTTGTACGATGACCACGAACTGCCGGTGGTCGGCCTGCGCCAGTTGCGTCGGACCTGCGCGGTCATGGGCCAGGATTCATTCCTGTGGAACACCACCGTGCGTGAGAACATCCGTTACGGCCGACCGGGTGCGAGCGACACCGAGGTCGAGGCGGCCGCGACCCAGGCTCAGGCCGACGAATTCATCCGTCGGTTCTCTGACGGCTACGATACCATCTGCGGCGAGCGCGGCGCGAAGATGTCCGGCGGGCAACGTCAACGCATTGCCCTCGCCCGACTATTCCTGCGTCAGCCACGGGTGGTTATCCTCGACGAGCCAACCAGTGCGCTCGATCTCGAAACCGAGTCGCGGCTGCAAGATGACCTCGACCGTTTCTGTGGCGGCCGCACGACCTTCATCGTCGCCCACCGACTCAGCACGCTGCGCAGCGTCGATCGCATCCTGGTGTTCAGCCAGGGGCGCATCGTCGAGGACGGCACGCCAGCCGAACTGACCGCGCAAAAAGACGGACATTACGCGCGTTTATTGGCTCTATCGACGCAGCCACTGGCGGGGTTGGCCTCGCCGGCAACGGCGTTGCGTTAAGGCCGGCCCGGGAACGCCGATCTCCTGATCGGCCTGATTGCAGGTCACGCGACAGCGTGGCCGATGCCGCTTCCGGCCTTAACGCAGCGCCATTGGCCTCGCCGCCCAGCACGCTACGCTCAACTCCGCCATGACTGTCGAATACGAAGCTGTGATCGGGCTGGAGGTGCACTGCCAGCTCAAGACCCGCACCAAGATGTTTACCGGGGCCGGCAACGTGTTCGGCCTTGAACCGAATACGCAAATCGATCCAACCGTGCTCGGCCTCCCTGGTGCACTGCCGGTGGCAAATGCGCTTGCGATCGAACTGGCGGTTCGCGCGGCGATCGCGGTTGGTGGCCGGGTTGCCGAGCACAGCAAGTTTGATCGCAAGCACTACTTCTATCCCGACCTGCCCAAGGGCTATCAGATCAGCCAGTACGACGAGCCGTACTGCATCGGTGGCACGGTGATGGCTGAGCTGGATGACGGTACGATCAAACCGGTCGAGCTGATCCGCATCCACATGGAAGAGGACGCCGGCAAGCTGGTTCACCAGGCCCATGGCGCGTTTTCCGAAGTCGATCTTAATCGTGCCGGTGTGCCGCTGATCGAAATTGTGACCAAACCAGAAATCCACAGCGCGCAAGAGGCCTACGCGTATCTGGTCGAACTGCGGCGCGCCCTGCGTTGGGTCGGTGCGTCTGACTGCGAAGCGCAAGAAGGTTCGCTGCGCTGCGACGCCAACGTGTCGGTGCGCCCGAAGGGTGAACAGAAACTCGGCACCCGGGTCGAGGTCAAGAACCTCAACTCGTTCCGCAACGTCGAGGCCGCGATCGAATTCGAAATCCGCCGCCAGGTCGCGCTATGCCGCGCTGGGCGCGTAGCCGAGATCGTCCAGGTGACGATGCTGTGGGACCCTGACCGCAAGACGACCCAGGTCATGCGCGGCAAGGAAAACGCCGCGGATTACCGCTATTTTCCTGATCCTGATCTGCCGCCGCTGCATCTGCCCGCTGCCCGCGTCGACGCGATTCGCGCCAACCTGCCCGAGTTGCCACGTCCGCGTCAGGAACGCTTCCTGTCCGCGTTTGCCCTTGATCGCACGGTCGCCCGCGAGCTGACTGCCGAGCGCGAGATCGCCGACTACTTCGAGCGCCTCATCGCGCTCGGTGCCAAGCCGCGCTTAGCTGCGAACTGGACCCGCGAAGAAGCGCTGCGTCTTGCCAACGAACACAGCAAGCCGCTCGAAACCGTCGCGCCCTCGGCGACGATGGCGGCGCTGATCAAGTTAGTTGACGAAGCGAAAGTCGCACGCGTAGTCGCCAAAGCCGAATGCACCGAGCTGTTCGCATCCGGCCAAGAACCCGAAGGCTACTTCACCGCCAAGGGCATGATCCAGGTTCAGGATGCTGGTGCGTTGGCTGCGTGGGTGAAGCAAGCAATCGAACAAGAACCGAAAGCCGCCGCTGACGTGAAAGCCGGCAAAGGCTCAGCGATCGGCCGTCTGGTTGGCGTGACGATGAAACTCTCGGGCGGCAAAGTTGATCCGAACGCGGTGAAGGCGGAAATTCTCAAACAGCTCGGGTGACCCTGGGAACGCCACGCTCCAGCGTGGCTCGGGTTGTGCTACGGTCGCAGCAATGATCTAGTCCATGAGTTATAGTAGATGAAATCAGATAAGGGGGAGACATAGGCCGAGGCCATGTTGGTATCGATCTCGTTTTTCAGTAAATCTCGGGCGATGTGAAGTTTTTGTAGCTCTTGTTGGTAGGGAAATAGCGGATGGGTTGCATCAATATGCACGGGCTTCTTTACAGGCTTCATTTTCCCAGTCCCGTCTGGGCGATCTTCTATCTGCGTAAGACGAACTTCACCGTCAAAATCAGAAAAATAGGCGAGTGGATCGTCTATCTGAGCCTGTTCGATGACAAGATACGATCTCGCCACAATTTCTTTATATCTGTCGGACAGAGCCCACGCTCTCCGAGTAACAAGAACATCATGAACGATCACCCACGCGATGCAGCCAATCGCCAAGAAGACGATCGTGATGACGATAAAACGTGGCTGAATAGAGCGAGTCAACCTTGGCGCATCAGAGGAATCACTAGGCGTCTGCAGGCTCATGCGCCCTACTTCGCCCACTTCTTCTCATTCGTCTTGGAAAAATGCAGGGCCAGCGATGGAGAGTAGGCCGTATCAAGCACCGTCAGTCGGTTTTTCTCAAGTCCAAGCATCGCCGCCCACCGTTGCTCCATCTGCTGCTTGAGGGGGAATAACTGATGCGATTCGACAATGGCGATTGGTTGTACCTTGGCGTGCTGACCGCGCAGATTCCGCGCTGCATCAGCAGGCACGGCAAGCACAGCACCGGTGTCGTAGCGCACGTAGGTGATATCCGCATCAATCTCGCGCGAACGTGCAGCCAGCGCATTGAATTCGCCGTCCAGGCGATCGTAGGAGCGCTGAACTTCAGCCAGCGCTCCGGCCACGCGCAAATCATGGACCAGCAACCACGTCAGGCTGCCGAGCGGAATCAGGATGATCGCAGCGACAATCAGCAGTCGATTGCGATAGGTTCTAGCGAGGGCAATGGTCACCTTCCCGGGCGGATCATTGTTCGCTGCTGGGTTCATGGTGAGGCAGGCGCGTTCGGTATCGTGCTCAGCACGCGATCCCACCAGGACGGGCGAGTTTTTTCTGCGGTTGGAATCGCGATCAAGTGCACGACCCCAGCGCCACGCGGCTGCCAAGCGAGCGGGAAACCAGGATCGCTCCAGCCGGTGAACGCGATCGACACGGGAACGCCCAGCGCGGCGGCCAGGTGGTGTCCCACGCTGTCGTAGGCGATGGCGTGACCGCACGCTGACAGTGCTGCTGCCCAGCCGGCGATCGAGCCATGAAAGCGGATGATTTCTGGTGCGCGCAGTTCGTTTGGCGCAAGCGCCGACACGTTACGTCCCATGGCTTGGCCGCTGTCATCAAGATCGCAGCAGACCCAGCGGAGAGTGGTCACCAAGCTGTCACTATTGGCCAACTCGGCAGCGCCAAAACCACGGTCGAGCAGCACGCGCCAACCGTTGGCGCGAAGCCCACGCAAGAGGTGAACTTCGCCCTCGCGCGGCAACGCCTTGGCCGCATTGCCGCCGTGATCGAGTTTGACCGCACAGATAGGCGCATCGCCGAACGCAGCGCGAAATCGGCGCGCCAGGTCACTGTGCGCTGCATCGAACGCCAGTCGCGGTGTGCATAGCGGATTGAGGGGCAAGGCGAAAGTAGTGGCGCACCAGGCGTCGAGTTGGTTGGCCAAGCTGCCCGGCAGCGAGCGTTCAGGCCGCACGTTCTCCCACAGCCGATAGCGAGACGGATCCGCGGTCACCGGCAGTAGGCCCAGTTGATCGAGCCGCGAGTCGGGTGCGACGACGAGATCCGCACGCTCGTCGGCAATCGCATCGGCCAGGATCAACCAGGACGCCAAGCGATCGCGCAGTGGTCCGCGTCGAGCGTAGGGCAACGGCCGCACGCGCACGTTGGCCATGCCACCGATGAGTCCAGACAGCTTGGCGTCACCCAACACAACCAGCTCAGCGGTCGGATACGCTTGGCGTAAGCGTTGCAGCAGCACCGTGGTCAGCAGGACATCGGCGCCGATGGTCACCCGCGACGGAATGACGATGCGCGCAATGGGACCAGAGGGCAGCGCGTCGCTGCCTGCACGTATCCGCGCGTGCCGCGCCAACAAGGTCGCTTCATCGGTGATGCCGAAGGTGGCAAGTCGCGTCACCAAGGTCGGCACCCGTGCGCAGATCCGCCAGCACATGCGACCGAACAAGCGATGATAGAGCCAGCGTCCAGCCGGCGTGAAGCCGTCATTGAGCGGCTCGACCAATCCAGCAAACAGCGCGGTCAAACCAGCCGAACGAATAGCTACATCATCATGATCGGCGGCGTCCGCCAGCGCATCGGTGTGGGCGTGTAGTTCGGAAGCTGCGGCAGGAAACGCGGCCTGGGTGTCGGCCAGCGTGCGGGTCCCGAGCCAGGTGATGATCGCAGCGGCGTGCTCTGACGGCGTCATGGCCGAAGGCTACCGCTGTCCTGGGAGGGTCGAGCGCCAGCTCGACCATGCGAACAACGACTATTGACGATGATGACCACGTTAATGCGAGCCATCGTTACGGGTCAGTCCGGCTCGTGACAGCATCAACCGCGCCAGCACATCGTCTGGCCCCAACGCACGGCCCAGGCGCACCCGCACATCGGGCCGACCAGCAAGCGCGGCGCGTACCTGTCCCGGCACATCCGTGCTGACATGGCGGCCATCACCGAGGAAATACATCAGCACGGCAATTTCATCAACGTCCTGGGCCAGCAATTGGGCAATGCCTTCGGCAATGGTTGGTGAGCAGACATCCAAATGGGCGGTGACCAGGGGAGTGCTGGGCATCAACAACGCGACCCGCTGCGCAATGTCATCAAGCTGGGCATTGGCCTCGCTGCGCCGCGAACCGTGATCGACAACCAGGAGGCCAAGCATGGGACGCAGTGTGGTCGGCTGATTGGCCATGCCAACTGGAGTGATAGGCCAAGGCAACCGCAGAGACGCAGCGGCCGCTGAGAACGCAGAGGAGAGCGGGCTTGTGCATTGGGTTCAGGCTGGACGCTGATTTCTCAGCCATGACGGTGTACCTCGACTGGAACGCGACGAATCCTCCGCGAGCGGTGGCGCTCGCGGCTTGGGCATCTGCCCAGCGTGACGCATGGGCAAATCCCGCGTCTATTCATCGCCCCGGGCAACTGGCGCGCGCGGCGTTGGACGCCGCGTTGGCATCCTGCGCGCAGTCGCTCGGTTGTCTCGCCGATGAGTTGGTGGTGACCAGCGGCGGCAGCGAAGCACTGGCGATGGTTATTCGCGGAGCGTTGGTAACTGGCGGTCTCGCGCTGGCCGCACCGATCGATCATAGCGCGGTACTACGCAATATTCCCGAAGAGCGTCTTCGTTGGTTGTCGATTGATCCTGACGGTCGCATCGATCCTGCGAGCATCCACGGCGACGATGTGCGATTGGTGTGCATCCAAGGTGCGAACAACGAAGTTGGCACGCTGCAGGATATACCACGAATTGCGGCAGCGGCGCGCGCAGTTTGTCCCACGGCCGTTTTGCTGCTCGATGCCTGTCAGCTTGCGGGCAAAGAGCCGATGCGTTTGGCTGATTTCGGTGTCGACGCTGCGGCTATCGCTGGCCATAAGTTCGGCGCTCCGACCGGAGTCGGTCTGCTTTGGCTACGTCGTGGCGTGCGTGTGCCGCCGCTGATCGCTGGCGGCCGCCAACAACAAGATCGTCGCAGCGGTACCGAAGACGCGGCGATGGCGAGTGCGCTTTCCGCGGCTCTTGTCGAAGCGGTTGCTGCGTTGCCGAGCGAGCGCCCGCGCCAGGCGGCACTGTTGGAAGCTTGCTGGCAGTGCATCAGCGTTCTCTTGCCGGAGGCATGCCGACTCGCAGCCGGCGCGCCGCGCATCGCCAACACGCTGGGCTTGATTCATCCCGACGTCGACAATCGTCACCTCGCGGTGCGTCTCGATCTGGCTGGATTTGCGGTGTCAACCGGCGCTGCGTGCATGGCCGCGCGCGGCGAATCCAGTCACGTGGTGCGTGCGCTCGGCGTGTCCGATGATCTGGCTCGTTCATTCATCCGCGTATCGATTGGTCGCACGACGACAGCGGAGGAATTAGAGCAATTCGCCGTCGCTTACGCCGCGGCGGTGAAGGCGTTGCTGTAACCATAAACAACTCAATCCAAGGCAACCGCAGAGGCGCAGAGCTACGCAGAGGTCACAGAGCGCTGGGGTTAGGAGACATTGCTGTTTTTGGCGCCACTCATCCACAGGGTGACGATCCAAGCTTCACTCTCCTCTGCGATCTCAGCGGCCTGTGCGCCTCAGCGGTTGCCTTGGGGTTTTTTCCAACGCCGGTCTTAGGCTAACTAGGGACCGTATTCTCTGCGATCCACTTTTTGTAAGCTGCTGAGATAAATTTGATCTTCAGCGCATGGATTGCTGGCAGCTCATACGGATGCAACTTGCGAATCGCCCGTTCCAATGCGGCATAGCACGCAGTTGTGGTCTTGAACGTGATGCGAACTTCAGGCGCGTGGGTCATCTTGGCCTTCCAGATATAGCAGCTCTCGATCCGTTCGAGCTGCGCGCAGGCGGCAAGTTTGCGTTTGACGATGGCGGTGGCCAAATGTTTGGCGTCAGCGCGGTTCCCGATGGTGGTGATGACAGCGATGGGTTTCATGGCAGCCCAGAATCGACCAACACTGCGTGAAGGAGAAGACGCATGATCTCAAGCCTCTCCAGCCAGATGCCGCCGCAAGACGATGACGGCAGCCTGGGCGTCAATCCAACCACGCTCTTTAGGCATCTTGCCGCGTAGGCGTAATTCTTCTTCGGCTTCTTCAGAGGAATAGCGCTCATCAACCAGCGTGATCGGCAGTTTGGTGGCCTTTGCTAATTCATTGCGAAAGGCGCGCACCCAACGCACGTTGGCACCCTTGCTGCCATCGGCGTTGAGCGGCAGGCCAAGCACGATGCCACCGACTTTTTCTTTCGCGGCGACGGCGGCAACCATCTGCGCGGCCTGGGCATCGCTTTCCCGGCGCAGAAATCCAAGTGGCTTGGCGTCGATACCGAGCGCGTCCGACACCGCGAGGCCGATGCGCACGCGACCGTAATCGACGCCGAGCAGACGTGGTTTCTCGACGGTCATTCGCAACCACTTTGGCGATTAGCGAAGGATTCCGCATTCCAGCATTCCAGCATTCCAGCATTTGGCATTGTATTCTACGCCATCCCCCGCCGTTTCGTCGCCGCATGTCGCTGCACCAGCGTGCGCACCCACGATTGATGCGCGAGGTACCAACTCACCGTCTGTTCCATGCCTTGTTCGAAGGTCACGCTTGGCGACCAGCTCAGTTCGTCAGCGATGCGTCGTTCGTCGATGGCGTAACGCAAATCATGGCCTGGGCGATCAGCGACGAAGCTGATTAAACGTCGGTAGGAACCGCGCGAATCGGGCCGCAGCCGATCAAGGATGTCGCACAGGGTATGGACGACGGCGATGTTGGTGCGCTCGGAACGACCGCCGACGTTGTACGTGCGTCCGACCTGACCACGGCGCACAACCAGATCGATCGCACGGCAATGATCGGTGACGTGCAGCCAATCGCGCACGTTCAGGCCCTTGCCATACACCGGCAGCGGCTCGCCAGCGACCGCGCGGGCGATGATCAGCGGAATCAGCTTCTCGGGAAACTGCCACGGTCCGTAGTTGTTCGAGCAGTTAGTAATCGTGACCGGTAGCCCATAGGTGCGGTGCCACGCGCGCGCAAGGTGATCACTGCCTGCCTTCGACGCCGAATAGGGCGATGACGGATCGTACGGTGTGTCTTCGGTGAACAGGCCGCTCTCACCGAGTGATCCGAAGACTTCGTCAGTCGAGACATGGTGGAAGCGCACATCCTTGCGATCTTTCCACGCCGACCGCGCGGCATGCAGCAGTGTCGCGGTGCCGACCACATTGGTACGCACGAATGCGAGCGGATCCTCAATCGAGCGATCGACGTGACTTTCGGCCGCGAGATGCAGCACGGTGTCAAAGCCCTCGTCGCGAAACAGGTCGGTCACGAAGGGTTGGTCAGCGATGTCGCCCTCGACCAAGCGATAGCGCGCGCCGTGCTGCTCGGCGAGACCAGCCAGATTTTCCGGATTGCCGGCGTAGGTCATCAGGTCGAGCACGACCAGGCGTTCGAGAGCTGGATAGGTGGCGAGTAGATGGCGCACCAGATTGGTGCCGATGAAACCAGCTCCGCCGGTGAGGAGAATGCGACGAGGGGAGAAGTCAGTCATGGGGATAGCGGCTGTTTCCTGGTGGCTAGTTGAGGTATCAGCAATGCGCGCGTCGCGACCCTACGCGGCCTTTGCATGCGCTCCAGCGTCGTCAGTTCGTCCGGCATACGCCAGCCCCAGCGCGACGCCGAGGCAGGCGTGGAAGGCGGCACCGGGTACGGCCTGGGTTGGATATGGCTCAAAGACACCAGCAATAAGCGCGGTTGTCGTAACGGCAGCGGCGGTACCCCAACCAGCGGGCGATTCGCGGCGATGACGCCAGCACGTCACCAGCACCGCGCCGATGAGCGCGAGGTGCAGCACCACGGCGGGCAGGCCATGTTCAGCGGCCAGGGCGAGCAGCCAGTTGTGCGCGTGTGCGCAGCCTTCGGTGTTGCCGAATTCGTTGGGTGGGCCGGGCGCGACGCGCTCGTAGGTCGCGTTGTAAGCCAGCTTGTAGGCCTCGCGTCCGCCCATGCCGACGAACGGGTGTTCTTTCACCATCGCTGCGGAGGTTGCCCAGATTGCCCAGCGTCCGTCAGTGCCAGCGAACATGTTGTGTAGACGTCCGCTGTCGGTCAGCGCCATGCGGCCCAGCACCAGTCCAACCAGCGCCACGGCGGTGATGCCCGCGATGATCAACCAGCTCCGTCCGCGTGTGGCGAGTGCGGCGACGATGCCTGCCGCACCGCCGAGCACCGCCGAGCGCGCTCCACATATGCCCAGCACGACCAGGGCCACTCCACGACCAACCCACGCCCACGCTGTCGATAGGCCCATTGCGGCATGTGGCTGTGCGCTCAGTGCGGCGAGCAGCGCACCGGCAAAGCCGAAGGTGAGATGCAATGCGCTGAAGCCGCGAGAGACGGTGAAGTGCTCTGTTCCGTTCGGATCAATACGTAGGAATCCAGTGCCAAGGCCAATCGTGAACTGCAACACGCCGACGATGGCCGCCGCTATCGCAGCCACGATGAGGACGCGCACGGCGATGCCGCGCCACTGAACACTGACTGCTGCCGCAGCGACGATCGGCAGACAAAGCCAAGCATGAACAACGCCGGGTACTTGATCCGCATATGCCTGTTTGCGTAAGGCGCCGACGATGACGGTCAGTGCCAACCAACCGGCAAACGCCGCACCCCAGCCGACTACCGGCAAACTCAGCAACGGCGCCCGTGTCATCACCGCACCAACAACCCCCAGCGCGAGGCCGATGTTCACCCACGGCGGGGTCATGAACATGCCGACGAGAATGGCGGTCGCACCAATCCAGATCAGCGTCCGACCAATCGACCGCACATCGCTGAGCGGAAGCGCGTCGATAGCGACGTTCCAAGCAGCGATGGGCGATGGGGCGGACATGCGGGTTTGTAGGGGTGATGCGCGCCGTCGCTACTGCTACGGCGCGTTCCAGCTCAGCCCAATGATGTGCGAAAAACCCTGATCACTCGACACCAGCGTTCGATCGTGGGCGATAGCCAACGCGGCCAGATGGAGATCGTACACCGCGTTACCCTGTGCCTGTTGTTGTCGGCAAAGACGGGTGAATGCGTCCCAGGTCGCGGCCGTTTCGGGCAGCACCTCGCTGTGTGGACGATCGCGCCAGCCCGAGATGGCAGCCAACGCGACGTCGATCGGCGACGGACGTTTGAAGACACTGGCATGGGTGACAAGTCGCAGAAAGCCGTTCCACACGTGCGGGCACAACGCAAACCCGTTGCGGAGCGGGCCATCAACGAGTGCGAGGCAGCGTGTGTGTGCTGGATGATCGACGCGATGCGCAGCGACGAGGACATTGACGTCGAGGAGAACGCTCACGTTCCTGCCTTGCGCTTGGCCTCGTCATCATCGAGTCGCGAACTCCACGAACGGAGCGTCGCATCATCGGGTCCAGGTGTCGACGGATCGCCATAGGTGATCGTCGCCTCGCCGGAGCGCGTCGGATCTTCGGCTAAGCCACGACGCAAAGCGCGATTGATCACATCGCCCATCGTTAGGTCGAGTCTGGCGGCCCTGGATCGGGCCTCGCGGACGAGGTCATCATCAAGGATCAGCGTTGTGCGCATATAAATGAGCATATATATGTTTCACATAACTTCAAGATCAAAGAGAGCTAAGCGCTCGCCATTCGGCAGCCTCCAGCCTCCAGCCTCCAGCCTCCAGCCTCCAGCCTCCAGCCTCCAGCATTCAGTTCAACCGCAACCATCCTCAGTGACGGTCCTGATCAGGACTCCGCCCAATAAGTCGCCGATATGCGGTTGAGAACGCAGCGGCATCGCCGTAGCCGACCATGCTCGCCACAGCCTTCACCGGCTCGCCGCTATAGCGTAACAGGTGACGAGCGCGCTCCATGCGCATGCGTGCAATGTACTCCATCGGTCTCAGGCCGACATAGCGCGCGCACAGTCGGAACAACGAGGCCGACGAAACGTGCAGCACGGAAGCAAGATCACCGATCGTCCATCGGCGACGCAGATCACGCTCAACGTGACTCCACAAGCCAGCCAAACGGCGTCGGTCATCGGCAGCAGCATGGTCGAGGTCCGTACGCAGTTCGCGTTCGAGACGGCGGATGATGAGCCGGGCTTCTAACGCGGCGGCCTCGGTGTCGCCTGTTCGCAACTCCTCGATGTATCCGTCCATCGCCGCAGCCAGACGCGTCGCATCGGTTCGGTGGACGACAGCGCCACGGTGTCCGAGCGCTGACCCCATCCCGCGATTTTGATCAATGTGGAACCACGCGATGGACCAGTGCTGGCCGTGGATTCCATAGGCGCACGGTGTCCCTGCCGGAACCACCAGGAGGTCACCCGGCAGCAGACGCGACGGACACTGGGGAATCGTGCAACGACCAGTTCCGGCCAAGGTTGCCAGCACAAGATGGAAATCAGGACGTGGTCGCGCCATGCGGTACGGTGGCGCAAGATCACTGAGACCACCATGAACGATACCCATGCTGCGTAGTGCGGCCCCGGCTGGCCCATCCAGCGGCAGAAATCGTTCACGGCAACGCGGGCCGATAACGAAGGAAGCCGGGATGGATGGATCGTCCACGCCGCGAGCATCATCGTCGCGGCGTGGACGGAAGGGTTAGCTGGCGGCAGACTTGGCGACGCCTCGCTCGATCGCTGCCGTGCGCACTTGCGCGGCGCGAATCCGCTCCAGGTCGAGCTTGGGTGTGCGGTCGAAACGGTAGATGCCGTTCTGCTCTTGGAATACGTCGGTCAGTTGGGTGTAGCAGTAGCCGAACATGTCAGGGTTGTCGAGGAGTACGGCGCACAATCCGGCAAAGCGCTCATAAAATTCGCCTGCGCTGGTCGGCCGTTTGCCGTATCCCCAGGAATCTTCGTTCGTCTTGGCTTCGGGGTTCCACCAGATGCCGCCAAATTCGCTGACGAAGAACGGTTGTCCTGCATACGGTAGACTGATGGGGAGCTTATTGCCGGGTGCGGTGTTGACCTGCGGTTTGCCGTGGGCAAGACCTGACTGATTTTTCGCGAAGATGGTTGGATCCTGTTCGTAATCGTGGCTGTCGTAGATGTCGGTCTGGGCCACGCGATGTGCGTATCCCGAGGCATCAATGACAGGGCGACTGCTATCGAAGGCCTTGGTGGCAAGAAACATCGCGTGGGTGATCTCGTCGAGTCTGGTAGTCCGATCGCAGAGATGCTGCCACGTTTCATTGAGCGGACACCAACCAATAATGGATGGATGTGAGTAATCACGTTCCACCGCTTCCATCCATTCCCCGACATAGCTGGCGTTTGGTTGCTGATGGTCTTCGAGGGGACCGTTTCCAGCGCAGCCCCAGTCGGCAAACTCGCCCCAGGTCAGGTAGCCAAGGCGGTCAGCGTGGTAGTGGAAGCGTTCCTCGAACACTTTCTGATGTAACCGAGCACCGTTGAATCCGGCAGCCATGGCTAATTCGATATCGCGCACCAACGCAGCATCGGTTGGCGCCGTCATGAGACCGTCCGGATACAACCCCTGGTCAAGCACCAGGCGCTGGAATACAGCCCGGCCATTGATGAGCACCTTTTTGCCGCTGATCTGCACGCTGCGTAGCGCGGTGTAACTTTGTGCGCGATCGATCACCGCTCCGCGAGAATCCAGCAGCTCGATGGCGAGGTCATACAGATGGGCGCGACCTGGTTCCCAGAGCACGCGTCGATCCGCGGGTACCTCCAGGTCAAGCTGGGCCGCAAAACCGTCGACGACGCGTGCGCTGCGTGCAACTTCGCCACGATCATCCGACAAGATGGCGCGCACCGTCCATCCCACCGCATTTCCAATCACTGGTTGTTGGAGATGGACGACGCCATTGGCGACATCGGGCGTCAATCGTGCTCGTCCCAGATGGGTCTGTGGCACGGCTTCAATCCACACCGTTTGCCAGATGCCGGTGGTGCGCGTGTAGAGGCAACCGCTGTTCGCGTACGCCTGGGACTGTTTGCCGCGCGCCTGTGGTCCACGGACCGAATCGCGAGCACGAACCACGACGATCGCGCTACCGCCAGGTGCGGCCTGGTCAGTGATGTCGACGCTGAACGAAGTAAATCCACCACGATGACGCGTGACCTCGCAGCCATTCACCCACACCGTCGCATCGTAATCGACGGCTTGGAATCGCAGCATGATCCGCGAGCCGCTCCAAGCAGCTGGGATGTCGATGCGGCGGCGATACCAGACGGCATTGAGTACGTCGGTGGTGCCGACGCCAGACAACGACGATTCGGGACAGAATGGCACCGTGATCGTGCTGGCGAGCTCGCGCTGCAGCAGACCGCGTTCAAGGCCGGAGTCACCGGGATCAATCTCGAACTGCCAGGCTCCATTGAGGTTCAGCCAGCGATCGCGGACGAACTGCGGGCGCGGATGTTCAGGACGTGGGATGGGCTGATTGGTGGTTGGCTGCATGCCTGACAGCATGACGGGTCAGGATTGGCAATGTTCGCAGGTACCTTTGCCAAACTATCAGCCCTGAACCCAGTTTGCTCTTTTCAAGGCAACCGCAGAGGCGCAGAGCTACGCAGAGGTCGTGGAGGTCGCAGAGGGTTGGGGTTGGAAGACGTGGTCATAGCCGGTGCTGATCACCCGCAGGGTGACAATCTGAGTTGCTCTCCTCTGCGATCTCAGCGGCCTCTGCGCCTCTGCGGTTGCCTTGGATTTTTTCCAACGCCGACTGTAGGCTCAGTACGCGCCCTTGCCGAACACGACCACGCGCACCGTTCGCGCGAGAATCACCAGATCAATCCACACCGACCAGTTGCGGACGTAGTAGCAATCAAGCGCTACGCGTTCAGCGTAGGTCGTGTCATTGCGGCCAGACACCTGCCATAAGCCGCTGAGGCCGGGGCGGACTTTTTGGTAGAGAACAAAGCGCTCACCGTATTTGGGGATTTCTGCTGAGACGATCGGACGTGGGCCGACCAAGCTCATTTCACCGCAGAAAATATTCCAGAGCTGAGGCAACTCATCGAGCGACGTACGGCGAAGGAGTTTACCAACCCAGGTCACACGGGGATCGTCTTTCAGTTTATGATCGCGTTCCCATTCCTCGCGCAGCTCGGGGTGACGTTCCAGGTAGATCTTCAATTGGACGTCGGCGTCAGCGACCATGCTGCGAAACTTCCACGCCTTGAATTCGCGCCCGCCGCGCCCGATGCGGCGCTGGCCGTAGAACACTGGGCCGCGCGAACCGAGTTTGATCATCAGTGCAAACAGGCCGACCAGCGGAAGAACAACGATACTACCCGCGAGCACACCAAGGATGTCGAGCATACGCTTGGCCGCCCGCGCACCGGGATGGAGCAAATTCTGCCGCACTTCTAGCACCATCGTGTTGGCAAACTCGCGCGCTTCGGCGATGACGTCGGGGCTGCTGGGCAGTGCCGGGGCGATATAGACGTGGCGCACATGATCACCGAGCTGATCAAGCAACCGCGCTAAGCGATCAGGAGCCATGCCGGGAATCACGAGGACGTTGTGACGTACGCCGAGTGCGGCGAGTGCCGATGCGCGCTCAACGATTGGACCCTCAACCGTGATGCCGCCAACTACGGATCCATGCAGCGCGGCATCGTCATCCAGCACGGCGACGGGTCGTAGGCCAAGCCACGGCCGCTTTTGTAGCATGCCGACCACTTGGGTTCCGGTTCGGCCTGCGCCAAGGATGGCGCACGGCAGGCCCCACCACGGTTGTTGGGCGCACATGCGTCGAACCGCGGCCCTGGCGAGCGGAACGCAGAGCAGAGCTAATGCCCACGATGAAACGCAGATCTGACGTGAGACCAACTCGCCACCTTTGAGCAGGAATGATGACGCGATCGCGCCGAGAAAGACCAGGGTCATGCCGATACTCAGTCGGCGCAGTTCCTCGTGCGCGGCAAAACCGATGCCCGGGTACAGTCCCAGTCCGGCGAATGCGACCGCCATCACGGCGAGCAGAGCCGGCAGCAAGCGCAGATACAGGTCGATCGACAAATGTGGGTCGCTCAGCGATTTCACCCACCACGCGAAGATTGCGACGGCAGCGACAACCGCCACGTCGGCGATCAGGAGTACGGCGATCGCCGGCCAACTGCCAGTGTGGCGATTCATCATGCCGCCTCTCGCAATTCACCATCTGCCACAGAGGCACAGAGGGCCACAGAGGGCCACAGAGAAACGCATTGAGTTGATGGGCAGGGGACACGCAGCAATGTGGTGTATAGACAGGCTGGTGCCGTGAAATTAATCCCCGTCGTCTCTGTGGCCCTCTGTGGCCCTCTGTGCCTTTGTGGCAAAATATGAATGAATGGGTATCGGATCATAGTGTGATCCCAGAGCGACGCAGGAAGTCGAGTAATCCGCTGCGGAAGTTCGCTGACGAAAAGAGTTCGGCATTGGCGCGGCAATGCGCTGCCTCAGGTGCTGGGGCTTTTTCAAAGCGCTCAACGGCGGCGATGATCGCTGCTGGCGTTTGCGTATCGAAGTGCAGGCCAGTCTTGCCATCGACCACGGTTTCGCACGCACCGCCGCGACCGAATGCGATCACCGGCGTGCCGCAGGCCTGGGCCTCGACTGGCGCGATGCCGAAGTCTTCTTCAGCGGCAAAAACAAATGCCCGGGCGTGGCGCATACGCGCAATCAACTCCGTTCGCGGCACGTGGCCGAGTACTTCGATATTGGCATGGCTGCGGGCGATGGCACGAACCCGGCCAAGATCTGCGCCGTCACCAATCACCGTTAGGCGACGGCCGGGCATGCGCGCGAAGGCTTCAGCGATCAGCGGGATGTGCTTATACGGCACGAGTCGCGACGCGGTGAGATAGACGTCCTCGCGCGCTCCACCGGGCGTGAAGGCTTCGATATCCACCGGCGGATACAGCACGTCAGCATCGCGCCGCCACGCACGGCGAATCCGGCGGGCGATGTACGCGCTGTTGCAGGCAATGTGATCGACGCGAGTTGCCGACATGGCGTCCCACGCGCGCAGCTTCTTCATCTGTCGTGCCCACAATGGCCGCAGCAACCAGGGAATGCGGCTCTGGTATTCGTGCTGGAGATCCCACGCATAGCGCATGGGCGTGTGGATGTAGGCGAAGTGGCGTGCATCTGGCCCAGCGATCACGCCTTTGGCAACACAGTGGCTATTCGACAACACCACATCGTAGCCGCGCAGGTCGAGTTGTTCTGCCGCCAGCGGCAGCAACGGCAGCCACAGTTGCGGCGCGCGCGCGCCGAGCGGCAAACGTTGAATGAACGAGGTGTGCACCTTGCGCCCAGCGAGCTTGCGCTGTCCCTCGGCATCGGGCCGACTGGTGATCGCGAACAGATCCGCGTTGGGCAGGCAGTGCAGGATGTGCTCCAGTACTTGCTCGGACCCCGCCCAGCGGGTGAACCATTCATGGACGATGGCGATGCGGGTCATGGCCGTTTCCAGTTGCTGAACACACCCAGGAGGTCGCGAGCAGCGGTGGCAGTTATGCGATCGTCGAGTGGATAACTGCGGTTACCAGCGTGGATGACGTGAAGGTGTTCAAGCTTGAGGTCTTTCAAAGCAATACGCATGGATGGCGTCACGGTCGGAGCGTCCGTCAGTTTGATTTCTACGCCGACCCGTCGACCACCGCCAGTCAGCAGGAGGTCCAGTTCGGCTCCACCGTGGGTGCCCCAGAACCAGGCCTGACGATCGCCGGTACAGGCGAGGATTTGTTCGATGATGAATCCTTCCCAGGACGCACCACATTTCACATGCCCAAGCACCTGGTCCCGACTGGGCAGGTCGAGCAAGGCATGAAGTACGCCGCTGTCGCGCACATAGATCTTGGGCGATTTCACCTGACGCTTGGCCAGGTTCGCGTGCCACGGCTGCAGTTGCCGCACGACCAGGGCTCCGCACAGGATGTCGAGATGATGCCGAGCCGTCGGTTCGCTGGAACCAAGCGCGCGAGCGAATTCAGCTGCACTCCAGATCTGACCGTGCCAGTGCGCGACCATGGACCAGAAGCGGCGCAGGGCCGCCGGGGTGACGCGGATGCCGAGATTTGGCAGATCCCGTTCCAGAAAGGTGCGCGCGTAGTCGGTGCGCCAGTCCAGACTGCTGCCATCGTCGCTCGACAGGAAGGAACGTGGCAGGCCACCACGGATCCAGAGCCGATTGAGTTCGCCGACTGGATCGATCTCGCGCAGATCGAAACCGGCGATGTCAACGAAGGCGAGACGTCCGGCCAGTGTTTCGGACACGCCCCGGACCAGCTCCGGTGCGGCCGACCCGAGCAGCAACCAACGCGTCTTGCTCTTCGGATCATCAAGCAGGACGCGCAGGACCGGGAACAGCTCAGGGACGCGCTGGATCTCGTCGATGACGACGAGGCCCTTGGCTTGGCCGAGGGTCAAGGTCGGATTGGCGAGGCGGGCGAGATCGGCCGGCGATTCGGCATCGAAGAAGGTCGCATTGGCTTGTGCCGACGCGAATTGCCTAGCCAGCGTGGTCTTGCCGCACTGCCGTGCCCCGACCAGGGCGACCGCCTGCGAGCGCTGGAATGCGGCCTTGATCGCAGCGAGCAGAATGGGGCGGTTTCGCACCATGAAAAACTAAAGGCGGTCTTTCGAATTTCAAGGCTGCAAAGAACGCCGATAGCACCAGCTCTCCCAGGGGTTGCCCCGGTCGCGCACCGCCTTCAATGCCCGACGTGGACGCCATTCGCCGCAACGCGCGGTTCTATCTTGTCGGCACCCTGGTCGGTCGTGCGTCCGGGCTGGTCCTCATCCCGTTATATATCCTCCTGCTTAGTCGTGAGGAGGCGGGCGCGTGGGCGGTGCTTGGCGCGCTGCGAACATTGATCATGGCGGTCGGCACGTTCGCGCTCGATGGACTGATCACCCAGGAATATTGGCGGCGGCCCGAGGGCGAACGCGCGGCGTTCGCATCGGCGTTGATCATGACGACGTTGCGCTGGAACTTGGCACCGGCCCTCGTCATGGTCGGTATCATCTGCTGGTGGCCGACCGCAACCTGGGCATTGGTGGTGCTAGGCGCCCAGGCTTCGGCGGTCGTGGTCGTGTGGCTGTCCAGCCTGCGTATCGAAGAGCGCGCCGGAGCATATTGCGCACTGATCTGTGCCACCGGTGGCGGCGGCGCATTATTGGCGGCATGTTTCGTGTGGTTCGGTTGGGGCGTTCACGGACTGGCGCTTGGCTTTGCCCTGCCGCCGCTCTTGGTGTTGCCGTTTGTTGTGCGGCGCCGCGGAACGGCCGCAGCTGACGTAGGCATGTCCGCGTACGTGGTGCGGGTATTACCCGGCCGCGCCATTGCTGAACTGGCAGGACAGGCAGACCGATTTGTTTTGGCGTTCCTACTCACCGACGCGGTTCTCGGTCTCTATGATCTCGCGATGCGCTGTGCGGGAGCAGTCGGCATGTTGTTGTCCTCAGCCAAACAGGCGGTACTTCCCGCGGTTTTGCGTGCGTTGGCTGGATCCACCACGGCGCAACCAGCGTGGAGCGAATGGCGTCGCGCCTGCTGGCTGGCAGGAGGCGGAGCGGTGCTGTTCGTCATCGTCGGCGAGGTGGCAGCCACGCTGGTGCCAGCCCATCGTTGGAGCGGAGCGGTTGCCTTCTTGCCTGGTGCGATGGCGGTTCCGCTGTGGATGCACGCTGGACTGGGTAACGCAGCAGCCATCTATCATCATCGGTTGATTGCTGCTCAGGCGTGGTTGCCGTCGCTGTCCTTGATCGGTGTGCTGAGCGCAACGACAATCGGCGCTCAACTGTCCTATACGGTTGTACCGTGGGCAGTAGCAGCAGCCCAAGCAACCATCGTGGTGCTGACGTCAATCTGGCTGCGTCGCCGAGGACACGGTGTTGCCAATCGCGGGGAATTGTTGCCTGCGATCACCGCGAGCTTGGTGTTAGCAGTGATTGCGATCGCTATGGTCCTCAAACACTGAGAACAATTAGACCGACGGAATCAACGCCTGCGCCGCGTCGCGAATCCCCGCTGCGCTGGTGGCGATGGCTTCGTCGCGTTGCACATACAATTCAGTTGGAAATGACGCTGCCCAGATGCGACCGAGCAGACGATCAACCGCGTCGCGTGCGGCGCCGGGAACGCCAGCAACCGCTGCGGCAGCCGCGGCTTCGACGCTGTCGGCATCGATCGTGCAGCCTTGGCCACGGTAGAACGACGGACCCAGCGTGATCACTGGCAGTCCGGCGCACATCGCCTCGAAGCCGACCTTGCTATTCACGGTGATCACAGTCCGGGCTGCGCGTGCGAGCTCGAGACTATTCAGCTGCGGCGGGGCAAGGAAACAACGACCGCCGGCAATCAGGCGACGCAGCGGTCCAAGCGGATAACTGCCGAGCGCGGCGGGATGTTCCTTGGTCACTACGCACCAGGTAGGTGGCAATGCGGCGATCAGTCGGTCAAGCAGGGCGAATTGATCGAAGTGTGCTGGACTGCGAAACGTCAGCTGCACATCCCAGGGGACATGCAGGGGATAATAAACGTAGGTGGTGCCGCTTGGTGGCGTGCGATAATCGTGACGAAGCGCGCGCGAGCGTACAACGCGCATGGCTTGCTCGCGGACCTGAACACTGAGCGCCGAAAATTCCTCGCGCTGTCTAAAGAAAAACCGCCGCATGACTTTGCGCCAGGCGCGCCGCTGGAAGTCGAAGCTGAGCAATTTGCCGATGCCGGCTGGACGGAAGAACAGACTGTCTTTTTCCGGCATCAACACCGCGGGGCGCGACAGAAATGCATCACGCCACGCTGTTCCACGCGCGACTGCGTCGGCGGGAGGATTTTCGATTGTTGGCAGCTCGACGAATACGTTGCGGTAGGAAAACACCGCCCGGCCGGGGAAGGGGGCCGGTTCGATCACCAATTCGTGTTGGTTGCGCCAGCGGCACCACGCATGCAGCGCCAGGTTGGTGGCGAATCCACCGAGCTCCTGCACGACGTCGATCGTGCCGAGGGGCTCCAGCAGGTTGCGATACGCGAGGAAGCGTCGCCAGAATTTGCGCTGCGCCTGATCACGGGTCAGCCCATTGTTCGTTTCTTCGTGCGCAGTGGACAGCGCCTCTGGTGGCGCGCCGTATTCAGCGTGCAAACGTGCGGGATCGAGATCCTTGGGCAGTGCATCTTCGGCGGTAAAAACCGATAGAAATTCGCGTCCGGCCTTGCGTGCGACGGCGATCGCTGCCTCGTTGGTGCAGAGCAGGATCGTGCGTTGCCATGGCCACTCTGGGCGCGCAGCCAGCGCCAGGTACCACTCGGCATCGCGGACGGCGAGCACGGCCAGGACGACCGTGCCGCGTGTGCGTGCCTGTATCAGCGCTGGCTCGCTAGTCACGTCTCAAACTCAAGGCAACCGCAGAGGCGCAGAGGCCGCTGAGGTCGCAGAGGATGGACGAGTGTTGGCTAAACGTCGGATGCCACGTCGCAGGACCGGAACATTGAAGTTGATGAGGAGGCCGAGCGGTAGCCCCGTTGCCTTGAGATAGGACAGCAATTGGGAGGTATGAACATCACCGAGAGCTTCGATTGCCTTGATTTCGACAATGAGGACGTCATCAATCAGCAGATCTAACCGCATCTCACCAATCGGAGTTCCCCGATAGAGCAGTGTTTGCGTCGGCTGACGTTGATAAGGAATTCCCCGCGTCGTGAGCTCAAGGCATAGAGCATTTTCATAAACGGACTCGATGTACCCAAGTCCAAGTTCACGATGCACTTCGATCGCAGCGCCAATTACGGCATCTGTTAGCTGCGGAAGCAATGACCCCTCTGCGTCCTCAGCGGCCTCTGCGCCTCTGCGGTTGCCTTGGACGGAGCGGTCATTCATTGCTGAATTTTCCGCTTCAGCTTTTGTCGCGTGGCGATTTCGATCGGCAATAATTCTGATGGCCGATAGCTCAGCGACTTCGCCACTGCTTTGACATCGCGGCAGACGCGGCGCAGACCTTCAGGCTCGAGACTGGCCGCGTGGTCGGTGCCCTTCCAGGTACGATCAAGCGTGAAATGACGTTCGATCCATTCCGCGCCAAGCACGAAGGCGGCAGTGTCGACCGCGATGCCGAGGTGATGACCGCTGAAGCCGATCGCCTTGACGCGCTCGCTGTAGGCTTCCCGCAGACGGGTGATCTCAAGCAGGCAAATCTCCTCGAAGGGCACCGGATAACCGCTGGTGCATGAGTAGATGACCAGCCGTTCGCGCGCTTGCTTCGGCGTGAAGAAGTCGAGCAACGCCTGTTCTTCGTGGCGCGTGGTCATGCCGAGGGAGACGTGGATCTCGCCCTTGTACTCATCGCGTAAGATGCCGAGCAGCTCGCGATCGACGTTGCAAGCCGAAGGCACCTTGATGAGTTTGGGATCGAGTTGGATTACTTCGCGAGCGGACACCGCGTCCCACACGCTCGTACTGTAGTCGATGCCGATGCGACGGCAGATCGATTGCAACTTGGCGTGCTGGTCGATCGAGAACTCGAGAAACTCGCGGTGCTCGCCGTAGGTCTCGCCGTAGGCGTGCATCGGATTGGGATGCGGTGCCTGGTATTCGGTTTCAGACAGCAGGATCTTGTTGCAGCGCTTCTGGAACTTAGCGACGTGCGCTCCGCACAGCTTCGCCATCTGGATCAGCTCTTCAGCGATCTGTGGGTCACCCTTGTGGTTGCAGCCGATTTCGGCGATGATCAGGGCAGGATTACGCATGTGAGGCTCCACGGTACGCGTTGCGAATCGTGTCGGCCACGGCACGGACGCAACCGCGCCCACCGGCTGCGGCGGTGACGAGATCACAGGCCGCGCGGACCTCGGGATCGGCATCGCCAGGGGAGGCGGAAAAGCCGCAGAGATGCAGGGCGGGCAGGTCGTTGGTGTCATCACCGACATAGGCGACCTGTTCTGGGGCGATGCCAAGTTCAGCGCACCAGGCCTTGATCACGGCGACCTTATCCTTGGTGCCCGGGGCATAGCGAGCGATACGCAGCTTCGCCATCCGCGTGTGTACCGAGGGCGAGTTTTCGGCGGTGATCACGCCCAATTCGACCCCGTGTTCGGCCTTGAGCCGGAGCATGCCGTGGGCGTCACGGGTGTTGAAGCGCTTCAGCACTTCGCCAGTTTTGCCGTAGTACATGCTGCCGTCGGTCAGCGTGCCATCGACATCGCTGATCAGCAGCCGGATGCCAGCCAGACGCCGCGCGCGCGCGTGGAGCAGCAGTTGTTCAACGACGGTCCAGTCGTGCGGCTCGTCCAGCTCCACGTAGGCGGATTCGTCCATCTCGACCGCGATCGTTGGCCCTGAAATACGGCAGCCGCTCGTCTTCCACGCCGTGCGGGTCGTCAGATAGGCGGCGCCATTCTCGACCAAATGACCAGCAAAGTTTTGCCGACGTGGTCGTTTCAGCGGATCGTAGTTCGTTGGCGTCGCGATTCCGTTGGCCTTGGCGTTCCAGAGAAAGCGTTTCTGGCGAACGACGGTGAGTCCCGAGCGTGCCTTGGCAGCGGCGCGGGCGCTGAATAGGGCGGTGAGGTCGGCTGAGGTCAGCAACGGCGATGTTGCCTGAATGAGCACGAGATCGTCGAAGTCGCCGACGCGCTTCATCGCATCGTGCAACACCGACTCGGTCGAAGCCGTGTCGGTAGCGGTAGCCGGTGCACGCGACAGGACTTCAACTCCAGGAATGCGCTTTGCTGCCGTTGCAATGGCGCGGTCATCGGTCGAGACATAGACGCGATCGATTGCCGCGCAGCCAACTGCCGCACGCAGCGTCCAGTGGATCAGCGGGCGTCCGGCAATCAGTTTGATGTTCTTTCCTGGAATCCCCTTGGATCCGCCACGGGCAGGGATGATAGCAATGGCAGTCATGCGGAGGACTCACGCGGAAGAGGGTGTGACGGCGGCAGATCCTCGGCGGTCACAGCATACGACAAGAACCAGATCCGGGCGGCGATCAGGCAGGTCAGGAGGTTGATCGGATAGCGTTGCTGGAAGGCAGCGGTCAGCCAGAAGGGGCCAAGGATGAGCAGAGCGGCTACGGCGAGGAATGCGAGCTCGCTACGTGCTGCCGGACGGCGACGCCAGGCCAGGATCCACCACCACGCAGCGAAGGCGATCGTGGCGAACAGACAACAGAGACCGAGCAGACCGGCGTTGTAGGCGACGTTGAGGTATTGGGAATCGAAGCGCCGATAGTTGGTGGTATGCAGGTCGCCAACCAACATTTCAGAGCCAGAAAACCAGCCTGCTCCAGTCAAGTTGGCCCACACGAGGCGGTGCTGGAAATCGCGCGAGGAGACCGAAGAAGCACCAGTGGAACTAATTTTCTCTGCCTGCTCCATGATCGCCCGGGCGTTGGTCCAGTCGGTCGTACCGGGTCCGTGGGCATGCGTGTCGATGGCGGCAATGGCGAGGGCGGTGGTCCGATTGAAAAGGCGATCGACGCCCGTGATGGGAACCCGCCAGACAACCACGCCGACGAGCAACGTGGCTATGGCTAGACCGGCAACCAATTGCCAACGAATCACCCACAGCGCATGCCGGAGAGTTGGCATCAGCATCAGCGCCAGCGCGGATCCGGCAGCCGCAATGTATCCGGCGGCGCTGGCCGACAGGACGAGGCATGCCGCGGCGAGGCCAGTCCACCCGGCCGCCATCCAGGGCCGTACGAGAGGAAGGCTTGCCGCGCTCCATAGCCATGTGCACAGCGCGATGAGCGCGAGGTTGGGCCCGCGCTCAAAATGGCCAATCAGTCGAGCCGTCGCCGAGGCGGGATGCTCGAGGTCGGTCCACTCCATAGTCGCCCGTGGCCACAAGACGGCCAGGAGCAGGAACCAGGCTGCAAGGATGGACGCCGATGCGATCAGCACGGACGGTGACAGCACTGGTCGGACAAACAGCGTTACTGCCAGAGGAACGACAACGATGTAGAGACACGGATTGCGCCATTCATGCTGGGCCACTTCGGGCCAGTCGCGGCCATGCAGCACGTGGATGAGGCCAAGTGCGACGAGGGCAGCCAGCGGTAGTGCTGCGCATGCGAGTGTGCGCCAGCCAGCTCGGGAGACGGCCGTACGCAGACGCCAAGCGCATGGGATCAGGACGATGAGCGCGCCGCAGAACAGCACATCGCGCACGCTGCGCACCCAAGGTGGCGAGGTGGGCTCATGCGCGCAGCCGTGGTTCCATAGCAGACCGTGACCGGGCAAGATGGCGGCGGCAAGTAGGAGGACCAACCAGGCCCACGCCGCGCGAGTTTCCTGTCCCGGTGCAGAATCAGTCATGGCAACGAAAGCTGACCGGCAGGATCAAACAGGCTTGACTGTCGTAGTGCGGCAGCGACGGCGGCGTGTCCACGCGCGGAAAAATGAACGTGATCAACATACAACGCGGTTGGATCCTGGTTGGCAAGATACGGGAGCAGATCAATGCATACGATCTGGTGTTGCGCACAGAATGCAGCCAAAACGTTGGCCAGCGCACTGTCGGGTTGGCCCTCGCGCCACGCGGCGACTTGGGCGCGCGGCGGCGACAATACCAGGACGAGACGGCCATGGCCCAGAGTGGACGAAAAATCGGCCACCGCCTGCGACCAATCGTGCCAGGTGGAATCGGTTGGCTTGGAGGTGGCAGCGCGCAGGTACGCGCCGTCACCATGCGGGTTGTCCGGCTTCGTCGGCATGGGCGCTTGCATCAAGTTTGGGAGGACGATGCGGGCATTGCGAATGTCAGTAAGGCGATGAAACCACGAGGCTAAATCTGGATTTTCGGCGGTCGTGGTACGCCTGCGAACCTGGCTCGCAGCCAACGTCATGAGATCCACGCCCACGACGACCAGCACCACCCGCCGTGGTTTGAGGTCAGCCAAGTTACGCCGAAAGTGAGTGAGCTGCTGATAGGTATCATAGCCATCGCCACCGGCGTTAATGCCGCCCAGCAGCGCGGCAAAGGTCTGCTCTTCGCCAACCTGCTGACCGAGGGTGACCGAATTGCCAACGAATATGACCCGATCGCGCAGGCGCTCACGAGTCTGTTCCGCCTGCCGCAACCCGAGTGAATCGAAGCGCAATACGAAATCGCCGAAGCCGAGTTCACGCTGATTGCGTTGGCCGAGGAAACGCCAACCAAGTTCAGGATCGGCGGTGACGACGGCCGTGATTCGCGGATGGATCAGCAGATCCGCCGTATTGATCGCGATGAGCGTCACGAGCGCCAAGACCATGCTGCCGATGACCAGCCAGTTATAGGTGCGTGGCGTCATCCTAGGTTATTCTTTTGAAGGCAACCGCAGAGGCGCAGAGGCCGCTGAGGTCGCAGAGGATTGGGGTGGGTTGTTCCCGGTGTGGATCACCTTCATGGGAAAAATCATTCTCTCCTCTGCGATCTCAGCGGCCTCTGCGCCTCTGCGGTTGCCTTGGGGGTTTTCAACGGGGCAATCGAGGGTCATGGTCAGAACTGGTAGTAGAGGAAGGGCGAATCAACGCCGAAGCGCGAGCAGCAGGCCAGCAGCAGGACAATCACGATGGCGGCCCACCACCAGGTGGGGCGGAACTTGGCCATGATCTGTTGTGAATTTGGGCAGAGCAACGCCAGCGCACCAGTGCCCGCCAGGAGGACGAGATTGCGGCCATGTGCTACCGCGCCGTCGATTCCATCCGTATGTGCGCCGCACATCGCGGTCAGCAGTGAACCGGCATCAGCAAACGTCGCGGCACGGAAGAAGACCCAGGCGACAACAACCGCGAGGAGTGTCAGCGGCCACGCGATGGCGATCGGCACGGTTATCCCCGTGCGTTTCCACGCGTGATTGATGACTAGATACAGGCCATGCAGTCCGCCCCACACGACGTAGGTCCAACCGGCGCCATGCCACAGACCACCGAGTAGCATGGTGATCATGAGATTGCTCATCTGGCGCAACCAACCGAGGCGATTACCGCCGAGCGGAATGTAGAGGTAGTTGCGCAGGAATGCCGACAGGCTGATGTGCCAGCAGCGCCAGAATTCATAGATCGACGTGGCGCGATACGGTGAGGCAAAATTGATCGGTAGCTCATGGTTGAAGCAACGGGCCAGGCCGATCGCCATGTCCGAGTAGCCGGAGAAATCGAAATAGAGCTGCAGGCTGTAGGCCAGCGCGCCGATCCACGCCGTGGTTCCGTCGACGTGCTGGGCCTGTGCGAAAACCGGATTAGCGATCTCAGCCAGCCGATCGGCAAGCAACATTTTTTTTGCCAGCCCAAGCGTGAACCAGGTCAGGCCAATGGCGAGGTTCCGTTGCTGCAGGGTAAAATTCGGCGTGGCCAGGAACTGCGGGATCATCGCCTTGTGGTGAATGATCGGACCAGCGACTAAGTGGGGGAAGTAGGTCACGAACAGCGCGTAGGTCACCGGATCCGAATGCACAACCTCGCCGCGCCAAGCGTCAACGAGGTAGGCGATTTGCGTGAAGGTGAAGAACGAAATGCCGATCGGTAGCAGCAGGCCGAGCTGGTGCCAGCCGGTTCCGACGAGCGCGTTACTGGAGCTAATAAAAAAGTCTGCGTATTTGAACAACGCGAGCAGCGCCAGATCAACGCATAATCCCAGGAGGAGCCACCCACGTCCGGAGCGCGTGCCACGGTTCGCCAAAATACGCTCGCCGACGACATAATTGAACGCAATCGAACCCAAAAGTAGGGGAAGATAGTGCCAGTCCCATGCGGCGTAGAAGACCAGCGAGGCGAGGGTCAGGAACCCGCGTGCGAACGCAGCCGAACGCCAACGCGCGATGAGAAAATAACCGACGAGCGTCAGCGGAAGGAAGACCGCCAGAAATACGAGTGTGTTGAACAGCATCGTGAATCAGCGCGGTACGAATGGGGCCAGTCGTTCACGCCAAGCCAGCGCGTCGGCGTGCCGATACCACTTGTCGATCCGCCCAAGGCGGTCGAGGCGTCCGCTCCAGCCGTAGAGTCGGCGATCATGCAGCACGTGGTCGCACGCCGTCAGCACGCGGTAACGCAGCCACTTGACAAAACCACGACTGCCGCCGCGCGGAACCACGCCGTTGGCGCGGCGTTCAGCCGCGAGTTCGTCGAGCACATCAAGGGAGCGTTCAGTCGAGCGACCGTCAGCGCGATAGCACCAGCGGGCAATGAACGTCTGCCGTGCGGCGAGAATCTCCGGCGACTCAGGCGTACCGGCGAGCGTCGCTGTGACGTGGCGCTCAAGTTCGTCGGCTGTAGTGGCGATGACCGAGCCTGATGCATGCTCGGCGCTGAAGTACGTCCGCTCGGGCAAGGGTTGCAGCTCGATCGTTGATTGGCCACGGATCCACGCCTCGACCCCGGTCGTGCACGAGCGCTTAACCAACACGTTGGCTGCGGGCAGCACTTCCCAAATATAAGCGGCGTCAACCAACGCTGCGCGACCGCTGGGCAGCGACGCCATCTGGTCGCGGTACCAGAGGACATTTTCGGACGGATGCAGCTTCACCAGCACCTGCCAATCGGGATGGCGTTCGAGCACCGTCTTGATCACGGCGAGTGATGCCGCACGACAGGCGAGGTCACCGCGCGCGAAGGCTTCGCAATCGCCGAGGACGCGCTGGAGTCCAACTTTATTCCAATCGCGCTTACTGAACTCGGCATCGCGTTCCCACACTGCAGCCTGCGCAAAGTTGGTCGCCCACAACAACACCGGCTTGGCGGGATCAAGTCCGAAGCGGCGACAGACGGCATCGCGGCTGGGCAGAATCGTGGAAAATGGCGGCACGTAGAAGTCGAAGCGCGGAACGCCGATGACGCAGATGCGCTCTGCGGGCATGACGTGGTTGGACACCATGCGCTCGCGCATCACCTCGTTCCAAACGCAGAAGCGGGCAACACCTGAGTAGTCTTGGCCGGCTCCGGCGTGCAGGTCGCGAGTCCCTTGTAGGGTTGGAATGCCTTCGGTGGGCAGCACCACAGTCGCGATGCCGGCGTCAGCGAGACGACGCGCTTCTGCGACGGAGCTCGCCTCCAACAGATGGTTGAGCACCAGCACATCCGGTCGTTGCGCCCACGCGGCATCCCAGTGGAAGCCGTTGCGCACGAACGACACGCGATGACCTCGCCGTTCAGCCAGCAATTGTAGCAGCACCTGACCAGGCAAGTCGCGCCACTTGTGATCGACGAGGACGAGAATGTGCATCAGGCGAGGTGTGTCAGAGTCAGCGGGGTGCCGGCTGGCAGATCAGCGGCGAAGCGCCGACCGAGTACGGCGTCGTAGTGACGCGTGTGCAGGCCGTTAGCCGGACGAATCGAGCGGACATTGTCAGCGGTCGCCAGTTCACCAGCGCGCACCGCCTTGACGATGTAGAGCGAACGGCGCAGCGCGCGGCTGCCCGCTTCGCGCGCGGCCGGAGTGTAACTGACGTTGCCCAGCGCTTGTTCGGCGGCACGCACTTGACGCACCATGGCGGCGAACTCGGCTGGCTCCATCGAGAACGAGCTGTCCGGACCACCGTCAGAACGGCGGATAGTCACGTGCTTTTCGATCACCGCAGCGCCCAGCGCCACAGCGGCGACCGGCACGCTGGCACCGTCGGCACCAGCGCTGTTAGGAAATAGCGTGTGATCCGACAGCCCGACTACGCAGCCATACGTCGCAGCAAGGTGCGGGATCGTGCGCAGATTCACTTGGTCGGCGGGCGTCGGATAGGAACTGGTGCACTTGAGCAGGCACAGTTGCGTGCAGCCGGCGCCACGTGCAGCGGCCACCGCTTCGTCGATCTCGTCGCGCGTCGCCATGCCCGTGGACATGATGATCGGCAGGCCAGTGCTGGCGCAGCGACGGATGAGCGGCAGATCCACCAATTCGAAGCTGGCAATCTTCCAAACTGGAACGTTGAGGCCGAGCAAATAATCGACGGCGGTATGATCGAATGGCGAACTGAACGCATGCACGCCAAGCCGCTTGGCTTCGGCAAAAATCGGTGCGTGCCAGGCCCACGGTGTCATCGCCTCGGCGTAGAGATCGTGGAGCTGACGTCCGTCCCAAATTGTTCCGGCACTGATGCGGAATTCCGGACGCTCGCAGCGGATGGTAATCGTGTCGGGTGTATAGGTCTGGATCTTGATCGCATCGGCACCAGCGGCGGCAGACGCGCGCACCAGTTCAATCGCACGGTCCAAGTGTTGGCCGTGATTGGCGGACAACTCGGCAATGATGTAGGTGGGATGCCCGGGTCCGATCGGACGGCCGCTGATCGCGAAGGTGGGTGCGCTGGTCATGGCGTTGGCTCGCTGTCGGCGGGGTCGATGCGCAGGCGATAGGTGCGGCCGCGCAGCGTGAAAAATGCAGGATAGGCGTCGTTGTCGACCGTACGCAGCAGGTCGAACTGCTCGGCAATGGTCTTGTCCGGATCCAGGCGACTGTCAGCAGGGCCTCGGCGATCGTACCACGAGCCTGCTCCGTTTGGCAGTTGGCCTTGGGCAAGAATCCCCGGGTACCCGTCGACAAAATCCAAGCACAGCGCAAACGTTTCGGCGATCTGCATGTCGCGGAGTTCCGGCAGCAACTCGCGCCCACTCGTCTTCATCACCCGGCGCGCATAGATCGGCCCGCGATCGACCTCAACCGAAGCGGCGAAGAGGACAATGGGGATCTCGCGTTTGCCCTCAAGGATCTGCCAGGCGAGTGGCGACCAGCCGCGACCGTGGGGCAGGTCGCTTTGGTGGACAACCAGATTATGCGGTGTGCGCGCAAGGAACTCCGCCGGCACGATGCGCGGATAGCTGAGCATGAATACGACGTCGAGCCCAACCGGGATATCTTCGTGGCGTTGCACACAGACGACATCGTGACCACGATCGACCAACGCTTGGTGGAGCGGCGCGAGATGTTCGCCCAGCCAACTTTTTGCTCCGACGAGAATGGCGCAGTGCATATCAGCCTTTGCAGCCAGCGGTGATCAGATGGTTGGCGAGTCGACCTACGCCGTCGCCGGAAAATGCCGGGGCTTTCGCGCCAAGCAACGCGGGAATCCTGGCGGCAACCGACTCTGGATCGGACGCAATGGGCACACCCAACTCAGCCAAGCGCGCAGCCGACGCTTCCTGGTTGTCGATCCAGAAGACGGCGGCAACCGGCGTTCCGCACGCTAATGCCTCCCACGCGATGGTACTGGCACTGCACACGACCACCGCGGCCTGCGCGAGGATCGCTGCCATCGTCCCGGGCTGCACCTCGGCAATCCGCCGACCACCAGCTGGCCAAGCGCGCAGGAGCGCGTCGAGTCCATCGCGTGCTGCTGCAGCATCGGCGCAGATGACGGTCAGCGCATGGGTGGAAACCAATGGGCGCAGTGCGGTGATCGCACGGCGGCACAGGCCATTGGGGTCATGACTACTGAAGTAAATCACGATCCCGCTGCGAGGTCGATCGTTACGCGCGGCGGCGAAGGCGGGATCGATCGGCAACCAAGTTGGACCAGCGAGTGTGTGCGGTGCCGGCAACTGCGTCGGCGCGAGTCGCAGATCGGCCCACTCGCGCCGCTGGTGATCGTCCACCACCAGGATGCGCAGCCGTGGCGCGCGTCGGCGCACAGCCGTGGCCCAGTCGGCATTGGCGCCAAGATGATCGACGACCAACCAGACTGCGTGTTCTGCCCAGGCAGCGGTCTGCTCGCCGTCTTCACTGGTGAGTGGACTAGCATCAGGCTCGCCGGTGAAGAAGCGATTCGCGGCGCTGGGCAGCGACGTGTGGAGCCACGCCGCAATTCGCCCGGCAAACGCCACGGATTTTCCGCGACGCTGCAGTTCACGAGCAAGGCTGGCGCAGCGCGCATAGTGACCGAGTCCGACGACTCCACCGGCGTCAACGCGCAGGCAGATCTCGGCCGCTGCGTTCATGCCTTCTTCTGCTCGATGTGACTATTGAGTTGGGTCCATTCCGGATGCTGGGCGAGCACCGCCAATGCGTCGGCGTAATCATGGCCGCCAGCGCCAAGCACAGCGTACAGACGTTGCGCCAATTCCAGGTCTTCCGGAGTATCAACCGTCCAGCGCAGGCCGCTGCGGTCGATCGGGTCCACGACATGACGAATGGGAAAACGCTCGGGTCGCCGCCAGATGAACGGCGTCACATGTTCGCGCTCACTCGGATCGGTTGCTTCAGCGTGGGCGAGGTCGAGGTGCGCACGACTGAAGACTTCGGTATCGAGGCCGCGCGGAAACGTGCGGCGATGGCAGTTGCTGGCGTAGTCGCAGCCACCGGCGCGATACGCTTCGACTACGCGCGCGGTCACCATCGGTGAAATCAACGGGCAGTCGCTGGTGATGCGCACGACGACGTCAGCACGAGATTCGCTCGCAGCCAGAGCGTAGCGCGAGAGCACATCGCTTGGCGAACCGCGAACAATGCGCACGTCCAGCGCAGCGCAGGCGGCAACCAGCGGCTCTTCTTCAGGCAGCACCGACGTTGCGACCACGACCTCGTCGATGCAGGTCACACGCCGCGTGCGTTCGACGACTCGGGCAATCATGGGTGCACCGGCGAGCGGCTTGAGCACCTTGCCGGGCAGTCGCGTTGAGCCCATGCGCGCCTGAATAATTGCGACCGTCTTGGTCACAGGAGATCCTTAGCCGCCAACAACACCCGCTCGATCACGCTGTCGATCTCGGGGTCGGTCAGCTTCGGATACATCGGCAGCGAGACTTGGCGGGCGTAATAGTTCTCGGCGACAGGACACATGCCACGGCGATAGCCCAGGGCCTGATAGTACGGGTGCCAATAGACCGGGATGTAGTGGACCTGCACGCCGAGGTTGAGCGCACGCAGGCGTTCGAAGAACGCGCGGCGTCGGGTCGCGTCGCGCACGCGCAGTGGATACAGATGCCAGGCTGGCTGTGCGCCAGCACGGATCGTCGGGACCTCAAGCGCTGCGCAGGCGGAGAACGCAGCGGTGTAGCGCGCCGCGATCTGGCGTCGGCGGTCAACGAAGCGCGTAAGCTTGGCGAGCTGACTGCTGCCGAGCGCGCACTGCACATCGGTGATGCGGTAATTGAATCCGAGTTCGCGCTGCTCGTACCACCACGGACCTTCGGCGGCAGGCATCACTGCCGGATCGCGCTCAATGCCGTGGGTGCGAAAGCGCGCTGCGCTGGCCGCCATCACCGCATCGTTGGTGACCACAGCGCCGCCCTCGCCAGTCGTAATCGTTTTCACCGGATGGAAGCTCAGACAGGTCAGCGCGGCCAGCGTGCCGACCGGCTTGCCATTCAGCGTGGCGCCAATCGCGTGGGCGGCATCGGCGATGATCGCGCAGCGCTTGCCAACGACGCGTTCAAGCGCCAAATAATCCGCAGGATGTCCGGCGTAATCGACCGCGGTCACCAGTTTGGTTTTAGCGCTGATCGCCGCTGCCGCTGCCGCCGGATCAAGGTTGCCGGTATCGGCGCAGACGTCCGCGAAGCGTACGGTTGCTCCGAGGTACAGCGCGGCGTTCGCCGTCGCCGCGAACGTCAGTGGACTGGTGACCAGTTCATCGCCAGGGCGTAGGCCGGCGGCGCTGTACGCGGCATGCAACGCAGCGGTGCCTGAATTCACCGCGATAGCGTGCTTGGTTCCACAAACAGATGCGAGATCGCGTTCAAACGCCGCGACGCGTGGCCCTGTGGTCAGATGATCGCTATGGAGCGCTGCCGCGACCGCCGCTGCGTCGTCATCGCCAATCCACTGGCGTCCATACGCAAGGAACGGCAGCTTGGCGTCGGTCACAGAGCAACTCTCGGCTGAACGCTGCATGCTCGAGTCTCACAACTCGCAGCTCGCAGCTCGCAGCTCGTAGCTCGTCCCGCTCGTCTCATACGATCATCGACCGCAACTGATCCGCGGTCAGCCACATTTTGTTGCCGTCGCTCGTATAGGCGAAGTCCTCGGCGACCGGTTTGCCGCCGAAATCGTGGCGCGGGAACCATTCGAGATCGGGAATGATGGCGTAGCGATCGCCGAGATCGCGGGTGTGCCGCGCGTCGTGCTGGCTGATCATCTCCTCGTGCAGCTTTTCGCCGGGACGAATGCCGATGATTTTGACGCCGGCTTTGGGCGCCATGACGCGGGCAAGATCGACCATCTTCATGCTCGGAATCTTGGGCACAAAAATTTCGCCACCCCACATGTGCTCGATGTTCTGCATGACGAAGCGCACGCCTTGTTCCAGCGTGATCCAAAACCGCGTCATCCGCTCATCGGTGATTGGCAGTTCGGTTGCACCAGCGGCGACCAGTTGCTTGAACAGCGGCACCACGCTGCCACGGCTGCCGACGACATTGCCATAGCGTACGACGGCAAAGCGGGTGCGCTTGCCGCCCGAATAGGCGTTGCCGGATACGAACAGCTTGTCGCTGACCAGCTTGGTCGCGCCATACAGATTGATCGGACTGGAAGCCTTGTCGGTCGAGAGCGCGATCACGCGCTCGACGCCCTGATCAATGGCGGACTCGATGACGTTTTGAGCGCCGTGGATATTGGTTTTCACCGCTTCGAACGGATTGTATTCGGCTGCCGGAACCTGCTTGAGCGCGGCGGCATGAACGACGATATCAACACCATGGAAGGCGCGCTGGAGGCGGGGCAGGTCACGGACATCGCCGAGGAAAAAGCGCAGGCGCTTTTCCTGCGGGAAGAGCTGCTGCATCTCGTACTGCTTGAGCTCATCGCGGCTGTAGATCACCAGTCGTTTGACCGCTGTGTCGGCCAGCAACGTGCGGACGAAATGCTTGCCAAAACTGCCGGTACCGCCGGTGATCAGTACGGTCTTGCCGTCGAAGTAGGACATGCGGCTCTCCAGGTGAAGCGCGAGATTCTGCGCCGTGAAAATCCAAGGCAACCGCAGAGGCGCAGAGGCCGCTGAGGCGAGCGAAGGTTTTGAATGCCCTTCATTGTAGGGCTTACCGACGCGTGGCTGCCCACCTACTGATTCTCCTCTGCGATCTCCGCGGCCTCTGCGCCTCTGCGGTTGCCTTGGGGCTATTCGTTCAGCGTTTGTAGTACGCCCTAAACCACGTCACGAATCGGCGAACGCCGTCTTCGACCGGGGTCGCTGGCTTGAAGCCGGCGTCGCGGACGAGGTCGGACACGTCGGCCTCGGTTGCGGGCACGTCGCCGGGCTGCATGGGCAGGAAGCGTTTTTCGGCGGTGATGCCTAGGGTCTGTTCGAGCGCCGCGACATAGCGCATGAGCTGCACCGGCGCGTTGTTGCCGATATTGTACACCCGCCACGGCGCGCTGCTGGTCGCCGGATCGGGCTGCAGCGGATTCCAGGCCGGGTTGACCTGGGCTGGGCGCTCGGCGATACGGACGATGCCCTCAACGATGTCGTCGACGAAGGTGAAGTCGCGCACCATCTCGCCGTTGTTGTAGAGCTCGATCGGCTTGCCCGCGAGCATCGCGTCGGCGAATTTGAACAGCGCCATGTCGGGCCGGCCCCACGGACCGTACACCGTGAAGAAGCGCAGGCCGGTGCAGGGCAGACGGAACAGATGCGCGTAGCTGTGCGCCATCAATTCGTTCGCGCGCTTGGTCGCGGCATAGAACGTCATCGGATGACCAGCGCCGCGATGTTCCGAGAACGGCATCGCGCCGTCGAGTCCATAGACCGACGATGTGCTGGCATAGACGAGGTGCTCACAGCCGTTGTGCCGCGCGCCTTCAAGAATATTGAGAAAGCCGATGAGATTCGCCTCGGCGTAGGCGTGCGGATTCTCCAGTGAATATCGCACCCCGGCCTGGGCCGCGAGGTGGATCACCGTCGTTGGTTTGTGAGCAGCGAACAGCGCGGCCATCGCCGCCTGATCGGCAATGTTGATTTTGATAAAACTGAATCCCGGCCGCGCGGTCAACCGCGCCAGTCGCGCATCTTTCAGTTTGGGATCGTAATACGCATTGAGGATGTCGAGTCCGACCACCGTCTTTCCCACATCAAGCAGGCGATGGGCGACGTGTGAGCCGATGAAACCGGCGGCGCCGGTGACGAGGATGGTCATGAAGGCATCTCAGTTCGGACCCACATAGGAATAGGGTTGATCAATGTGCTCGGTGTTGAAGAACGACGCTCGGTGCTTGACGCCGTGGACTATATAACCTTTGGCCAACAGCAGTTCGGCGAGGTAGCTACCATCCTGACCAGTGATGCCGGTGATGAGCGCGGTTTTGGGCATGCGTGGGGTCCGGGGCGAAGGGCGGGAGTAGAGCGGCCCTCGGTGTCTCAGGCAAGGTCGAAGGCCGGTGATTGTCGGTCCCGCGCGAGGCTCAACCCACTCGCCTCCGTATATGTACCAGTCATGCGGTGGACAGCACTGCCGAATGCAATAGTTTGCCGATCCCCCATGGGACACCGACCAGAGCGTACTGTGACCCCGTTACCCGCACCGGCAGCGCCAGTGCGGGTCTTGCACATCAGTGGTCGTTCCGACCACGGCGGCGGCCCAGAACACATTGCCCAAGTAATTGCGGCTGGCACGGCTGAGCTGGAACATCATGTCGCCTGCCCCGAGAACGGCGTCTATTGGGAACGGTATCGGAACCAGGTTGGTAGCGACCGGCTATGTCCGTTGCCACACCGGCGCGTCGGGCTGCGCGCCCTCGCCCGACTGTGTTCCTTTGTCCGGGCAAAAAATATTCAGGTCATTCATTCGCATGGCATGAGCGGTGGCGTCTATGGTCGCCTCGTCGGCATGCTCTGCCGCCGGCCGGTGATCCACAGTTTTCACGGCATTCCGATCACGCCTGGTCTCAAGCACCGCGTCTACCAGTTGGCCGAACATGCACTCTCGCTCGCGACTGATCACGGCGTTGCGGTCTCTGCTGGTGAAGCAGACATCGTTCGTGGTCGCTGGAATCGGTATCGCAGCCGACTGGTCGTGGTGCCCAATGGCATCAATTTCGGCATTAAGCCCGAGTGGGCTTCGTGGCCGCCACGGGATGTGCTGCGCATAGTGTCGTTCACCCGTCGCAATCGGCAGAAAAATCCCGATTTGCTGATTGAGGTCGCGCGCTGCCTGCATCTCGCGGGCATTCGTTTTCACATCGATGCCTATGGCGAGGGCCTGCACTGCAAACGCTTGGCGTCTGAAGTTGCCCGCCGTGGACTCACTGGGCGGGTGGTATTTCACGCACCAGTCGATGATCCCGCTGCGGCGATGGCGCACGCGCACGTCTATCTGTCGACTTCGCGCTGGGAGGGCATGCCCCTCGCGGTGCTGGAAGCCTGGCGGGCCGGACTGCTGGTGGTTGCCAGCGACGTTGTTGGCAACCGGGATCTCGTCAACGATGGCAAGACGGGCTGGCTGTTTCCCGATGGCAATGGTCGCGCTGCCGCCCGCGCAATCAAAGTGCTGCTCACCGATCCAGCGCGGGCCGAACGTGTTCGTCAGCGCGCTGCCCATCAAGCAAGCCTCGACCACGCCCACGATCTCATGGCGTTACGTCTGCTGTGGTTGTACCGCCATACGCTGGCAATGGATCATGCCGTCGACGGAACACGAAAGACTACTACGGAAGCAGGCCTTGATTCGTGGCCGCAGCCATCGCCCCGGCCGTTTTCGGCAACGGCAAATTACGCGTCGCCCAACCCGCACTAGCCACAACGGCTCAGAATCCGCGGAAGACGGTCCTGTTCACGAACCAACTGAGGACCCGGCGCACGGGCCGCCGTACGAACGACCAGCGAATCTGCTTTTCCAGCCATTCTCCTAGCACTGCGTGAGTACGCTCGCGGGAAAACAGTGGGCCTTCCCAGGCTTGAGCCATGGGACAACGCTGACACGGAGGAAGCTTCTCGGCGGAATTGACCGTGCGGCGGAACTCACGAGCTCGCTCTCCGTTCCATACTTCTTGGAATTCCTGCTCGATCAAATTGCCGAGGGCAAAGCGCTTCTGGCTGGGGCCGGTGGCGATGCAGCAAACGTCAGCTCTGCCGTCCACCGTGAAGGAGTTGAGATCGGTCCAGGGCTTCTGACAGAAGAACGGTTTGATCTGGCGGGGGCGAGAGATGGACTGCGTGAGGATAGGTGCTGGTCGCTGCTTTTCTTCCTCCAGGTCCCACTCGTCTTTTGGCTTAGACGGCTTGGCTGCTGCCGCTGCTGCGGGGGCGCCCGGATGCTTCAATTCTTCTTCCGGTAGCGCGGATGGGTCGGGCGTGTCATCAATGGCGTCCCAAGTCACGCTGGCATCGAGTGGAGCATCAGAGGCAGAGAAGAGAACCAGCGCCAAGCTGCGGTTGCGACCTGTAGCCAGACGCAACGGCTCTTGGTTTTGCCCATTTGTGAACTGCCAAGTAGTCAGCCAGGTCTGGCCGCCCTGATCGAGTACCCCGATCCCCAGTTTGCCGCTGCGCACCGTAACGGCGGCCCCAATCGCGAGGAGTCGACCGGGACGGACGGCGCAGGCATAGCTCTTGACCAAGTAGGGACCGGGCGTCCCAGTTGCAGCCAAGCTGAGAGCGGATCCCTGCCAGGCTACCCGAGCATGGGCGCTCTCGGTCCGCCAACGGTCTGGTGGTGGCAGGCGGAAGCCGCGAGCCGGCCCGCGAGCGGGAGTGCGCAAACGTTCGAAATCGAAATCCGCCGTACAGACGCCAGTCGTAAGCAGGACGATGCGATAGCCTTCTGCCACCGGCAGATGAAGAGCGATCTCCCCCGCCTCGGCGCTGGCCGGTAGCTGACGCCGCAGAAGCTCCTGGCCCTGATCGTCGCGGATAACCAGCACCATACTCTTTCCGGAGAGCCGGTAGCGGAAGCGCAGGAGTGGCGAGTTGGGGGCATCGCCGGGAACCAATCCGGAGACCGCAGCTTCACCAGCGCGCGCCGATTTCAGGGCGAAGCCAGTGGCGGACCACGTCACCTGTGTTTCTGATGCGATGACCCAGTCATGCCGCCGAGGCGGGAGCAAGCGGCCAGCAAAACCCTGCGGCATGAGCAGACGATCGGCCGGATCGGGTTGCACCGAACGGAAGTTGGTGGGGACGAAGTGAACCTCTGTCGTCCGGGGATGGTCGGCAAGATATTCCGCAACCGCATCCTGCATGTCGGCCACGTCACCTTCGTAGGGGACGATCGCACGCACGTCCTCCACGGCGCCTAAATCGTCGCCCAGTTCGGAGAGCGGACGCACATGTACCGCATCCACTCCCAGGTCTTGCTCAGCGAAGCGGATGAAATCCACCACTTCGTGAATGTTGAGCTGGGTGACCACCATCGAAAGTGAGATCCGTGGCGGCCAGTTTTTGGTTCGCGAACGCACGAGGTAGCGGAGATTGGCAATGACCTGATCCCAGCCCTTCAGCTTCATCACCGCGTGATGCGTGGCGGCGGTAGCAGCGTTGAGTGAAACGTTCACCGTCTTCACGCCATCAGCGATCATGCGGTCGATGAGTTCTGGGGTCAGCTTTTCGCCATTGGTGATCAGGTACTGATCGGCGCCGTGGCGACCGAGCCGGTCGACGATGGCATCGAAGCGTTTATGGATGGTGGGCTCGCCGTTGCCTTCCAGGCCAAAGGTGCGCACGGTGCGCATGGCTGGGCCAGTGATGCGGGTCAAATCCTCCGGCTTCAACTCCTGTTTGGCGATCCCGCCACGGTTCTGGGTGACCGAGCAGAATGAGCACAACGCATTGCAAATGCCGGTCGGGCAAATGGCCATGAACTGCGGCAGACTCAGTAACTCCTCGCGTCCGAGGCGCATTTCGATCGCGGACACGAAGGTGTTAAGATTTCGCGAGGCCTTGCAGCGGCGGTGCAGCCAGCGCTTGAAGAAACCCCAGTGCGGCAGACAGGTATCTTCGAGCGCCTTGGCCGACTGGAGACTTCGCGTCTCAAGGGTGAAACCGAGTACACGGACCTTGCTGGTCCCGCCTTCCGTGCGGAAATTGCCGAGAGCGAATTGGTACCAGCCACGTTTGGGAGGATTCAAACGTAGCGTGACGGTGGTGGGCTTTCCTGGGTCGGTTAGCGACCTGGCTACCAGATACTTGGGCTGCCCTTTCCGAACCGCAAAGACATACACCCCGCCTTCGACCAGTTCGAGCGTGAATGTAGCATAGATGACCGTGTCAGGTTCGGCCTGGAAGAGCGGTGAATAGAGCGCGTCGTCAAACGGACCTGGTGGCGTAGAGATAATCCCGTCCGGGGACTTTCCGGCACCAGAGCAGAGGTGCCAGGAATCGGTGGACAGCGAAGCTGGAGCAGAAATGGACATTAAAGACCTACGGGGTCGCGGCAGGTTGACGCCAAGCATGAACACGCAACGAGTGAATGGTGGAGCGGAGTTGACCCGAAGGAGATTCGTTGGTGAGGACGATTTTCCCAGCATACGACGGACCAGGTGGGACCGAGAGAATTTGCGCAGGTCGCTTTCCTGCCCGTGCCAAACGGCGCGTACCACCGAAAGCGATCCAGTGCGAGTCGTCACCTGCAAGCATGCCTATACCAATGTGGCCGACGTCCTCGTCCGCCTCCAAAATGGCTTCGAACGTGCAGTTTTCTGGCACCGTGAACACGGGAGAAAACACCGCATAGGCGCTCTGTTTCCCCGTGACCTGTAAGGACAGGTCGCTCGAAGCTGGAATTGGTTGCAGCGATCCGGTGATGGACCGCAATAGCGACATTGGGACTGTGCCATCTTCAGCCAGAACGGCGTTCCAAGGCTGGTCGTCAACTAGGCCACTGGTGTCTGGCTTGCGCTCGGGATGCGTCTTCCGTTCCCACGTCACCACTGCTTCCCGGAGCGCACGCAGCCATTCCTGGTAAGCAGGACCCCCCCGTGGATAGAGAGCATCCAGGCGTGGCTCCCCCAGTTTGAATACGCACAAAGGACTTTTCCCATACACTACGAGACGAACGCTTTGGCCACCGCGCAGCGTGCAGAGGACACTGGCAGTATCTTCCCGAGATGGGACATCAGCATGATGAACTCGTGTGACGATCCAGGCGGCACCGTCGCCATCCTGGAGTCCGATATCAACCGTCCCAGTGCGTACGGACAGCGGGACTGAAAGCAGGTATTCACCATCCATGGGCATGGTGATGGACAGAGAGACGGCAAGATAGTTTCCAGGCGGTTGATTGGTGCTGATCCAGCCGCGTTCGGCCGTGTCGTAGGGAGCCTGGGTTTGAGTCGTAACAAGCCAACCAGTCGACTCGACAGCAGCAGCGGAATCGGCATCGACTGTGGCGGGAATAAACCCATGGTCGGTCGGAGTCAAAGGGATGTGTTCAAGCTGATAAGGAAGTTCCGGATGATGGGCGATCAATTCCTGTGGGTATCTTGTTTCCCCCGCCCCCACCCATGCTGGGGAGAGAATGCAGGATGGTTGCAGGAAGCCTATGGATGGGGTGCTCGTGGCTGAGGCTTGCATAACTGTTTCGGCAGGACCTCTTTGCCACGTTCGCATATCCATTTCCTTAACCCCGTCGCCAAATGAACCGCCGGTGATCTCTATCCAGCAAGCATGTTTGGGTTTGCGGTGTAGGTTCCGATTGAACAGTGTGATGAATAGATCCCTCTCGCCGCAGCCTTGAAGGCGATGTGTCATGGAAAACGCCCAGGTATTTCCCCAGAACGATATTTCGTGGTAGGCCGTGATAACGGCGCCGTCGCCAAACTCGCGGATGGGGATTGAGAATCCGAGCAGGGCGGAAGTGTTCGGATCATTCTGTGAATAATTGTCGAGACGGATCACCTGAGCGGAATCCGTGGGGCTGTGCTTCGGCATAACCGCGCTAGGCAATTCAGCTATGTCGTGAAGTAGGGCGCCTCTAGTGTAATAGCCGATAATGGCCGACGACAACATAAACACGGACCATGCTCCGATGAGCAGCAGGAACCCGACCACGTTTGTCTTCTTGCGCGGCGTATCGGCTTGGGGTTTGGGAATGGTTTTGCCAATGACCAGGGCACCGTGCAATAACCCTCCCGCTAAGAGCGACAGTGGGGCCAAGCAGGCGGCAAAGTGCTTGGATTCCGGTAGGACCAAAAGAACAAAGAGATGGTAATAAGGAATCAGGGCGATGATGACCCAGGCCCACACCAGATCTCGACCAGTGTAGAGCAAGAGAATGGCTCCCAGTATCACGATCACGGTCGTGAGTATGCGGACGGCGATATTCAATGAGCTAGGAATGTCGCGCAGATTATTCGCACAATCTGGATCCGCGATCTGCCAAGTCACCGTCCCTATATAGAGCGGCAGTTTGTTTGCCAGATGCGGTAGTTGGGGCCCAATGGTGCTGAGAAAAAGGCTTTTGCACGCCGACCCATAGCGGGGTCCCACGAATTCTTTTACCGTCAGAGGGGGTTCCCGGGGATCTGTGGCGGTAATCGCCGTGGCGTGCAAAGCGGCGATCTCATCGCTTCTCGGTACTTGGCTCATATTTTCCAGCCCCAGCAGATTGGCCCTGACAGCGTTGGCGTAATAGGCAATGTGGAACCCAACTGACGGAGCGGCCCGATCAGTTTCTCGGAGCGCATTCACGGCGGTCAATCCAGAGGTTATGCCAAGAAGCATGGCTGCGGCTGCCACAGCGGCGGGCAACCAGCGACGGTCTGAGATCCTGATCCAGATGAAACAGCCCACCAACAGAGCCGGAGCGATCAGCAGCGCGTCTAGACGCCAGCCATAGCCGATGGTGGCGATCACGCCGATCAGCAGGCAGCGGATACCCAGATTGAGCGGCTTGCATCCTGAGCGTAGGAGCACGGCGACCGCACCCAGAGAGATGCACCAGAACCAGAGCGGGTTGGTGTCGCGAAAGCTCCAGGCGCCCATGTAGCGCTCGAACGAGGAGAGGGTCAGAAACAATCCCGCCCCCAGCCCTCCCCAAGCGGAACCGCAGATGCGCCGACCCATGAGCATGAGGCAGGCACAACCCAAGGTGCTCAGCCCAGCGTAGAGGATCCATAGCGAATCCCACGACGGGGAGATGATCTTCCAGAGCAGACCAACAACATACATTTCAGTCAGTCTGGTGCACCGGTCGTCACGGGAAGAATCCTTGGCACCGAGGTGCTGAGTGACATCTGTCCACTCATCTGCGGTGAGGGCGGCCTGCTCTTGCGCCAAGAACGCGTCAACCGCTCGTTTCGCAGTAGCCGAGGTCAGTTGCGGCAGAGAGCTGAGCTTTCCATTGGCCGCGAAATGCAGCGCAGCGGAGAAATCAATCGCGTAGAAGTGTTTTTGTGCGAGGGGGAGGGCACGGTTGTCGTGCAATCGCCAAGCGAAGTGAGTGACTAACAGGAGCACCGCCGCGACGAGCACAATCAGTCGCTGCCGACCACCGGTTCGGAGCCAGGAAAGAAGGTTGGTCAGATGCATGTTCGGAGTTCCATTGTCGCAGCCACATGAGGAGGATACATCATCGATCGCTGCCAGGGGGATCCGCCTGAGTCGCAGCGATTACAACGTGTTTCTCGATGACATACATCGGTTTCCCTTTGATGTCGTCATAGATGCGCCACAGGTACTCTCCAATCACGCCGAGCATCATCATGATGAGTCCGCCAATGACGAGAATGGCGATCATGATCGGAGCCCACCCAGCGAAGGGCATCTGCCCTCTGAAAAAATACGCAATGACGATTGAGAGTGCATACAGCATGCCCGCAGAAGCGGTTAGAAACCCCAGCGCCGACATCATGCGGATAGGAAGAAACGACGAGTCCAACATGAGATCAAGGAATGATTTTACCTTCTTCATGAAGGTGTATCCTGATTTTCCATGCAGTCGCTTGCGGCGCACGTAGGGCAGGAATGCAGTAGGGAACCCCATCCACAAGACATCGCCCTGGAAGAAGCGATGTTGTCCCTTAAAGGTCTTCATCAGATCGACTGATTTGCGGCCCATCAGCAGATAATCAAAGCCGCCCTTCGGCATGCGTCGATTGGAGTTGTCAGCAAACGTATAAGCAATGCGGCTGAAGAGCTGGGCGACTTGAGAATCCTCGCGTCGCTCACGGAACGCGATGACGAGTTCGTTGCCTTTCTCCCAATGGGCGACCATGTCCGCCATGAGGTTGACGGGATCCTGAAGGTCGGCCGAGATATAGATAACCGCATCTCCTCGGGCCGTATCATATCCGGCCAGCATGGCGCTGAGTTGACCGAAATTTCGGCTCAGCTTTACTAGGTTGACGCAGGTCGGATACTCAGCGCGTATCCGCTCTAGTTCTGTCCATGAGCCATCAGGAGATCCATCGTCAATGAATATAATTTCAATCTGATGCTGTGGGAACGAGTGCGTGTGGACTTCGCGGATCTGACGACATGCCTCAGCCAGGGTTTCGCGATTCTTGTACACGGGGATGACGATCGAAATGAGCGACATTGGCTTAAACCCTTACGTTTGTTGCTGCTTCGTGAGTGAAGGATGGAGGCCGGGATAAAGGATTCTCAGCCTGTCTCACAGACAAAATAAATGCTCGCACACAGGTCTGGGTATTGCTGACCGAGTTGGAAACAGCCGTTCAAGTAATCCTGACCCACGATCTCTTCCTGGAGAATGCGATCCCACTGAAAATTAGCGAAGGCCTTGAAGAAGATTCCTGATCGATGGACGATCTTGAGACCAGCGGATCGGAGATCGCGTTCGAGGGTGTCGAGCGTGTAGGTGATGCGGTGTCCGTGTTCGCGCTCGGCTGGGGTGACCGCCGTATTGTGGCTGATCAACCCCATCTTGACTGCAATTTGGCGCGATGGCGCATTGGCATTTGGGCAGACCACGAAAAACCTGCCGCCGGGTGCTAGCCACTCGCTGTTAACTCGCCTGAGCAGGGCCACGGGATCGTCCAAATGTTCCAGTACATGCGTCAGGAAGATGTTGTCGAATCGACTATCCAATTGAGCCTGTTCAAACAGCGCGTTGACAATCTTTGCGCGTGGGCCAACACGCTCCGTCGCCATTTTTACGGCATCACCAGAGGCCTCGACGCAGGTGACGTCAGTGAACGCATCAAGCAGGCGGTGCGTGAAGGCGCCCCTGAAGCTGCCCAGCTCAAGGGCGCTGCCCTTGATGAAAAACGGCGCGAACGCCTTGAGCATGAACGGATGCATGACGTCGAAATCGAAGCCGTAGGCGTATTTTCTAGCCGCGGAGTCGACGTGCTCGTCATTATAGTTACGGGTTGCGGTCACAAAACGGCTCCTGGATTAAGGTTGGTGTCCATAACAAGCGTGCGTTCGTCGGTCAGTTTGCGGCCAGTCACGACGAACCCATGCCGTACATAGAAGGTGACCGCCCGTTCATTCGACTCATTGACCTCAAGACGGAGAGTTGGAAATCTACGGGTTCGGGCGAAGAGCATGCTGTCCTTCAATAGAAGGCCAGCAATGCCGAGACCGGTGAATCCGGGCAATACACTGACGTTGGTAATGAAGGCGGTCTTACCCAATGGGTCGTTGAAATACCCGGCTACTAACCCGACCAGAACGCCATCGCGCCAGCCTTCAAAAGTCACGGCGTGCGAGCGGATCTTGCTGGCATACGCCACGATGTTGACGGTCTCATGGAGTGGCGGAATAAATGAACCTGCGCAGGCCAGTAAATGTGTGCGGATGACAGCGAGAGTCGCGGTCTCTCGTGTATAGATCGTTTGCTCGTTACCATTGGCTTTCATAGGCGTGTTCCCTCCATCCATGGTCAATCCAGCAACCGAGCGAGGCCAAATCCGTTGCGACCGAAGCGATTACCGTTGTAGAGGATGTAAGCCACATCATCGACCGCGAATAGGTGTGGATAGCACATCATCTCGGAATCCCACGCGGCTGGATCTGCGGATAGGGCGAGATCGGATCGGGCGTCGTCTCTCGTCCAGGTTACCAGGTCATCCGAATAGGCGTAGCCCAACCGATAGCCGAGTCCTTTCTCAGTCCTGAATCCGCGAACGTTCCGAAAGCAGAAATACATGTGGTAGCGATTGCGCCAGCGCATCACGGTGGGTAGAGCCTGGCACTCGTTCTCATCAATCACATCGGGGATGATCGTCTTGCCGGTCCGCTCCCAGGTGAGACCGTCGTGCGAAACCGCATGCGCGATCTTGTACACGCGATCGGGCGGTAGATTTTTTGGCTCATCCACCCAGCGCACGCCGAAGATGTACCACATGTGGTAGGTGCCATTTACGATGTTCACAAACGGATCGCCAACCAGGAATGGTTCATTGGCGCAAGGCCCCATGATCGGTCCAGCGCCGTTTTTTATGAACGTGGCGCCGCCGTCGAAACTCTGCGCAAACCCAATCGCCGTTTCCACCGAAACAGACACCCGCCGGCTCCAGCCGCAGGTATAGGTCAGAATTCGATCGTTATCACGAACCACATGCATGGGGAATATGCCATGCTGATCGAAGCAACCCAATCTACCCAAGGGAATGACGGCTTTGGGGGAGACCGTAAGGATCTTGCTGAGAGCCCTGTCCATGTCGACATAGGCGACGTGACTCAGAAACTTTCCGTTCAGTGGATCTACCTGTCTCGTGGAAAAATAGATTCTGACCCGGTCGGGCAAGACTAGGACCTGAGGTGATTGTGCAAACTCTCGGCAATCATTGGGTAATTGATGTTCGATCGGATCGAAAATACGACCGAGCTTCGTCCAGCGCAGGCCGTTTTTTTGGCCATCCTGAGTGCTCACAGTTCGCCCTCCAGAATGGCGGCGCCGAATCCCTCTCTGCCGACCGCATTGCCCAAATGCAGCATGTAGATTTGTCCATCCATGGCGAACACGTGAGGGTAGCTGACCATCTCTGAATCCCACCCTTCGGCTGAAACGTCTATTCCGGCCCGGCTGTCATCGCGTTGCCATTCTTTCATGTCGGGCGAGCTTGCGTAGCCGATGCGATAGCCGCCTTCTCGGCCGCGATAATTACGGCCTCGGCGATAGCAGAAGAACATGTGATACGTACCATTGTGGAATAGAACATCTGGGCTGGCTTGGGCCTCGTCATCGTCGAGCCGGATTGGGATCAGATCGCGATTGGAACGCTTCCAAACGAATCCGTCAGTGGAGGTTGCCATGCGAATGCGATACACCGGCTCGGGACGGCCATCTGCCAAAATCCATTTTCGTCCGGCTATGTAAAAAAGCTGCCAGGCACCGTTGAAACGGCGTATTTTTGGCCCGCTGATCACGAAGGGCTCATCAACTCCAGCGGAAAGAATTGGTCCGCCTGAGCCAATTTTCGAAAATGTCACCCCCTCATCTGTGCTGACCGCGCAGCCGATGGCGACATCGAACGGGACGGATTCGCATCTGCTCCATCCGCCATAGTACGCCCTCACGGTATCCTTATGGCGGATCACGGATACTGGATAGGTGCCGAACTCGTCGAATGTGCCGGTGCGACCTAGGGATAAGATGGGCTGTTCGCTGACTGCCAGGATTCGACTGATATCTTTCCGGTCGAGATCAACGTAAGCGGAATAGCTCACATACTGGCCGTTGGCGTCGGGCGGAGGACGGCAAGAAAAATACACCCGCACGCGATCATCGAATAAAAGCACCGACGGAGCCTGGGCAAACTCCTTCAACCACGGGCGTCCGGATATCGTTCGTGGATTGAAGATGTTGCCTATTTTTCTCCACTTATAGGCCATGTTTGCTCCGCAATCCACTTCAGATCAAGTCGTATTGTTCGGTGAGAAACCCGGTGATCGCATCAGGGGCATTGAACGCGATCACATCAAGGATCGACAGCCAGGGTACGAATGGCTGGCCCAATTGTGCATACTCTATGGGTCGCGACTTGATGAAGGATAGGGTTAGACCCTCGGCGGTGAATTGCTCTTTCGCATACAGTTCTTGGCCGCCTATGGCATTGATATAGTGCGATGCCCTCAACGCCTTGCAGATGGCGAGGACCTTCTGTTCCGACTTCAGCTCGTGGTCGATCTCCAAGGTAGAAGAGATGACGAATTTCGTTGTGATGCCGAGATGATCGCAGGTCTTTTGCAATGAATGAAGAAGAAAACGGAAGAGGTTTCTGTCTTCACAAGCAAGAATAGTTTCGAGCAGGCCAAGGGCGGACTTGCCATATGGGGCCTTGCGATAGGCATTTGCAATCTGGTCTAGGAGCTGCTTGCGATCGAACGCCTCACTGATTTCACGCTCTCTGATATCCAGAAAATCAGAAGCCTTGGTTAAGGGCAGAGAGAAAAGGATATCTTGGCCATCGCGCAGGAAGCGATTCCGATTTATCCACCCCTTCTTGGTGTACTTGATGTTATCATACACCACAAATGTATCTACGGATCGGATCAGTTGGAAATAGCCGATATACGGAAGTATGTATGGCTGCATGATGGCGAGCTTCATGCTACGATCCCGCCTTTACGATGGAGAGAATCCGGTTGTGCTCATCATCACTCATTGATGGATAGATGGGCAGACACAGCACGCGAGCTGCCAACCGTCGAGCGGTTGGCAAATTTTCTGGTGCCGCCGAGGGCAAGCCACGATACATGGGGAAGTCACTGATCAGGGGGAAGAAGTAGCGCCGAGAGAATATATTATTGTCGCGCAGACGTTGGTACAGACCATCGCGGCCAAGCGGATAGCTCTCGTCGATGAAAATAGGGAAGTACGCATAGTTCCACACCGTGTGTTGAGGAACTTCCAAGCAGCGAATGCCGCGAATAGACGCGAGCTCTTTCCGGTATCTGGCGTCTATGATACGGCGCTTCGCCAAGGCATCGTCAAGGTGTTTGAGCTGAAGGAGGCCGAAGGCGGCCTGAAACTCGTTCATTTTTCCGTTGATCCCCGGCGCCACCACGACGGTCTCATCGACGAAGCCGAAGTTTTTCAAGTAATCGATACGTTGTTTGGTCTTGGCATCAGGGCAAACGATGGCCCCGCCTTCGAAGGTATTGAACACCTTGGTGGCGTGGAAACTTAGAACCGAGAGATCGCCATGGCGTAGCACGCTGCCGCCAGCGTCTTTGACGCCGAATGCGTGGGCCGCGTCGTAGATCACCTTCAATCCATAATTGTCAGCGATGCGCTGGATGCGCTCCACTGCGCAGGGATTGCCATAGCAGTGCACAGGCATGATGGCCGAGGTCAGCGGTGTTATGGCGGACTCGATGCGATCCGGATCCAAATTCATCGTCCGCTCATCAATATCCACAAATACCGGTTTGATGCCATTCCACAGCAGGGAGTGCGCGGTGGCAACGAAAGAGAATGGGGTGGTGATCACTTCGCCGGAGATGCGCAGGCATTGCAGTGCCGACACCAGCGCGAGGGTACCATTGCCCATCAAGGCAATGTGCTTGATTCCCAGGTATTCGCTCAGCGCAGCTTCCAATTGCTGATGGAACGGACCATTGTTGGTCAGGATGCGATTCGCCCATATTTGCTCAAGAAAGGGAATGAATTCGGCCAGGGGTGGTAGAACTGGCCTTGTCACATAGATCGGATCAGTGTTCATCTGGGTCCATAGGGAATGTGTTTATATCGCCAGTCGATAGCGTGGCAGGGAGCTATGGAGAAGGGCCATTCTTTGATCCGAGACCGATAATGACGACTCCGACGACGATGACGAGCGTTCCCACAATCGTGGCGGCCGCCGGGCGTTCGCGAAAAAAAACCATGGAGAGTAACAGGACCATGACATAGGTGACGCTCGTAAATGGATAGGCGAAGCTTAACGGCAGTCGCGCCAGGACCATGGTCCAACTCATGAACATCGCGAGCCCCATGAAAAAAATCAACCATATCCACGGATTGAGGATGCATGCGACGATGAAAGCCGGGATATCCGTGAGACCCGCTGGCAGTTGCATGTGTGCAACTTGCCACTTGAGCAGTAGCTGGCCGAAGGTGCCAAGTCCTATGGTGAGGACGATGAGAGTAATGCTGACAAGCACGTACTATTCCCGGATGGAATTGATTACCGCTGGATCGTGCCTGAAGGACACAGCGTTGGATGGCTGGGCGTGGCTAGCCCTGGCTAGAAAGAATAGGCGGGACAGCACGGGGGCGGTACGCTACGGTCCAGAGTGAGTCAAACAAGCCTGACTCCCAATGGCTCATAGAGTGGATTTTTGCGAGATCCTGATGCGCCCCGTGTAGCCGCAGCATCAACATTACCGACACTATAGAGGTCATGGACTGGCGTCCGGTTTCTGGCGCTATAGCGTCCCCACGCTGCCCAAGCGCAGGCTCCGTCAGGGTGTCGGCCCTGATCGCTCGTATGCCCCTGCCAACCGTCCGAGAGAACGTCTATGAGTCAAAAACTGACCTGTGAAACCGTTGGTGGCATCAAGTGCTATAGTTCCGGGGTTGCCGATAGTTATACGGACTATCCTGATGCTGGGTTCGACGTCACAGACAAACTTGAGGCTGACAGTTTCTGGGTTCGTTCGCGCAACCGGTTGATAAAGCACCTTGTGCACAAGTACGCCTCGCGGACTGCGAAAACCAGATTTTTGGATATAGGCTGCGGGACAGGAGCGGTGATCCAGGGAATAATCGATGATGCCAATCTTGAGATCACCGGGTCAGAGATCTATCTCAAGGGACTCCTCTACGCGAAGAGCAAGTTGCCACGTGTGGACTTCATCCAATTCGACGTAACGCAGGGAATCCTCCCTGCACAATTCGACATGATCGGCGCATTTGATGTCATTGAGCATATTGAGAATGATGTCGCTGCCATTGCCAACATTCACGAGATGCTCAGTGATGACGGATATTTTATTGTCACTGTCCCACAGTACATGTTCTTGTGGAGCAAACTCGACACGATTGTGAAGCATAAGCGCAGATACTCCAAGAAGGAGCTGCTCCTCAAATTACGCCAGCAGGGATTTGCGATCAGCTATTCGTCGTCTTTCCTCTTTGCCCTCTTCCCGTTGATGTTGATCTCAAGGCTGCTCGACCGCAAAGACAGCGGGAATAAAGCGGACATGGAATTCGAAAAGCGAGTGCGCTTTCCCAAGGTGCTGAATTGGATATTTGATAAGATCATGCGTATTGACGAGGTACTCATTCGTCTCGGTGTATCTCTTCCGTGTGGGGGATCGCTCCTGGTCGTTGCGAAAAAGCGGCGGGCTACCGACACGCAAACTGCGAAACCCGCATAAACCACGTGTAATTTGAAGTGAACGCGCTTCGCGTTCGTTATCACGGAGGCTGGGTTCCACTGCGACTTCGCCGGCCATAAGCGAGAGCAGGGGCCACCGAGTTGACCGCTGCCACTCGCGATGAACCAGGGATGAGATCGCGTATGACGATACCTGTCGCGCCGATGTCCAGCCAACGGCAGATTGCGTGCGGGGCGACGCCAGCGATGCCGACGAATCCATCCGTAGCAGCATACAAGCATTGGCCATCGGAATCGATGGCTGCGAATGGTGCTAGGGGAACGTCCGACATGACGGCGCTTGTAGGTTCTGGAGCACGATGAGCACATCTGCTCCGATAGCGCCGGCGTTCTTCCGAGACAGGAGTGTAGATGAAGGAGCCGGGATCGCGGACAACAGCGCGGCCATCGAGGTGCAGTTCGATGGCGAGTTGGTCTTGGTGAGCGTGACCGGTCAAGCCGGGTAAGCCGCTGGGGCCGCAACGTACAGCGAGAAAGAGACGCGGTGAACGCCAGATCCACAGACCGAGATCGGGGAAGGCGCGGAATAGTAATCCGTCGGTCAGCGGCGAACCAGGAGTAGCGGCGAAGTTTGTCTCCTGTCGATGTGCAACGGCGCTCGTCGTCCACGTCCGCAGCGCGTCCGCTTTCACAAGCGGCAGGTTGGGCGCGGATCCTCCGGGTGGGGGATGCGTGGTTGAGTTGGGAAGTCCGGCGTCGCCAAGCGCGACAGTCAGGACAGTTTCATCGGTGCCTTGGATGGCCGCCCATGCCGCCAACTCCGCATCGCTACTCCATGCCAAGATGGCGCCAGCCACGGCGCGTTTGTCGCGGTGGTCGAGATCCGGAAACGGTTGATCCGGGGAATCGATACGCGGATCGAGGTCGAGATAGCTCGCGTGCGCCTCACGACCGGAGATCAAGCGGTAAGCAGGGCGCCAACGTATGAATCGTCCGCTGTCATCATCACCAATCAGGGCAATACCGCCATCCGGTGTGGTGAAATCGCGAATTGCGGTCGCTGCTCGTGCAAGCGTCTGCCAATGAGTGGAGGGGAATCCGCTCTGCGCGGGCGGTGTAGATGGCCGCGTTGCTGCCGGATGCGGATACGGAATCGCCACCTGCATCCGAGCTTGTCGAGCGGCGGATAAGCCAGCAATCGCCAACGTTCCGTAGACCACCGTCTCCGTGGCCAAGCAATGGTAGGCGGTACTGGCCTCGCCGTAGGTTCCATCGGCCTGAAACAGGCGTTGCGTTTCCGCAGTTAGCTCGCGCCAAGCTAGTGCCAGCCAACTGTCGGTTTCGTCATCTGCTGGCAGCCAAGCTCCTGTCCACGCAAGCCCGGCGAGATCTGCGAGGTAGTGGTTGCCGCGCGCTACCGGATCCCACTCAAGATGGCTAGCGATGAAGCGACCGTGTGCGCGCACCGCGCTTCCGGCAGCGGCGAGAAAGCGCGGATTCAGTTGAGCACCCGCGGCGTGAAGAACATCGAGCGCGAGCAACCAGTTCGCCACTCGGATGGCGACGTCCATGGTGCAGGCCCAGTTCACACCGAAGCGCGGCGGGTTAGCGGCGCAGAAATCAAGAATCTGGTTTTGTATTTCCTGGGCGTAGCGGTCCGCCGTCTCCCAGCCGCCAGCATCGCCGCGGCGGGCGTGAGCGTAGGCTTGGGCGAGCAGCGGTAGGTGCTGCATGCGTGCGAGTTCCCACGGCAGTTTCACATCGACGCCGAGAAGATGTCCATAGCGGATGTCGCGATGCCAGATGGTAGCTGACCAACGATAGCCGGAGCGCGCATCAAGTTGCCAGTCATGGGGCCGATAATCGGGTGAGACCAGACGCCACAGCGCTTGGCTGTTGGCGAGGCAGGAGGTTGGTACCTGTCCGGCGAGCCACGTACCGGCAGTATCAGCAGACATTGAGCGTCCGGGCGGAAAGCGGTGGCCGAGCAGACCTGGGCAAACCACGCCATGCTCCCAACGGATCCACCCGCTGCCGAGGAGATCGTAGCGATGATCAAGATGTCGGCGGCAGACTTCGGCGACGGTAGTCAGTTCCTCAAGGTTGCGCTGCGGCAACGGTAGTTCACGCAGGCGCCACTGGAATGGTCCGGGCGGTGGTTCGTTATCCCAGGTACCCAGACGTAGATCGTGGGAGCGCTCGCTGCGTTGCGCTCGCCAACGGCCCAGTCGCGCGCATATTTTTTGCGCCAGTTTTCTTGGCGGCATGCGCAACGCTTTGATGGCCAAGCTCAAGATGCTCATGGGAGCAATTCCCGCAGTCGGCCAAGAATCAGATCCACGCGTGCATTCCAGCCATGTCGCGCCACGGCTTCAGCTCGTGCTGCTACACCGAGCCGATGGCGCAGATCGGGATCGGCCGCCAGTCGGATCAGTGATGTGGACAGTGCTTCTGCGTCGGCAGGTGGAACCAGAAGCCCCGTGCGATCATGCGCAATCACTTCGCTGGCCTGGCCAATGTTCGAGCTGACTACTGCTCGGCCCATCGCCACATATTCAAATAGCTTGGTTGGACTGCCGAAGAACGGCGACCCATCAGCGTTTGGCAGCGTGGGATTCACCAGTACATCGCAGGCAGCGAGCCAGTGCGGTCCTTCGTGCTGAGGCACCAAGCCGGGCAGGTGAACAGCAGCAAGGACTCCCGCTGTGCGCAAATATTCGCGCGCTGCGGGCAACGCCACGCCGTCGCCTATCAGCAGCAAACGCAGGCGCGGGCAGCGTTCGTGGGCGCGCGCGAATGCCTGGGCCAGCAGTTCAATGCCGTGCCAGGGTCCGCAGGTACCGATGAAGCCGATCACGATGGCATCATTCCAGCCGAGCCGCGCGCGCAGCTCAGCGCCATCAACATCAGGACGATAGCGTTGCGTGTCGACGCCGTTGGGACAGCACAGCACACGTTCGGGTTTCAGTCCGCGAGCCAGCAGGCCGTCGCGCATGGCAGCACTCACTGCCACCACCAGATCAGCAGAGCGCAAGGCGGTCAGCTCTAGTTCGTCGCAGAGTGTTTCACGGGCAATTGGCCGGCCCCAGTGTCGGGCCAACCAGGTTTCACTGCCGTTGAACTCCAGCACGAGTGGGACGCGATAACGTCGGGCACACCAGGCACCGAGCAGCGAAAAAGCGGCGGAGCGCTGGTAGACGAGGGCAGGTGGCGCGGTGCGCAGTTGGTCGATGAGTGCTCGGGCGTGGGCGGCGTTGGCGGCAATGGCAGCGAGTTCGCGGTCATCATGCCAGACCCGAGAGGCCGGCAGATGGAGTTGGCCCACGGCCGGATCGACTGTCGGCACTGTGTCGGTGCTGGCGAGTACCGTGCCGGGCAAGCGTCGTGACAGCTCGTTGACGATGCCGGCAATGTGGGCCACTGATCCACCTGCCGTGACGCCGTACCAGGGATCGCAGCGCAGGCACAGCGCGCCTCCGTGTGCAGTGAAGCGCACCGGTCGTGCTGGTAGCGCGAGCGCTTGGGCGAGACGACGAATTCGAACGATGAGTTCACCGCTACGTAGACTTGCCTGCAAACGGGCCGCTGACAGATGGATTAGCTCACTGGTATTAATGCGCCGGAATGGCCCGTCGGGTTTCCCGAGCTCGACCGTTCCGTGTGACAAAAGGCGGGCTGTGCTCAACGTTGCCCAGCGGTGATCTAGGGTCTCAGGCTGAGGCGCCAGCACACGCACGCGGGCGTAGCGAGCTAGTTTGAACAGGAGACTAGGTGAGCGGAAATCGCGGCGTAGACTGGCGGGATCCGCAAGCTCGACGCCCGGAGGTGGAGTCACCGCCACACCATTGCGCCGCAACCACAGCTCAGCCACGGATGTGCTCCCGCCACCACATGGCGAGATCGAGCAAGCACCAGACTTGACCACCGCGAGGGCGATCTAGGGCGCGCGTACAGGCAGCTTCATCAAGCAGGCCACTTTCGCGGCAGAAAGACAAAACTTCAGCGCGGGCAAACGCACCGAGCCGGCCACGACGCAGCCATTCTGCGATTGGCACGCCGAAGCCCTGCTTGCGCCGAGCCATCAGTGACGCAGGCAGATCATTGCCCACGGCATGTCGTAACATGGGCTTGGTCTGCGGTCCGTCCGTATGCAGATGACTGGGCAACGACAGTGCGAGTTCAACCAGACGATGATCGAGGAACGGCACACGCCCTTCGACTGACGCGCCCATGCACATCTTGTCGAGGCGCATGAGCAGCAGCTCGGGCAGGCGCAGCGCCAAGTCGCTCGCCATCATCCAATGCAGCGGCGACGGGTCGCGAGCGTTGGTGAGAAAGCGTTCGCGAATTGGCGCTAGTGATCGCCATGCATCACCAGGACCGATGTGACGGCGCAGCGACGAAGATAGTAATGGGCGCAACCCGGCGGGCGCGAAGCCCTCAGCTCCGCTCCAGAACACCGGCTGTCCGGCTCCGGCGCGGCGCAGGAATTCAGCGGCGCGGGAGCCCGGTCGCAGCGCAGAAAGGGCAGCGGCGCCAAGACGCTTCACGGCACGCGGCACTGGCAGACGGTCCCAGGCCTGCAAGCGCAGAGCCGTACGCCAGGCCGGGTAGCCGCAGAAGATTTCGTCAGCACCTTCGCCCACTTGTACGACGGGCACTCCCTGGCGGCGAGCAAGATCGGACAGCAGCAGCACTGGCAGACAGACTGGATCCGCGATCGGTTCGTCTTGCAATCTCGCCAGGCGTGGAAGGGCGGCGAAGAGATCGTCTTCACTCAGGCATAATTCGTGGTGGCTCGTACCGGCATGGTTGGCCGCGATGCGAGCAAACGGAAGTTCGTCGCCTCCGCACGAGGCGGCATCGCCTTGCCATCCGAGCGCGAAGGATGCAGCGGGCGCATCAGCTGGACGCAGGCGATTAAAATAGCGTGCGTTGATACTGCTATCCAAACCACCGGACAGGAAAACGCCCACCGGCACATCAGCCACCGCGTGCGAAGCGACCGCGTCAGCAACCGCTGCGCGCAGTTGCTCGGCTGCATCAGTGGCATTCGATCCAGATAGGGGGACGACGCGTTCCCACGGATCGTACCAACGGATCAGACGTTGGCTTCCGTCCATACGCACTTCTAGGCGGGTGCCGGCGGCGAGCTTGCTGATGCCGGCGAAGAGCGTGTCGGGGGCCGGAGTGCACAGGAACGCCAAGTAGGCGGGCAGCATCTCGACGTTGACCCGGCGTGGCACCCGCGGATCGACGAGCAGCGCCGATGCGGTGGAGGCGAAAGCGAGACGACCGCCGTGGCGCAGCCAGTAGAGCGGCTTGATACCGAAGCGGTCGCGGACGAGGTGCAATGTTCGTTCACGGGCGTCCCAGAGAGCGAAGGCAAACATGCCGCGCAGACGGTGCAGCGCCTCCAGTCCTTCATTCGCGAGGAGATACAGCAGCACTTCCGCGTCACTGTGATCGGTGCGCCACGGACCAACTCCAGCGCGCTGCAATTCTCGGCGCAGTTCAGCGTGATTATAGATCTCACCGTTGAATACGAGATGGAAGCGACCATCTGCGCTGGCCATCGGTTGCGCTGCGGCAGGCGCGGGATCGACGATCGCGAGACGCCGGTGAGCAAGACCGATGCGCCCGTCGTCGGCCAACCACAGACCAGAACCATCGGGACCACGATCGGCCATGCGATCCCGCATGCGTTCCAGCAGACCTGGATCCACGCGACCAGGCTCACCAGTGCAGAGCAGGATGCCGGTCAGTCCGCACATCGGGGCGGCTCGCTGTGGAGCTGACGCTCCACCTCCTCGGCGATGCGCACCGATTGGATTTGCTCCCACCAGGCGATCGGCCACGTGGCGCTACGCACTGCGTTGGCGAAGGCCTGCAATTCTGCCAAGTGGCCTTTGTCCTGATGTCCGGGATGAAGCGCGCCGCGTTTGGCACCGTGCACGTCAAGGCTACGCCAGTCGTCGATCACCAACGCCAACCCACCGGCAAAGACTTCAATACGTTCTTTAGCCAGTCCAGGATCGCCCATCGCGGTGTACTGAAGAGCCGCGATGCTGCCGTCGTTGAAGCGAATGGTGGCAGAAAAATTATCGTCACTGCGCCAGGTTCCGTCGGTCGGTCGCAGGGCTGTCGCTTGTACCGATTGCAGGCGACCACCGCAGAGGAACGTGAAGAGGTCATAGAAATGACAGGCCTCGCCACGATTGCGGCCGCCACCTTCGGGGCCGTGAGTCCAGTGGTCAGGAGCAAGCCGCCCAGCATTGACCCGACAGGATATCTGCATTGGTCCGCGCCCGTGAAGTAGTTCACGGCAGCGCACCGCCAGCGGTGAGAAACGGCGGTTATAGCCGGTCAACAGCACCGGACATGCGGTGGCGCGTTCGTTCACCACGGCCTCAAGGCGAGTGAGTTCAGCGAGCGACAGACACAGCGGCTTCTCCACCAGCACATGGCGCCCGGCGCGCAGTGCAGTCTCGACCAGTCCAGCATGGAGATGGTGGCGAGTCGCAATCAGTACTGCTTCGATGCGCGGATCGGCCAGTAGTTCGGCGGGATCAGTTGATGCGGTTGCTGCACCGCTGCGGGCGGCGGCATCCATGGCGCGGTGGCCATTGCGACAGGCGATGGCGTGGAGTTGGAAACGATCGCGCAGCTTGCGGAGATTGGGCAGATGCACAGCTCGGGCAAAGTCGCCGGCCCCGATCAGGCCCAGTCCGATAGTTCCCTTCCGCACGGGCAGGGGATGCGGATTGACGATGGTCCGCAGCAGCCGCGTGTCCTTCGACGGCCACTCCAGCACTGCGCACAATGGGCGATCTGCGCTGGTGAGTGCGGTGTAGGCGTCAGCCGCTCGTTCCGCCGGGAACGATCCGCTGACGAGCGGAGCCACGACGATTTTGCCGGTGGCCAGCAGGTCGAGGTAAGCCGACAAATTGCGACCCTCGGTCCAGCGCACATAGGCGACGGGATAGTCGAGGCCGCCCTCTTCGTGGCCACGATCGTAGCGACCGGGCCCGTACGAGGTCGATATCAAGAGGTCTAATTCTTTCTCGTAGATATCGCTGCGCTTGAGGTCGAGACCGACATCGCCGACCAGCACCACGCGAGCCTTCTTGCGACAGCAGCGGAAGGCCAGCGAGATAGCGGCATTGTCTGGGGAACTCGCACAGACCAGCACGCCATCGGCACCGACGCCAGCGGTCAGGTTGGCTACCATCATGGCCGGCTCGCCGTCATCGGGATGGAGCGTTTGCTCGGCGCCAAGACTGCGGGCTAGTTCCAGCCGACGGCGATCGAGGTCACAGACCACGACTCGGCAGCCGGCAGCCCGGAGAATTTGCGCCGCGAGTTGGCCGAGGATGCCCGCTCCTACCACCACGAAACATTCGCCAATTTCAGGCCGCGCTCGGTGTACACCGTGCAGAGCAATCGCACCAAGAGCAGCGGTACTAGCTGCGGTCGGACTGAGAAGTTTCGGCACCGGGACCGTGAGGTTGTACGGCACGCGTACGATCTCGGCATGATTGGCACACTGCGCGCCGGCGCAGGCGACGAGCTCTCCCGGAGCCAGACGGTGACTGCCGCCGGCATCTTGACCGGGCAGTGGGGGGCCGACTTCCAAAATGATTCCACACAGACTATAGCCGCCGGGACTGCCAGCCTGTAGTCGGCCTTGGACTTGTTCCCACGTGCGGGCCACGCCCTGCTCGGCGACCAGAGCAAGTGCCTTGCGCACCTGATCGGGTCGCGCCATCGCTCGGCGCCACAGTGGCTGGCCGCTGGCCTTCATGCCGCTGAGTTCGGTGCCAGTGGAAATGCAGGAGGAGAGCGTGCGGACCAGCACTGTACCGGGCTCGACACGTGGTGCGGGGACCTCCTCCACCATGGCTGTCCCCTGGCGGATAAGAACCTGCTTCATGGCTGACAGTCTCTGAGCTTACGTCCCTAGCGCCAGACGCCGCGGGTATCAATCAGCAGTTTGTCTGCGAGCTGCGCTCGGTCGATGGTGAGGAAGTCGCGATGGTTGACCAGCATCACCACGATATCGGCAGCGGCGAGGGCTTCATCGATGGGACAAAGGCGGATATTCGCCAGGCCTTTGAGCTGGCGCGGCAGTTCCTCTACCAGTGGTTCGACAGCCAGCAACTCGCCGGCTTTGCGCTCTGCCAGGATATGGGCGATCTCCACCGCTGGGCTTTCCCGTAGGTCGTCGACGTCGGGTTTGAACGCGAGGCCTAACAGGGCGATGCGTGGCGCCTTGAAGCGGTTGGCCAAGGCCAGGACCTTGTCGACCACCCAATGCGGCTTGGCGTCGTTCACCTCGCGGGCGGTGCGGATTATCCGAGCCAGATCGGGGGCCGAGTCGACGATGAACCATGGATCCACCGCGATGCAGTGGCCGCCGACTCCAGGACCAGGCTGGAGAATCTTCACGCGCGGGTGATGGTTGGCGAGACGGATCAATTCCCAGACATCGATTTTCAGCCGGTCGCAGATCAGCGACAGTTCGTTGGCGAAGGCGATGTTGACGTCGCGGTAAGAGTTCTCGGTCAGCTTACACATCTCGGCGGTGCGCGCATCGGTGGTGAGCATCTGTCCGGAAACAAATTTTGCGTACAGATCGCGGCAGCGTTTTGCTGAGGGCTCGTCAACGCCGCCGATGATGCGGTCGTTCTCCACCAGCTCGCGCATGATTTGTCCCGGCAGCACGCGCTCGGGGCAGTGGGCGACAAAGACTTGGTCGGGCAGCGCTGCGCCGTGGTTACCCACTACCGGCAATATGAGATCGGGTCTTGCCGCAGCGATGATATGTGCCACTTGCTCAGTGGAGCCCACTGGACTGGTGCTTTCCAAAATCACGAGATTGCCGGGCCGCACGAAGGGGGCGATCGAGCGCGCCGCCGCCTCGACGTAGGTCATGTCGGGTTTGTGCCCCGCCTTAAATGGAGTGGGCACAGCGAGAATGAATACATCGGCGGCTTCGGGTTTGAGCGCCGCTTTCAGTCGACCGCAACCCACTGCGGCATGCACCATGGCGTCGAGTTCTGGTTCGACGATGTGGATTTCGCCTCGGTTAATGGTGTCCACGACCGCCGGCACAACATCGACTCCCAGTACCTGAAAGCCGCGGTTCGCGAGTAGGCTTGCCGTGGGCAGGCCAATGTATCCCAGGCCGATGACACAAATATGTTCTCGCGTGTTAAGCACGATGCAGCTCCTGGATGATGCGCTCGGCGGCGTGGCCGTCGCCGTATGGATTGTGGGCACGGGTCATGGCCTGCCATGCGGCTGGATCATCGAGCAGGCGATTCGATTCGCTGACGATGCGCTCTTCGTCTGTGCCAACCAGTCGTACCGTGCCGGCTTCAACGGCCTCTGGGCGCTCAGTCGTGTCGCGCATCACGAGCACGGGTCGGCCCAGAGAGGGGGCCTCTTCCTGGACTCCGCCGGAATCCGTGAGGATCAGATGTGAGCGCTGCATCAACCAGATAAACGGCAGGTAATCTTGCGGCTCGATCAAATGTACCCCAGGCACCGCGCCGAGCAGACGGCGTACCGGCTCCAACACGTTGGGGTTGGGATGCACGGGGTAGAGCACTTGGACGTCGCCACGCCCAGCGATCCGCGCCAAGGCTCGGCACATGCGCTCCATGCCATCGCCAAAGTTCTCGCGGCGGTGACCAGTCACCAGGACGAGGCGGCGACTATCGAGGAATGGGAAGCGCGCTGCCTGGGCACGCTCCAGGACCGGATCGCTGCGCAGTTTCTCAACCACAGTTAGCAGGGCATCAATCACCGTGTTGCCGGTCACGATGATGCGGGCCGGATCGGTTCCTTCGGCCAGCAGGTTTGCGCGGGCTTGCTCGGTTGGGGCGAAGTTCCAGCGCGTCATCACGGCGGTGATGCGTCGATTCGCCTCTTCGGGCCAGGGCGCATCGAGATTGCCAGTGCGCAGTCCGGCTTCGACGTGACCAACTGGAATGCGTTGGTAGAAGGCGGCCAAAGTAGCAGCCATAGATGTGGTGGTGTCGCCATGCACCAAAACACGACTTGGCTTGCAGGTGGCGTACACATCACGCATGCCGCGCAGAACGCCAGCCGTGATGTCGTAGAGGTCCTGTCCTGGCTTCATCAAATTCAAATCGTAATCAGGCTTGATCGCAAAAAGATCCAACACTTGGTCGAGCATCTGCCGATGCTGGGCGGTGACGCAAACTTTGTATGGAAGGTTGCTGGCGGCGAGCCGCTGTACGACCGGGGCCATTTTGATGGCTTCGGGTCGAGTGCCAAAGACGACGAGGGTGAGCATGCTCGGTTGCCCCTAAGGCCGGGGCAGGATTGTAGAACATGGGAAGAGTCAAGATTATTGTTTGTTTCGCACGCTTGTAATTCATGGTACTACGAGCGATGCGACGATTTTCGGACGCTGAGCGCCGCGACCAAAACGGCGTAGAGTGGTCGGTGAGCTACTTGCCAATCCCCGCCCGGACACAAATTGACCCATCCCCATCACGAAGGGTAAGAGACTATCCATGTTGCAGGTTCTCGGCACCTCGGCCGGTATCGCAGTTGCTCGCATGCCCACGCCATCGATCGGCTCGCACGACCTGCTCGTTCGTACCCGGTGGTCGTTGATCTCAACCGGCACCGAGACCGCCAGTTTGCCGCCAGGCGGCGGTCCAGTGCCTGTCGTCAACAGCACCTGGCGTCTCAGCGAACACTCCCTACCCGCACCCGATACCTGGACGCCGTTGGGAGGCGCGGCCCGTCAATTGCAGGCTGGCCAGAGCTGGTGGCGAACTCCGCCGGAGAGTTATGCCTACGCGCTGGAGTCAGCGAGCCTGCGTTTGGCCGGCGGCTGTCATCACGCATTCAGCGTGCGTTTGCGTATTGGCGCTGGCAACGTCTCGTTCGGTGTGCTGAAGGCCGATGGCTCCGCTTGGTTGGGCACGCGCGTTCTTCATCTACCGCGATCTGAGCAACTCCTGCGCGTCGATCTCGATCTGCCGGTCGGCGCGGAGACCGAGGTGCGCCTCGTGTTGTCGAATCACCGTCCGGAAGGCATTGCGGCAAGTGAGTTCGCGTTGGTGGAGGCCACCCATCTGTCGTGGGAAGCTGCGACGGATGCGCTGGCCGCCACGGCGACACCTGTTGCTCCGTCAACCCTGGAACGATTGCTGCCCTTCTTGCGCAAGACGGAAGAGCGGGTCGCCCAGGTCCCGCGCCTCGTGGCCGACGCCGACCTACCGCGCGACGACAGCACCGACCAGGGCTGGGCATTGGGCTATTCTGCTGCTGGCGAAGTAGTGGCGGTGGGCGCCGAGGTGCGTGGATTCGCGCCCGGCGATCTGGTCGCCTGTGCGGGCGCGGGCCGCGCCAGCCACGCCGAATGGATCAGTGTACCCGTGTTGCTGGCCGCGAAGCTGCCGCCGGGCCTCGACTGTCGGGCCGCGTGTACGGCCACGGTTGGTGCGATTGCGCTGCAGGGCGTACGCCGCGCCGAGCCCCAACTCGGCGAGCGCGTGGCGGTGATTGGCTTGGGTTTGATTGGCCAGTTGACCGTGCAGTTGCTGCGCGCCGCTGGTTGTCGGGTCTACGGTTTTGATCCGCAAGTCGCTCGCGTAGAGCAAGCACGTCGACGAGGTCTCGCCGATGGTGCTAGTGACGACAAGGTGTTCCGCAGCTTGATCGATCACATCACGGGTGCCGTTGGAGTTGACGCGGTGATCATTGCTGCCGCTGCCAAAAGCGCCGCACCGATCAATCTGGCAATGCAGATCTGTCGTCGCCGCGGCAAGGTTGTCGTCAGCGGTGACATCGATCTCCATCCTGAGCGTGCCGATTTCTACAAAAAGGAATTGGATTTGCGCATGGCCACGTCCTACGGGCCCGGGCGCTACGATGCGACCTACGAGGAAGAGGGCCGCGACTATCCGATTGCTCAGGCGCGCTGGACGGCCAATCGGAATCTGCAGGCCTACCTCGACTGTCTCGCCGATGGTTCGGTAACGGTGGATGATCTCGTTGGCGGAGAGTACGCAGTCGAGCACGCCGCCGGAGCTTACGCCCGCTTGCTTGGTCCCGGTGAACGTCCGTTGGCGTTGCTGCTACGTTATTCTCAAGCCAGCGAGATACTCCCAGCTGCTGCATTAGCAGTGGATCTGCGTGGTGCGCAGCCACTCACGGCCGGGCCACTGCGCGTGGGTCTCGTCGGGGCAGGCGCCTTCGCACAGTCGATGCTGGCACCGAAGTTGGTGGCGGCTGGAGCCCAGCTCGCGGCCCTTGTATCGCGCAGCGCTGAACGCGGTGGCAACACCGCGCGCATCCTGGGTATACCGCGCTTGGCTTCTGATCCCGCGGCGTTGCTGAGTGATCCCGGCGTCGACGCCCTGATCATCGCCACCCGCCATCATGAGCACGCGGCCCAAGTCACCGCCGCGCTGCGCGCTGGTAAACACGTCTTTGTTGAGAAGCCGCTGGCCATTACCAGAGAAGGCTTGGAAGCGGTATGCGCCGCAGTTGCCGCGGCACCGTCGAAACAGCCACCGGTGTTGGCGGTGGGATTTAATCGCCGCGTCAGTCCAGCGGCGTTGCGTCTCCAGGAAGAACTCGCCGCCCGTCGCGCACCGCTCACCATGGTTTATCGCATCAATGCCGGCCGCATCCCGCCCGATCATTGGGTGCAGGGACCACAAGGCGGCGGGCGCAATCTCGGCGAGGCGTGTCATTTCTACGATTTATTCCGCGCTTTGGCTGGAGCGCCGGTGTGTTCGTTCCAGGCCCAGGCGCTCGGTCAGCGATCGGGCGATGTGCTGCCCAACGATCATTTCAGCGCCTTGATTGGGTATGAGGACGGCTCGGTCGCCACGTTGGTGTACGCCGCCAATGGACCCAAGACCGGTCTCAGCAAAGAACGCCTCGAAGTATTTTGTGATGGACGCGCTTGGTTGCTCGATGACTACGTGCGACTCGAGCGGGCAGGCGCCGAATCCCCGCTGTGGCAAGGCGAGGTCGACAAAGGTCACGGCGAAGAGATGCGCCGCTTTGTCGCTGCGTGTGCTGGCGGACCGTGGCCGATCCCATTCAGCGAACTTGCCGAAACCACCGCGCTTGCGTTGAACATCGAAGAGCGGTTGCGATGAGGCAGGTGTTGATCGCCAGTGGGCGACCGGTGGTGGTCGACGTTCCCGACCCAGTTCCCGGACCCGAGGACATCCTGGTCGAAGTGCATTGGTCGTGTCTAAGCCCAGGCACTGAACTCGCGGCCCTTACTCCTGCGACAACCACGGCTGCGGCTCCACCCACGCAACGAGTCGGCCTCCAAGTTGCCCGCGCGGTTCGTCTCGGGATGAAAGCGGTAGCCAATCCTAGTCGCGCTCTCGCCATGGGTCGACAATTGTTCGCGGGCGGACGGGCCGGTGAGGCATTGTCGCAGCATCTCACTGCGGGCACCGCGCTGTCAGAACTGACTGCAGCATCCGCCGACGACACCCGCGGTGCTCCTGGTTTTACGGTCGGTTACAGCTGCGCTGGCGTGGTGCGGGCAATCGGCGCACGGATGCACGGTTTTGTTCCCGGTGATCGCGTTGCCTGTGCTGGTGCCGGTCGCGCCAATCACGCCGAGCTGGTGTGTGTTCCCGCTGGTTTGGCGGTGGCGGTGCCGGCCGGCTTGGAGCTGCGCTGGGCAGCTACAGCGACGCTCGGTGCTATCGCTCTGCAAGGCGTGCGTCGCGCTGACGTGCGCCTCGGCGAGTGCGCGGTCGTTGTCGGTCTGGGGCTGATCGGTCAGATTGCGCTGACGCTGTTGCGTGCTGCTGGCGTACGTTGTTTTGCCTGCGACCTCGACCGCCGTCGGGTTGCCCAAGTTCAGGCGCTCGGTTTGGCCGAAGCGGTAGCGGATCCGGGCGAACTCATTCGCCGCGTGCGCGAAGCTACCGCCGGTGGTGGCGCCGACGCCGTGCTGGTCGCTGCCCAATCCCAGACCGACGCGCCACTGCGCCAAGCGGTCGAGTTGGCGCGTCGGCGCGGACGAGTCGTGGTGGTCGGTGACGTTCCCATCCACGTCGACCGTGCCCCATTTTACGCCAAGGAACTCGACCTCCTTATCTCCTGTTCTTACGGACCTGGTCGGCACGATCCCGAGTACGAGGAAGCTGGCCGCGATTATCCGTTTGCCCAGGTGCGCTGGACCGCACGCCGTAACCTCTCTTGTTTTCTTGATCTCGCCGCTGCGAACGTACTCCCACTGGCGGACCTCGGGTTGGCCGAGCACGCGCTCGATGATGCGCCGATTGCGTACGCTGCCCTCGTTGACACAGAGAGCCGGCCACTAGGTGCGCTGTTGCGTTGCCCGGCCGCTGATGGACAGGCGTCGATGTCGCCACCGGCTACAGCGACGGAACCTGCAGCGCATACGCTCCCCGTCGGACTGGCCCTGGTCGGCGCCGGTGCCTTTGCTCGCGGCATGCTGCTCCCGCAATTGCGCCAGCATGACGGACTGGTGCGTTGGCAGGCGGTGGTGAGTGTGCGTGGAGTCGAGGCGCGCAATCTCGCCATCACTGAGCGGATTCCCTCCTGTTATGCTGACCTCGGCGCTGCCCTGGCCGACAGCGCCGTGCGTGGGCTGGTGATCGCTACGCGGCACCAGCACCATGCTGAGCAGATCAGCGCGGGCTTGGCAGCAGGGCGAACGGTTTTCTGTGAGAAGCCGTTGTGCATCTCATGGAATGAACTCGCAGATCTGGAGCGAGCCGCCACCGCCGCTAGCGGCAAGCCGCGACTGCTCGTCGGATTCAATCGCCGTTTTGCTCCTGCGGCCGTGGCCCTGCAGCGTGGACTGGCCAAGCGCAAGGGACCGGCGCTCATCCATTACACCGTCAACGCTGGCCACCTGCCGCCGACTCATTGGCTCCATCAGGAAAATTCAGGCGGGCGCAATCTCGGCGAAGCCTGCCACGTCTATGATCTCTTAGGCTTTCTGGTTGGCGCACCTCCGGCGCAGATCAGCGCTCAGGCGATCGTCCCGCGAGCTGGCCACGCGCGCGCGGATGAAAATTTCACCGCGAGCCTGCGCTTTGTCGATGGCTCGGTAGCTACCCTGCTCTACAGCTCGCTCGGTGATCCGGCGGCAGGCAAGGAGCGCGTGGAGATCTACGTCGACGGCTGCACGTGGGTGCTCGATGATTGGCGCTCGCTGGTGCGCTGGGCTGGTGGCCGGGCTGAAACCATGTGGAGCCACGTCGGCGATGGCCCGGTCGACAAGGGACATGGCCGGGAAATGGAACTGGCGGCAGCGTTTCTGGCCGGCCAAACCACATCTCCGATTGCGTGGGAAGAATTGCGCCAAACCAGCGCTATCGCGCTGTGGGTGCAAGATTGCCTCGAGGGACGTCTCGCAACCGCCGTGCTTGGATCCGAGCACACAGGAGGACCGCCATGTGCGGCATAGTTGGCATTCTCAAAGCCCGCGCAGCGCAGGACCCGGCGGCGGAGCGCGACTTGCTCGTGCGCATGCGCGACCGCATGACCCACCGTGGACCCAATGATGCTGGAGCATGGGATGACGGACGTTGCTTCCTTGGTCACCGCCGGCTCTCTATCATCGATCTCTCGCCCGCCGGACACCAGCCGATGTCGAGTGCCGACGGTCGCATTCAGGTGGTATTCAATGGCGAAATCTACAATCACGCCGAGCTACGTCCGGAGTTAGAAGCCAAAGGCTATCGCTATCGCGGGCACAGCGATACCGAGACGCTGCTGTATGCATTCCAAGAGTGGGGCCTGGATTGCTTCCATCGTTTCAACGGCATGTGGGCAGTAGCGATCTGGGATCATCGTGATCCGAATCGTCCGATGCTGCACTTGGTGCGCGACCGCGTTGGCATCAAGCCACTCTATCTCTCCCAGGTCAGCACGGGCGACTGGATCTTTGCGAGTGAGATTAAAGGCTTGCTCGAGCATCCAAAACTCAGCCGCGAGATGGATCGCACGGCGTTCTGGCATTACCTCACCTTCATCGTCGCCCCTGCGCCTCTCACCATGTTCCGTGGGGTCTACAAACTTCCGGCCGGTTGGCGGATGAGCATCGACCACACCGGCCACGCCCGTGCCGAGCAGTGGTGGGACTGCCCCACTGATCCAGCAAAGATCATGAAGGCATCGGAGGTGTCCGAGGATGACTGCGCCGACATGTTGCTGAGCGCCTTGAAGGCGAGCGTCAAACGGCGCATGGTCAGCGACGTTCCCTTTGGTGTGCTGCTGTCGGGCGGCGTTGATTCGAGCCTGAACGTGGCGCTGATGAGCGAGCTGATGGATCGGCCAGTGACGACATTTTCAATCGGCTACGAAGGCGAGGATGATTACAACGAGTTCCGCTTTGCCCGTCGCATTGCCGAGCGCTACAAGACCAATCACCACGAGTCGCAGATCAAACTATCCCAGATGCAGGATTTTCTCCCGCAGTTGGTCGAGATTCAGGACGAGCCAATCGCCGACAACGTCTGCATCCCGCTGCATTTCCTCTGCAAGATGGTGAAGGAATCGGGAACCACCGTCGTCCAAGTCGGTGAAGGTTCGGATGAGAACCTGCTCGGTTACTGGTGGTGCGAACACTATCGATCGGTCTACCAGGAACTCTATCGCCCGGCTCGACAACAGGCCTTTCCGCCGCAACCGAGCCTCTTCGATCGACTGCTCGGCCGCACTCCATCGTCACCGCTTGGGCCACGAGCAGCGAAGACCGATGAAGAGCGAGAAATCCTGGCCCGCGCCAACGCCGGCCAGGAATTGTTTTGGGGCGGAGCCGCCTGTTGGTGGGGCTCACGTCGTGGCCAGCTGACGCCACGGCCTGAGCCGTTTATGCAAGCGGTCAACTGTCCCGTCGAGGGGCTCATGCCCGAGTCCCATACCCTGCTCGACAGTCACGGCGTCGTCCGTCATCACCTGGCGCAATTCGACGGACGTCTGCCCGAGCCGGAGGTCCTCTACAAGATTCCGTACATGGAACATAAGTTGCGCCTGCCCGAGCACCTACTGATGCGAGTCGATAAGTTCTCGATGGCGCACAGCATTGAAGCGAGGGTGCCGTTCCTTGATTACACGGTGGTCGAGTTGGCGCAGCGCCTGCCCGCTGAATACCGACTGAAGGATGGCGTTGGCAAGAGCATCCTGAAGAAATTGTCTCTGAAATACATGGACGAAGACATGGTGTACCGAAAGAAGCAGGGCTTCGGTGCCCCGATGGAGCAGTGGTTTAAGCAAGGCGACTTTGGTCCATCATGCTTAGCAGCGCTCGAGTCCTCTGCCTTGGTCAAGGAGGGCTACTTCGATATCGACTACCTGCGTGGCATGTTGAAAGAACAGATGGGAAGCGGTGGCGGTTGGTCGTTCCACTTGTGGACAGTCATGAACGCGGTCTTCTGGCGCCGTCGCTGGTTGGGGGATTGATGCTGTTCGATGCGCTTCGACCGTGGAGCTGGCTACGTCGACTGCCCGGAGCGCTATTGCGAGACACGCGGGAACTCGCGCAGCGTTTTCTCCTCGCTCGCCGCGTGTTGCTCGCAACCACGCGGGTTGAATTCAGTAAGCGCTACGCTGGCTCGGTCCTCGGCATGCTCTGGTATCCGCTCTACTCAGCCCTGCTGCTATGTATGTACTGCTTCATCTACATGGTGATTTTCAAGCAGCGGCTGGCTGATTTTGGCAGCTACGCCTACGTGCTCTTCATCTTCTCGGGACTCATTCCCTACCTCGGTTTCAGCGAGGCCATCGGCATCGCCGCTAGTTGCATCAAGGCGAATATGCACTTGGTGAAGAACACCATCTTTCCGGTCGAGCTGATCCCGGTACGCAGCGTACTGGTCTCGCTCGCTGGTTTGGCAATCAGCCTGATCGTGTTGGTGCTGATGATTCTTCCGTCCCAGCTCGCGGGCTGGCACCTGCTTTACTTGCCTGTGCCGATCTTGCTGCTGTTGTTATTTGTTCTCCCGGTCGCTTGGACTGTTTCCGCCCTCGCGGTGCTTATCCCCGACATCGTCTACATGGTTAATTTGCTATTGTTGTTTTTCATGTTCGTCAGTCCGATCGGCTACACCCTCGACCAGGTGCCTGATTCGGCGCACTGGGTTGTGCTTGCCAACCCGATGTCGTATCTAATCGAGAGTTTCCGCTACGCACTGCTCGGCATGCGTCAGCTGCCGATGTGGACCGACGCTGTGTTTGCGTTGGTCTGCATTGTGGCCTGCGTCTTCTCCGGATCACTCTTCCGTCGCCTCACACCCCTGTTTGCTGACCATGAGTAATCTCGCCCCAACTGGTCCCGCGATCACGATGTCGGGAATTGGCAAGACCTACCGGCTCTATCACAAGCCTGGGTACCGGGTTCTCGATCTCTTCGGACTGTGTCCGGGGGGTCCGGCGTTTTATAACGAGCACATCGCGTTACAGGGTGTGGACCTGCGTATCGGACGTGGCGAGAAGGTCGCGATTATCGGCAGAAACGGCGCGGGTAAATCCACCCTGCTCAAGATTATTACCGGCACCATCCAGCCCAGCGCCGGTACGATGACGATCCAAGGACGAGTCAGCGCGCTTCTCCAGATCGGCACCGGCTTTCATCCGGACTTCACCGGCCGCCAGAATGTATACTCGGCCCTCGCTCATCAGGGCATCACCGGTACTCGTGCCCATCAGCTCTTCGATGAAGTCGTCGACTTCGCTGAACTCCACGAGTACATTGACCAGCCGGTGAAGACCTATTCCACCGGCATGGGCGCGCGACTGATGTTCTCGGCCAACACCATTCTTTCGCCCGATATTCTCGTGATCGACGAGCTACTTGGGGTTGGCGATGCTTACTTCGCCCACAAGAGTTACGAACGCATGCGCCGGATGTGTTCGGATCAAGGCACAACGCTGCTGCTGGTGACCCACGACGTCTACACGGCATTGAATCTGTGCGAGCGGTTCATCTGGATCGACAAGGGTCGTGTCTGCGTGGAGGGCGACGGCAAGACGGTGATCACTGCCTATGAGCACTCGATCAAAGCTCAGGAAGAGGATCGCCGTGCTGCCGATCGACTGCGCAGCGCTTCCGTAGTGGCAGGCACCACTCATCGCGCCGTGCGTCTGCGTTTTGGCAGCCGCACTGGCTTCGCCTTGCCTGAACCCCTGGCCCTGGCGACGTTGGAACTGACGTGCAGGGATGGGCGCATCTTGCGCTGGAACACCGGCGATCCCCTGCCCAGCGGATGGACCTTGCTCCAAGAAGCGAATCTTGCACCAGTCGAAGACATCGATGGACGCCGCTGTCGGGTGCTCAAGCCCTACGGATCCATTTTTCACAGCGTGGAAGCACGCATCGCGAATGTGGACGTGGGCGAGATTGTCACCGTCGGCGTCACCTATCGCTATTCCGGAAACGAGCCGGCCTATGCAACGCTGCGCAGCGACGACAGTGGACAGCGTCTGCTCGGCTCGATTGATCGGGCGCCGGCCTGGTCAGAACGCCGCTGGAATCCAGCCGATGGACAGGATCTGGCCTCCAGCGGCGGCGCCTATGGCAACGGTCGCATCGCCATCGAGCGCTTGGCGTTGCTTGGGCCCTTGGGGACGGAGACGGTTCTGTTTCGTTGCGGCGAAAAAATATCAGTCCAGGTCGACGTGGCGGTTCGTGACCCCAACGTGTCACGGGCATGCACCTTTGTCGTGGCACTGCACCGCGAAGGCGTGGCCTACGCCCTTCGCCTGGTCCATGATCGTCTCTCTTTGGTTGGGGCCGATCGACATCGCGTCACCGTGGAACTGGACCCACCGATTCTCGGAGCCGCGCGTTTCTTCGTCACCGTTTCGCTCTTTGAGCCGGATTATTTTGCCGAGAAGCAAGAATCGTTCTTTACCGTTAATCCACGCTGTTACTGCTCCATGACTCGAGCTCTGGAGTTCAGCGTTGAGGCGATACACGGAACCGACGGTATCACCATCGCACGGTTGCCGCATCGGCTGCGGCAAGAGGTGTTGCGGTGAAATTCCTGATCTGTGCATCCCATTCCGACCGCAGAGTTGATCTGGGCCGATGCTCCCTCAATGGCATCCAGGCACGCTATGAGTCCGCCGACAGGCTGGCGCAGGTTCCGCCATTCGCCTCGCTCGCCTCCGCTGAGTCATTTGATGTCTATAAAGGAGGAGCCACCTGCTGGCTGATCGACACAACGGATCACAGCGCCACGCTCCTGACGCAACTGAAGCCGCCTTGGCGGGTACAAAACGCCATTTTATTCCGGGATGGCTTTTGTCTGATCGGCAACACGCGACTGGCGCTCTTCGATATTCACGGTGTCCAGTCGCACGAATACTCCGATCCCTGGTTGGCGGGCGGGCACACCGTCTGCGCGATAGATCGACGCCACTTAGCGCTTTCATGCAGCGCATCGGATGCGGTACTGGTGATGGATGCGGACACCGGATCCATCAGCCATCGCCTGCGGCTGCCTGCCAAAAGATTCGGCATTAACTACCCACTCAAGCCATCAGACGATCTGAGGCAGCACTACATTCACACCGATATTCAACTCGGCCACTTGAATCGCGCCTCTCCGGACGGCGATGGATTCCTCGTCTCGACCTGGATCCAAGGCTGCATTGGCTTGATGAAGAACGATGGTTCGTTCACCGAGATCGCATCCGGCTTTGTTGGTTGCCATGGGGTTCGTCGCCATCCTCACCACGGACTCTACTTTTCCGATAGTTGCGCCGGTCATGTGGTCTTCTTGACCGATGATGGGAAAGTCCGTCGGCGCATCGACTGTGGTTCGCGTTGGCTGCACGATGCCGAGATCATCGGCGATGACATGCTGGTGTGCGCCCCTGGTGATCAGAATCGCATCCTCCTGTTCGACCTCGGCATCGGGCGTTGGATAGGTGGGCTCGATGTGGGTGAGTTCGGGGCATCCGTCCAGTTCCTGTCATGCGCTGCCGTCGACTCCGTTGCTCCGGACTTCCTACGCAGCGGTTCTGGGAAACCGCGCGATTTCCAGGCCATCGACCCCCAGCTGCTCAACCAGATCGGGTTCAAGGAGGATGCGGTTGTCGATCTGCAGAAGGAAGTTTCGCTCCGCGATACATTACTGAGCCAATCTCAGGCATCCATCCAGCTGGAAGTGGAGCGTGTGAAGAAGCTTCAAGAGGAAGTTGCGCTCAGGGATCGACTCCTCACGCAGACGCAGCAGTCGCTCCAGGGTGAATCGGCCAAGATCCTCGCTCTGCAGCGCGAAGTAGCCGAACGCGACCGACTGCTGGCAAAAACCCAATCCGGAGTTCAAGCAGAGGCGGCCCGTCTTGAGGCTGTCCAAGCCGAGGTTGCCAAACGCGACCGCCTGCTCGCCGAGAATCAGCAGACACTCCAAGCGGAGGCGGCGAAGACCGCCCAGCTTCAGTCCGAGGTGGCGAAGCGTGATCGTCTGCTTGCTGAAAATCAAAGTGTCCTTCGCGCCGAATCTGAGCGTGCGCAGAAGATCCAGTCCGAGGTGGTCGCTCGCGATCGTCTCCTAACCGAGGGCCAGAAGACGCTCAAGGCAGAGACCGCCAAGCTCGCCGCCCTCCAGGCCGAGATAGCCAAGCGCGATCGTTTATTGGTCGAGAATCAGCAGACACTCCAAGCGGAAGCGGCGAAAACCACTCAGCTTCAGTCCGAGGTGGCGAAGCGTGATCGTCTGCTTGCTGAAAATCAAAGTG
>CAZZAM010000002.1:0-32644 GCA_964652775.1 uncultured candidatus Brocadiaceae bacterium | reverse complement strand
TCCTTCGCGCCGAATCAGAGCGAGCGCAGAAGATCCAGTCCGAGGTGGTCGCTCGCGATCGTCTCCTGACCGAGGGCCAGAAGACGCTCACGGCAGAAACTGCCAAACTGGCCATCCTCCAGGCCGAGGTGGCCAAGCGCGATCGTTTGCTTGCTGAAAACCAAAGTGTCCTCCGCGCCGAATCGGATCGCGCGCAGAAAATCCAGGCCGAGGTCGCAAAGCGCGATCGTCTCCTCGCTGAGCAGGCAGCCGCCGCCGCCGCTGAGGTATCCAGGCGCGATGCGCTCCTGACGGAACTACAGGCTCGGCTTGCTGGGCAGACTGCTGCTCTTGCCGATGCCCAGGACCAGATCAACCTGCGCGATGCCGCTTTGGCCAAGCTCCAGAGCCAGCTCAACACCCAGGCTACCCTGACCGCTCAGGTGCAGGAGGAGGTCAATCGTCGTGATGCCTTACTGCGAGATCTTCAAGCCGCCTACGATGAGCTATCCCGCCGGCCGCCCAACTGAGATTCCATGACCCGATCCGCTGACTCCGTTCTCCCCCTTGACCGCTGGCTGTTTGGCAGCGCAGAGCGTCGCGACGTGAAGGCGGCGTGGGATAGTTTGGGCGTTTCGGTTCGTACGTCGATCGTGAGTTTGGCCAACGAGGCGTTGGCGCACCGCTTCGACCTGTTGGGCAGCGGCCTTGTCGATTTGGGCCCGCGCATCGATTGGTTACGTGACTTCCGCTCTGGTCACCGCTGGGCAGCAGACCCCATCGCCCAAGTTCCCACGGTAGCTGGAGTGCCGGGCAGTGACATCAAGGTGCCGTGGGAGTTGTCCCGCTTCTATCACGGCCCTGTTCTCGGAATTGGCTATCTGATTACCGGCGACGAGCGCTACGCGAAAGAGTTCACCGCGCAGGTGACCGACTGGATCGCTGTCAATCCAGTCGGGCGTGGCCCCAACTGGAAGTGCGCGATGGAAGCGTGCATCCGCGCTGCCAACTGGCTCGCCGCCCTACCCTATCTGGCACCCAGCCCCGCGCTCGACCAGTCTTTCCGCGAGCTGCTGACCCGCAGTCTGCGCGAGCACGGCACGTTCACTCGCGCCAATCTAGAAGGCACTGCCCATCTGCGGTCGAATCATTATCTGGCCGATCTCCAAGGCTTGGCTTACCTGGCAGTTCTATGCCCCGGCCTGCCGGAGTCCGCCGAGTGGCTTGCGTTTGCCCGCGTCGAATTGGAACGTGAAGCGCAATGGGAAATTCATCCTGACGGCACCGACTTTGAAGCCTCGGTGCCTTACCATCGTCTGTGTCTGGAACTGATCGCAGGGCCAGCAGCCCTGTTTCGCGCCCATGGTGTTGAGATGTCGGCGGGCTTCTGGGAGCGGCTGACTGGCATGTTCCGCGCCGTACGCGATCTCACCGACAGTTCAGGCCGAGTGCCGATGATTGGTGACAACGATTCTGGCCGACTCCATGTTCTTGCTCGGCGCGAAGACGCCGACTTCCGTTACCTGCTTTCGCTCGGCGCGATTCTCTGTCGTGATTCCGGACTGCGGCTGGCAGGCACTCAGTTTTCAGAAGAAGCGTTGCTCCACTGTGGTCCGTCTGGCCTGGCCGCCTGGAAGGCCATGCCAGAAAATCCGTGGCCACCCGGCGATAGAGCCTTCCGCGATAGCGGCTGGTATGCATTGCGTCGGCGTGGAGCCGCCGCCGAAGATCTCGTGGTCAGTTGCGGACCCAACGGTCAGCGCTTCCGCGATCCGGATCCGGGCACGCCGCTCATGAACGGCGGTCATGCCCATAACGACAAGCTGGCCATCACCTACACGGTGGGCAGCACGCAGGTGCTCGTTGATCCGGGCACCGCGTGCTACACATCCGATGCGGTAGCGCGCAACCGTTCTCGCTCCACTGCCGCCCACAACACGGTGCAGATCGACGCGGTTGAACAGCAAGAACTGCGTAGCGATTACCTGTTCAACATTCATGATGCCAAAGCTCGGCCGGCAGTAGACGTGTGGCGACCCGACACGTCCGGCGTGCGCTTTGCTGGCGAACACCACGGCTTCGCGGAAAGCTGCGGGGTTGTTCATCGACGGAGCGTCGAGACGTTGGCTGCGGCAGGTTTCGTGATCACCGATCAACTGCTTCCTGATGGAAAGACGCGGGCTGTACATGCGACTTGGCATTTCCATCTAGCACCTGGCTTGGACGCGGTCCCATGTGGTCGCAATGCGTGGCGCCTTGGGCCCGTCACATTGGTGCTGCCTTCCTGGTTGCCCTGTCGGGCCGAAGTCATTGCAGACGAAGTCAGTCCGGCGTACGGCCGTTGTGTGCCGAGTCGTACGTTGGCAATCACGCTTGGGGTACGACCTCCATTCACGCTGGCTTGGAATCTGCTGCCCGGGACTCCAGAACGCATCGCGCATGTTTGGGGTTCGTTGCGGCCAGCGGATGTAGCAAGTGACGTGCCGCCCGGTCGTTGGGAGCAGCCGATCCAGACCAGCGGATGCGCATCCGCCAAGGACCTTCTCGAAACTACGAATCGCCGCGCCAACGGCCTCACTGGCAGCACGCGCGCGCTCGCGGTTCACGATGGTCGCCTGCCGAAGATGCTCTATGCCCGACTCGATTATTGGAACTCTCAGGCAAAGGCTGGTGGTTCTCTTGGTCATACCGCACATGTGATTGAAGGCTTCGATCACGCCGGCACTCGGGTCGCCTGTGCCATGGGGTTGGTGCCGCCCATGGTGGATATGCAGCGCTGCCCATTGGTGCAGATCAAAGAGCCAGCCCAGCCCTGGCAGGTCGAGCACTACGAACACCAGTTCTTCGCTTCTGGCGATGCGCAAGAAGAGCAGCTCCGCAGCTTGGCCCTCCAACATCGCGCCGCTGCGATCTACGAACGTATTGTTATCGGCAGCTTGGCGGTCGCTCGGACCTGCGCTGCGTTGGGCATCCCGCATGTGCTAGAGTACAACGGCTCGGAAATCTGGGTGCTGCGCCACTGGGCGAAGACGCCGCTGCATCACGAGGAACTGTTCTTGGCGGTGGAAACCGCAGCGTTGCGCGCTGCGGATATGGTGGTGGTCGTGTCCGAGCCGCTGCGCCAAGAGTTGCTCACACGCGGGGTCGAGGACCAGCGCATCTTGGTGAATCCGAACGCGGTCGATCCGCAGCGTTTTGATCCCGAGCGTCTTGCTGAAGGCGGACGTGCCCAGCGTGCCCGGCACGGTTTCGTAGCCGAGGATCTCGTGGTGGGATTCATCGGTACTTTTGGCGCTTGGCACGGCATCCCTGCCTTGGCTAGGGCACTGCCTGGACTGATGGCCATCTCGCCGCGACTCAAATTGTTGCTGATCGGCGATGGCAACCTGCGCAGTGAGATGGAGGGCGCCGTCCGTGCGGGTGGTTGGCAGGGACGGGTCGTGATCACCGGCATCGTGGCTCAGGACGAGGCTCCGACGCACCTTGCTGCCTGTGACATATTCGTTTCGCCGCATCAGACTCCGCCTGACGACACGCGACCGTTTTTCGGATCACCGACCAAGCTATTCGAGTATCTCGCCATGGGACGGGCGACGGTGGCCAGTGATCTGGGCCAAATCGGCGAGGTGATCAGCCCGGCCCTGCGACTTGCTGATCTTGAGCTGGCAGAGCCAGCCTCGTGCCAGGCGGTGGGTGTACTTACGCGTCCCGGCGACGCAGTAGAACTGGTCGCCGCCATTCGTATTCTTGCCAACCGGCCCGCCATCCGCGAACGTCTTGGCCGCAATGGCCGTGAACGTATTCTGTCCCACCATACCTGGGACATTCACATCAACCGCATCGTTGAACGACTCATGCAACTCTCTCCACTCACTGACGCGCCTCCGAATCCCGTTAGCGCGAAATCTCCCACCGTCGAGCCGTCGACCCAGGCTCAACCATTGGCGGTTCCGGATCCGGCAACGTGGGATCCACAAGAGGCGGAGTTGAAAGACGGACTCCTCATTTCGAAATCCACCACCTACGCGTACATGCTGCGCTCTCCCGAACTCGTGGCGACAGCAGAAGACACCTGGCGTTTCGCGGTCGAAATTGTCTTTGAGGGCGAGGGGGCGGTTACTTTTGGCGCCTTGGACGACAAGGGCGCATGGTTGAGCAACGTCAATCTTTCGGGACGCGGCTTAGTCAAACATTCCTGCGCGGCGAAGCTGACGACCGGACAAGCATTCCGCCTGGTGATAGCCAACTGCCGCGCCAAGGCGGGCATCACCCGACTCAAGGTGACAAAGGTTGTGGTTGAACCGCTGCCGCCGAAGCGCTCGATCGGTGACGAGGCGATGAAGGATGAAGCGCGTCGGCAATGGAACACCGATCACTGCGGTGGCGATCGCGGTGGTGTGGCCGAGACCGGTAGCCTGGAATGGTTTCTCAATGTCGAACGTGACCGTTACGAAAGCTACGCTCCGTGGATGAAGAAGGCGATTGGATTCGAGCGTTACAGCGGCAAGAAAGTGCTAGAAATCGGCGCTGGATTGGGCACTGACCACGCTCAGTTCGCCAAGGCCGGGGCCATCACCACCGATTTCGATCTCGCCGAAGGCCACCTCAATATGGCCAAGAAGAATTTCGCAGCCCGTGGTTTGCCGGGTGAATTCATCCTTGGCGACGCCGAGAAATTAGATCTTCCCGAGGCCACCTTTGATGTGGTGTACTCCTTCGGCGTCATCCACCACACCCCCGGCACCGAAGAAGTGGTGCGTCGGATCCACAAGGTGCTGAAGCCGGGCGGCGAAGCGATCATCATGGTCTACGCCAAGCATTCCTGGAACTACTGGTACAAGGACTGGTGGAAGCTCTACATCCGTGGTGGTTTGCGCAAGACGATGACCATGGCTGATGTGCTCAGCGCGAACACGGAGCATTCGCCCAATGGTGCGCGTCCGCTGGTGAAGGTGTACTCGGCCAGGGAGTGCCGGCGTTTGTTCAAGGATTTCTCCACGGTCCGGGTTGAGAAGTATCAGCTTACCGCTCCTGAAATCCCCTCGTGGTTCCTCAAGATCCTGCCGCTCTCGGCATGGGGTCGACTCATGGGATGGAACATGCTGATCCGCGCCAGGAAGTGAGCGTGTCGGCTGGCCTAGTGGTGATGGGTTGTGGAACCCGCTACGGTTCGTCGGTGCGGGTTGGCTCACAATGTCTCGCTGACGCACTTGCTGCGATGGACTGGCGTATCGCGTATTTTTCCAATCCGGTGAGTCCTCTCCATCTCCTTGCTTGTCGAGATCGTGAGGTTCGCCAACGGATCCGGGCCGGGTTCCAGCCATGGAAGCGGCATGGATCCATCATCAGCACGGTGCCGGTCGCGCTGTTGGCGCCACGTCGGCTGCCGTTGCTCAGTTCGCCGTGGCTTGCTCGGAACTGGCAGCGCCTAGCGCTACCTCCCGGACCACGGTCGCGTCTGCGCCGTGCTGGTGTGAAGCAATGCGATCTCCTGTACGTGGATTCTCCGCTCTTTGCGTTCCTCGCTGACGAGGTGCCCCATCGTCGGCTGGTCTATCGGATGGCCGATGTCCTGACCGCCTTTCCGGGTGTGTCGCCAGCACTCGCCGAACTCGAAAGCGATCTCGTTCGTCGCGCCCATGTAGCGGTGGCGTCTTCCGCTGCCTTAGTTGAACGAGCGCAGCGACTCGGTGCGCGGCGGTCCGTCCTGTTGCCGAATGGAGTGGAGACCGAGCGCTTTCGCATTCCTCGGCCACCGCCGCCAGAGTACGCGTGGATTCCTACGCCCCGTGCGGTTTTTGTTGGTTCGCTGGGCGAATGGTTTGATCACCAGTCGGTGACAGCACTGGCGCGTGCGCGGCCGGACTTGTCAGTCGTGATCATTGGCGCTGGCCCCGCTCTGAGCAAGTTACCTCGGCTACCCAATCTCTTTCTGCTCGGCTCACGGGTGCCAGATGATGTGCCAGCTTTCCTCCAGCATGCCGCTGTTGGTCTGATTCCTTTCGCTGTTGAACGCCACCGCGAACTGATCGAAGCGGCGCATCCGGTGAAGCTCTTCGAGTATCTTGCTGCTGGCCTGCCGGTCGCCGCTGCGCGGTGGCGTACGTTGGTCGAGCTGTCAGCTCCTGCCACGATCCTTGCTGAGCCGGGAGATTTCACCGCCGCCGTGGCTCAAGCGCTGGCATGCAAGCCTGATACCGAGCGCGTTGCCAGCTTCCTCGCTGGCCGCAGTTGGGCTGCACGCGCGACAGACCTGCTAGCGGCCTGCGCTTTGCCCGCTTGATCTTGCAGAGGACTATACGACTCGCGACGTGCTGCCGGTCGGGGTTACAATCGCCAAGACAGAAACCCATTGGTGTTCAGGACGTGGCGGTCGAACGCGCATTTGATGTCGAGGAACGGAGCCCCAGTTCCAGTTATGTGCAGCAGCGTGCTCACATCGAGAGTCTTGAATGCTTGGTGAGCCACGGCAGCGATGATCGCCGCACAAGGCGGTAGTGTGGTCAAGGAGTGCAATTGGATGCCATACGTATGTTGTGCCACGTCCGCATCCGCCAATGGATCGACAACGATCGGCACGGCACCGAAGCGCTTCAACTCGGTGATTATGTCGATGACCTTGGTATTCCGAACATCGGGGCAATCCTCTTTGAACGTCAGCCCAAGAACCAGCACGTTGGCGCCCTTCACCGGACGACCTTGCTGGACCATCAGGCGGACGCATTCCTGGGCGATCCACTCGCCCATGCCATCATTGATGCGGCGGCCAGCGAGGATGACCTGCGGGTGATAGCCGACCTCTTCAGCTTTGTGGGTGAGGTAATAGGGATCGACGCCGATGCAGTGGCCGCCAACGAGCCCCGGCTTGAAGGGCAGGAAGTTCCATTTGGTACCGGCTGCGGCAAGGACATCGCCGGTATCGATGTCGAGACGATGGAAAATAAGGGCCAATTCGTTCATTAGCGCGATATTGAGATCGCGTTGCGTATTCTCGATGACTTTGGCTGCTTCGGCCACGCGCACGGTTGGGGCTTGGTGGACGCCCGCGATAATTGCGGTGCCGTACACGCCGGCGACGATGGCGAGAGTCGCAGCGTCGCTGCCGCTGACGACTTTTTTGATCTTCTCAACTGTATGTTCGCGGTCGCCGGGATTGATGCGCTCGGGGCTGTATCCGTAGGTGAAGCCGACGCCGGTTTTCTGGCCACTGACTTTTTCCAGCACCGGGATGCAGATTTCTTCGGTGGCGCCGGGATAGACGGTGCTCTCGTACACGACAACTGAACCCGAGGCGAGGTGCCTGCCGACCAGCGTGCTGGCGCCGACTAGTGGGCTGAAGTCCGGACGATTGGCGTGATCGACCGGTGTCGGCACGCAGATGATGTGGAACGACGATTCGCGCAGGGTAGCGGGGTCATCGGTGAAGGTCGCGCTGCTTGCTGCGACCGCAGCATCACCGTTCTCGCCGACTGGATCGCGTCCTGCCTTGAGTGCCGCAATCTTGCCCGCGCTGACGTCGAAGCCGATGACGCGGAAGTGCTTGGCTAGACAGAGGGCCAGGGGCAGTCCGACATAGCCCAGGCCGATCACTGAGACTGCACGACGGTGGGCAACGAGTTCAGCGAGGAGCGGTGGGGACATGGGCGGCTGCAGCAGTCCTGAGTTCAAGGGCCGGGAAAGTAAGGCTGCGCAGGCTAGCCACCTGCACCCCAGGGTCTACAGCTTTGACCTTCAGAGTCAGTTGACGGACCAATTCCATTACTCCTCACGGGCTAGCAGGTTGCCGAGTCGGCCTGTTTTAACACCATGCCGCCATGATGAATCGCCGCTTCCTGGTCGGACTGACTCTCGCATCGGCGGCGTCTGCGGTGGAGTTGCCCGGCGTCCCCGGCCCGCCGCGCCTCGGTTTCGAAGACGCCAGTGTGGCGTGGGGTAACGATGCGTTTGGTCCGGGCGGCGGCGGTGAAAGCGATGACTTCCGGACCAACGAGATCGCACTCACATGGACCTACTGGAACGTGGTGTTTGGCCTCGATCACAGCATCCTGACGACGAGCAATCCGAGTGGCTCGCCGGTGCTGTGGGGTTATCCCGATCCGTATGCGGCTCGCCGGGTTGGCGCAGCGCGCCGCGATGAACTGGTGGCGACGGTTGGCCTGCGCTCGACGTGGGAGCGTGGGCCGATGTCCGGATGGCTGCAAGGTGGCGGCGGCGTGCTGGTGGCGGGCAACCTGAGCGGGCAGGCGACCCAGAACGCGACCCACGGACTCCTCGGCATTCAGAGTATGAACCTGGCGTACGAGCATCCCTCGCGGCCGATCGAGGCGCTGGCCTACGTCGGCACCGGGATGGATGTGGCGGTGTCTGGTCCGCTCCACGTCAGCCTCGGCGCATTAAGCACCGGCACGACCGATCGCACGTTGCGTTGGCGTGGTGAGGCATTGGCAGTGGTCGGAGGACCGGGCGGCGGCATGTGGTTTGGCTGCAATTATACAGGGCATCATGACGATGGTCGCTCGGTGGTGGCGGCGGTAGTTGCCGATCACGAAGACGGTTTTGCTGTGGTTGCTGGCATCAGTGTTGACTGGCCGACGTGGCGGCTGTCGCTTGAGACCACGCGCATCCAGCACAACGACGCGCAGGTGGGTCGATTGACGCTGGCCTGGATTCCGGAGCAGGGTGGTTCAGCGAGCGGCACGGACGCACCGTGGATTGGCCGTAGCGCCATCGTCGCGGCGGACACGCGAGTCCAAGGTCGTGGCATTGATTGGATGATCGGTCGGCAGATCGGCGACGGATCATGGAAGCCGTCATGGCGCTTCGGTCTGCGCGATCAGGAATTCAGCGTGCCGTTCAATTACGACATTGAGGCACGCCGCACCACGTTGTGGACCGGCATTGGCGTTGGACCTGAGCTGGGCCGGCGTGGCTCGGTGCGTTTCGTCGGCGATGCCGAGGTCGGCGTCGGCTGGCGTCACGATCGTGTGGTTTCTACCGGATTTCTCGAGGTTGATGGCGGCGAAGGAAAAATCTACGATCTTCCGGTGCTGCGCGCTGCGGCTGGCGTCGGCGCGCTGTGGCAAGTGACAAACGGATGCGAAGCCGGCGTGCTGGCGATGGTTGAGCTCGCCGCTGCGCCATCGCGATCATCGACGCTGGTCGTGCTTGAGCCATACACCAACATCGAACGCAAGCGTGCCGAATTGGCCGTCGATGGATCCGGAGCGGCGGCGCTGCTTGGAGTGAGTGTCGCCTGGCGCTGGTGAACCTTTTTCACGTTGCCCATGGATCCACGAGCTGCACACCGCATTCGCTGAAGTCAGCGCCATTGCGAGTAGCGATGGTCAGACCACGAACCAAGGCCGTGGCGGCGATCAGGCCATCAGCCATGGGTAGTGGGCGACCAATTCGTTGTCGGGCGGCGTGCAGATCTCCCCAGGCGCGGGCGATGGATTCGTCGATGGCCAAGCAGCGGTCACCGAAGGCGGCGCGTTGTCGGCCGAGCCACGCAACCAGCGATCTGCGTCGAGCACCATCATCAAGAAGACTGATGCCAGCCTGCAACTCGCCCAGCACGATGACGCTGGTCCACAGGCGATTGGCTGGCAACTGACGCAACCAGCGTTCAACGTGGGCGTCAGGTTGTGGCTTGGCGGTTTCGGAGACTAGGCAGGTGTCGATCAAGAATCCGGTCACCATGGCAGCGGCACCGCTTCGGTGCTATCCGCGATGCGCAGTGGGACAGCAGGTGGACCACCGAGACTCGCGACGGTGTCATCGCGCAGCAAATCCCAGGCTGAGAGGGAAGCCGTGGTGGATCCATGGGCAATGGGCATCACCAAAGCGACCGGTTCGCCATGGCGGGTGATGGTCTGCGGGCCTTGTCGTTCTGCCGCATGAATGACTTCACTCAGGCGATTTTTTGCTTCTTGTAATTGCCAGATATGAGAATGTGTTAGGTTTGGCATGAACAAACTCCACGGGCAGTCTAGATGAAATGGCCAGAATACAAGCTTAGGTGTGGCTGGTTGGTGGACACTCGGCACTTTTCGGGCCGAGTACAACTCGGCGATCCCAGGGGTCCGTTTCAGTTCGCTGCCGGCATGGGATGAGGCTGGCAGCCGAGCGCCGATGTTCGGCGTTGCCTACCGAGCGAGCAACGCGGCTAACGCGCGTGCCAAGTCGGCGCCGAATGCGCGGGCTCCATCGGGCAAGACGGCGACACTGTTGGCATCTGCATAGGGGATTTCTATGGAGGTGGCCAAACGCATATGCGGTTGTTCACTGGCCCACTCGCGCAGGCTTTTGCCATCAACGTAGGATGCAGCCACATTCCATGCTGATCCGAACGGCAGATCGCCGGTGGCGCGATAGGGCAACGGACCACGCTTGGTCTGTTCAAGCACTTCGGCGAAGCGTTGCTGCGCGGCCCATGCGGTAGCGTCGGCGGCGCCTACTTGGTGGATATGTTGGTGGTGGGTCCCACCAAGACCTGGGCAGTGCAGATCGATGACGATGGTGCGGCGCCCAGCGGCCCACGTAGGCAGCCCGACTCGGATCGCGGCGGTTTCTGGATACAGGCTGTCACCGTGGTAGTCGCGACCGTGATCGTGCGGTTGGCGGCCCTTGCCCTGATCGCCCTCCTCGACGCCGTCGATATCTACGAAGGGAATGAAGACGCACTCGGCGCGCGTCTTCCAAGTGGCATCGGCGAGGACGGCGCGCGCCAAGCCTTCCAGCACGAATCCGGCCATGGCTTCGCAACTGTGGTGGCGCGCGGTGACCACGATCAGACAGGGCGCAGAAGTGCCGCCGCCCACACGCAACAACGGCACCTGTCGGCCATGGCGTGACTGGCACAGCGACGTCGGTTTCAACTCGGGATTGGCGGTGGTGAACGCGGTCCAGGTGCTGACCTGATACGGGATGCCCATGCTGAGTCGTAGCGCCGATCCGTCTGCTGGGAGGGTGACCGCAAAGGAGCTACGACGGGCCCCAGCAGTATCATCCAGCCAATGCCAGGTGGCACCGTCATCGCCACTCAGTGCCGGTCCGCGGACGCCAACGACAGCGCTGCCAAATTGAACTTCGACACGCCGTCCGGCCTGACCGCGCAGACGAAAGGCCCAGTTAAACCAGGGCCTTGGCGTGTCGCGTTGATCATGACGAACGCGCAGCACGCCATTGGCGATGTTCTCGACGATGAGATTGCCACCAGGGAAAGCAGTATCGACGCTGAGACCGTCACCGTCCCAGGCGGTCTGAGGCGTGCCTGTGGCATTGGCGGCGATCACGAGACTTGGTAACAGAACGAGCGTGAGCACGAGGGACATGTCATCTCCAGGGTAGGATTAGCGAGTCGTTGTCGCACGCGCAGCAAAGCAGCGCACGCCGAACAACGCTGCCGGCGCGGGTCCGTGCATGGCCTCGATCGCGATGGTGAGTTGGTTGACGATGGTGCCGCTTGGCAGGTCGATGATGACGAGGCCCATGCGGTTGTCGTCGATCTTGGCGAGAACGCTTCCGGCACCATCACGTATGAGCAGCGTGCGCGCGCAGAACGGCACCGCGCGTTCGGGATGGCCGAGCAGCACGGTTTCCATCGCGTGATCGAAGTCGACGTCGCAGGCGATCTCCACCCGCGCCACTGCTTGAGGCTTGGACCACGCCAGCTGAATGCTCGGTGCTGGATCGGTTGGCGCTGCAACCCAGGCATTGGCACCGGCCATTGGCCGATCCACGCCGTTGCTGAGATTGGCCACCGAAAATGCCGAGAGCGGACTGGTGAGGCGTAGTGCCAGATTGAGTCCCTCGGGCCGCCGGCGTGGAACATACAAGGTGAAGTCTTCGCCACCGAGATGCTGTTGACAGAGTTTGCCGCTGTCGTCCTTGGCGTCGGTATGCCAACGGCGTTGCCAGAGCGCGAGTACACCGGTGACGCGCAGTTCGGATTCGCGCACCGACACGCCATCTGTCTTCGGTAGCATCAACCAGATGTGCCGGGTTTGATCGACGACGACGCCGAAGTCGATGGGGCCAATCTCCGCCTCGCCAGCGGGCAGATCAATGTCGCGGTGGGCCAAGACGATCTCGGGGCAGTGTTCATGCGCGCGTTCGCTTTGACGTAGTTCAATGCGGATGCGGGTCGGCTGCGTGGCTTTTGTCCACAAACGGACAGCGGGGAATGCGCCGGCGATGGCAGGCAGTAATTGGGCCCGCGGGTGGTCGAGTTCAGCCCATGGTCCGTCAGGAGGGAGCTCGGCCAGTTGGAGGGTTGAACTGGCGGTCACCGTTGCTGAAGGCACCAAGTCATCTGGGTCTGAGAGGGCCACGCCCGGCAGGAATTGGCCAGTGCGCAGCAAGCGGCGTTGGAGTTCACTGACCAGTTTGGGATCCGCGGTGATTGCCGCTGGATCAAGACCGCGTGCGTGACAGATAGCCGCCGCAGTTCCAACTGCTTGGCCGCCGACACCGCAGGTGGCCATGACGCGCGTGCTGCCGAATGCGACGTGAGTGGTCGAGATGATGCGCCCGGCCATGAATAAATTCGGCACTGTGCGCGAATAGTAGCAGCGATACGGGATGCCGTAGACGGATTTTGACTGCAGGTGGAAACTGCCAGGCATGGCCGAGTACACGCCGTCGGCGGGATGCAGATCGATCGACCAACCGCCGTGCGCGACCACGTCCTGGTGGTGACGTCGTTCGATGATGTCCTGCTGGGTCAAGATGTGGGCACCCTCGAAGCGGCGGCTTTCGCGCTTGCCGGGAATGTGGCCGACCCACTCCAGCGTCAGATTGGCCGCATCCGGGAAAAGACCGCTGTTTTTGATGTGATTCCAGACGCCATAAACGACCTTCCACAACTCCCACTTGATCGCTTCGGTGTCGTGCACGGTGTCGAAACGCCCACCCCATTCGATCCACCACAGCCGACAGCCCATGGTTTTCGCGTCGAACGATTTCCAACGTGGAATTTTCGTGATGTCGGTGAGAGCGAACGCTGGCGCCACAAAGTTCACCGGACGGCCGACGTCCTTGGCATAGAAGTAGATGGAGTGGCCAAGCAGGCGACCGAACTCTCCGCCGGGAGCGTTGGCTTCGCCAAACTCGTCGCGCGCTTCGGCACCCATGCGGAATGGTGCGCCGGCGCAGAAACCCAGGACCCCGTCGCCCGAGGCATCGCAAAACAGCGGCGCGCTGGCGACATAGCGGGTCGAGTTCTGCGCACAGAAGCCGGTGACCGAGGTAATGCGTCCGCTGGCATCCTGCGCGCACGCATCGACCGCCGTGTTCAGCAGCAGGTGCAGGTTCGCCTCACGCACTGCCCACTCGAGCAGGATGCTGTCGAAGATCAGCGGATTGCCTTCGGGATTCCGCCACAGGTTTTCGGTGTAGATCTCGCCAACGATGCCGCCTTCGCGCGCCCAACGGTTGTTGCTGCCCATGTGCACGGTCGCGCCCAGCAGCCACAGTCGCACTTCGCTGGAGGCGTTGCCGCCGAGGACCGGGCGATCCTGGATCAGGACGACCTTGATGCCCTGACGAGCGGCGCTGATCGCAGCGCATAATCCAGCGATGCCACCGCCAACCACAACGAGATCCGTGGCGAGGGCGACTTCGCGAACGCTACGCCCACCTGCTGTAGCCTCGGCGCGCATGAGCGAGGGGAGATCACGTGAGAGGGTGGATTCGTGCATGGCTTGGCTCCGCGCTCAGTCTAGCTGGGTGTATAGGGCACGGGCAACCGTTCGGGTCGTGCCGCACTCGCACTGAGTGGGAGTTCACCATGATGCTGGGATGCCCGATCAGGTACTTGACGATGCGGCGTGGCAGGACGCGCTAGATGATCCCAGACTGCAACTGACGCCGACGCTTGGTGACTTCGCGCGCGGTCGGGTGCGCATGGTGACCAATTGGGACACCGCTGAACGGAAGCTTGATGCCCACCTCGTCTATGCCTGCCGCCAGGGCCGGATCTCGGCGCGGCTCGGTGGCAGTTGGCATCACCTGCATGCTGGCGCGATCTGTCTGGTCCCACCGCAGGTGTCGTTCCGCTTCTTGGCCCAGGAGCCGCCCGTGTTGGCGCGATTTCGCCTGCGCATCGCACTGGGAACGCGGACGGTCGCCTGGGGTCGTTCAGCGCGCATTGTTGCGATGGATGCTGCGTTGGAGCGTTTAGTGGATCTGCTGGTGGATGAACTGCATGCGGATGCCGATAGCGCTTTGGCTGCAGATATTGCGCGTGCGTTCTGCCGTGCGTTCGCCCGCATGGAAGACCACACAGTGGGTGTGAACTCAGGGCCGCGTCGACTCACCGGTGACCAGATGGCCGTCTTGTCGAGCGACCTGGCGCGGCGGCCATGCGCCATTTCCCCCCGGGACTTGGCACATCGACTGCGGGTCAGTCCCGACTGGGCCAGTCGACTCATCCGTGCAACGACCGGACTATCCCCGCGTGCCTGGATCGTACGCGAACGCATCCGCATCGCGACCGATCTGTTGTCACAGGGACTCACCCCAACAGCGGTGGCGCAGCGGCTCGGCTATCAGGATCCGCGCCTATTCGGGCGGCAATTTCGCAGTGTTCTCGGTTGCCCACCAGGAGTCTGGCAACGCCGCGTTCAACGCGAGTAACCAGGCTGGTTCCTCCGATCCAGTGCGATCGCGACCCGGTTCGGACCCTGGTTGTTGCACCCACTGACGCGTACGCTGCACCGCGACCGCATCACGATTGGGTACACGACACATGCGCAGGGGCGTGGAACAACCGGCGGTGTCGTTGTCTGATCCGGGCGATTCCATCTGGCGGATCGGCTCGCGTGGCTCATTTCTGGTGCTGGCGATTGTCGCAGCTGCGGTCCTGAATTACGTCGATCGTCAAGCGTTGTCGCTGTTGGCACCGACCCTGAAACTGCGGCTGGGGATCGACGAAGGTGGATACGCGCAGGCGGTTAATGTGTTTCTGATCGCGTACACCGCTTCGTTTTTGTGCTCGGGATGGTTCATTGATCGCATCGGTCCGCGCGCCGGAATCGCCATCAGTCTGGCGGTGTGGTCATTGGCCAATGCTGCAACGGCATTGGTTGACGGGCTTGGTGGCATGCTGGTGTGTCGCGCGGTGCTCGGTATTGGCGAAGCAGGCCTGTGGGTTGCTGTTCCGCGACTGGCTGCGGAACGCTTCCTGCCGCGCACGCGAGGGGTTGTCTTGGCGTTGTCGACCATGGGCGCCACACTTGGCGCAACCATCGCGCCGCCGTTGATTATCAGCCTGGCTGGTGGGGGCGAGCATTGGACCTGGGCTTTTCTGGCCACCGGTTTGGCTGGATTGGTGTTGGTGCCGTTGTGGTTGTGGGTGTGTCCGTCATCGCCACGCAGTGCGTCAGCGAACCCAGAAGAGCCGACCTCCGCATGGATTACTTGGAAGGCAATCCTGTCGCGACGCGAAGTGTGGCTCCTGGTGATCACCCGCCTCATCACCGATCCGGTCTGGTATTTTTATCAATTTTGGTTTCCGACCTTGCTCAACCGCGAGCATGGTTGGTCGCAAGAGCAACTATCCCATCTGTGGTTTGTCTATCTGCCTGCAGACATTGGCTGCCTGGCGGGAGGATTTCTGGCAGCTTGGTTGATTGGACGCGGCGGTTCTCCAGCGCGTGGTCGCTTACGTGTGATGTTGTTCTGTTGTTTGTTGACGCCGTTGTCGGTCCTGGTCGCGCTGCATCCATCCGATGCGGTGGTTCTGGCGGCAGCGATGGCTGTCATCGGGGCTCACCTCGCCTGGTTGGTCAACGTGTCAGCGTTGATCTCGGAAGTCATGCCGCCGCACCAGACCGCCACGGTTTTCGGACTTATCGCTGCAGCCAGCGCGACTGGCGGAATCCTCATGAATAGCTGGGTTGGCAGCATTGCCAAAGAGGGCTCGTTCACCACGGTGCTGCTCGTATTTGCGCTCGTACATCCACTGGCTTGGTTGCTCTGTGCAGGCCTTGGCCGACGCTGGAATCACCAGGACGCACCGCGAGGTAACCCATGACGTCGAGACATCCAGCCCTGTGTTTGATTATGATGTTCCTGCCAGTCGGTCTCGGTGCTGGCGAAGCAGCCGCGCCGACTGGGCCAGCGATACCGCCACCAGTGGTCAATCAGATCGGCTACAATCTTGGCGAGGCGAAACGATTCGTGGTTCCGAAGATCGCCGATGGAACACCGTTTGCGATTCATCTGGCAGCCGGAGGCGCGGCGGTGTTTACTGGCAAGATCGTTGGCCAGGCTGGCGACTTCACCACTTTTGATCCGGCGGGCAGCGCTGAGTTCGTGGTCGACGTTCCCGGCGCTGGGCGCTCGCATCCATTCGTTATCGCTGATCACGCACTCGAACGCGCCGCGAGTGCCTTTGCCTACCAATTTTTCATCGATGTCAGGGTTAGCACGGATCCGCTTAAGCCACTCATCAAAGCGCCAGTCGCCCCCGGCAAAGCGCTGACCGAGGGCTATGGCCCATCGCGCGATGGTGCTGGATATACGCTGGAGCTACCGTTTATCGCCTTGTTTTACGCGGCGAATCCGGCGCTTTTTGATCGTTGGACCAACGAATTGGGGCCGAAGGATTCGCCGGACATTCTCGACCTGATGTGCTGGCACGCCGAGTTCTGTGCCAATGCATTTCCTCTCACCAACGATCCCAACAACTTGGACCAGCTTGCGGCGGTGTTGGCGTCGTATCATGCATTTCTCAAGCCACGTTTGCCAGAGGCCGACTACCAACGTTATCGTGCCCTGTGTCTTGAGAGCTGGGACAAGGCCGGGCGCGAACGCGTGATGCGCAATGGCAAGGCCAAGCTGATTGCAAAATTCAAGCAGCGGTATCCGAACATGGTCGAGGAATACGGCGAACAACTGACCGTGCCCGGCCAGTGCATCATTCGGAACCTGTTCATGTGGCTGAGCGAACGCGCCGAGAAAGACGGCGATCCGAAGCGATTTCTGGCGAATGCGTGTCGCGAAGCCGAGGTGATGGTGCGCGAGTGGGATCCGGCAGGAAATCCGGCCCACAGTTGGATCTTGAGGAATTCAGAACACGTACCACCACAGGCTCTCGCTCTGCTCTTGATGCTGGCGCCCGAGCAGGCTCCGCCAGGCACGCGCGAAAAATTGGCTGCGTGGCGTGATTACATGCTCACTCGCACGAAGAATATGTGGCATTACCGCACGCACTCTGACCAGGAATGGGCGCTTGATGGGATGAAGGAAATTGGTCCCGTGGCAGGACTCGGCGGGGCGATGTTTCTGGTTGCGCACGTTCTTGGCGACAAGGGACTGCGCGCCCACGGATGGTCGTACGTCAATTTCGTTTTCGGCTGCAACCCGGCGCGGGCCGTTTGCACCAACGTCAGTCCGGAACGCAAGAAGACAGGCCTGGTGTGGAAGGGGATTGAAGTGGGTTGGCCACATGGTCATCCACATGGCATTGGTAAATTGGGCCTATGTCGCGGTGTCGTAGAAGGAACGCCAGCCAATGAGGCGTTTCCATATAATCCTGCTTACGAAGGTGGTGGTGGTCCGTGGGGTTGCGAAGGCTGGGCGATCACCAATCGCGCCTGGATGGCGACGGTGACGTTTGCGCAGATCGGCAGCCAGCACATCGCGTGGGTTTCTCCGGGCAGCAGCAAACCAATTACTCGCGCCAAACCCGGCGAACGCGTCGGCATCGAACTGCGTGCCGCACTCAACCAAGATCCGACTGCCATTGAGACGGGTTGGGTCGAGGTGATCGGTGACAACGGTGCGGCAACGCGCGTCACGGTCACCGAGACCGGACCAGACACCGGTATGTTCCACGGAACCACCACGGTTGGTTCAACGGTTGGGAAAAAGCTGATGGTATCGTACGGCTATTGGGCGTCGCAGATGAGCGCGCGTTTGGAGATTGGGCAGCCGTGACCACGTTGGGTTCACGGCGTTCAAATTCCTGAGCCGCCGCCTTCAGCTGGATAATGCGCTAATTGTTGCTTGCTGAGCTCGGCCATGACGGCGCGAGTGCAGTCATCAACCGAGCGTGCGGTGGTGTCGAGGCGCACATTGGGCGACTCGGGTGCTTCGTAAGGGCCGTCGAGTCCGGTGACGTTCTTGGCGGCGCCGCTGCGGCCGCGTGCGTAGAGGCCCTTGGGATCGCGGCGTTCGCATTCGCTAAGCGGGGTTGCGAGGTAGACCTCAACAAACGGATGGTCACCAGCGGCGGTGCGCGCAGCGGTGCGATCAGCACGATACGGCGAGACGCAGGCGACGATGGCGATCGCACCGGCGTCGGCCATCAAACAGGCAACCGCGCCAACGCGGCGGAGGTGTTCGCTCCGCTCAGCGGCCGAGAAGCCGAGATCGCTGCTGAGAGTTTTGCGGACTTCGTCTCCATCGAGGACGCAAACGAAACGACCGTCGAGAACGAAGCGGCGCTCCAGCTCGCGGGCGAGCGTCGTCTTGCCAGCGGCGGGCAGCCCGGTGATCCAGATCACGCTCCCGCGCGTACTCAGCGGATGTGCGAGTGCTGCGGTTTGGTCCGGCGTTTCGACGGCGGCGAGCATGCCCGCCGCAACCGTGGCGTTGTTCGTGCGATCGACGAGGACGAACGAACCGGTTGCACGATTGTGGACATATGCATCGACCGGAATCGGACGCGAGAGTTCGAGGGTGACCTTGGCGATCGCGTTCAATCCGACCGTGGTCGCGGTTTGATGGTCCAGTGTGTTGACGTCGACGGCGTGTTGAATCCGCGACACGGTGCCGGGGACGTAGCCGTACGGTGTGCGCACCCAGTAGCTGCGGCCGACCGCGAGCGGTTCTTCGTGCATCCATACCAGCATCGCTTCGGCGCGGCTGACCAGTGGCGGCAACTGATCAGGATGCGCGAGCAGATCGCCGCGCGAGCAATCGATTTCGTCTTCAAGGGTCAGGATGGCTGACTGCGGTGCGAACGCGAGCTGGGCTGGTTCGCCAGCAACCAAAATCGATTTCACGCGCGAGCGCCGACGCGACGGCAGATTGGCGACTTCATCGCCGACGCGGACGACGCCGCTGACTACGGTTCCGGCGAAGCCGCGGAAGTCGAGGTTCGGGCGCAGCGCGAGTTGCACCGGAAAGCGAAAGTCGGTCAGGTTGCGATCGCTGCCGATCGGCACGGACTCAAGATGCTCAAGCAACGTCGGGCCGGTGTACCACGGCGAAGCGGTGCCGCGATGGACGACGTTGTCGCCAGTCAGCGCGGACATCGGGATGAACGCCAGATCAGGCAGGTTCACGCGACTGGCGAAGACGGACATCTCGTCACGGATGCGCGCGAAGATCGCCGGATCCCACGCGACCAGATCCATTTTGTTGATCGCGACGACGACGTGGCGGATGCCAAGCAGGCCGACGATGAACGCGTGCCGGCGGGTCTGTTCTTGCACGCCATAGCGCGCATCGACCAGAATCACCGCGAGTTGGCAGGTGCTGGCGCCAGTCGCCATGTTGCGCGTGTACTGTGCGTGCCCGGGGCAGTCGGCGATGATGAACTTGCGCTTCGCGGTGCTGAAATAGCGGTAGGCAACGTCGATCGTGATGCCCTGCTCGCGCTCGGCTTTCAGGCCGTCAGTCAGCAGTGCGAGGTCGATGACGCCTTTGCCGGTCGTGCCGTGACGCTCAGAATCTTTTTTCACCGCCGCGAGTTGATCATCGGGCACGAGATCGGTGTCGTAGAGTAGTCGGCCGATCAGCGTGCTCTTGCCGTCATCGACGCTGCCACAGGTCAGGAACCTTAGTAGGTCTTTGGACTGGTGACTCGTGATCCACTCGGAGAGGACAGCGCTCATATCAGAAATATCCCTCGCGCTTCTTCACTTCCATCGATCCGGCTTCGTCGTGATCGATGACGCGGCCTTGGCGCTCGGATGTGCGTGAGATCAACATCTCTTCGATGACGGCTTCCAGTGTTTCGGCTGTCGACTCAACTGCGCCGGAGAGCGGATAGCAGCCGAGGGTGCGGAAGCGGACCATACGCATTTCGGGTTTTTCACCCGGTTGCAGTGGCATGCGCGCGTCATCGACCATGATCAAATTGGAACCGCGTTTCACGACCGGACGCATTTTGGCGAGATAGAGCGGTACGATCGGGAGTTTTTCCAGCAGTGTGTACAACCACACGTCCAGTTCAGTCCAGTTCGACAGCGGGAACACGCGGATGCTTTCACCCTGACGGACCTTGGTGTTGTAGTTCGACCACAACTCGGGGCGCTGGACCTTGGGATCCCACTGATGGTGGCGATCGCGGAAACTGAAGATGCGTTCCTTGGCGCGGCTCTTCTCTTCGTCGCGGCGCGCGCCGCCGAACGCAGCATCAACGTGGTACAAATCGAGGGCCTGCTTGAGTCCCTCGGTCTTCATCACGCGGGTGTGGACCTGACTGCCGGAGGTGAACGGGTTGACCCCGTCACGAATGCCGTCCGGATTGATGTGCACGAGGAGCTTGCAGCCGTAAGCCGCGACGGTGGCGTCACGGAAGCGGTACATGTCTTGGAACTTCCAGGTCGTGTCGACGTGCAGGAGGGGGAATGGGATCGGCGCCGGCGCGAAGGCCTTCTTGGCCAGGTGCAGCATGACGCCGCTGTCCTTGCCGACCGAGTACATCATCACTGGGTTCTGGAACTCGGCCGCCACTTCACGAATGATGTGGATGCTCTCCGCCTCAAGTTGGCGGAGATGGTTGATCGCAAAGGCTGATGCGGGATCACTCATGCGCGGGGCCGTGGGGCGCGGAAGGTAGTCGAGTCGGGGGGGTGGGCAATGGGGGCGGCCCAATTCGTCAGTTCCCTTGGAGTGCTGTTTGGATAGCCTGGGTCCCCAGTCGCCATGGATTCCGCCGCCTTACTATCTCGTATCACGTGTACGCCCGGTCAGTGTGGCGGCCGCCCGTGTATCCGTGGCATGCGCATTCGCGTGGTTGATGTACTGGATTTGCTGGCTGCTGGCCTGACGCACGACCAGATCCTCGTCGAACTGCCGGATCTCCAGCGCGAAGACATCGTTGCTGCCTTGCACTATGCTCGACGTCTGAGCGATCATCCTGTACTCGCTGCCTGAACCGGCATGCCCAAAGCACTGTGGGTTGACGCCCAGCTTTCCCCAGCGATTGCAGGTTGGTTGCCAGGTGTTTTGGGTGTTCCAGCACACAGTTTACGTGAATTAGGATTACGGGACGCTAGCGACACCGACATTTTTCTCGCTGCCAGAGCAGCAGACGCCGTGGTTCTGACCAAGGATGCCGATTTTCGTTACCTTCTTGAACAACGTGGAGCGCCACCACGCGTGATTTGGCTTACGTGTGGAAACACCAGCAACGCGGCCTTACGAATGCTCATCGAACGACACGCGCCATCGTTACGGACCTGGCTTGCTGGCGATGAGCCCTTAATCGAAGTGAACGGCTGACATCGCTCGTCACCGGTCGTTCAACAACCCCTGCAGATACGCCGCGTAGGTACTCTTGCCCATCGCTCCGGCAGCGGCCGTAAGTTGCGTGTCATCGATCCAGCGGCTGCGCCAGGCGATTTCTTCCAGGCATCCGATGGCGAGGCCCTGGCGTTCCTGAACCGCAGCGACCAAGTTGCCAGCGTCGAGCAGGCTTTCGTGGGTGCCGGTATCAAGCCAGGCGATGCCGCGACCGATCGCGGTGACGGCGAGTTCGCCACGTTCTAGGAAAACCCGATTGAGGTCAGTGATCTCGTACTCGCCACGCGCGCTGGGTTTCAGACGTGCGGCTTCGGCGCAGACTTCGGGACCGTAAAAGTAGAGGCCGGGGACGGCCCAATGGCTCTTGGGCTTGGCGGGTTTTTCTTCCAGCGACACGGCATTGCCAGCCGCATCGAAGGTGACGACGCCATAGCGTTCGGGATCTTTGACCCGGCAGGCGAAGATGCGGCCACCACTTTGGATGGCAGCGGCGTCGCGCAGCAAGCGAGTCAGACCCTCACCGTAGAACAGATTGTCACCCAGCACCAAAGCGACTGAAGATCCAGCGAGAAATGTTTGGCCGATCGTAAACGCCTGAGCAAGTCCGTCCGGCTTCGCCTGTTCGGCGTATGAGATTTTGATGCCCCACGTTGAGCCATCGCCGAGTGCGCGACGAAACAACGGCAGATCGTGCGGCGTCGAGATGAGCAGAATGTCACGAATGCCCGCGAGCATGAGTACGCTCAGCGGGTAGTAGATCATCGGCTTGTCATAAACCGGCAGCAGTTGCTTGCTGATTGCGACGGTGAGCGGATGCAATCGAGTACCGGCGCCGCCGGCGAGGATGATGCCCTTCATGGGTGGGAACATACAGAGCTACGAGCTGCGAGCTACGAGCTTCGAGTTTCGAGACTCGGGACAGGCGATGTTTGCCCACCATGCGAGACTCGCAGCTCGCAGCCGTGGCAATTCCCCGTAGCTGGGGCAATTTCCCCTGCTACGGTCCCCACCGCGCTGGGCAGTCGCGTGCCCTGCCTCCCCGGGCAACCGGGTCGCAGGGCGCGAGGAAAGTCCGGGCTCTCCAGGGCATGGTGGTCGCCAAATGCGACCGTCTCTCGTCGCGGGGGGATAGGGACAGTGCAACAGAAAACAAACCGCCACATCGTCGCAAGACGCTGCGGTCAGGGTGAAACGGTGAGGTAAGAGCTCACCGCGGGAGCCGCGAGGTAACCGGCACGGCAAACCCCATCAGGAGCAAGCCGCGAATGTGTCGAGGTGCTGCCCGCACCGTCCGAGGCACAATGACGGCGCTAGATGGCCGGCGGCAACGTCGGTCGCGAGATAAATGACTGTCTGAAAAACAGAACCCGGCTTAGAGGCGTCACCGCGACCACAAAACCCCGCTGAAAGGCGGGGTTTTGTGCTTAATTGCCACTGAAGCTGCGAGCTACGAGCTTCGAGCTGCGAGTTTCGCATGGTGGGCAAACCGCGTCCGTCCCGGCGTTCGAGACTCGCAGCTCGAAGCTCGTAGCTCGCAGCTAAGTGGCCATGCGCTGCTATCTCGGTATCGCCATCGGATCAGGCAGCGCAGCAAAGACAGCGCGCATCTCTTCAGGCAAGGTTTCCCGGGTCAGTCCGCGTGGGGCAACCAGTCCCTGCTCCTGACGCAGTTCGGCGATTGGGGCGGTCAACAGGTCGCCTTGGTACCAGAGCTCGAGATGTTCGAGTACGATAGTGTGCCCATCGCGAGCCATGCTGGCGCTGGTGGCGACGCCCAACATGGGGTGGCCTTGATAGGTGCCGGCGATGTGCACCGGATCTATGAGGGTCAACAGCCCGGTGCTGGTCGACCAATAGCCACTCGGCGAACTCACTGAGCAATCGAGATTGGGCCACAGAACCCGAGCCCGGACCTGATCCAGGAGCATCCGCTCGATGCGCAGGCCTTCTTGGCGAATGCGATCGGCCACCACCACGGTGGGTTCATTGGCACCCGGATCCCAGATATGGACAGCAACGGTACTGCCCACGCCCGGTGGGGGCAGCGGCTGGTGGTCGCCGCAACCGGCGAGGAAAAGCAGCATGAGAAGTCCGGAAGTCCGGAAGTCCGGAAGTCCGGAAGTCCAGCCAAGCAAAGCCAATTCAGAGCGGTCAGCGCTCGGTGTCTCGGCGTGGCGAGACCTCCGGACTTCCGGACTTCCGGACTTCCGGACCAAGGGGCAATGGCATTCACGCATGTCGCGCTGCGATCGTAGTGCCTGAGGGCCAACCACCTACAGGGATTCCGTGGCGCATTGATGCCCCGGCTTGACCTCCCTGTGGCTGCCATAACACTGCCGCACCCTTCTACGGCCGAGTCATCTGGAGAACATACCGTGAGTGAGATTCGCACCAAGATCATCGACATCATCGCCGACCGTCTGTCGCGCGATAAGGCAACCATCACCGATGCCAGCGACCTGGTCGCTGATCTCGGGGCGGACAGCCTGGATGTCGCCGAGATCACCATGGATCTCGAAGACGCCTTTGGCGTGAAGATCGAGGAAGAGCGCGCGCAGTCGCTCAAGACCATTGGTGACATTGTCAAAGCCATTGAAGAGAAGGTGGCCGGGGCGAAGTAACCGGTCCGTCTCGCCATCAACGCCTGGAGTTCTGGCATGGCACAACGTCGCGTGGTGATCACTGGCATGGGCGCGTTGGCCTGCAACGGCGTCGACGTGCCGTCGTACTGGGCTGCTTTGCAGGCTGGGAGTCATGGGATCGGCCCGATCACGCTGATCGATGTCACCAACCACAAAACCAAGTTCGCCGGTCAGGTTCCACTCGATAACCTCGCGCTCAGCAATGGTGATCGGCGGATCGTTCGGCGCAAAGATCGTTTTGTGCTGCTGGCCCTCAAGGCCGCCGAAGAGGCCATGGCGATGGCTAACTTTGCCAAGGGCGCAGATGGCAAGCCAGCGTGGAAGGATCCCTTCCGTGTCGCCACCATCGTCGGCTCGGGCATTGGTGGCCTGACCACGATCGAAGAAGAATACACCACGTTTATGCAACGCGGTCCGTCGCGCGTCTCGCCCATGCTGGTGCCGAAGATGATTGTCGATTCGGCGGCCGGTGATGTGTCGATCGTCTATGGCGCCAAGGGCCCGAACTACGCGATCACCACCGCGTGCGCCACTGGATCGCACTGCATCGGCGCTGCTTTCCATCACATCCGTCACGGTCAGTGCGATGTCGCGATTAGTGGCGGTGCCGAAGCGCCAATCACCAATCTCGGCATGTCCGGCTTCAACTCGATCGGTGCGTTGTCCACACGCAACGACAACCCTGCGATCGCCAGTCGTCCCTTCGACAAGGATCGCGACGGCTTCGTTATCGCCGAAGGTGCTGGCATCCTCATCTTGGAAGAGCTCGAGCACGCCAAGGCGCGCGGCGCAACCATCTACGGTGAAATCGTCGGCTACGGCTGCACCGGCGACGCGCATCACGAGACCGCGCCCGACCCGACCGGCGCTGGCGGTAGCGCGTGCATGCGCATGGCCCTGGCTGATGCTGGCATCGCCCCCGAAGCGATGGGCTACATCAATGCCCATGGCACCTCGACCGAGTTCAACGACAAGACTGAAACGGCGATCGTGAAGCAGGTCTTCGGCGCCCACGCCAAGCGCCTCGCAATGAGTTCGACCAAGGGCATGACCGGTCACACCCTGGGCGCAGCCGGTGGCATCGAAGCAATCGCGTCGATCATGGCGCTGAAGGACGGCGTCCTCCCGCCGACCATCAACTATCAGACTGCTGATCCCGAGTGCGACCTCGACTACGTGCCTAACCAGGCGCGTAAAACGCAGGTCGAATACGCTTTGTCAAACAACCTCGGCTTTGGCGGACACAACGCCTCGGTCATCTTCAAGCGCTACGGCTGAACGGACACTATGGATAAGAAGCGCATTCGCGACGAGGTCATTGAGATCCTCGCCCACAAATTGCACCGCCTCCCACCACTGGTCGATGGCGACAAGGAAGGCTTCGATTTCGAATCGCAGCGCCTGGTGCCGGACATCACCGACAACCACCTCGACGTCGCCGAAGTAGCGATGGACATCGAGGACGCATTCGGGATTAACTTCGAAGACGTCCTTCCTGGTGGCGCTGGCATGGAGACGATTGGCCAAGTGATCGAATTTGTCGGCCAACGCCTCGACGTGCAGCATCCGTCGAAGGTTTGAGGCGGCGCATTGCCACTGGCTACGAGCTACGGCTCGCTTCGCGAGCGGCTACACGCGCTGCGCGCGGGCTGCGGGTTTAGGGCAAGGCAGAGGGATGAAGGAAGAATGATGAAAACGGTGATGGCATCTGACTGTAATTGTTTTCATCACTCTTCCTTCATACTTCTTCCTTTGTATGGCAATGCCTGACGGTCCCATCGAACGACGCCAGCGTGCGCGCATGGTGCGCGATCATCTGACGTCGTGCGATGATCCGCGTGTTGTTGCAGCGATGGCGGCATTGCCGCGGCATGACTTTGTGCCGGCGGATGCGCGTGGTCGTGCGTACGACGATGGTGCACTGCCGATCGGTAGCGGGGTCACAATCAGTCAACCACGGATCGTAGCGCTGATGCTGGCGGCATTGCGGCTGAAGCCCGGTGATCGTGTGCTTGATATCGGCTGCGGCTCCGGCTATGTCGCGGCGCTCCTGGCCGATCTGGTGTCGCCCGGAGGTTCAGTCGAGGCAATCGAACGGATCGCCGCGTTGGTTCCGACTGCTGCGCAGCGACTGCAATCGCGTTCGGTAACGGTTCGTCATGGCGATGGTCACGCAGGCCTGCCGAGTCGCGCTCCGTTTGATGCAATCCATGTTGCGGCCGCAGCGCCGACGTTTCCTATTGCGCTACTCGATCAACTTGCACTCGGCGGTCGCATGGTGATGCCGATCGGCCCCGATGAACACGGCCAGGAATTGTGGCTGGTTGAACGTGGACGTGGCGGCATCACGCAACGCAACCTCGGCCAGGTCGTGTTCGTCCCGTTTCTGCACGGTATGGATTGGTGATGTTGCCGGTGAGGGCGCTTACCTCAGTCGGCGCCGTTGCGATGTTGGCGGGACTCTGGTGCTGGCACGTGCAGATTGAACGCGTCAGGACTGGGCGCTGAGGGGGATTCGCAGCGGTTGCTCCGCGTCGAGCGTGCGGATATTTCTGTCCCCCCACCAACGACGAGAACACCATGGCTACGATCACGCTCAAAGGCAATCCCATCACCACGGTCGGGGCACTACCGACGGTTGGCACTCAGGCGCCAGCATTCAGTCTGGTCAAAACGGATCTGGCGACCGTCACCAGCCAAGAGTTGCGCGGCAAACGCGTGGTCCTCAATATTTTCCCCAGCGTCGATACGCCGACCTGCGCGACCTCGGTACGACGCTTTAATGCCGAGGCATCCAAGCTGGCCAACACGATGGTGCTTTGCGTGTCGAAGGATCTGCCATTTGCCCACAAACGCTTTTGCGGAGCCGAGGGTCTCAAGGATGTACACGGTGTTTCCGATTTCCGTTCGCCCTCCTTTGGTGCCGACTACGGCGTGACGATCACCAGCGGTCCGATCCAGGGATTATTGTCGCGCGCCGTCGTGGTGATCGATCCCAATGGCAAGGTCATCCATGCCGAACAGGTTGCCGAGATCGCCAATGAGCCCGATTACGCCAAGGCGCTGGCCGCCTTGGGTTGATTCGCGCGTTGAATTTCAGTTGGTCTTGATGACGAACAGCGCAGAGCAGGATACTGGAAACGGCCGGAACCGGTTTGATCCGTGACGCCGATCCACGACGGGACATGTGTAGGGGAATCCTGCAAAAGTTTGCTGGAGTTCGCTCATTCCCCCAGCCAACCCCACCTAAATCGTTGGCACAGCTGACGCAGTAGACAGGCAGATCACTCAACCAAACACCTTAGAGGTACCAACCATGTTCAAACTCACCGTTCTCCTCGCCGCCACCGCTTGCCTGACCCTGACTGCCGCTGAAGGCGGACAGCGAGGCGAACACAAGTCTGGTGACCGCCACTGTGGTCAGATGCGTCAGCGTCTGATCGAGCGTTTCGATACCGACAAAAACGGCAAATTGTCAGACACCGAGAAGGCGGCCGCCAAAAGCGCGTGCCAGGAACACCGCGCCGAGCGCAAGGCCAAGTTTGACACCGACAAAGACGGTAAATGGTCAGATGGCGAGCGCGATGCTGCCCGCGACGCCCTTGCGGCCAAGTTGCAAGAAAAGCACCCGAAACTCTTTGCCAAAGTTGACGCCAATAGCGACGGCCAACTGTCCAAGGATGAGGTCAAGGCCGCGCGCGAGGAGCGCCGCGACCACTGTGGCAAGAAGGAAGGCAAGGGTCATGCAGGGAAGAAACACGAAGGCCACGCACACCACGGGAAAGGTGACAAGTGACATTCGCCCATCCTCTACATACTCACCCAACAAGGATTCCCGCCATGCATCGTACGTTACTCACCATGACTGCACTTGCTGTACTTGGATCGCTCACCGCCGGTGACGCCACCACCGAGGGACCAGCGAAGGCTGGTGCAGGACACCAGGCGCGACCGCTGCTCGTTAAGTTCGACACCAACAAGGACGGCAAGATTTCCGATGACGAGTGGGCTGCGGCAATCGAGGCTCGCGAGGCATGGATCAAGGAGCGTCATCCCGAGGCCTATGCCAAGCTCGACACCAACAACGATGGCAAAATCAGTCGCGACGAACGACTTGCTCTGCGCAAGGTGATGGAGAGCGGTATCAAGGATCGACTCGACAAGAACGATGACGGCAAAGTCGGACCTAGCGAACGACGCGTGGCTGATCGTCGCGAAGACGTGCGAGACCGTCGTGAGGATGTCCGTGATCGTCGCGAAGACGTTCGCGATCGTCGTGAGGACAAGCGCGATGCCGAGCACCAAGGCGGCAAACTTGATGGTCTTGAGGACATTCTCGATAAGGCCGAGGACCGCCGCGATCGTACTGAAGACCGGCGTGATCGTGCCGAGGACCACCGCGATCGTCCTGGCCACAAGCGCTGATAGATCCCCAACCCACATCCTGACTCCGGAGATAACATGCTCATGTTACGTACATTCATCACGATCTGCGCCACCGGCGCATTGTGCGCCGGTGATGCTGGTGGTCCTCCACCAGGTCGCGGAGAAGGCGGCCCTCCAGGTGGTCAGCGGATGGGTCCGCCACCCGAGGAAATGTTCAAGAACGCCGATGCCAATGGCGACGGCAAGGTGACCCTCGAAGAATTGACCGCGGCGCTGGAGAAAAAGCGCGGTGAAATGGGGGGTCGACGCAACGAAGAGCGTGGCAAGATATTTACCAAGATGGACGCCAATGGCGACGGCATGGTCAGTAAGGAAGAATTCCTCGCCTTCGAACCGCCGGCTCCTCCTGGTCAGGAAGGCAAGGAAGGGAATAAGGACGGTGGCAAAGAAGGCGCGCGTCGTGGACCAGATCCGGCAGAGTTATTCAAACGCCTCGACCGCAACGGCGACGGCGTGATTACCCAGGATGACCTACCGAAACGTCCGGTTGGTCCGGGTAAAGATGGTGGCAAAGACGGCGGCGAGGGTCGCGAAGGCAAAGAAGGCAAAGAAGGCAACGAACAGCACGCTCCACGCGGTGAGGGCCCGCCGCCCGGTCACTGAACTAGCAGTTTGCGATGTGATGCAACAACCCCGGCGGATATCGCCGGGGTTGTTGTGTTAAGCGAGCATGCCTTTGGTCGAGGGCGTGCCGGTGCCGGTCACGCGAATCGCTTGCCGCAGCGCGCGGGCAAAGGCTTTGAATCCGGCTTCGATTACGTGGTGGCTATTACGACCGGACACTTGGTGCAGGTGCATGGTAACACAGGCCTGATCAGCGAGCGCACCGAAAAATTCGGGCACCAGTTCCGTTGCGAGGCCGCCAACGTTTGCAGCCGTCGGCTTGAGCTCATAGGTCAACCAACCGCGGCCGCTGATATCGATGGTCGCCGCCACCAAGGCCTCATCGAGTGGGCACGCCATGTGACCGAAGCGCTCAATGCCGAGACGATCGCCCAAGGCCTGACGCAGGCACTGTCCAAGGACGATGCCGCAATCTTCGGTGGTGTGGTGACCATCAATGTGGAGGTCGCCTTTGCACGAGAGCATGATCGTTGTGCCGCTGTGCTTGGCGAGGGCATCAATCATGTGATCAAGAAATCCGATGCCGGTCGCAATGTCATTTGCGCCTGCGGCATCAAGATTCCACGTTGCCGAGATGTCAGTCTCGCGAGTTTTACGGGTGACGGTAGCGGTGCGGGGCATGGCGGCAGTTGAAGGACAAAGCGAACGAATGCCAGATGGGATGCCTGTCACGGTGATAGTTTCGGATGACCACGAACCGCGAACCTGGGCAATCCCTGCCTGAAACACCATCAAGACTCTGCTTGCCCAGTTCGCCCACGTCCGCCACACTGCGGACCACTTCCATGTCGCTATATGCAGATCATCTCTCGCGAGCCTGGGCCTGTGCCGCCGCAGGTGCCGGTTGCGCGGCCGCCGGATTGTACGAGCCCGAGCTGATTGGCGCTTGGAGCGCGGCTGGATGCGTGGTGATGGCGGCGATCGGCTGGTGGCGTATCGGTTTCCCTGGGGCTTCGGCACTCATGCCAGCTGCAGCTTTGCTGCCCGGCGGTGAGTGGACATCTTGGGCTGGTTGGACTGCTGCTGGGCTGGCGACCGCGACCGGCAGCAGCCTATGGTTGCTGGCCCGCGAGGATGCCCGCGTACAGCCGCTGCGTCGCGAGCTGCGTGATGCCGAACGCGAACGCGTTGAGTTGGAACGGCAGATTCGTCGCTTCCCCATGTTACTTGATGCGTGCGTGGCGCTGTCTGCCGCTCGTGAGCTGGATCAATTCGCGACCGTGCTTGCTGCGCGCGCCAAGTCGCTGGCACCTGAGGCTGATGAGATTCTGGTGTTTCTGGCCCGCGGTGGTGCCCCCGTTTGTCGTGCTGGCATCAGCGCGAATGGTCAGTGGTGCCAACGCGCAGCGAATGACGAGGAATGCTTCGTCACGATTGAGGCGCGCGTGCTTATTCAACGCGAAGCAGGTCGTGTACGTGTCCTTGCACCGCTGCGTGCAGACCGTCGTCAGGTTCAAGGCGCTGCGATTGGCGAGGCCCCACGCGGGGCTTTGTCGGTAAGCTTGACGACCGGTGTTGACGGAGCCCGGGTGGCGATCGAACAGCTTCAGGCCCTGGCCCGCCTTGGTGGCATCGCCCTGGCCGCGGTCGAATTGGTTGAACAGGCGCGTGGCATGGCCTTGCGTGATGACCTGACGGGTCTGCTTGGTCGGCACGAATTCTTGCGTCGGCTTGAGGAACAGATCGCGTTTTCCCGGCGGGTGAAATCACCGTTGGCTTTGGTGATGTGCGACCTCGACCATTTGAAACGATTCAATGATGCGTATGGGCATGCTGCGGGAGATACCGCATTGCGTACGGTGGCTCAGGCAATGGAGCGGGCCTTACCCAAGGGTGGGCTGTGCTGTCGCTGGGGTGGCGAGGAGTTCAGCGCATGTGTTCAGATCTATGCTGAAACAGAATTAGCAGCACTTGGCGAAACGATTCGCGCAGCCGTCGAGGCGGCGGTTCCAGACCCGCAACATAGCGACCGACGAGTAACCACATCGATCGGCATGACACTGCTGCACAGCGGCGAAACCGCCAAACAGGGACTCGAGCGGGCTGACCAAGCCTGCTACCGCGCCAAGCGCGAGGGTCGCAATCGGGTGGTGGTGCAGGCATGAATTCCACTGCGCTGACCACGCTGATTGCTGCGATCCTGATCCTGATTTGGGCGCTGCGTTCCCGGCGTACCGCCAGTCAGGGCCACACCAACATCATCGTAGCGGATCCCAAACTACTGGCACATCGTCGACAGTATCTGCGCGAGGAGTTGGTCCGACTCGAAGCAGAACTCGACTTGCAGCGCGGCGTATTCGAAGTGTCTTCCGAGCTGGTTGGCTGTGTTGAGCCTGACGATTTACGGACGCGACTTGGGTCGGCACTGTCGCGGTATTGGACTGGTGGATCCTTGGATCTCATGGTGTGGGAGCGTGGTGCTTGGCGCGGCTTGGGCAGCGCGGCCATGGGCAGTCCACCAGATCTGGATGCACCGGTGCAGCTTCCTGACGAAGGCGGCGATCTCGTGTTGGATTTGAGCCCCGCCGTCGATGGCCAGGCCGCGCTGGTTTTGCGAAAGGCAAGGCCGCAACCGAGCGTGATAGGCTTGTCCAGTGAACACCAGCGCGGGGTTGCCGAGTTGCTGCGCGGTCAGTTCGCCCTGTCACTGCGCCGGGTCATGCTTTTCCGCTCACTCCAGGAACTGGCGCGCAGTGATCCGCTTACCGGCGCCTATCGTCGGTGGTACGGCGAATCGCGTTTGACCGAACTGGCTGAGGGTGGCGCTGTGGTCTCGGTGTGCATGGTGGATATCGATCATTTCAAGCGCGTGAATGACACCTACGGCCACACTGGTGGCGATAGTGTGCTGGCGGCGGTGGCCAAAGTGCTGCTCGCCGGGGTGCGCCATGAAGACATCGTTGCCCGCGTGGGTGGCGAGGAATTCCTGATCCTGTTGCCCGGTACACCGCCAGTCGGAGCTCTGCAAGTTGCAGAGCGACTGCGGGTCAATTGCGCGGCGCTGACCGTGGTGGCCACGCCAGTCACCATTTCCATTGGGGTTGCGTCCTGTCGGCGCGACGAAAGTGCAGCTGAATTGATGGCGCGCGCCGATGCGGCGATGTATCGCGCCAAGTCGGAGGGACGCAATCTGGTCGTGCAGGCAGACCACGCTGGCGATCTGGCGCTGGTGCGCACGGAATCGGTCAAGCGTGATCCCGGTTCAGTTACCGGTCTGGCCAAGAGTATCAGAGCGGTCAGCGGAACGACGCCCGCACCAGGCGCCTGAATTCATCCAGATCGCGGACCTTTTGCACGGCGGCACGGAAGTCTGCGAACCAGGGTTCGTGCTTGGTGAAATAACACGACACGCGGGGCAGTCGGCGTAATGCGAGTCCGGGGCCATAAAATCGCCACTCGCCTTCAGCAAGAGCGATGACCTCGCGTATCCGTGCTTCTGCACGCCGGCTGAGCTGGACGGGGATCGTAAG
>CAZZAM010000001.1:0-257453 GCA_964652775.1 uncultured candidatus Brocadiaceae bacterium | reverse complement strand
CCTTGGTTCTGCCCAACGATCCCCAGCGCCATCCTCAGAGCATTTTCCACAGACCCACAGAGGGCCACAGAGAAAGACATGGCAGCGAGAGGGTTTTCAGCGGCTTGGCTGAGTGGCGATCTCGTCGGTTTGCTTGCTGTAGGCGCAGTCCGGTTCCTCGGCCAGATAGTTGCCCGTGATAGCGAACGCGCGGGCACGACAACCACCGCAGGTTGACGAGAATGAACAGTCGCCGCATGCGCCTTCCAACAGCTTCGGGTCACGCAGATCGGCGAAGACGGAGGATGATGTCCATACTTCGGGGAACGTTTGGCTGCGCAGGTTTCCGCAGGTGACCGGCAAGTAGCCGCATGGAAAAACTTCGCCCTTGGCTGAGACGAAGCAGACCGCCGATCCAGCGAGACAGCCACGCGTCGTGGCGTTGATCCCGGCGCGATTGCCCAGCGCGTGTTCACGCAGGGCCTTCATTTTGCCTTGTTGCCGCGCGATGCGCGCAAACTGAGGTGCGCAGGTTGCCTTAACGAACAAGCGCTTGTCATCAGCCTGCTGGGCGAGCCAGCCGAGCACCGACTCAACTTCATCGGCGGAAAGGCGCTGGTTGTCAGTCAGTTCGACGCCACAGCCGACGGGGACGACGACGAAGAGGTGGAGGGCTTCGGCTTTGATGGCGATGCAACGCTCGCGCAGGGCCGGAAGCTGGTAACGGTTATGTTGGGCGACCGTGCAATTGATTTGGGTGGAGACCCCATGTGCATGCAGCCGGGCCTGTCCGGCGAGGGCAGCCTCGAAGCTGCCAACCTGGCCGCGGAAGGCGTCGTGGGTGGCGGCGTCGGCGCCATCCAGCGAGATGGAAACTCGAGCGATGCCAGCTTCAGCAATGCGCTTTGCCGTGGCGTCGTCAATCTTGGTCCCATTGGTCGCCAGGGCCAACGTCAGCCCAGCGGTACGCGCATGGGCAATGAGCTCCCAGAGGTCTGGTCGCATCAGCGGCTCACCGCCGCTGAAGACGAGAATCGGCTTCCCAACCTGGGCGATGCCATCGATCATCGCCTTGGCTTCGGCGGTGGTCAGCTCGTCGCGCGTGGCATCCATTTCCAGGCGGCGGCAATGCTTGCAGGCCAGATTACAGGCCGCAGTAGTTTCCCAGAAGACAAGGCGCAGGTCGGCAGTGTGCATGGTGCCGGACGATACCATGAGCCTAGGAGGAGGTAAACAGGAATGGCCTGTGTGTTCATGCTACATTTTGCATGAATGAACAACCGATTTTCGCGGTGGTTAACCGCTATCACAGATAGATCATGCGCGGCGCGCGCGTTGCTGTTGCGTGTGTGCGAGACGCATCACTGCATAGTTGCAGACGCACTCCAACACGTACGGGCAAAGTCGGCCATCTTCAGTGCTTCGGCCCAGCGGTCACCACCTTCGATCCAACCGCCGTCGCCGATCGGCAGGCGTGGTTGGTAGTTGATGTGTTCGCCCAGCAGCTCGCACATGAAGGGCAGGATTTCACCAGGCGCAGCGTGGCGACGGAATCCGGCCATCGCTCGCGTCCACATCTCTTGAAAGTGTGGGATGGATCGCGCCATGCCTGGGTCGTCCCACGGGGCCTGCATTGCGCCGCTGTGGCCGATGCGTCCGTGGAAGAATTTGACGCGGTCAAAGACCGGCTGCAGGAAATCGAGTTTGGCGTTGAAGTCGCCGTACACCATTTCTAGGCCAGTGTACCAGTGCGAGAAATCCGCATTGAAGCGGAGGTCGGGATGCCGTTTCACTAATTGCACCGTGCGCCAAGTATCCTGGGTTAAAGTGGCGCGGTGAGTCTCGACGAAGAGCGGAAGGCCGACGCGCGCCTCGGTTTCCAAAATATCACCGATGATGGCGTCGGCGGTGGCATCGTCCTCATGACCCCAGCCGACATGGAGCGTCGCGGCAAGATATCCGCCGTCCTTCCAGGCCGTCGCTAGCTTGCCGATCTCGCCAGTCGCATTCACTCGCCCGCCCGCATACGCCGGCCAATTATGGCTGCGTGCGGCAGCGACGTCGCCTTGGTACGCAGAAAATCCGGCTGCTTTTACCTGGGCAAGATCAACTTCTGATCCATTGCGCGGTACGCTGCTGTGGGTCGGTAAGCGGTCGAGATTGCCAGCGTTGATACCGATCTCGAATCGCGGCGAAGTGGCGGAGCGATCCAATAAGCGCGTGGTCATGGCGGGATGGTCACCAGGGACTCTGCAGACGCAATCCATCTGCATTCATCATATATCTGGCGATAGAAGACAAGCCGCAGAGGTCGCAGAGTAGCGCAGAGGGCCGCAGAGACGACGGTTGGATGTAATTCGTCGCGTCCACGCAAGTTATTCATGAATGTTATGCGTGAGGAGAAATGTGAAATATCTAACACTCGTCTCTGCGGCCCTCTGCAAGTCTCTGCGTCTCTAGTTCGTATAGGCAGCCAGTTTTTCCCATTCTTCTAGCATGGCGCGATGGTTTTCCCATTTCGTACCAACCGCGATGGAGTGACTTGCACCAAGGATGAAGCGTCCACCTGGTTTGCAGGCGGCCATGCTTCGACGCACGTCAGCACGGACCGAGTCGGCAGTTCCGCTAATCAGATTTTCGACCGCAACTCCGCCCCAGAGCGTCATGCGAGTGCCGTGGCTGGCTTTGACTTCAACGATGTCCATGCCAGCGGTTGGCTGGATGGACTGGTACGCGTCATAGCCAATGTCGATGAAGTCATCGAGCAAGGCGCGGACGTTGCCACAGCAGTGTTTGAGCACGGCGAGCCCGCGTGCATGGAGACGTGCGACGCGTCGGCGGTTGGCTTCATGGTAGAAGCGACGGAACATGCGCGGCGAGCAGAACGTGCCTGTTTTGTGGCCGAAATCGCTGCCCCACAGCGCCGCATCAAGACCGGGATGGATCATGTCGTCGTCGCGTTCGCAGCAGGCCAAGCTATAGGCCACCGCCGCTTCAATGACTTCGGGAGCCTCAGCCAGCAGCGTGCAACCTTCCGCGTAGCCACCGGGCAGCACCATCCCAACTTCACCACCCGCAGGACCTGCGATGTATTTCTGGGTTCCGAATTCGCCGATGACGGCATCAAGCACGGCCCGTGACGCGGCATTCAGTGGTTTGGCAGGTCCGACAGCAGTAGGAAAGTTGTCGACCGTCCAGGTGCGTCCAGCGGCAGCAGGATCGTGGATGCAGAGGATGTCGTCCGCCGCCGCGGTGAAGCGCCAGATTTTGCCGTTGTGGTCTTCCCATGTGTCTTGGTTGACTTGACGCGGCGGCGGTGTGTTGGTCGGTTCGGGAAGCCGCCACGTCGCGTCAGTAAATGTGACCATGTCCAGAGGCAAGATGCGGTGGAGTGCGATGGTGTCGTCAATCCAACTCCGTTGGACCTCGGCGTGGCGACCCTCCCAAAAGGCGATCGTGCAGGCGGCCTTGTTGCGCACGTAGGTCGGCCGTCCGATCAGGCGCTCGACCGTATCATGATCAATCGCCCAGTCGGCGAGCGGAACGCGATCCGGGATGCCGCCAGCGAGGACCGTGCGCACGCGTTCTTTGCTATTCATGATCAGGTTCTCCAGGTGATGACGCTGGCAGTATACCAGGGACGACGCCCAGAAAAGATGGTGAATTCGTTGTTAGCGTGTGCTTTTCGTCACCCTGGCTTGGCCTGAGTTCCTAACCTGGTTCAATAGCGACAGTTGTCGCGGAAGAGCTGGAGCGCGTATTCGTAGTCAGTCACCTTGACCGCAGGCGAAATCGAATGGTCGCTCATGAAAATGTAGGGGGCGCGCAGACGTTTCATGCCTTCTAGCTTACTCAGGCACTCCTGACGGATTTGTTGACGATCACCGCTTTCGAAGGCGCGGATGTCGAGGTTGCCCATGAAGGTGAGCTTGTCTTTCCATTCGCTGGCTAGCTTGACCACGTCCATGCCAGTCTTCGCTTCCAACGTTTGGATACAATCAACTCCGCATTCGACCAGAGCCGGCAGGTGCGGACGGAAGTCGCCGCAGGTGTGGACCACCAGCGGTACGCCACGGCTTTTGATGAATCCGAACAGCTGCTTATGCCAAGGCTGGATAAGCTGACGATGCATACGCGGCGAGCAGAACGGCCCGCGCGTGTAGCCGAGATCCTCGTACATGTGGAAACCATCGGGGATGCCCGCTTCGTTGAATATGTATTCCCACGCTTCCAAGTGCTTGCGCGTAATGCAGGCGCAGAAGTCTTCGATGTATTCGGGGTCTCCGGCGAGTGATTCAAGCATGCAGACATCGCCCATGATGCGCCGCAGATCCTCAAACACGAAGAGCGATGAATAGACGGCAAAGCGATCGTCGGCGCGCGCTTTCGCCAAGCGTTCACGAATAGCCGGGATGTCGACCGTGGTGCGCACGTCGATGGCGAGGAACTGCTCACGGAAATCACGTTTCCAAACTTCGGGCGAGGTGCAGGTAAAGCCGACGTGCTCGGGAGTGCCACCCTTGTGCTTCCAGTTGCGAATATGCGCACCCCAGGCATCCGAGGTGAGTTTGGTCTCAGCAGTCTCTTCTAGCGTCTGTGCTAGATCGGGACGCGGACCAGGCGCGCCCCACCACATAACACTCTGATAGTCGAGATCGAAACGCTGGACGAAATTGGTATTCTGCTCAATGCCCTGGGAGCCCCACGAGTTGTCGATGATGTGCGGCCAGAAGGACTCGTTCAGTCCGACGCGCTCGGGCAGGCGGTGATCGAGCAGAGTGCGGATGATCTCGCGGCGTGGACTCATGGCGTGATTCCTCAAGGAGGGCGGTTGTCGGCGTCAGTATGGCAGATCCGGTCGCCCAAAGAGAATGCCGGCAATTGGCATCGACATGACGGAAAGCAACATGGTCCCCGCATCCGCTCGGCTGGTTAGTCAGTCTAGATTACTTCTTTCAAGGCAGCCGCAGAGGCGCAGAGGTCGCAGAGGATTGGGGTTGGAAGACACGGGTGTTTGTGGTGCTAAACACCCCCGGGGTGACAATCTTTCTTCTCTCCTCTGCGCACTCTGCGGCCTCTGCGCCTCTGCGGTTGCCTTGGATATTTCAGCGGGGCAATGCAGGTTCAGGCTGAACTAACGGTACGCACAAGGCATGCAGATTCGCAGCTGCCGTTCGCGATGGTATTTCGCAACCACCGGCGACGCAGTAGGGGGCGTGGGCCTGCTGAGCTGCTGCGACTGTTGAACGTCGGATCGTTTCCGGATCAGCATTGAGTATGGCTGTGACCGGATCGATACCGCCAACCAAGACGATGCGTGGACCGAGAATTTTCCGGGCGGTTGCTAAGTCGACCATGTGATCGATGTCAATGAGATCGACGCCGAGAGTCGCGATGCCAGGTAGGATGTGAGTTATGTTGCCGCAGATGTGCAAACGCACGCGCGCTCCGGCTGCGTGGATGGCGTCCACCAGCTTGCGTTCGAGCGGTAGAATCAGCTTGGTATAGAGGCGCGCTGACACCTGGCTCGCGATGGCATCGCCGACACCGATAGTGTCGGCACCAGCGGCAATTTGGGCACGGGCAAAATCGATGGCGTAGGCGACGCAGCGGTTCATGAGTTCCTCGCACCACTCTGGCTCATCCATCATATCGAGCAGGTAGGTCGAGACGCCACGCAAATCAGCCGCCGCCGCTGCTGGCCCTTCAACCCAGCCGAGGACGCTGTAGTGATCACCGACGCGTTGGCGATAGAGGCGTACGGCGTCGATGAGGTCACGCGTATGCGGGCACTCCTCGGGTGGCTGTGCCGACAACTGCGCGATGTCGCGATTATCTTCGAGGACGTAGTGGCGGAAACGTGGCGGACCGTCGTTGACGAACTCTACTTCATTTCCGAATGCGGCTGCCTCGCGCGCGTAGCAGATGCAACTGACCTGCTCGAAACCAAACTCCTCGGCGCAGGCGATGTTGGCCTCGACCAAGACGCGGTGGTCGCTGGCAAATGCGCCGTAGTTCGAACCAATGTGCTCGGCAGCAAACTGCATCAGAATAGGAATGCGGGGCAGGTGGTCCGGGGTGCCGCCGGTCAGCATGGATTGATAACGCTGCAGAGGGGTCATGGGGGCATCATGATCGAGTTGGCGCCAGGTTGCACTGCTGATTCGCACCGGAACGCGTACGATTTTGCCCCGGTAATTGACCGACAGGGCAACTCGCATGACCTTCGTCGTACAATGGTGCAGGCCCGTCGTATAGGCATCCATTGCGTGGGCGTGTGCCGCCTATGCTGCTGACATGCATACATCCAATAAACTGAGCAGTCGCGCCAACGCCCTCGCCGTCCTGCGTTACCAGCCCTACGACCAACTCCCGGTGGTCAACTTTGGCTACTGGACTGAAACGCTGGAGAAATGGGCGGCTGAAGGTCACTTGCCAACTGACATAGCCAAGGCGTGGGGGGATGGCAATGATGCCGATGTCGAGATCGGGCGCCGCCTCGGTTTCGATTTCAATTGGTATAGCTGTTTCCACGTTCACAGCGGATTGCGGCCTGGTTTCGGTCGTTCGGTTGTGCGCGAATTGCCAGACGGATCCAAGCATGTGCGCAACAATGATGGCGTGATCGAACTACAGGCTCCGGGTGCTGGATCGATTCCAGCGGAAATCGAACATCTCCTCAAGGACCGCGCCAGTTGGGAAGAACACTACAAACACCGCTATGCATGGCATCCGGATCGGGTTGATCAAGCCAAGGTGCGTCGCTCGTCTGGCGATTGGGTCCCGTTCGCGCAAGGCGGATCTGAATTCCTGCGTGCGGATAAACGCGATTTCCATCTCGGCATTTTCTGCGGTAGTTTGATCGGCAGCATTCGTAATATCGTCGGAGTCGAAGGCTTGAGCTATCTCGTCGGCGATGATCCGGATCTGTTCGAAGAAATCGTAGCGACTAACGCCGATCTCTGCTATCGCGGAGTCGAGTACGCGCTGGCCAGTGGTGCGAAGTTCGACTTCGCCCATTTCTGGGAGGACATCTGCTACAAGAGTGGACCACTCGTTTCGCCGAAGGTGTTCGCGCGCGTGGTCGGACCGCACTATCGCCGCATTACCACGTTGCTGGCTCAGCATGGCATCGACATCGTCTCGCTCGACTGTGATGGCAAGATTGATGCGCTGCTTGGAACCTGGCTGGATAACGGCGTCAACACCATGTTCCCGATCGAAGTCGGCACCTGGCGTGCCAGCATCGCGCCCTGGCGGCAGCAGTACGGTCAGCGCGTCCGTGGCGTAGGCGGCATGGACAAGGTCGTGTTCAGTCATGATCACGCAGCGGTTGATGTCGAAATCGAACGTCTGAAGCCGTTGGTCGCCCTGGGTGGCTTCATCCCCTGCCCCGACCACCGCATCGCACCCGATGCGAACTGGGACACCGTGCGCTATTACTGCGAGCGCATGCACCAGGTGTTTGGCTGAAGCGTCAGCGGATCAGTCGGTAACCGCCCGCCGCACGGCCAATACCCGTGATGGCGGCGTCTGCATATCAACCACGCCTGTTCCTAGCACCAAGCCGGGGCCGGCAGCATCGTGGAGTAGCTTGCGCGCTGCTGCGGTGATCTCTGTTTCGGTGTTCCGCGTAAGAGATACGGCGCTGAAGTTAACCCGGAGGGCGATTCCGGCCGCGTCGACGGCGGTCCGCCAGCGTTGCGGATCGGCACCGGCATCGCACAGCACTTGTCCAGCTCCAAGATTGGCGAGGCGCGTTGCGAGGACGGTGGTGTTGCCACCAATGACGAGTTCGACGGGTAGTGGTGAGATCCGGTTCAGGCCAGCAAACAGTTCACGATATAGCGGTTGAATGCGGTCGAAAATGCGTGGGGAAACAAACGGTGGTGCTAACCGCGAATCGAACACGACTAATCCAACGCCAGTTGCTGCCAAGGCCTCGCCATAGCGCAGGGCGGTGCGCAGTCCCAAGCGCAACATGCTTTCGACGTGTTCGGGATTTTCGAGGAGATCGATGCAGAGCTGACTGAAATCAGTCAGTCCAGCAGCCAACGACAACGGTCCAGTGAGCGCACCGCGTACGGCTCGCGTACTGCCGTGGGCGGCCATTGCCCGCCGACAGGCCTCAACGTGCATGGGCATGCGTCCAGCGCGGAGCGGATCGGGAGGCAATACCGTCGCCCAATCCGTGCTGGCAGCGAATGATGACGCATCTAGCGCTGGTACTTCATCCGGGTTACTTGGTCGTAGCGGCACGCCCAACGCTTCGGCTTCGACATTGTAGACGTCGATGCCAACAACAAGGGCGTCAGCATCGTAGGTGGCAACTTCGGCGTCGACGCCGAGTGCCAATAATTCCGCCGAATGACAGAGATCACCGGGCGCGCGTCCGAGGAGCGCGGCCTTGTGCTCATATATCGCAGGCACGAATGGAATGCGATCTACCGATGTTCGCTGCCAGGTTGCCCGCATCCGATCGAGTGGAGTCATGGATCGGTAATGTACGTCTGCCATTCCCACTGCTAGTGCATCTCCGCGAGCCGGTGCAAGGTCTGCTAGCCACCCATGCGACGTCGGTAGGCAGCTGGCGTACAGCGCACAGCGCGCTGAAAGAGATGATGAAAATGCGACAGATCGCCAAAGCCACAATCCAGCGCGATGGCAGACACGCTGGTGTTGGTCGAAGCCAGTAATCCCATGGCTCGCTCGAGGCGACGTTGGCGAACGTAACCGATGACGGAGAGGCCGGTGTGGGAGCGGAAGAGACGCGTTAGGTGCGCTGAACTGATTCCTGCGACGTCAGCCAATCCCGGTAGGCTCAGACGTTCTTGAAGATGGTAGTCGATATGCGCGCATACGGTCGACAGCTGAGACGGCAGTTGGCTTGATCTGCTCACCGGTCGTGATGATCCGCCTTGGTTCAGAACCTGGCGGGCGCATACAATCAAGAAGTAGTGATTGAGTTGAGCCAATGCTTGCTGCCAGCCAGGCGCGCGCGCCGACATCTCTGACGCCATCGTGCGGACATGTCGGCTGGGGATGTTTGCATCCCGAAACGTCAGATGAGCCACGCGGTTTGCGCGGTGAGCCAACGCCGGATGCATTGGCAGAAACCGGGTCAACGCCTCGCGTAGTGGTCCGTCGAGTGGCGGAAATGACATCCGCCGTGGATCCACGTAGAGATTGTAGAGTTCGATTCCGTCATCGTCGGTAATCAGGCAGTGCGCTTCACCGAAATGAACCACGCACAATGAGCCAGGACCTACTGGGAAACGTACGTCATTCAGATGATATGTCCCTTTACCGGCGACGATCAGGGTCATCTCCACCACATCGTGAGAATTCAGTTCGACGCGCCGATTGATGTAGCGTGGAAAATGCTCAACGCCGAGACTGATGGCGGGAATGAAGGCAGGACGGTCGGCGAGGTGGAAGGAAGTCATGATGAGCCGATACCCCATGGTGTGCGCGGATTCCCCACGTTGCCAGGGCCGAGGTGGGCAAGCTGACCACCGTAGATCAGACGCGGCACCACCCCGACCTCGGAGTTATCATGAACCGGACCACGCCCAACATTGATCGTCTGCTTTCGACCTTGGGCCGGGTAAAACTCGACCGAACGCCGAATTTCGAGGTCATGCTCAACGAGCGTAATACGAGCCACATTCTGGGACGTCCGAGCCAGACGTTCTGGGGGATGCCGCCGTCGGATGCGGTGGCCTTGGTCCAGCGTACGGGGCAAGATGCGATCGTCTGCAGTTGCACCATCGCCGACAATCGCGCGGTGGTCATGTCGCCAGCGGATCTCAGCCGTCTCGTGCTCACCGACCCGATGGATGCACGGCGCAAGATGCTCGACTATCTGGAAGCGGTCGCAGGCACGCGGGTCGGCGTTTGTGCCCGCATCGGCGGTCCACTCAGCGGCACCTACCTCGCCTGCGGCCCGGTGCAGATCGAGTCGTTCATGTATCTGCTCTACGATGAACCGGAGATGATCGAACAGATGCTCGACATGTTCACTGACGGTGCCATTGCCGTGGTGGAGGCGATCGCGGATCTTTCCTTCCACCTCTACTATCTGGGCGACGACCTGGGAACCAATCTCGGGCCGATCATCAGCCACAAGCACATCAAAAAACTGTGGGCGCCGCGTTATGAGCGCATCGTGCGCGCCATGCAGGCGACTGGACACCCGATCATTAATCATTGCTGCGGCGACCAGTCGTCGGTGTTGCCGTACTTGGCTGAATGGGGTGTGCAGGCGACCCATCCCATTCAGCCTGGACCCAATGACATTGCCAAGATCCATGCTCAATATGGACAACAGTTGGCGCTGATCGGCAACATCAATGTGGCTGGAATCCTTAGCCACGGAACGCCGGCTGAGGTGTATCGTGCAACGGCGGAAAACATCGAGCGTTTCGGCGATGGCTATGTGGCGTGCTCAAGCCACTCGATCATCGATTCAGTTCCGCCAGAGAACTACTTGGCCATGGTCCGTGCGGCCCACGAACTTGGCTGAACAGAATACAAACACAACTCATAGCAAGGACGACACATGCTCACTGTTACTACTCACACTACTGAACTCGACTTTCTCCACGATGGCTGGAGCGAAGAGTACTGGACGAAGGGCTACACCATTCTCCGCCGCGTTTTCAATCCGAGCGATATCCAGGCGTTGGATGCGGCGTTCAATCGCGCTTACGAAGAAGGGATGAGTCATCCCAAGACCTGGCGTCATCGCAATCGCGTGATCTGGCTGCATGAGCATCAACAGGTCGGTAAGTTTATCACCGGTTGCCAGTGGCAGTCGTGGGCCGATCCGGTTCTGGACCGGTTTCGTACGGATCCACGCATGCTGGCTATTCTTGAGCCGTTGATCGGCGATCATCTCAACCAGATCACCAACCAGATGCACTGGCGGGTTCCCGGAACCGGCCATTCATTCGCGCTACATCAGGACGTGCGTTCGCGTACGCCAGCCCACCAATTCCGCGATTTGTATCACAGTTATGCTCAAACCGGAATCGCGGTTGATCGCCATTGGTCGGGAAGCGGAGCGATGAAATTCCTGCCCTACAGCCATCTCCGTGGTAACCTCATGGGGACGATCGGCGCGACTTCTGAATACGGAACCAAGGAAGTGTCAGCACGCTTGGACGAAGCTGACCGTAGGCAATTGATCGATGTTGAGATGGAACCAGGTGACGTCGCGGTATGGAATCCGTTCACCGTCCACGGCGGTGGAATCAATACGACGGCCGACAATTTCCGCCGTCTGTACATCAACGGCTACGTGAAAGCGGACCACTGCGATCGCGGGCAACCGGTGTTCCACCACGGCAGGCCGGTTCCGCTGGTCATTCCCGCCTTGGCCCAGTACGAGGATCTGTATGTGCGCCCCGATCCGCATTATCCCGACGATGCAGCATCAAAGATCGAACGCGACTGACCCAACAATGGCTCCGACCGTTTACCCCAGATTACTCTTTTCAAGGCAACCGCAGAGGCGCAGAGCTACGCAGAGGGCTTGGGTTAGGAGTCAATGCTGTTTCTGGCGCCACTCACCCGCAGGGTGACAATCCACTATCGCTCTCCTCTGCGATCTCTGCGGCCTCTGCGCCTCTGCGGTTGCCTTGGGATGTTTCAACTGAGCAATGTAGGTTTACGGAAATCCCATCGCATCAATGTACGTATCATCGAAGGATGGATCAATCTTGAGTTCGATGTGGTGAGTGTGATTTCGAATTTCGCCATAGCGATGATCGTCGTGGTTGAGTGCGAGTCGTGCGCCGAGTAACGCGGTGTTGCCCGCAGGCAGAACAATCGCGGGATTGACTGGCAGCAGGCCGATGCGCACAGCGGCGGCGATGCGAATGTAATTGCCGAAGGCCCCAGCGAGATAAACGGTGCGCAAATCAGCAACGCTTCCGCCGCGCGCTTTGCACAGGAGGTGAATGCCGGTGGCAATCGCACCTTTTGCGAGCTGCAATTGGCGCACATCCAGTCCTTGTAACGCAAGTCCGGGAGCAACCGGAATGTCGCTGCGGCCGCGCTGCAGGCGACCTGATGGAACAATCCATTTGAGATCAAGTGCGCCGGCAATGGCGTCAACCAGCCCGCTGCCGCAGATGCCGCGCGCAGCGCCGCCGCCGAGAACTTCCGGCACGAGGGCGTCGTTCTCGGTACGCACGCTGCCAATGGCTCCGGTGGCTGCACGCATGCCGATCGAAATGCCGGTGCCTTCGAACGCTGGCCCAGCAGCCGTGCTGGCGCACACAAGCCCATCCTTGCCGCCGCAGACCAGTTCACCATTGGTGCCCAGGTCGATCAGCAGATTCATCCCCGGCAACTCATGCAGACGCGTAGCGATGATGCCCGCGGTAAGATCCGATCCGACGAACCCACCGAGGCAGGGAAGGACATGCACTGGACAGTCACCCAGACTCCAACCCAACTCGCTGGCGGTAAACTCAAGCAAATGATCGTTAACCGGGCGATACGGCGGCTCGGACAATGGGCGCACATCGACGCCACCAAACAGATGGTGCATCGCTGTATTACCGACCACGGTCACCATTTTGATCGGAGCGGACGCCTCCTTAGCGAGGTCGTTGATCATCGTGCCCAGCTGATTGCGGATCTTATCGCGCAGCATCTCGCTGCCGCCATGAAGGGCGAAATCAATCCGGGTCATCAAGTCTGCACCGTGTTGCGCTTGCGGATTCAGTGCCGTGCGCGTCGCACAAATGCTGGCGTCGCGACGGTCAACGAGTTGGGCCACCAGCGTGGTTGTTCCCAGATCAATCGCGATGCCGAAGCCTTCACGTGGTTCGACCTTCACCGGCGTGTCGTCGGCCAGTACCGGCGAGCTCCAGCGTCCGAGCTCAAGCCCCATGCCGTCAGTGGCGAACATGCGGCAGCTCAACCGCCAACCGGCAGCAATTTGTTCGCGCGTGAACGACTGTAGGTCAGTTGCCGTTGGATCGGGTGCCGCGGTCAGGACGCGGACGCGGCAGGCCTTGCAGGTTCCCCGACCACCACAGGGGAATTCGACGCCATGCGGAAATAGTACATCCTGTAACGGAGTCCCAGGAGCGACAGTGATGGTGCGTTCACCGGGGAGGAGCCGGATCGTTGCCATTACGATGCCTCTGCCCCAACCAGGGTTCCATCATAACGAGCAACAATCTGTTCGCCGGGTTTGATGGTCAGGAAGCGTTCGTCATCCCACGGTCCATCAATGAGGGCGCGAATCCACGCCGGATCGCCGGTCATACGTTGGAAGGTCATGCCGCGTTCCGTGGCGCGGCGCTCGGCTTCGGCCGCAAAACGATCTTGTGGGCCGATGCCGGTATCCACGTAGGCGAGTCGGGTGTAGTGCGCCGTCTGCGCGCGCATTTCATCCCACAAAAAGCGGGCGTTATCTTCGCCATACTTGGCGACCATCTTCAACCACTGGGGATCATCGGCGCTGGGAACCTCGGGTGCACTCAGCGGTGAACTGTTCTTACCACGTTCAATCCACCCGGCTGAGTACCAATACGTTCCTGGCTGGGCGCGGAACTCGTCTTCGTAACGTTTGCGCGAACCAAGCAGACAGCCGATGCAATCATGACTACGATAGACGATGATCGGCAGCGCGCGGGCACGCAGTCCAATCAGGCCATTGTTGCACAAGCCATAGCCCAGAGCGATGGCATCATGCTGGGCAGGATCCGCCTGATCGCAGCGTTCTTGCAGCACCCGCATCATGTCTTTGCCACCGCGGTCGTGCAGATCCTTGGGTAGCCAGACGGCGTCTACCTGGCGTTCGGACGCGGCGATCGCGGCATTGAGCTCGCGGGTGAAAACGGTGCAGCCAACTAGGAACAGGCGATTATGCGTCATGCCTCGGTGACTCCGGTCATGCGAAGGTCCACTATAGGCTAGGATCTGGAAGCGGTTTCCCGCGTGCTGATTTATTTGGCGACGAGACGACGAGCCAGGGCCACGGCGGCGCTCGCGTTGTCGCTGTAGCCATCGGCGCCAATTTCTTTGGAGTATGCCTCGGTGATCGGCGCGCCACCGATCATGACCTTGACCTTGCCACGCACGCCAGCGGCGTTGAGGGCAGCCAGGGTGTCTTTCATCGCCGGCATCGTCGTGGTGAGGAGTGCTGAGAGGGCGATGAGGTTGGCGCCCTTCTCGGCGACCGCAGCGACGAACTTCTCCGGCGCCACGTCGACACCGAGATCGATGATCTCGAATCCGCCGCCTTCGAGCATGGCCGCGACCAGGTTCTTGCCGATGTCGTGCAGGTCGCCCTTGACGGTTCCAATCGCAACCTTGGCGATTGGCTGGATGCCGCCCTTGGCCAGAAGCGGACGGATCAATTCCATCGAACCCTTCATGGCACGAGCCGAGATCAGCAACTCGGGGACGAAGTACTCGTTGCACTCAAAGCGGCGACCGACCTCGTCCATGGCCGGGATCAAGGCTTTGCCAAGCAGGTCGCTGGGGCCGACTCCAGCCTTCAGGGCGGCATCGGTCAGTGCCTTGGCGGTTTTGGCGTCGCCATCAACGACGGCGTCATGGAGGGGCTTGAGATCGGTCATGGTCGGTGCTCCAGGTCTGTTTCAGCGTGGTGTCTGCTGTCATGCTAAAAACGTGAGGTAGAGGCCAACACCTAATATCGAACATCAGGTTGACCGATTCGATCATACGGTAATTCTATCCGTGTGCCGCAGAAGACCCCGCAGTTTCACATCGAGACCGAATTTCCAGCCCGCAACAGCGAGGCGACGCCGCAATTGGCGCGCGTGCTGGCGGGGCTGACGATTAACTTGGCAAGCGCCGTGATCTATCAGTGTACGCCGGCATGGCGCATCCCGCTCAAACGTCAGCGCCATGACATGCTGTTGCTGCCGCTTGCCGGTCGCGGCCGCGCCGCCGTTAATGGACACTGGTTCTCGATCGCGCCGCGTCGGCTGATCTATGCCGTGCGCGGCAGTTGGCTGCAGGCCGAAACCGACGCGCAGGAACCATTGCGCCTGATTGTTCTGGCTCATCGAGCGGATGCGAGCGGCGGGGTTCCGTTTGCGATCGCTGCCGGATTGCCTCCGGCGATTCAACTGCGCGACAGCGATGGCGTTGCCGAACAATTGGCTGAGGCGTGTCGCGAAGATGCACAACGAGTTCCTGGCTGGCAGGTCGCAGTCAACGCCCTCGTCGCATCGGCCCTGGTTGCGTCCGCACGACGGGCTGGCGCGCATTGTGTGTTACCGGATGCACATTCGGCGGAGGCGTTATCGCGCATCAGTCCTGCACTGGCGGTTATGGGTTTGGATTTATCGCATCCGCTCCGCATCGCCGAGCTCGCGCTCAGTTGCAGTCTTGGCCAGGCGCAATTTCGCCGCTTATTTCGCACGGCTTTAGGCCATTCGCCGGTGGCGCATCTCCAGCGCTTGCGGCTTGCCGAAGCACAGCGCTTGATCGCTGGCGGCATGATTGTCCGCGAGGCTGCCGATGCGGTGGGTTACAGCTCGACGGCCTGCTTGGATCGCATCTTTCGCCGCCTTGCCGGTTCAACGCCTGGCCGCTGGCGAGCGGGCATGGCCGCGGAACTCGGATCATCATCGTCGCAGCGCCGCCGGCGAAAACGGTGAAGGCGTTACGACGGTTTCAGTTGGTTGTGCGAGCCATCACAGAACGGCGGGCTCTTGGTTGCTTTGCAGGTACACATCCAGCATTCGCCACTTTTTTGTACGGCTGTCTTGCATGGCGTGATGCCGGTACCCTTGTGGCGTCCATCGCACCACGGTTGCGACTGCGATAAACCACAGGCGCACCACCAATAGGTTTTTCCGGATTCAAGAGTGATGCCGAGCGGTGCAGTTCCAGCAGGTACGGGATCGGTCATAGGGATTCCTTGGTCGTCCACGTAGTCGCTATGAGCAGTCCAGGCAAGCCGCGTTTGGCAAAGTCTCATCTTGACCACGGCGGTCCGGAGGTCGGGAAGTCGCCATGCATTCGTGGAATTAGGGCACTGTGGATCTATTTGCTGTGATACATCTTCCCGCACGACAACGTTTGCAAGGTCATGTGGATTAGATCGTCCGAGCCGCTGCGAAGCAGCGAGGCCGATGCCAATCGGGCAGCTTCGCTGTCACAACGAGTCAGAGCACGCAGGAAGGTGATGCAAGTGCCTTCGCGTGCGTTTTTTGCCTGCTCAGCACTGCTGTTGTCGTTGAACTCCACGGCGTCTGTATCGGAGAAACAGGCATCGAGTTGCTGCCGCGTCAATTTGATGTCGAGCGCTCTGCTCTTGCTCAGCAAGTCCGCGATGTATGCGCGCATGCGATGGGTGGTGATGATGCGCTGGAGGCGATTGAGTGATTCCATCCCAGCGGATCCGTGGAGCGCCAATCCATCAAGAGCACTGAAACTGCAACGGTCGTAGCGGGAAATGGGCAATTCCATGGCGATCTGTTCCAGGGCTGCGATTGCGCCCGGAGGTTGGAGTCGCCCGATGGCTCGCAGGATGCCGTCACTACAATTCGTGTTCAGCCAGGATCTACCTCGGGCGAGCGAACCCAGCATGGCTTGTCCTGCCGCCTGATCGCCTTCGCGAGCCAAGCATCCAACAATGAGATAGTCTGGTTCGTTGCCGGCCTTCAGCCACGCGGTCAAGGCTGGGATGCCGCGCCGATCTCCGACGACTGCTGGGCGAGTGATCGTGCGTTTTCCCTGGATCTCTAGCGCCTGTTCGTCTTCGCCTCCGATGAAGGTTGTCATGGCGTCGGCCGCCATGCCTTGCGTTGTCAGATCTGGATCCCGTAATGCAGCGATCAAGATGGGCAACGTCAGTTCACGGGTTCGATCTGCCGCATTGTCTCGAGCGGGGAAAGGGATGGGCCATTTCAGATGATACACGGATTCAAAGCGGTTTTTTTCGGACAGATCAGCAAGTGCATAACATGCCATGCCACGTCGCCGCGGGTTACCGGATTGCGTCAAGGCAAGGAGACGATCCAGGGCTGCTGGCCCCCAGCGATCAATCAACGCCTGGGTCACATACATATTCAGTGTGTCGTTCCGTGCGATGCCCTCTTTCTTGCAGCCTGCTGCGAAGGCATTCATCAAGAGAGCTTCACCGCGGGGATCGGCGTAGCGACCGAGTTGCAGCAGCGCCATCTTGGCTAGATACTCATGCCGGCTTTCTTGGGCGATGTCCAACAAGGATTCTAAGAGCCGATCATCTGTACATTTCTCCGCCGCTTGCAGGTACACATGCACGCGATGGTCCCAGTCGTTCAGGTTGCGGTCGGCAGCTGACGTCTTGAGTCCTTCCAGGATTTGCTCTACCGCGCGAATATCACCGAGATCAGCTAATACCTGTGTGCTATAGCGGTGATTAGTGACGGATAATCCCGTGTCGGCTTGGGCAGGAATGAGCCGAGGTACCGCAGCGGCTTGGGCTGCTGCGCGCGGGCCGAAGGCTTCAAGTGCTGGCACCACGGGGTTGCTGCCGCCAGGCGCTCCCATGTCAGCCGAGGCGGCGATGATGGGGATCGAACGCTCGTCGCCCAAGGCGGCCAACGCGTTGGCCGCTATGCCGCGTCGAATGACGCCGGAACCGAACAGACATTCAGCCTCCAGCAGCGGCCGAGCAACGAGAGTGAGTTGCGGTTCAGTTGTGGCGGTGTTCGGCTTCACGAGATTTCTGGCAGTGCCAACAATGAGGCCGGTCCCCCAGACGTGCATGCGGCTAACCTGGTTGGCAGCATCAAGCATAACGCGTCGCGCTTGAGTTGCGGCTGTTGGATCGGCTGCTTCGGTTAGGATTGCGGCGCAGAGGGTACGTAGGCGCAGGTCGCTCCGGGCCGCGGCCGGTATGGCGTCAACTGCCGGAGCCAATGGGCCGAGCTCCGCCGCGCGTTCTAACCAAAGGTGATGATTCTCCCCACGGCGGCGAGCCGCTCCGGCGATCAGCCCTGGCTGCGCAGCAATCGATTTGGCAATCCATAGAGCCTGGGCAGCAGCTTCCGCAATCTGAGAATCTTTGTCGTTCACACGACGAACGAGCTCATCGCGTCGATCTTCCAGCAGCATGATGCCTGCCTCGGCGAGCGCGGACCATGGCTTGTCGGCCAACGTGGTTCGCAGGGCGGTGATCGCCGTTGGTCCCCCAATCCTGATGAGGGCCAGTAGTCCCTCGTCTACTGCCAGTAGGTTAGCGGTGACCGAGTTATCAGCCAGCATCGCGCCTGCTTGCTCGCGGAGCAGTTGCGCATCGACAGTTCCTGGACCGCGCTCGCTCTCAAGCTCGGCAGTCTTCATCGCGTAACGCTGGCGATGCGAACGAATCCAGTCATCGATAATGGGCACCAGCGTGACATCACCGGACGTGGCTAGGATTCGGAGGGCATCAAGTTGACGCTCACGAAGTTGATTGAAGTCGCCAATGTAAGCTCCCTTGGCGATCAAACCGTTCCTGAGCACGTATGGAGCGAGACTCTCTCCGGTGATCCGACGCAGTTCGAGCAGTAGGTGTGGATCCCATTGGCGCGCGAGATTCCAGCGCATGGCGGCGATCCGTCGTTCTCCGTCCGTGTTGGCCTGTAACCAGCCAATGTGAGCCTGCATAGTAGCAATGGACATGGTCCTGTTGCTGCCGGCCACCGCATCTGCGCTCCAGGATTTTAAAGTTGCTTCGAGTAATGGTACGACGGTTGGACCATAATAAGCCAGTGCTTCGGCCATCCGATCAACGTGGCAGCGCTGACTTGGATGTACCCGACTGGCGGGATCATCCGGAAAGTCGGCGCCGGTGGATTTTCGTCCTGATGAATTGTCAAAGCTAGCGTCCCGTCCATTGATCAGATAGTCTGCGAATCGATCAATGAGCAGAGGCAGTGATTCGGGATCCTGGGCTTTGGCGAGAACCTCCAGGCCTGCCAATGCATCTTCGTCCAACCACATCGTCCCGCGATTTTCCTGGTCACTGAGCATTGGCGGTGGCGGCAGTCGCAGGCGTTTACGAAACTCAGCCAAGCACGTTGGATCGCCCAAAGCCGCCAGCAGACGAGATGCCATGCCCCGGTGCAGCGCGGGACGATTTGGAGTCCCCGCATGCAGTTGCTCTTGCAGAAACGGGATGGCGGCTGGCCCAAGCGCCAGAATCGCTTCCTCCAACAGCCACTCATCGGCATGCCTGTATGCATTGCACCGCCAGGCGGGGCCGATCAGTTCCAACCGGGGTTCCGACCAGAAGATGAGATTGGCCATACTCCGCTGAATCTCGTTTCCTGTCAGCATCGCATGGGCCAGGACCGGCCAGGGGATGTGTTGCGGCGGAAAATGCTTTGGTGGTTTGATGAGTGGATAGGGGAGTTGAGACTCGTTGCTGCGCCCGATCTGAGTGAACGTGGTTTGATCGGCAGGCACCGGGCCTGCCTGCTTGCCTATCGCTGACAGATACATGTGAAGGAAATTGGTGATCCGTGCCGATTCGTCGGCGAAGACTTGCGGCTCCATGCTTTGCAGCCGGATTACTTCGGCGAACGTGCGTACTCGCCAATCAGGTGATCGGGCAGCAACGGCAAGATCGCCCTGAATGAATTCTTTCCGCTCTACCAGCAGTTCGCTCGTGCTGATCCATGCTTGATGACCGTGTTGTAGCAGCAGGAGATCAGCATCGTCAGCAACGCCGTCCGCTGGTAGGAACAAGGCCAGTGCGATGGGGACGAGGATCAGGCGATGAGCGCCGATGCATCGTCGGGAGATGGGCATCGCAGGGACCTCGGCACCTGGTAAACGGAGATGCATGTACTTTGTTCACGAGTTTGGTGTCACGCTGGCCTGAGGGAATAGAGGTCTGACGAGCACTGGTGGGTGGGCTGTGGGCATGTTCAACACGGCATGAACATCAAACAATGGGAGTAACGAAGACGTTAGGGGAATCGCGACTACCTCGATGGTCGAGAACATCGAACCTACCTGCATCAGGATCGTGGTCGGCCACCATCGTTTGAGTCAGATGGCCCAACCAGCCTGTATTGCCCCATCTGGAATCATCGCACCATGGTGATGTATTCCAATTCGGCGTACCTAGGATCCGCCACAGCGGATGTACGCGACGGGGGGTTGCGTGCTATACTGCGAGCATGACAGCCCTGCTGGCCCTGGCTGACGAAGGAACCATATGAGCGAATCCTGCCCCATCCCAACCGTCCAGGACCGCATGACGTTACGTGCACTCGCTGCCCGGGTGCGCGAGATCGCAGATCATCCCGACATGCCGGCGCGGCGGTTGCGCCTGCGCGAGCACACGGCGCTTCGCGGTGATCGTCCCTTGGTGTTGGTGTCGCCGGAAGGCTCATGGGTCGAGCTGATTCCGGACGCGGTTGGGAAAACCACCAGCCATCCCCTGTTGCAGAGCTGGGAATTTCAATTGCGGCGCAAGATCTACTGGTGGGAGCAGCTTCGCGACGATGGTGCGATTGATCCTTATTGTGATGTCGGCGTGAGCATCGCCTGGTCGGGCTATGGGGTGGATATTCCCTATCATCACGGCGCCAATCGCGGAAGCCATGTGTGGGAAGCACCGCTCCACAATCTTGATGGCGACATGGAGAAGCTACAGCATCGCACGGTGACGGTGGATCATCTGCAGACTCGCGACCATCTGACGTTAGCTGGAGATATGTTCGGTGATCTGTTGGCGCCACGACTGCGCGGGATGCCATTTTGGACCATGGGTCTGACATCTGAAGCGATCAAGCTGTACGGCATGGAGCCATTTTTCGCTGCCCTCGCCGAAGATCCCGACGGTGTCCACCGTTTGATGGGATTTTTGCGCGATGATTACATGGGTTTGATCGACCAGTTTGAAGCGCAAGGCGGATTTAATCTGAATAACGGCAGTGAATTCGTGTGCTCAGGCGGCTACGGTTCGACGACGGAATTGCCGTCTGGCGAATTCTCAGGTCGCGTTCGCGCCCAGGATCTGTGGGGGTTTTCTGAGAGCCAAGAAACCGTTGGCGTGAGTCCGCGCATGTTCGAGCGCCACATTCTCCCATTCCAGATTCCGCTCACCGATCGCTTTGGCCTCGTCGGTTACGGCTGCTGCGAACCAATCCACCAGCGCCTCGATGCGATCTTGAAATATATTCCGAAGTTGCGCCGTGTGTCGGTTTCACCGTGGTCGGATCAGGACATCTGCGCCGAACGTTTGCAGGGCAAGGTGATTTTCAGCCGCAAGCCGAACCCGGCCCTCGTCTGCGCTGGTTTCCACGAGGAAGAGATCCGCAAGGATCTTGCGCACACCGCGTCCTTGGCTGATCGGGCGCGCATTGAGATCATCCTCAAGGACACGCACACCGTCGAACAGCAGCCCTGGCGCATTCGCCGCTGGATCGAGATGGCGTACCAGGCGATCGGCCTCAGCGCTGAACCATTGGAACAACGATCAGCGGCATAATCTGCGCATGTAACCTCAAGCCGGCGTTTGAACAATCCTCAAGGCAACCGCAGAGGCGCAGAGGCCGCAGAGGTCGCAGAGGAAGTAGGTTAGGCGATACAGCTGTTTCTTGCTGCCAATCACCTGCTGGGAAATCGTCCTATCGCCCTCTCCTCTGCGATCTCAGCGGCCTCTGCGCCTCAGCGGTTGCCTTGGATCACGTTGTTTAGGTTTCCACGGTGAAAGGCGACGCCAGTTCAGACCCATTGCCAAGTGCCAGAAGCCGTCGCCAATCGCCAGCGGCGACCGCTGCGGATGTGCTAGAGTCCCACCATGATCCGCACCCTGGTTGATCGCTGCGAAAGCCTGCTGAAGGGGGTTACCTTCGGTTGCCGCTCGTGCGGACAGTGCGTGTTGCGCGCCAATGCGATGACCTGCCCGATGCGTTGCCCGAAGGGTCTGCGCAATGGTCCGTGCGGTGGAACCCTGGGGTCACGCTGCGAAGTTTATCCCGATCGGCCGTGCATCCACGTTCGCATCCATGTTCGTCGTCATGGCGGACGAGTTGAGCAGGCTCCGATCATGCCGGCGATCAACCATGCCTTGGTTGGCAGCGCCAGCGTGATCAACGCGTACACCGGTGCCGACCGAGGCTGCCGTGATCCGCTGCCGGCGTTGACCAACGCAGGTTGGGCTGATGGTGAACCGCGAACCGCATCACGTTTAGAAGCGGCATTGCGCGCTGGACAGTTTGTGGTCACCACCGAGGTACGCGCTCCGCGCGGGTCTGACATGAGCCGGTTGCGCCGCGAGGCGGCTGGGCTGCGCGGACACTTCGATGCGGTCAACGCCACCGCGTATCTCTCAGGCAATCCGTCGCTGCCTTCCAGCGTCGTCGCGCGTGAACTCCAGGATCTCGGGATCGAATCAGTGGCCCAGATCACCGCGCGCGACTGCACACGTACGACGTTTGTTGGCGAACTACTCTCGCTGGCGCACGCCAAGGTTAACAATCTGTTGTGCCTCACCGGTGACTGGCGCGTTGGCACACCCATGGTCAAGCCGGTCTATGATCTCGACAGTTCGCTGATGCTCTACGAGGCGCGGCATCTGCGCGATCGCTCGCGGATTTTTCACACCGGCGAAGAGGTGGCGCAGCCCGCGCGGCCGTTCCTCGGTTGCGCGATCAATCCGTTGTCGGACCCGATTGATGTGCCAGTGCGCCGTTTGCGCCAAAAGGCTGACTGCGGCGCCGAGTTTGCTCAGACCCAGGTCTTGACCGAAATGAAGCGACTCGACCAATTCATGACCTTGGCCCGGGCCCAGGATTTGCCGCGTCGCGTCGCCATCATCGCTGGTATTCCGGTGGTGACGTCGGCCAAGGCACTGGCTCATCTCCACCGCATCGCCGGTGTGAGCGTTGATCCCGGATTTGCTGCCCGCTTGGCTGCGGCCAAAGATCTGCGCGCGGTCGGCGTCCAGACGGCGATTGAATTATGCCAGCAGGCGCGGGCCATTCCCGGTGTCGCTGGTGTGCATCTCATGCTCTTCGGCGCCGACCACACGGCGCTCATTGACGTCCGCAACTCCCTCCCGCACCATTCGGAGATCCCATGCCATTCCCCGGTTTGACCATCATCGGCGAACGCCTCAATCCTGGCTTCGTCTCCTCGAAAAAACTGCTCGAGGCTCAGGACCTCGCTGGCCTGCAGCAACTCGCGGTTAGTCAGGTGGCCAAGGGTGCACCTTTGCTGAACATCAATGCCGGCTGTGCGGGCGAAAAAGACGCCACCTTCCTGTGCGAACTGATTCGTGCAGTGCAGCAGGTCGTCGATGTGCCGCTGTCGTTGGATTCACCAGATCCCAAAGTCCAGGCAGCCGCACTGGCGGCCTATGATCCGGCAAAAGCGAAAGGTCGCGCGCCGATCATGAATTCGGTCGCTGAGACGCGCTGGGAGATGATGGGCTTACGGAATAAGTACCGCGCCAACGTGCTGTTCATGGTCTCGGAGCGTATGGTGGATGGATCGCCGGTCCCCAATCGCAGCGCCGATGACGTGTGTGCCACCGCCCTTCGTGTCATCAAGCGAGCACGTGCTGAGCATCCCGATCTCGCGCTTGGCGATTGCATCCTGGACGTCTCCGTTGGCCCGATGGCCAGCGACACGGAAGGGCTGACGCGTTGTGCGGTCGAATCGATCCGTCGGCTTGGCGCTGATCCGCAGCTGCGCGGCGTGCACATGTCGGTCGGATTATCCAATGTCGGCATCATGTTGCCCAAGCGCACCATCGATGGCATGCCGCTGGGCTTGGCGTTGGAATGCGCGTTCCTCACTCGCTGCGTACCGGCTGGCTTGGACATGAGTCTCGCCACTGCCGGTCGTGATTACCGCGTGCTGCCGGAAGGTCATCCTGCGCTGGTCGCTTTCGATGGATTCATCGCGGAAGAGGACGGATTCGAGGCGCTGCGTGGACTCAAGGCATTCTACAAGCTCGCCACGCCCATTGAGAAGGCGGCCTGATCATGTTCGCCATCGTAGCTGATTCTTGGTTCGACGGCACGGCGCTGCACAATCGACCAGTGACGGTGGTCGTCGATGGCGCGACGATTGTCGCCGTACATGATGGCCGGATTGATATTCCCCACGCGCAGACATTGACGGTGGGGTTTCTCTCCCCTGGATTGGTCGAGAGCCACGCGCATCTGTTTCTCGACGGACACGAATTCGACACCGTCAAACGACAGGCTTACATGGACGCGGGTCGCGAGGCGTTCCTGGCTACTGGGCGACGGAATCTCGAACGGCTACGCGCTTCAGGCGTCACGCTGGTGCGCGACTGCGGCGACAAGTGGGGCATCAACCACGCGCTGCGGGCCGAGGCTGCTGGTTCAGCGTTACCAGTTGTGCGTTCGGCTGGTGTCGCGATCCGTCGCAAAGGCCGCTACGGATCGTTCATGGCCGAAGAGGTGACCGACGCCGCGACCGCAGCGGCGGCTGTGCGCACGCGGCAGAGTAGCGACGATGTGAAGGTCGTGCTGACCGGCATTATCGACTTTGCCGCAGCGGCGGTGAAGGGTGGCCCGCAGTTCGACCTCGCTGAGTTGACCGCGATGTGTCAGGCCGCGCAGGAACTCGGCAAGCCGACCGTCGCCCACGTCAGTGGACGCGATGGTCTTGAGCTGGCCGTGCAGGCAGGCATCGGATCGGTCGAACACGGATTCTTCCTCGATGCATCGCTCTTGGATCGCATGGCCGAGCGCGGCGTGGCGTGGACGCCGACCTGGATTCCGGTCGCTTGGGTACGCGATCATCCCGACACCTGCGGCGTTGGTCCCGATGGCGTTGTCGGGCTCGGTAAGATTCTTGATCAGCACCGGGCGAATCTCCTCGCGGCGCATCGTCGCGGCACGGTGATCTTGGCTGGTTCAGATGCAGGCAGTCTGGGTGTGCGTCATGGCGACGGTCTGCATGACGACTTGGCCGCCTATCACGAGGCGGGCATCCCGGTTGCAGCGGTTTTGGCGGCCGCGACCAGTGCTCCACGGCGGGCGTGGGGTGTTCCTGGTGGTCGCATCGCGATTGGCGAACCTGCTGATCTCGCGGCTTTTGCCGCTAGTCCAGCCAGTGATCTCGCGCACCTGCGGCGGGCAGTCGCCACCTGCGTTGGCGGGCAGGTGTGGCGGGCGGATGGCGCGATCTGGCAGGCGGCGGCGTAAGCAGCAGCACCGTTGGCGTCGTTGCTGATCTAGCTAGCCTGCGTGAGTGGCCGCGCCTCTGCTCTCAGCTGCTGTCTTTCGGGAACTGCGCCAGCGCTGGCGGGTCGCTTGGGCCGCAACCGAGTTAGTGGCCTGCGATCCTGCCGGTAAGCCGATGCACGGACGTTGGCCCGCTAGTTTTACGCCAGCGACGGCAGCGCACGCGATAAACGAAGCCCTGCGCTGGGGCGAGCCCAGTGTCGTCGATTCAGCGGGCACCTTCTGCTGGGCGGTGCCACTCATGACCAACGCCCGAGTCAGCGGCGGCCTGGTGGCGTTGATCAGCGAGAGTGCGTTGTTTCCACGCGGCCTTGATGAGCCGGCGCTCAACATGCGCGCTGCCTGTGCTGCCCTGCGCGAGCTAGCGGAGCAGGGCAATCACACCAATGCAGCGCTACTGGAACGCGCGCGCGAGCAACACGAGCGTGAGCGTCAGCGCGCCGCGTTCCTGCATGCGCTCAAGCGCGGTGGACTTGAAGGACTTGCAGCAACCTATGTGCGCGAGGAAGCCTCGTTGCTGGCAGCCGTGCGCTCCGGCGGCCGTGGACCGGCGCGTGCCATCCTCAACCGTATGCTGACCGGCATCTATCATCAGGCTGGCGGCAGCGTCGAGCGGGCGAAGGCCCTGCTGTTGGAACTCGTGGTCATGTTGCTGCGTACGGCGGTCGAGGCAGGTGGACGTCGTGATGTGCTGCTGGGTGGCGGCATCGACCTGCTGGCGGTTGGTGCCATTCGTGACGAAGAAGAACTCGCGCGCTGGTTGCGGCGCACGCTGGAGGCGATCTTCGACAGTCTCGAAAGCGTGCATCGCCGCGATCCGGAAGACGAAGTGTACCAGCGTGCGCTGCGCTGGATCAACGAACACTGCGAGGAAGAGCTCGGTCGCGATGCGGTTGCCGCGGCGATTGACGTGTCACCGCAACGGCTGACCCGCTTGATCAAGACCCATGCTGGACGCGGATTCAACGACGTGCTCAATCGTGCGCGGATCGATCGGGCGAAGGAACTCATCGAGCATGGCCGTTCCGCATTAGACGTGTCGCTTGAAGTTGGCTTCGCCGATCCCAGTTATTTCACCAAGGTATTCCGCAAACTCACTGGCATGACCCCAAGCGCTTATCGTTCACGATCAGGCTGATCCTTGATTACCCCTTTCAAGGCAACCGCAGAGGCGCGGAGGCCGCAGAGGATTGCGGTTGAAAGACACTGTTATTTCTGGTGACGATCACCCGCAGAATGACAATGCTATTTTTCTCTCCTCTGCGACCTCGGCGCCTCTGCGGTTGCCTTGGGCTATTTCAACGGGGCAATCTAGGCTGATCAGACCGTGACCATGGTGGCGCAGTTCAACGGTGCATTTATTCGCTGTATTTCTGATAAAAGACCTGCTGTATCGGCACCTTTTTCGGCTTGCGTCCAGATTGCGAATCCGTCAAGCGGCACCTCTCGGGCTAGACGAAGTGCGCAATCCGCTGGCATGTAGAGTTGAACCAATTTACCGGCATCGCGGATGCGCCGCAGCAACGGCCACCAGGTAGGGTCACCGGACGGAGGCTGGCCATCGCCGGAGATCCACTGCACGCCCTTGAGACCGGGCACGGCCAGCAGGTGATCCAGATGGGGAATTTCACCCTTGCCATCCAGATGATAGAAAGCGTGCTCCATCTCGGCGCAGCAGGCGGTTAGATCTGGAACCACCCAGCGAGCGAACTGTTTGGGGCTGATCATGTACGAGAAGTCGCACTGCAGCATGTAGCAGCGTTGCGGACTCCAGATCGGTGCCCACGGACTAGAACCGCGACCGGCGGGCATAATCGCGTCGCACTGTTCGCGATAGTAGCGCAGCCACAGTGGCGTAATGGCAGCGGCGAGTTCGCCGACCGCATCCGGATCGTCGAGGAGGTCCATGAGCAGTTGTTGTGTATCGCGCAGGCTAGCTGCGATGTCGAGCCCACCGCCAATGTCGGTGAAGCCAACCTGGGCCCGACCAGCGAAGCGTTCACGGAACGCATGGGTCAGGGCAGTGATCCGTCGCCACCAGAATTCATCGGCGGCGAACTCAGGACAGATGTCAGCCAACGGTACGCTGGCCCACTTTCCTGGGTAAAACCACGTTGTTCGCGCTGAGGGTTCGAGTTTGCCACCGAGGAACGCAGCCGCGACTCCGGGCCCGAAATTCAACCACTGCTTCGGCCACGCATCGCCATGAAACGTCGAGCGGGTCAACTCGTCCCAGGCCTGCTCTGCGATGGCCTCAACCGGCACATCAGTGGGAATGCAGCTATATTGGCGGCCATCCCACCACGATGGTAATTGGCGTGTGGCGGGCGCGGTGGTGGCGCCCATCAGCAACGGTCGGCCGAGGTCGTGATTCCACCACGCCGTCCAATCGCGCTCCAAGCGCATCCAATCGGTGTCTGAGAAGGCAATGTGGTTGTTCATGATGGCAAGCTTAGGCACTCACTCAGATCGCTGCTTGCCTTGAACCGACTTCTGCTGAGCGTTTTCCGGCATGCGCGAACGGTTGTCCATCGTCGGAGAAGCGGGAAGCCAAGTTTGGCACCACCGCGCCGGGCGACGCATGCTCTATCCGCACTGCCACGATGAACTGGAGGTTAATCTCGCGGTAGAAGGCAAGGCCGTCTACATCATTGATGGCCAGCGGACCGAGTTGGTACCAGGCGATCTTCTCTTTCTCCATCCCGATGAGGATCACATCCTGGTTGAAGAGTCAGCGGATTTTCGCATGTGGTTGGCGGTGTGGAGTCCGCAATTGGTTGCCGCCCAGGTGCGTGCTGGTCTTGATCGGAGTACTGCATCAAAACACCCAGGTAGCACGCAGCGACGACGAGTGGCCCCCGATGCCGCTCGGCGGCTAGCGCGGTTATTCGCCGATATCGCCGTCCAGGATGCTGCTCGCAAAATAGGGGCGACCTACCTGCTGTGGCGTTGCCGCGACGAATTCGCAGCGGCTGCTGATCCTGGCATTGCCCTGGCACATCCGGCCAGTGCCCGCGCCTCGCGTATGCTGCGCGAGGACCCCGCTCTGCGCGTATCGACGATCGCACGGCAAGTGGGTCTGACTGCGGACCACCTGGCGCGCATCTTTCGTCGTGAATCTGGTCTCGGCATGGCGGCCTATCGTTCGCGTCTGCGCCTGACCCGGGCGCTTGAATTGTGGGATGCCGGCGAGCGCGACTTGCTGCGCCTCGCGCTCGCGACAGGATTCGGCAGTTACAGCGCATTTCAGCGCGCATTTCGCCAGCGCTTTGGTAAATCACCCCGTGACTACTTGCAGATCGCGGCGATTGATGATCAGGTTGCTCGCGATCGTCGTCGGTGATGGTTGCAGTTTACCGCGATCCCGGCAGTGACCCTGAATACGCAGCCTTTTGCGCTACACGTCAGCGTCAGGCCGAGTTGACGAGAAATTCCTGGGTTAGATGTTTTGCCAAGTGCGCAAGGATTCCGCGCAATTCACGCAGTAATCTAAACCACGCCGAGTGCAGTCGCGCATGTTCTCATGGAAATAGCCCATCCGATTTCAACCGATCAAGCGACCGTCCACGTTCCAGGTGCCACCAGCGCTCAATGACGTGCGCTTTGGCTGCGAGGTCCATGCGGTCTTTATAACGATCCTCTCCAATGCTCCCACCAAGGATGTTGCCCAGGTTCCAGTACGCACGCTTGGCTATATAGCCATCGGCGTCTTTCATGAGTCCTATGAGAGCCTGTATTCCAGCTTCGTGGTCATATCGGCACAGTTCTCCGGCTACATCAGCTTTGCTATCTCCCGTGGACTTATCCATAAGAGCCACCATTGCCGTGCCTATTCCCTTTCTGAGTGCCTCACTCATCGGCCATTCCTCGGAACGATACACCTTTCGACCAATGGCGACAAACCATTCTGTCTGCACCGCCACCGTTTGGGGTTCTTTCATGCGGATCAGTTGCTCCATAAGATAGCCGTATTCCTGTCGCGCGAAGAAGTCCGTCGTGGTGCGCAGTTTTAGCTCCAATTCGCGCATGAGTGGGAAAGCCCTTTCTCCAGCTACTGCAATATACGCCGCCAGTTCGTATCGCTTGATCGTGTTATGGCCATACTGCGTGCGCAGTAGGTTTTCCAAAGGTGCAATGACACGCTCATCTGGTGGTTGGCGGAGCAACGCCAAAGCAATCTCCTGGGTCCCGTGCCGTCCTGGATTGGACAAGAGTGTCGTCAGCAAGGTGGTGCTTTCAGGCACGCTGACTTGTCTAAGCGCGCCCAATGCCGCTTCTCGTATCACAGGCGTATTGGACACGAGAGCTTCGCATATTGCTTGTCCTGCTTCCGGAGAGGCACTGCGTACTCCAGACCCTGGTAGGGGGCGTGCCTCGGCAAAGCAGCCCAGGTTCCAAATGATTGCGCTGCGAATCTCATCCCGCAACTGGGACTGTAATGCTCTTCGGATGATGACGAAGGTGGCGTCACTGCGCCGGTCGTTCAATCGCGCCACGATGTCACGGGCCAGGATTGGAGTCATAGCTGGGGATGCCAGTGCCCGAGAGATCGCATCTGCATCATCAGCAGATTCGAACGCAAGTGCCGCCAAGCCCAGCGAATCGCCCTCGGCTAGCAGTCTGAGCATACGCATGTGGATGGCGTTCCGCTCAGCATTGGTGCCCGTCCAACTATTCGTGTTGGTCATTACGGCAGAACGCGCGGGGCCGCCAGGACGACCAGCAAGCAGTTGCTCCCAGTACCACAGTTTTTCCTGACAATGGTTCTGAAGCGTCTGAAACGCCGCCGCCTGGACCATTTCTGAACGATCACTGAGCAGCCGTTCCAGGATGGGAACTTCCGCTTCGGGCCATACACGACCTGACCTCGGTGTGCCACCGAGCAGCGTAGCTCCCAATGCGCGGACGTTATCATTCTCACTCACTAACAGCGGCAGTACGGCGGCTGGAGAAAAATCGCGTAGTCGAAGAATATTGAGCGGCGAGGGTACCGGCGCAGGGCCGGGACCACCGCCTGATGGGCACGGACGGTTGCGAACAAACTCTTGGATAGCGGCCATATATTTTTTTATCCGGGCCAACGCCGAAGACGAACCCAGTACATTGCCGTGGTTCACCCATGTTGTGCTCTTGTCTAGGAAAGCATACCAGCTGGTGCTGTCGAGATGGAAGGCTAAGAAATGGTGCGCTATTACAGCCAATTTTTCCTGTGGCACGAATGCGGCGAGGTAGTTCATCTCCTCAAGTTTCAGCGCCATTGGGTCAGGTTTTTCACTGTTGCGATGATGACCGATTTCCTCAGGCGAACGCGGACGGGGTGGGTGATGAGCTAAGCGCTCTAACAAGATGGGGACTGCGCAGGCATCCTCCAGTTCGAGGAGCAGGTCTGCAGCCCGTGTGGTCGGCTTGCCCATTTGAAACAGCTTGAGCGCCGCTGCTGCCGACAACTCCGCGTGGTGCCGCAGGAAGCCGAGAAACTGTTCGCGATGTTCGAATGAGGCATCGCCAAAGTAGGTGTCGAACACCAGTTGGTGGATGTCTACCGTTGGAGCGAGGAGTATAAGTGGCCACAGATGGGAGAATTTTCCTCCCGTCTGGTTCAGGGACTGCGCTAGGCGACAGGCGTGTGAGACAAGATCGACGCGTTTGGCTGTAGCTAATGCAGTAGCGGTGACTGCACCAAGCTGCTGATCAGCGAGTGCTGTCAGGCAGGCCTGCGTTGCAAGCACAGAACGCACACCGGCCAGGATGCGGATGGCGTTCTCCCGAGCATGAAATTCCTTGTTGGCCAGTTTGCCAACGAGCAGAGGTATTGCTGCTTCCGGCACCGGTGTTGTTAGGTCACTGGAAATATTTTTCCCGGAGTAGAGTTCAAGCCAGCGACAGGCCAGAACTACATCATGGTCTTGACCGGATCTCAGGAGCCACTTGACCCCTTCGTTGCTGGGAAAACTGGTACTTGGTGGTCGTCGGCTGGCCAGGTTCATGGATTCCTTGGCGGAGATATCGCAGATGGCTTCCAGCAAGATGTCAAAATCACCAGCGTCAGTGCAGGTCATGGCCAGATGGCTTAGGACTGGAACCGCGCGTACTCCAGCTAGTGCAAGATAGTGCGCCAGCATCGCCTTCTTCTGGTACCATAGGGTCTCGTGCTCATCCGTGTCGACAGGGTGGCCAAAGAGGTACTCTAAGCGCGACTCCATCCACGCTTCCGTACCAGACGAGTTGAAGCGGATAGCCCACGGGAGCGCCCAACCGCAGCCAACCGTTAGGAGTTTTTCAGCACCTGCTGTGCCTTCGGTCGCACGGAGAGCATCAAGCGCCCGACGTACCAGCGGCCGATCGCCAGTGAGCGCCGCCAACCGGAAGAAACGGTTCAATGCTACTGACGGCACCTCCCGCCCCAACGCTTTCAGACGGATGATGGCTATGCATTGAACGTACCAGTCATCGAACGCTAACCATCCACGCAGCGTCTTCTCGGTTTCGGTATCCGAAGATAGCCCAGTTGGGTCATGCATTCCATCAGGTAGCACTGCCTCGACGGCTGCATTGGGTAGAAAGCGTACTATTTCGACGAATTCGAGGCGACTGGGCTCGCCACGATCGTTTCGCAGCTCTAATGTTGAGTAGAGTCGGTAGAACGCATCTGCGTGGTCCACCGCGTTTGCTGGGATGCGCAGTACAGGGCCGATGCGATGACGAGAATCGCGCCAGTGTTCCAATGGCTGCTGTTCGTCCAGTTTACGGAGGTCTGCGGGTCGTTCATTCTCCCAGTATCTAACTTGAGGATTCTTGTCCTCGCCCATGCCTCCCACAACGACATCAGACACAGCATGGGTCCTTACTCCGAATACGGCTTCGAATGCTGGCTCCATGTGCCAAGAATAGCGCACCGCATGGATGTCATCGGGCAGCCTTTCGGATAGATATGGGCTCACCACAACAACTTGGTCGCCATCTGTCGCAGGTTTAACACGGATGCTTATCGTCCAGAAGGAAGGCAGGCCAGCCGACAAGGCAGGCTCTTGGTTCGCCAGAACGGCGGATGTCCCTTGAGATGCTTTCAGTGCCCCTGCTTGCATGTGAACACCATCGCTGGGGTGTCCGGGCCAACCAGATAAAACGCACACATTGATGACGACAGCGCTCACCAGCACGACTGTTACTGATAACCAGACACGACGAGATCCGCCGTGGTGGGTCATGGGGAACGACGGACTTTGGTGAATGTTGTATACGGCCTACTGTTTCGCGTTCTCATGGCGACAAGCCTAAGATAGGCACAAGCTCACGCCAGCGTGGGCAAAGGAGCTTGTTCGCCTCCTCATGTCGAGCGCGGATTCGCTAGGCAAGATTGGTCTTCTAGCGTTGGATACAGGATGACCAATACGACACTGCGCGTCTATCGTTCGCGCTCAACCTGAGCAGCAGCACGATTTCGTGCGCAGTTCATCGAACATGGCGAGAACGTTGGCAACTGGGGTGCGCGCTTGGATATTGTGAACGGTATTGAAGACGAAACCGCCGCCGGGTGAGAAGATGCGGACGCGTTCGCGGACTTGTTCGCGAACCTGAGCGGTGGTTCCGAAGGGCAGGACCTGCTGGGTATCGATGCCACCGCCCCAGAACACCATCTTGTTGCCCCATCCGGCTTTCAGTTCGGCGGCATCCATGCCCGTCGCTGAGCACTGCACCGGGTTGAGAATGTCGAGACCAGCGTCGACGAAGCTGTCCAGGAATGGACGCACGCCGCCGCACGAATGCTTGAACACTTTCCAGGTCGTGTTCTGGTGAATCCAATCGGTCATTTCGCGATAATATGGCGCCCACAGTTGGTTGAAGGATTTGGTCGAACACATCGGTCCGCGCTGGGTGCCGAAGTCGGTGCCGCACAGGAACATCGCGGTAACGCGGTTGCCGACGACGGCGTGGAGGCGGGCGAGATTGGCCAACGCCACATCGGTCTGGCGACGGAAGATCGCGTGGACGAGGTCCTGTCGCCCGCTGGTCGAGACGTACCATTCGGTGATGTCGCGGATGCCGCGTGGATTTTTCAGGAAGGGGGCCGGAACCAGCGCGATGTCGCCCAGTGCGGTGCCTCCGAAGGTGGCGACCACGGCGCGGCCGGTGGCGTATGCTGCATCGACCTCGCGGCCAAAGTGCGTGAGATCAGCATCGCTCAGCGGAACGAACTCCTCGCAGTTGTCCTCCGGATTGAGGTGGTCTTCGTCGATCGGTTGCTGACGCACGATGCTGTCCCAGAAGTAGCCGCCGGTCGGCAGGTGTGCGCTCGGTGCTGCACTGCGATCGCCACACGGATGCATGAGTAGCGAACCATCGGCGGCGGTTGAGGTGACGAATCCGGCTGGCACCAGCACGTCCTGTCCCCACGGGGTTTGCCACGGCGTCCAGCCAGTGTTCGCGAAACCGAACATATTGGTGCGCGGGGTGACGCCGACCGTGTCGATGCCGAGTGCATCCTTGAGATCGTCAGCAATCTCGCCGAGCATCTGATATGGGTCGAGCACTTTGACTGGGCCGGCATTTAGACCGAGCGCATCACGGACCTGCGCGACCACGCTGACGTGCATGCCGGTGACGGCGGTCGAACCGAGATCAATCGGCGTGCGGTCGGGTTGCTGGTGCGCGAGGGCGGCTTCGACGCGTTGGCGAGGGGTCATAGCGGGTTCTCCCGCGGTCCATCCTAGCGCCGTTTGGGCAGCCGCCGTCGGCTCGCTGAGGCCGAAAGCGTCGGATCAGTGGCCGAAAGCGTCGGGTCACCTGATGGCCGCATGCCTTTGCCATAACTCGCTTGAAACAGCCGCGGGGTGACCGTCCACGCTCCGGCGGCAGCCCGGCGCGCGGCTTCCCGCGGTGCGAGTCCGTAGGCAGCGCGGAAGGCGCGAGTGAATACGTCCGGCGAACGCCAACCGATCGCCCGTGCTGCTGCACTCACCGACTGGCCACCGCGCGCCATCAAAACGGCAGCGCGTTCGACCCGCCATAAGCGGATCGCGGCAGTTGGTGCGACGCCCAGGGCAGTGCGAAAAGCGCGGCCGAGCGCGGCTTCCGAGCAACCAGCGAGCGCACATAATTCGTCGCGGGTTGGCGCCCACGCAGGACGATCCTGCCACGTACTGCGCACCGCAGCCAGCACGGCAGCGACGCGTGGATCCAATTTCCAGCCCGACCACGGCACCGCGGTTTCGGGTTGTCCGGCGGCATGATAGAGCGCCAAAGCAAGCCGCAGTGCGAGGCGCGGCACCGCACTATCTGGTCGATGGCCGACGATCAGTCGTTCACAGGACTCAACCGCATGGCGTAGTGGTGAACCGTCGGCGGCATGAACCGGTCGCGGCCACGCAGCGATGCGGCGCATGTCTGCAGCTGGTAACGAGAAGTGCGCAAAGCCGTGCGCAAGCATGCGTCGGCGATCCATGACAAAGCGATGCCGCTCACCGGGGCGCACCACGATCACATCGCCGGGATGTAATTCGCAGCGCAGGCCGTCGCCGCCTTCAAACACCGTCGTGCCGGAGGAAATCCACACCAACTCCAGATCGGGAATGCGTCGTGGTCCAATGATCGCACCAGGTGGATAGTGCACTGTTCCCGCGTGATGGACCACGAGGCGCGATGCTTCCAACCAGTTCAGATCATCGACAGTTGTTCGCACGGTGGCCAGTCAACCAGTAGCAACCAGAGCGCAATCAAAACCTCGCAGGTCAAGATGCATACCGATCAGTCTAATCAGCCTGAGCGCCGCAGTTCGCGGTTCTCGTACACGTGCTTGAGTAACATGGTTGCTTCACCCTAAAGTCGGCGTTGGGAAAACCCCAAGGCAACCGCAGAGGCGCAGAGGCCGCGGAGGTCGCAGAGGAGAGCGAGATTGGGTTGTCACCCTGCGGGTGATCGGCACTGAAAATAACCGTGTTCTCTAACCCCAGCGCTTTGCGACCTCTGCGGCCTCTGCGCCTCTGCGGTTGCCTTGGATTGCGTTGTTTAGGATCAGTTGGCTGCGCGCACCGCGTATTCGTGGAACAGTTCCATATAGATGCGGTACTGGGCAAGGCTGACGCCGGGCGGCGTCTGGTGATCGACGCTCGGGATGAAGAGCCCTCGGCGCATCGCTGGCAGCAGACGTTCAAATTCAGCGCGCATCGCGGCCTCGCCGTGCGGCATGGTCATCTTGTCGAAGTGGCCGATGAATAGCATGTTCGGCTGCGCGGCCTGGAGGAGATTGATGTCCACTTTGGCTTGGCGTTCGAGCGGCAAGACGCCTTGGATGCCGGCCTTGGCAAACCACGGCAGACAGCGGGTCACGTCGCCGTCGCTGTCGATGACCGGGACAATGCCGCGCTCGCGCAAGGCGGGAATAATGCGCTGATAGTAAGGGAGCAACAGCGTGTCAAAGGAACGCGGCGACAGCATTGGACCGTGGTTGTAGCTGAGATCCTCCGCGAAGGTCATGAACTGAGGACTCGCATGCTCACAAATCCGATCGATGGTACGTAGCATCCACGTTGCCAGGTCATCATTGATGGCGTGAATCAGTTCAGGCTGGTCCGCCAGGGCGTACAGGTGCGGTTCGATGCCCAGCAGTATGCGTGGGAACCAGAAGAAGCCGGGAAGTGTAAACCAACCGACTGCACCGGCTTCCAGTTGAGCCTTCCATCCCGGCCAGGGGCCGCCATCGGCGCGGGTGTCAGGATAGAGTCGGTCGCGTACCGCCTGGTAATCGTCCATGCCGCGCAGGAGCGGCGCCCCGTGGTGCTCCGCTTTGGGCAGGAGCTGGAGTGCCGGGTTGGCCCAATCCTGTAACCAAAGATCAAGGCCGAAATGCTGAGTGATGGAATCGCGGATATCCGTGCGGCCATAGCTATAGCCCTTCCCAATCTCCAATCCCTCACCGACCCAACGGGTGATGCTGTCATCCCACCACGTTGCCCACTCGACCATCGGCAAGCGATCGACGGGCTGCCGAGCCATGACGGCGCGGAATCGTTCGCTGGGAGTCATGGTAGCGAGAGCTGATGCTGATGCGGCGGCGTGCATGGTGTAACCCTCTGCCGCCAAGTATGGGCATCACGCTGTTCCATGTTTGCCTCTGCGTGCTGCAGCAGATGTCTCAACGTGCCGCGGCGCGATAGCGGGCTGGCGATAAACCAAAGGCGGCTTTGAAACGACGGCCAAAATGGCCGAGATCCTTGAATCCGCACGCCACCGCGATGTCGACCACGGGCTCGTCGCCACCGCGCAATTGCAGGGCGGCTTCCTGCAGGCGCAGATCCATGAGATAGGCCATCGGTGGACGACCGGTATAGGCAAGCAAGCGGCGCGAGCAGTGAAAACGCGATAGGTCGGCGGCATGAGCGATGTCTTCGACGCCGATGTTGTCGGCGAGGTGATCGCGCATCCAACTCAGCGCACCTTCCAATTGGGCGTCAACATCAGCTGGACCACGAATACCAGTCGCCTGGAGTTGCCGAGCGATCAACACCAGCACCTCGCGAAGCAGCGCTTCCATCATGACGAGATGGCCAGGTTTGGCGGCGGTTTGTTCGGCGAACATGTGTTCGAGCCGATGTGCCAATGGCTTCGGATCTGCGAATTGACAGCGCAGCAGGCGATTGCGGCGATTGGCAAATGCAGCCGTTGGCGGAATCAATTGAGCTAACGCGCCGCGTAATTCAGTTGGCAACGTCGGCAACGGATGTCGCGCCGGATCGAGGTAGAGGTTGTACACTGACACCGGCTTGCCGCCGGTATCGATGACATGCGGGACGTCCCATTGCACGGCTGCCAATGATCCTGGACCTTCAGCGAAGCGCTGATCGCCGATGTCGTGATAACAGCGTCCTCGGACAATGTAACTGAGATAAAACACCTCATGTGCGTGATGAGCTGCACCAGTTCGGATATCTGCCGCGTAGCCAGTAAAGCACTGCACGCCAACACCGATCGCGCGCACCGATGGCAACACGTCGCGGATACGGTGGCGAAGCAGACGCATGTTGGTGTGGTGTGGCACATTCTGGCGAATCCCCAAGCGGAAGTCGGTCAGAGCGGCGAAGCTGTTCAGTCAAGGCCAGCCGATGGAAAAACTCAAGGCAACCACGGGGGCACGGGGATTCACGGGGAACACAGGGACAGGCAGGAGGATCTATTCTGTCTTTTCCCCCGTGTCCCAGTCTTGATATCCCCTGTGTCCCCGTGGTTGCCTTGCATCATTCAACTGCATGAGGCCACGTTATTCGAATGCTGACGAGCTGATTCCTTACGGGAACAGCATTGCTACTAGTATGGGTATGGTACGCGGCGACCCTCGACACGGATGCTCGGTGAGTTGCCGCAGCGACGATACTCGCTTGGGCTCATGCCCTCGTGATTGCGAAATGCTTTGGAGAATGCGTGTACGTTGGCAAAGCCAACCCGGCGAGCGATGTCAGCGAGGGTGATCGACGAAGCGATCATCAACTCTTTGGCACGGCGCAGGCGCGCTTGGCGTCCGTAGTCACGCGGGCTCTGGCCGAAATAGCGGGTAAAGAGGGTGCGAAAATGCGACGGAGACAGACCAGCGGTAGCAGCGAGATCGCCAACGGCCGCGCGCTTCCCGAGACGGCGCAGGCGATCGGCGGCTTGCTCAAGGAGCGGAAGATGTGCGTTGCCATCGGCTAAAGCCGTGCGGCCGCGCAGGAGTTCGACAATCAGTTCCATCGCCAAGCCTGACATGCGCAAACCGGCAAATGGTTGCGCACGGGCGGCCTCCAAACAAATGGCGCGGACCACGTCGCCGGCACGGCGTGCGGCGTGGCCGTTGTGGCGCCCAGTCAACTGCGTGAGCAGCGGATGGTCGAGCTTCGGATGCATGAGCGGACCGAAAGCCGACAGATCAGTGGTTCCACCGGGAATTGAAAAATCCCAATGACTCAGATCGGGGCGATATTGCAGGTCGAGGTGCAGGTAGGCCACCGATTGCCCCGGCGCATCACCGCGCATCTCGTGCGGAGTCGCCGGTGGAATCCAGAAGACATCTCCGGCACGCGCATCCCAGGATTCCTTGCCAATGGTGAAGCGCCCTTTGCCATCGGCGATGGCGACCACCAAGTAATCGAGCAAGCAGCGTGCAGGAATGTGCCAGGCGGCACGCCGAGTATCACCGCAATGGCGCACATGAGGGCGTAGCTGAGCGAGGAGCTCATAACCTGGTTCAGCGCCGGGAAGTGGAGCGGGCATAGCCTTACGCTAGCAGCTTTCGGCGATACGGACACCGAATCATCGCTTGCGGCCATCGCGGGTAATCCCCCGAGGTGTATAATGCCGCCATGAGCAACCCATGGATCTGGAAGGGTTCCGTCACCGACGAACCCTGCTTCGACAACCTGCTTGCCGTTCTCAACCGTGAGCGTCCAGCGCGACCAACCCTGTTCGAGTTCTATCTCAACCCGGACTTGGAAAGCACGCTCGCGGGATTGCCGCAGGTGGGCGAGCCGACCTGGGCGCGTTCAATACGGGCATTCGCCGCCGCGGGCTATGACTATGCCTGCATGTTTCCCCAGAACGGATTCAGGTTTCCGAAAAAAGAGCATGCCCATGAGCAGACGATTTCATTGAACGACCAAGCCATGATTCATGATCGGGCCAGTTTCGAGGCCTACCCCTGGCCGGACCCGGACAGTTTGGATTACAGCTATCTGGATACCGCGGCCCAATACCTGAGGTCCGGCCAGAAGCTGATGCCGGCCTGTCCCGGCGGTGTACTCGAAAACGCCATCGCCCTGGTTGGATTTGAGCACCTGTGCAACTTGCTCGCCGATGATCCGGAGTTGGTCCAAGATATCTTTGACGCGATTGGCTCTCGACTCGTGGCCTATTATCGGCAGGTGCTTCGCCATGACACGGTTGGTTTCGTGATGGTGAACGACGACTGGGGCTTCAAGACCCAGACGATGCTATCGCCGAAACAGATGCGCAAATTGGTGTTCCCGTGGCACGAGCGCATCGTCGCCACCGCCCACGCGGCGCAGCGGAAAGCAGTGTTGCACAGTTGTGGGAATCTGACCGCTGTGATGGATGACATCATCGATGGCATGAAATTCGACGGCAAACACAGCTACGAAGACAACATCACGAAAGTCGAAGACGTGGCCGAGCGCTGGGGTAAGCGCATCGCCATTCTCGGTGGCATTGATGTGCACTTCATGGTGGGACGCAGTCCGCGTGAGATTTACGAGCGGGCAGTGGCATTGGTGGCCCGTGGTCAGGCATGCGGCGGATACGCTCTGGGTACCGGCAACAGTGTTCCGAGCTACATTCCGCAGGACCATTACTTCGCGATGATTGAGGCAGTGGTGGCAACGCGCAGACGAGCTGCGGTCGCGGCCTAATGATCCACCACGGTCCGTTTACATAAGCGCGGTTATAGTTCGCTGATCGCTACACGGGCGCCGCCCAGTTCTGCGGATCGAATGGCGGCATGAACCATGGCGAGACTGTTGATGTTGTCGCTGCCAACGGTCGCTGGTTGGCGGCCACAGCGGATGGCACTTAGCATGTCATCAATGCAGCCAGCATGTGATTCAAGCTCCAGTGGCTCATGCGGTAGAGCTGCGGCGGCGGAAACTGGTTCAGCATGGAACTGGCCGGACTTCCAAGGCTGTACACCGTGTACTACGATGTCGGTCTGCCCATTCCAGAGAGCAGTGCCAGCAGTGCCAATGGCACGCCAGCGTGCGTCCCACGAGGTTGGATCACCGTCGGCACACCATGAACCACGGTAGGTAAAGCGCAGGCCGCCGATCATCTCAATGCAGACCAACGCTGACGCGCCATGTCGATACCAGGATCCAGTCGGATTCCAGTCTATCGCATTTACCGCTACTGGATCACATCCAGTAAGAAATCGTGCTTGGTCAAATGTGTGAATTGCCATGTCGAGCAACAGCACATGCGGCATGGTTTCGCGGAAACCGCCGAAGTGCGGAGCGATGAAAAAGTCAGCGTGCAATTCGCTTGGCGTGCCGATACGTGATTGGATGGCATCGCGGTAACGTGCCATCTGGGTTAGAAAGCGACGATTCTGCATGACCGCATGCACTTTGCCTGCTGCGTTGGCGGCGGCGAGGATACGCCGTGCGCCCGCCATATCTGCAGCCATTGGCTTCTCGGCTAGCACGTGGCAACCACGAGACAGGGCGAGGCAGGCGACTTCAACGTGGGCGCCAGGAATCGTCAGGTCGATCACCACATCAGGGTGCAGATGATCGATCATACCTGCGAGATCGGATCCACAGTCGGCTTGCAGTGTAAATTCCGTGTTGCGTGCAGCGGCGCGCAGGGGATCAAGATCGCATAGTCCAACGATGCGGACATCGGTGCGGGTGCGCAGGTGGGAAAGCCAAGCATTGGCGATGCCGCCGCAGCCGATGACGAGGAGTCGGAGGGGAGTGTCCATGGTGCATCAGTGTAGGGAGGAGGTTTGAGGATGCTTGCCCTCGCAGCCGGTCAGATTTGTGATATCGTCCGGTCATGGATCTGATGCGGGTTGACATAACAGAACGGTCCAACCCGCGTCGAGCACGTCACGTGCACGACGGCCATGAATTATTGGTGATTGCCCAAGGTGCCGGTACCCAGTTGACTATTCGTGGCCAGGAGCCCTGTCGTAGCGGCGATATCTTCGTTTTTCCTGCTCATATTCCCCATATGAGCTATTGCGATAGGGGGCAGTCGTTTACCTGTCTCGTGCTCCAGCAGGCTCCTGGAGACTTTGCCGATACCACTCCAGGCGACGGTGGCGGGCACTTGCTGGGGATCCTGGCCGATGGGGCACGGCAAGATAACCGATTGCCGATACGTCCGGCTCAGTCCTCCCAGGTGAGAGCATTGATGGAACGGGCGGTTAGTGAATGGCGCTCACCAGCATTTGGCGGCCGATGCGCAGCGCGCGCGTTGGTGATGGAGGCTTTGGTTATCTTGGTGCGCGATCCGCGCATCCGAGTGCCGGCGCCGCGTCCGAGTGATGCTGGCGATCAGCATGTCACCGACGCCGTAAACTGGATTGCCCGCTACTGGATGCAGCCGGTACGAATCGACGATCTCCTCGCTCTTGGTCAGCTTGGTCGGTCGCAATTTCTTGCCCGCTTCCGGGCGCGCACCGGTAAAACACCTAACGCGACCTTGCTGGATGCTCGTCTACGTGAGGCGCAGCGACTGATGGGTGAAGATCCACAACGTGATCTCCTCGGCATTGCATTGGCGTGCGGATTTGGGAGTCAGAGCCACTTTAATCACCGCTTTCGGGCGCAGGTCAGGTGTAGTCCGCGTGCGTGGATGGAGAAACAGGGGTGACATTCACGCTGACTTGTCATCCAGTCATGAATAATTCCCATCCCGGATCACGCCTCCATGTGTTGTCCATTGCGATAGGCACGTGGTGAGATGCCGGCGTGGCGGCGAAACCAGGTGCTAAATGCTGGACTGGTGGAAAAGCCGAAGCGTTTAGCGACCGCCTTCAATGGCATGTCGCGATGATCCAGTAAGGTCTGAGCTTGCTCGACCCGCAGTCGCGACCGGGTTTGTGCGATGCCGCGACCAAATGCTGTTGTAAACAATTGTTCAAGACGACGGCGCGATATGCCAACCGATTCTGCTAGATGTTTGAGATCAGTTGATGGATTCCAGGGATCGCGTTCGATAAGCGATCTGACGCGATAGACGCGGTCGTCCACTTGGTCGTGTGGTGTCAGTGAAACGCCATGCGCAGACAGGGTTGCTAGGAGAGTCGCCATCCATTGCATGAAATGGGCGTTAATCCGTAACCAGTTTTCAGGACTACAGGGAAAATCGAAGACGCGGCCAATCGGCTGTGTGCTACCAGATTGCTCGACTTGATTGATCAGGTGGTGGGTAGACTGCTCCAATTCCGAACAGCGGCGCATGATAACGACTTCCGAACCGACACGATGAGGAGAACCGCTGGTCTGTCTCCATCGGTAACAGATTGAAATCATACGCGTGCCTGGAAGAAATATCTGCTGGCGTTGTACGGGGCGGAGGAACGCCCAGTCGCCAGGACGGATTTTCCACTCGTCGTGATCGGTGCGTACCGTGATGCCGCCGCTACGAACCCACCAAACGACGTCGCTATGTCCAGAAGCTCGCATATTGTCCTTGGGACTCATATCTTTGTCGTTGATCCATATCAGTCGTGGATCGGTGACTTGACGGACTTCTGATAGACGTTTAGTCATTTCGCATAACGTTATAATATTTCGCAAAAAGTCACTGAGTATTAAGCGACATTATTAAAATGGCTGCGTATACTGATGTCCAAGGTGAACCTTCTATGACTACTAGTTCTAGCACCGTTGCGAGTCTCGACGCCCAGTACGAGCAATCTGATGGCTTGGAACGTGATGAGCAGGGCAATCCAATGGCAGTTGAGGGGCAGGAAGATGATGAGGCCCAGCGTTCGAAATATACCAGCATCATCAGTTGGGTCGTTTCGGGCGCCTTGCACGCGACGATCATTCTCCTGACGTTGACCGTTGTGATGCTGTCGCGCGAGGAAGAGCAGGAAGCTCCTCCGGTGCGAATCACTTCGATTCCGCCACCTCCGGAGAAGAAGGAGGAGAAGCCGAAGATGGAGCGCGAGATCTTGGATCCCAAGATCGAGCTCGACATCGACAAGAAAGCTGACGTGGTTGCTCCGATAACTGCCCTGGACGTTCCGGTTGATGTCGTCTCGAAGGAAGAGGACAACACGGACAAGCCACCGAAGGGTCGCGAAGAAGCAGTCGCCGATTCAGAGATGGGTGGATCGGGCGCATTCATGGCGATCGGTGCCGGTGGTGGCAGCGCGGGCATGTTTGGCAGTCGCACTGGTGGCGGTCGTCGTCGTGCGGTTGGCGCAGGTGGCGGATCGAAAGGTTCGGAGAGTGCCGTTGATGCTGCATTGCGGTGGTTCAAGAAACACCAGTCACCGAACGGGATGTGGGAACTCGACAAGTACGTGCAGAATTGCACGGAAGATCCCAAGTGCGAGCCGGGTACGGTTGAACATACGACCAAGGAGAACATCGATACCGCGCTCACGGGCTATGCGGTCCTTGCCTATCTTGGAGCCGGATTCGATCACAAGTCGCTCAATAAATACAAGACGACGGTGAAGAAAGGCCTCGATTGGATTCTCTCAGTGCAAAAGCCCGATGGTTTGATTGGTGAACGAAATTACGAGCATCCCGTCGCCGCCATGGCGTTAGCCGAAGCGTATGCGATGACCAATGACAGTGAATTGCGTTTGCCCGCCCAAAAGGCGGTCGATGTAATTATCGCCCGGCAAAACCAGCAGATTGGTGGAGACACGGAGTATGCTGGGCTGGGCTGGGATTACACCAAACCGACCCAGCGTAATGACAGCTCCGTAACGGGATGGAATATCATGGCGTTGAAGAGTGCCTACGCTGGAGGCCTCAACATCGGCAACAGCATGCACGGCGCGAAGCGTTGGCTCGAGGGTGCGTGGAAGTCGGCAAACGACGGCAGCGATGGACGCCCAGATTGGAAGAAGCTCGATCCGTACATCGGCATCAGTGACTTTCCGTACGTTTGGGATGGCAAGGACATCCAACATACGTTTAAATCCACGCAGTTGACTCGCGGTCTTGGCCGCGACTGCGCTCCGATGGGGCTGGTGTGTGCAGTGTTTCTTGGCCACAAATCCGGTGACGTGATGTTGGAAACGCTGGGCAATCACGTCATGAAGTATCAGACGCCGACGGCGATTCCGACCAACTCGTATTATCTGTACTACAACTCCATGGGCATCTTCCAGCTTGGTGGCGAACGGTGGAAGACGTGGAACGCCACCGTGCGCGATCTCTTGGTCAATTCACAGCGCAAGGGCAATGGCTGCTTTGACGGCTCGTGGGATTATACCGGCAAAGATTTCCCCGGTGCCGGTGCGGGTCGAGTTTTGGCCACGGCGTATTACTGTCTGAGTCTGGAGGTCTATTACCGCTATGCCCAAGTGAACGGACCGCAGAAACGCTGAGCCGCGCTGTGGCGTATAGGTTATACGACAGCATATTGGGAAAATCTTGAAGGCATGTAGAGATGAGGCAATCGTGAACCCTGTGGAGATTTGTTTATGAACCGATGGCCCAAAGTTCTGCTCTGGTCTTGGTTATTGTCGTCATCCATTGTCAGTGCCGCTGAGTGGAGCAAGGATCCACAACACCCGAACATTATTTGGCTTATCTCTGAAGATATGGGTCGCGATCTTGGTTGTTATGGAGTGAAAGTTCACACCCCGAACATTGATGCTTTGGCTGCCGCAGGCGTACGCCATACGCGGATGTACGGAACTGGCAGCGTCTGCATGCCAAACCGAACAGCCATGATGCTCGGACTACCGCAGACCACCGTTGGGGCGGTCACCATGCGACCACCGGCCAAATTCATGCGGGCATTACCAGGAGAAATGGCACCGCTTCCAGAACTGATGCAACGCATCGGCTATGTGACTGGCAACATCTCCTCGACAACCATGGGGACTCACGGCAAGGATGATTGGAATTTCCGCTACACTGGAAAATCCTGGGACACGCATGATGTGAATGGATTGAAGACCGGTAAGCCATTCTATGCGCAGTTCAATTTTCATGAGTCGCATCGCACCTATAGTCACGATGCACGGCGCCCGATTGATCCCCAATCCGTTGTTTTGCCGCCGTATCTGCCCGACCATCCCGTGGCACGGCAGGATTGGGCTCTGTATCTAGAGAGCGTACAGATTCTTGATCGTAACGTTGGCTTGGTGCTCGACTGGGTGCGGCAAGAGGGTCTTGCAGATAGCACCATTATTTTCTTCCTGTCTGACCATGGAGTGGAATCGCTGCGCGGCAAAGGTAGCGCCTATGATGAAGGATTTAAACAACCGTTGATCATTCGCTGGCCAACGGGCTGCAATCCGCCTTTGGGTTGGCGACCTGGACAGGTAGATGACAGGTTGATCTCGGCAATCGATCTGGCTCCGCAGACGATCGACATGGCCGGCGGAAAAGTTCCGGCTTGGATGCAGGGGCGGGTCTTTCATGGCAAGAATTCGTCCCCAGCGCGCGACGCTCTTTTTTCGGCTAATGACAGCATCGGTGGAGTCTGGCTGAGAAGCCGCACGGTTCGCACCGATCAGTTTCACTACATCCGCAACTACATAACCGATTTGTCTGTCCTCGAATCGCAGTCAGAATACAAAATGGCCACGAATCCGAACTATGCTCTGGTCAATATTCTTGCCGAGCGTAACGAACTCAGTCCGCTGCATCGTCGGTTGTATGTGGACAAACTGCCGCCCGATGAACTGTATGATATAAAGGCAGACCCCTACGAGCTCAATAATCTCGCTGGCGTGGCTGCGTACGGGACTGTGCAGCAAGAACTGAAAGGCCGCCTGGATCGTTGGATACACGAGTCAGGTGATCTTGGATTTGAACCTTTGGCGCCAGAACACATTGCGTTCTTCACAAAATATCGTGCTGACCAAGCGAAAGATCTCGCCAAGAAAATCACCGCACTTCATGATAGCGTTCAGTCGTCAGTAGAGCATCATGCGGTGAAGAAGTAGCGCGCAAAACCCCGTCTGCCATCAGCTTTTTGCGCCTCCTGTTAATTTGCACTCTGTTTCTAGGATGATTCAGCAACCGAACCAAGGGCAACATGCAGCCATTTCTGAGAACTAGCATCATCGTCATCCTACCCGGCGCGTTCCTGTGCTTGTTGGCGGCCGATACCTTTGTGGTCGATCAGGCCCGAGGTAAGGACAGCGGCATTGGCAACGAGGCGGATCCTTTTGCCACGGTCGGGAAGGGCGTCGCGGCGCTAAAGCCTGGCGACACGCTGACCGTCAACGCCGGTGTATATCGGGAACAGATTACGGTCACCGCACTGGGGACTGCAGCGGCCCCCATTTTGATCAGGGCGGCGGTTGGCCAGCGGGTGGTACTCAGTGGCGGGGAACGCATTACCGGTTGGCAGACCTGCACGCCGGAGCAAGCAATGGGTAGCGCGCACGCCGCCAACATCCACTGGGTGGACATCGACTGGCAGCCCACCGCCTTCTTCGAGGACGGTGCCGAGCAGGACATCGCGCGTACCCCCAACGAGGGCTGGTGGCCGACCGTGAAGGCCGATCACACCACCGTTACCGATCCGAAAAATCTCACTCAAACGACGGATGTGTGGAAGGGATCAACCCTATTCTTCTTCCGCTACAAGGGCGTGGCCCAGACGCGTAAGAAAGTGACCGGCTTCGATCCTGCGACCAGCACGCTGACCCTCGATGCACCGCTGGGCAGCGGCAAGGCGACCTACACCGCCGGCAGTGACCGCTATCGCCTGGAGAATCTCGTCACCCTGATCGACCGGCCGGGCGAGTGGGCCTGGACGGCGCAGGGCGAAAGCGGCGCGCGCCTCTTCTACTGGCCGAAGCAGCAGGACATCGCCAAGGCGGTCATCGAGATCCCGCGTCGGCCACGCGTGTTCGACCTTGGCGCGACCGCCTACTCCACCGTTCAGGGCTTCGAGATCGTGCATGCGGCTTATCCCGGACGGACGCCCGACGCTGCCGTGCTCAACAACTGCGACAACGCTGTCATCGGAGCCGGCGACAGCATCACGATCACTGGTTGCAGCATCCATCACAACGGCCGCTTCGGCATCCAGGGCGGCGGCTACAAGAACCTCAAGATCGTCCGCAATCTGATCTATCGCAACCAGTACGGCATCGCGCTATCCGGCCAGAGTGGTACCCTGATCGAGAACAACGAGATCGCCGATGGAACGGTCGATGGCCTGATCATCAGTCACAAGGCCAGCGACATCATGGTGCGCGGCAACTACATCCACCACCACAACTCGATGGCCCATCCCGACAACATCCAGATGCACAATGTGACAAAGAACATCACCTTCGACAGCAACCTCGTGGTCAGTGCTGGACAGAGCGTGATGATGGAGAACTGCTCGCAGATCGTCTTCCGTAACAACATGTTCGCCGGTTCGGCGGCGAACATGATGATCATGGGCCATGGCAACGCGACCAAGGGCACCTGGGAGCGCAACACGTTCGCCATGTGGACGGCCGCGCTGTTCTCGCTGACCGCGCAGGACTACACGATCAGCCGCAACATCATGGTTAACAACGGTGGGACTGTCTTCTATGGCATCCCGGCCAAGGGCGAGTTCAGCGCCGACCACAATCTGTGGTTCCGCGCCCCCGGAGTCACCTTCCAGCTGGGGACCATCAACCGTCAGGACGCCAAGGCGGAGAAGTTCAACACCCTTGAGGAACTGCAGAAGAAGAGCGGCCAAGAGAAGGACTCGGTGATGAAGGACCCGGAGTTCAAGAACGCCCCGGTCATCTGCACCTCGCTCGATGCCAAGAAAATTGGCGACAACACGCGCGAGTGCCTGATCGTCGATGCGATGGGCGGACAGTTCAAGGTCGGCGACGCGGTCGAGGTGCACTTCGATGGCGTGGTCCGCAAGGTGATCGCCCAGGAGGGGGAGACCGTTACCATCGACCCGCCGCTGGCCGAAGCCCCCGACCGCGTCCTGCTGATTTCGAACTGGAAGGACAAGACCGAATTCACTCTCGACCTTGCTTCGCCGTTCAACGACCAGCACGGCTCGACGATCAACGCCCCGGCCTACGCGCGCGGCGACTTCGATGGTGACGGCAAACGGGATATTCCGGAGTATCACTAAGACAGGCCGATCAGTCAGGTTTTGCCTCTGGATACCGTCAGTTTTCATCTGCAGTCTCTACTGCAAATCTTTGAGCGCCAACTTTAGGGCGAATTGTTTTGGTTCTTGTCTCGGACCGGGGCTTGCTGTCCCCCAGCGGGATTCACGTGAGCTTTTTCAGTCTGTGGGCTTTGTAATACCGAGATGATCTTGTCTGCCAAGAATTCAGCGAGCGCGATGTTCCCCGCCTTGTCAGGGTGAACGCCATCGGCACGTAGCGAATCTTCGGGAACCCGGCCATAGAGGGAAATGAACCCCAGGTTCTTTTCCTTCGTATATTTTTCATACGCTGCATTGAGGTTTTTTGTATTTTCGTCACGTTCACTGCGGATATTGAACGAGGCTTTGAGCGCGTTCTTGTTGATATTGGTCGGTCCAAAGATCACGAACCGTTTGACCCCGGCTGCTTTCGCGGCGACCACCATGGCATCAATGTGGGCCACGGCGTTGACCACCATGTTGGTGCTGAGATCGCGCGCGTCATTAGTGCCGAGAGCAATGATGATGGCGTCCAGGCGGCTCGAGGACTTCAGTGCTTCGATGAAATCCTTCTCCGAGTTGGTCGACCTGCCTCCGCGACTGACATTGATAAACTCGATTTTCCCCTTCGCTTGCACCAATGTGGCCCAGGCATCACTGGCCTTGCCATCTGCTATGTTTGAGCCGGCACTGATTGAATCACCATACAGCATGATTCGAAGAGCCGCAGTTTCTGCGGTCCGGGTTGCGGCGCAGGCGAACGTTATGAGGAGCATAGAAAAAATGAAGGAATGCATGCAGTGCCCGATAGTGGAAGTTGGCGAAACAGCGTGGATTCTTGAGCATGAACCAGATGGAGGTTGGAGCAAGGAATTCGGCCGCTGGCTGTGGGTTTCGCGGGCGCAGTTCGATGTGCAACCACGGTGATTTCACCAATGATTCTAGTCAGAGCCACCCGGAGAGTTGTATCCAGGCAAAACATTCGACGGATGCCTACGCCAACTGACCTGTTGCTAACCGTTTAAATGCGCCGTTCTTTTCCATTAGTTCATCGTACGTACCAGCTTCGATCACTTGGCCGTGATCAAGAACCGCGATGCGGTTGGCACTGCGGACGGTACTCAGGCGATGCGCGATGATCACCGTGGTGCGTCCGCGCATCAGTTCTTCGAGTGCCTTTTGAACTAGACGTTCACTTTCCGGATCAAGCGCACTGGTCGCTTCATCAAGGACAAGGATGCGTGGATCACGGTATAACGCGCGCGCGATCGCTAGGCGCTGACGTTGACCGCCAGACAGACCGATACCGCGGTCACCGAGTTCGTGGTCGAAGCCGCCAGGCATAGCTTCAATGAATTCGAGTGCATTCGCGCGCCGGGCCGCTTCGCGAGCGCGGGCACGGTCGGGCTTCCGCTCACCCCAGGCGATGTTGTCGAGAATGCTGTCGCGGAAGAGAACTACATCCTGGCTGACCACGCCGATCTGCCGACGCACGCTGCGGCGATCGAGTTGACGCAAATCCTGCCCGTCGATCAAAACGCTGCCTTCTTGCGGTTGATAGAAACCAAGAATCAAACTAGCGATGGTGGATTTTCCTGATCCCGATGCGCCGACTAAGGCTAACGAGGTGCCGGCTGGAATATGCAAATCGAGACCATTCAAGTTGCGGCCACCAGTCTCTGGTCGATAGGTGAAGGTGACTCGACGCATCTCGATCTCACCAGCGATCCGGGGCAGCGTGCGTTTGCCGTTGTCGGCTTCTTCTTCCTGGTCCTCGTCCCACAGGTCGGCGAGGGAGTTGACCGCATCGCGCGCAGCAGCGAGGGCGGGGATGCTGCCGAGAATATGCGACATAGCTGCGGCGACGATGGCGTAGTAGCTGACGAGGATGGTGAGATCGCCGACTGAAAGCCGGGGAATGTCGATGGCGAAGCCCAGAAACGTGGTGTGTGCCGGCCCAGACACAGCCAGCCATACACCGAGTCCAACCACCACCATGTGCAGGAAGGAGGACACCGCCCAATTGCCGGAACCGAACAAGCTGGAAATAAAATCAAGGTGGAGTCCGCGTTCGGCAACTTCTCCGGCAGCACGGCCGAGGCGTTCCTCGGCAAGATCTTCGGTCGCATGGGCGCGATTAAGTCGCACACCACTGATGGTTTCGTTGAGTTGCGAGATGAATTCGTTTTCCGCGACGCGATATGCTGACTGGGTTGCGCGCAGTCGCCCGCGTAGCGCTCGTGCGACGATCATGTTGAGCGGTACCACCGAAGCGATGACCACCAGGAACAGCGGCATCTTACAGGCCACGATCACCAGCATGACCAGGATCGCCGAGCCGTAGAGCATCATCGACTCAGTGAAAAACATCTGCACCGCTTCCAGGCGTTGCATGTCGAGGAGAAATTTGTTCTGCACCTCGCCCGATTGTGATTGGTCATGGTAGGCGAAGGCAAGGCGGTTGAGTCGCCGTGCCAGCGCGCGGCGGAGGCCAGCGGTCAGCGTTCGGCTGATGCGTTGGCGAATGACGTTGCTGGCCGTGGTGGCGAAGATGTTGCCCATGCACAGAGCGAAGGCGGCGGCCATCGCCCAGGGCAGCACCTCCAGTACCTTGCCGGGATTCGCCGGATCGATGCGGTCAATCAGCATGCCGGTCAGTAACGGCAGCACATACACCGGCAGATGCCGCAGGTTCAGTAGAAAAAAGACCGCTATCCACTGCGCCGTAGTTCCACGCTGCAGACTCCACCAGACCGCGATCGGCCCATTGCGTTGGCCAGCCTTCGGTTCTATGGCAGCGCGTAGGCGTTGGGTTGGAACGACGGTCGGCTCGGCCTGATTCGTGGTCGGCGATTCATCCATGGTTGGGTAGACTACGTGGGCAGTGGATCAGCGCCATGCGTGTTGCAGTGGGCATTGACATGATCGCCGGGTTTCTCAGACGCGTGATCCCGCAATCGTATGTCCAAGCGCCACGCTGATCGTATAGGCGGTACGACAGAGCACGCTCGATCCCATGGTGCGCAATGCCGCCAGATCGAGATTTCCAGTTGGAGCAAATATACCGACTGCGGCTACGACATGGCCACGACGATCGCGAATCGGTGCAGCGCATCCGACCATACCACTGATGTATTCTTCGCGGTTCAGTGCGTAGCCGTGCTGACGAATCTCGGCAAGTTGACGTTCAAGTCGGCGCGGATCTACCAACGTTTTCGCAGTGTTGGCAGTTAGCCGCGAACAGAGCACGCGTTGTGCCAGTGCCGGGTTCCAGGCCAGGAACACTTTGCCTTGCGCCGTGGCATGCAGTGGAAAAGCATGACCGACTGCGCCGGCAACGCGGATCGCGCCCTGACCTTCGATCACTTGCACGTGGACCGCGCGTTTGCCGTCGAGTACCGAAATGTACGCCGTTTGCCCGGTGACGCTGGCTAGCGCTTGCAGTGGACCGATGCAGGCGGTGGTCAATTGCGCGCGTTCCAGTGGCTTCGCAAAGACGTGAAAGGGGGTCAAGGTCAGGCGATAACGCGAGCCTTCTTCGGTCAGCAACCAACCTTCGGCGCACAGTGTTTGACAGATACGGAAGGCCATATTCTTCGACACACCTGCTTGGCGCGCCAACTCAGTCACACCGACGGCATCGGTGCTCTTGGCCAACACGCGTAGTACGGCGATGGATTTTCGTAGTGCGGTAACTTCGTAGGGCATCGCGGCAGCTTCGGAACTTACGACTGAGCTGCAATCAATCTCAATACCGTAGCTGAAAACCACCAAGGCAACCGCAGAGGCGCAGAGGCCGCAGAGGTCGCAGAGGAATGCGGTTGAAACACTCTGGCTGTAGCTAGCGCCAATCGTCCGCAGCGGGAAACATCAGCATTCTCTCCTCCGCGATCTCCGCGATCTCTGCGGCCTCTGCGCCTCTGCGGTTGCCTTGGGTTGGCTTGTTTTGCATTCAGCTGGCGGCTTGCTCTACTGCCACTAAGCGTCCATGAAAGGCGGCTTCGTAGAGTTGCGCGATCTCAGCTGGAGTCGGCACGCGAGGATTGTTGGCTGGACTACCCGAGGCGAGCGCGTCTGTGGCCATCTTGGCAATAACGGCGCGGAATGCGCTGATATCTGTCTTGATCGCCACGCCGAGTGATGGAATGGCGAGTCGCTCATTGAGGCCCACCAGGTACTCGACCAGACGTTTGCCAGCGACGAGGTCGCTGTCGCTGGAAGCAGCAAGGCCAAGCGTGCGCGCGACGGTGGCGTAGCGTGCGCTGGCAGCAGGCAGCGACCACGCGGTGACGCTCGGTAGCAATACGGCATTCGACAATCCGTGCGGCAGATGAAACAGCGCACCGATCGGGCGACTCATACCATGCACCAATGCGACCGAGCTATTCGTGAAGGCCATGCCGCCCTGACACGCTGCGGCCATCATGCCTTCGCGGGCTTCGCGATCACTGCCGTCGCGCCAAGCGCGTTCCAGAAATCGTCCACACAGTTCGATGCACGACAGCGCAATGGAATCAGTCAGCGGTCCGGCCTGACGCGAGACGTACGATTCGATACCGTGGGTCAGCGTGTCGACGCCGACGGCGGCGGTGAGTCCGCGTGGCATACCAAGCGACAGTTCGAAATCGACGATAGCAATTCGTGGCATCAAGTGCGGTGACAACATCAGCATCTTCACGGCGGCACTGGTATTGGTGATCACAGCGACGCTGCTGGCTTCGCTGCCGGTTCCGGCGGTGGTGGGAACCGCAATTAGCGGAATGCCTGGGCCGGGGATCCGATCGCGACCGGACCAACTGGGCAAATCGTCACCGTGACGCACCGCGATGGCGAGGACCTTCGCGCAGTCCATCGCTGAACCGCCGCCGATCGCAACCAAGACATCGGCCTTATGCGCCTGCGCTGCGCGCAGCCCGTCGCGGACATTAGTGTCGCTGGGATCAGGTTGCACGGCAGAGAAAATCTCCGTCGTACAGCCGTGTAGTTTGAGGCTGGCGAGGACATCCGTGTGCAGCCCAAGTTGGATCACGCCTGGATCGGTCACCACCAACACGCGGGTGGCGTTGAGCTGGCGCACCAGTTGACCGACCTCATGGCGACTGCCACCGCCGCAACGAATGAGGCTCGGACTACGGAATGATTGCATGGTGGTCATAGTTGTCCTGCTGCGTGAGGGTTCTGTTTACCAGCCCAAGGTACGACGGTAGGCGCCGTCCCAACGCGAGAGCACCAGCTTCTGCCGCGTATAGAACGTGAAGCCTTCGCGGCCCTGCACGTGGAGATCGCCGAAGAAACTGCGATTCCAGCCGGAAAACGCGTACGGGGCGAGTGCGGCCGGCACAGCAACGTTAACGCCGATCATGCCACACTGTACACCTTTGGCGAACGTGCGCGCCGCCGCGCCATCGCGCGTCGCGATCACCGCGCCGTTGCCGTATTCGTGACTGTTGATCCAGCTGATTGCTTGATCGAGATCGGTGGGGCGTAGTTGAGCAAGCAACGGTCCGAACCATTCGCGTTTCGCGAGCATGCTGGTTGGTGCAACGCGGTCGATCAGTGTCGGACCGACGAAGTGGCCGCGCGTGGGAACGCCAACGCGTCCGTCGCGGACAAGCTCGCCACCTTCACGAACACCGTCGGCGATTCCTTCTCTGACACGCTTGCAACTGGCTGCGTCAATCAGCGGTCCCATGCCGGTGCGCTGATCTTGGGATGCATCACCGACGATGATCGCATCGATGGCCTGACACAGACGATCGCGCAGTTCATCGGCGATGCTGCCGACGCCCATCACCAACGAATTGGCCATGCAACGTTGTCCAGCGCAGCCATATGCCGCACCTATGAGGCCGCGGATGGTGCTGTCCATGTCGGCATCGGGCATGACGACCATCGCGTTCTTCGCGCCGCCGGCGGCCTGAACGCGTTTGCCGTGCTGGGTGCCCATGCGGTACACCGCTTCGGCGACCGACGTTGAGCCGACGAAGCTGATCGCGGCGACATCGGGATGCGTGCACAGCGTCTCGACGACCTCGCGGGTTCCGTGGATCAGGTTGAACACGCCGGGCGGGAATCCAGCTTCCTCGATGAGTTGCGCCAAACGCACGGCGGTCATCGGTACTTTTTCACTCGGCTTGAGCACAAACGTATTGCCGCAGACCAGCGCGATCGGGAACATCCACATCGGAACCATCGCCGGGAAATTAAACGGCGTGATGCCGACGCAGACGCCAATTGGCTCGCGCCAGGTCTGTGCATCCATGCCGCCAGCAAGTTCGGACTGGCTTTCACCGCTCAGATACGCCTGCGCTCCACAGCACAGTTCGACCACTTCGATGCCGCGTTGCAGATCGCCGCGTGCTTCATCAAAGGTCTTGCCGTGTTCACGCACAAGGATGCGTGAGAGTTCATCGGCCGAACGAACCAGCAGTTCGCGGAATTGGAACATCAGTTGCAGGCGTTTGTTGAGCGGCGTCGCGGCCCAACCAGGCAGCGCGGCGCGCGCGGCGGCAACTGCAGTGGCGGCATCTTCGGCAGTGCCAAGACGCATCTCGGCCAAGGCCGTGCCATTCGCAGGGTTTTGGATCGTTACGGTTGGCCCATGCAGTTCGCGCCAGGTGCCGCCGATCAGGGCGGTGACACGAGCGATTGCGGGAGCGGTGGCAGCAGCGGCATCAACCATGACTGGCTCCTTGTTTCGCGAGTAGACCGCCAGCGACCAGAGCGGTACGCAAGCCGTGGATTTCGGCGTCAGATATCTTCATGAGTGGCGGACGGACAACGGCACGCGGCAGGCGTCCGAGCAGTACGTTTGCTTCCTTCATGCGGTTGTGCATGTCACCAAACGGTGCGCGATAGAATGCCTGTTGGATGGGGTAGAGTTTGTCATTCACGGCCTGAGCGCGTGGCAAATCACCGGCTTCGATCGCACGAAACAACTCGACTTGAAGTGCGGCTACGACCGAACCGGCGCCAGACAGCAGACCATCGCAGCCCATGACCAGTGAACTCATCAGCCACGCGCTGTGCGTAGTCAGCACCTTCACCGGACGTGAGAGCGCGCGCAGCGTGCGGATATTGCGTTCGTGTTCGTAGCCGTCGTGACACCAGTCCTTGATCGCAACGATCTGCGGCACGCGCTCAAATAGCTCCAACATGGTGTCGAACGGCGTATGCAGCGGTGAGTTGTGCGGGTACTGAAAGAAGATCAGCGGTAGCGTCGTTGCTTCGGCAATCAGTTCGAAATGGCGGAACAACATTTCCGGCCGGAGATGACCGCCCATGCCGAGCGTCGCCGGCGGGAAGATCAGCAGCGCGGATGCACCTTCTTGTTCAGCCATGCGCGCGATCGCTTGAGCGTGGAACGAACTGTCGGCATAGACACCGTTGATCAGCGGCAGCTTGGCACCGATCTCATTGACCGAGATCGCGAGGACGCGGCGCTGTTCATCAAGATCAAGCGCATGCACTTCGGCGGCGTGGCCGTTGACCGTGATGGCCGACAGCCCATCAACTGCAGCGAGATCACGCAGGTGTTTGCGATACCAGGGCTCGTCGATGCGAAATTCGCTGTCGAAGGCCATCAGGCAGGCGGGGATGACGCCACGGGGGATGAAGGGAAGCGGCATAATGAGATTCCTTGTTGAATAGGTGGTTCAGAACGCGCCGCGACGTTCGCCGAAGTGCGTCGGTTTCTGATAGACCGGTTGCTCGGCCTGAATCCAGGCTGCGTTCCAACGGATCATGGTGTCGAGATCGACGATCGGATCGCCGAACAAGCTCTGGGCGAGTGAGCAGTCATTGTGCCACGCCTGAAACTGTTCGCTGCCGCTGAAGATCGGTTCGCGGTTGAATAATGCTCCGAAGCGTTGGGCGACGGCGCGTACAGCGGCGGTCTTAGGCGCGCCGATGTTGATTGGTGACGCTGGTGTCGTGCCATGAGCCAGGCAGCGCAGGATGTGATTGGTGCTGTCGCCCTGCCAAATTACGTTGGCAACGCCGGTCGAGAGATCGATCGGACGACCAGCGCGCACCGCCTGGGCGATGTCGTGCAGCACGCCGTAGCGCAAATCGATTGCATAGTTGAGTCGCGCCAAGCGACCGGGCGCGCTGTGCTTTGCACTGAAGAACTGCCACACGCGTTCACGACCGACGCAGCTATTCGGATACTCACCGACCGGGGTTGGCGCTACGGACTCAGCGCTGCCAGCGCTCCGCGTATCAGCGAACGGATAGACGCACAGGGTTGAGAACGCAACGAAGCGACTGCCGGCATAGTGCTCGGCGACATACGCAGGAACCACGGCATTCATCATCCACGTTGATGGCTCGTCGCCCGTGGTGCCGAATTTCTTGCCGGCCATGAACACGACGTTGGCGGCCTTGGGCAACTGTTGCACTTGACGCTGATCAGTCAGCTCGCATGGCAGGCATTCGATGCCCCAGCTTTCCATGCGCGCGCGCACGTCGCTGTCGCTGAACCGCGCCACGCCGTACACGCGCTTGTTCGGCGCAGCACGCTTGGCCATGCGGGCAAGCGTCGGGCCAACCTTACCGCCAACGCCAACCACCACGATGTCGCCGTCCAGCCGACTGAGGTCCGCGATCAACTCTGGGCTGGGACGCGAGAGCAGTTCTTCCAACTCAGCCACGGTAGTGATGGTGGAAGGCAACGGACTCGGTTTGGCGTTCGGCTGCATGGCGACTCCTGTCAGGGGGTCATTATCTGCAGACGGCGTTGAACATGCAATACGGGTTTGTGTTTCATCGCTGAACGATGCTGTTCTACATCTGAAATGATCTATTGCGGGACCCGATTATGAACCGAACGCCATGAGACTCACATCGCAGTGCAACAACCACGAGCCGCTATCTGCGACATTTAGCGGTCGAAGCGATTGCGGCGTCGCAGTCCGATGAAGGGCATGACGAGCAAACCAAGTGCTCCGCCCATGCCGCAGCCGCCGCCACCCCCGCCGCCGCTTGATTCCGACGTGGTTCCGCCGCTTCCTCCGCTGGTTGGTACGGTGACGGTTGCGCCCGCTGATGCGATCGACGCATTGCCGGCCGCATCGACGGCGATCACGGTGAACGTGTGCGTTCCTGGACTGAGTGCACTGCTCGGCGTCCACGACCAACTGCCGCTACTGCTCGTGGTGACGGTTCCTGCCAACACGCCGCCGTCATAAATGGTGACCGTCGCGCCGCCCTCCGTTGTTCCGCTGAGGATGGGCAACGCGGGGTTCGTGGTGTTTGCGGCTGGTGCGGCCGGTTGGATTGGCGGCGTGGTATCGGCGACAATCGTCAGCGTGAACACATCGCTCGCGGAAGCAGCACTGGGATCTGTGGCGATCACCGTGATGTTTGCCGTCCCTGCAGCACCAACTTTCGGTGTGCCGCTGAAGGTGCGCGTTGCTGCCGTGAAGGTCAGCCACGCCGGTAGGCCGGTGGCGCTCCAGGTCAGTGTCGTGCCATCGGCATCGGTGAACGTGCCGATCGGAACGATGAAAGAGAAGGATGTGTTCTCAGTTGCTGACTGATCCACGATGAGCGTTGCCATGATTGGCGCATCGTTGACCGCCGTGATCGTCACGTTCACCGTAATCGTGTCGCTGCCACCGTTGCCGTCGGCCACACGCATGACCACGGTATCGCTGCCGTTCTGGTTCGCGGTGGGCGTGTAGGTCGCAGTCACGTTGTTGCCCGGACCATTCACCGCCATCATGCCCCTGGTGCCCTGGGTCAGCACCGACCAGGTCAGGGTATCACCGTTGGCGTCAGTCGCGGCCAAAGCGACGGTATTCACCGTGTCTTCCAGCGTTGTCAGACTGGCGGGCTTGGAGGTGGAGATGACCGGCGCTGTGTTCGGTGCAGCGATGGCCGTTCCATTCATCGTCCAATTGGTCGGATTCTCGTTGCTGTCATTGGTCACCGCCGACACCGCGCAGCTCCACGCACCGACCGCAGTCGGCGTCACGGTGATGCCGCAGGTCGTGCTTCCCGCTGCCACTACGGACGCATTCGGCGTGGTCGACACCGTTGCGGTGCAGTTGACCAGCGCACTGATCGTCGGCGCGCCAACGGTCAATGCAGCGGTTCCTGTGTTGTTGATGGTGTAGGAGACAACGCTCGCCGTAGTGGCGACAAGTCCACTGACGGCGTCGGTGCTGCCATCCGCAACCGCAGTCCCACTGCGTGACAGCGCGATCTCCGGCGCGGCTGGTACGATAGCCGTTCCACTCAGCGTCCAGTTTGTTGGATTCTCGTCACTGTCGTTGGTCACCGTGGAGACGGTGCAACTCCACGCACCAGGTGCGGTCGGAGTCACGGTAACGCCAAGCGGAGTGTTGTTGCCCGATGCAACTGACGCCGCTGGTGTGGTGGTGATCGTGGCGGTGCAGTTGACCAGCGCACTGATCGTCGGCGCACCCACGGTCAGTGTCGCGGTGCCGATATTATTGACTTGGTAGCTGACGATGGCGGCCACGCCAACGGTCATGCCGTTGATCGTGTCGGTGCTGCCATCCGCGACGCCGGCACCACTGCGCGTCAGGGCAATTTCCGGTGCGGTGCCACCGTAGCTGACGGTTACACTCGTGCCGGCCGATGCACTGCTGACGTTGCCGTAGGCATCGACCGCGGTGATCGTGGCCGTGTACGTGCCGGCGGTCTGCCCGGTGATGGTGTAACTCCAGGCTCCAGTGTAGCTCGCGATGGTGGTGCCGATCTGCGCTCCACCGAGGCGGACGCGCACCGTCGCGCCGGGCTCGGTCCATCCGGACAACGTCGGGGACGGACCAGCCGGCCCAACTCCCGGCGCAGCCGGAATTGCCGGCGAGATCGTGTCGATCACCGTGGTGGTGGCGGGCGACGATGGACTCTCTAGACCTCCGGCGCTTTGAACGGTGTAGGTGAACACCGTCGTCCCCTGGGCGAGGGCCGCAGGTGTGTAGGACCAATTCGTGCCAACCAAAGTCGCGGTGCCGGACAGCGCGCCGTTCACATACACGCGCACGGTCTGGCCAGCCGACGCTGTGCCTGAAACAGTCGGCGTGGTGCTGTGCGCATTGGTCAGCACGGGCGCGGTGTTCGGCGACAGCGGTACCGCGCGAGCGAGGCGCAGTCCGAGGAGCTTCGCAGTATGGCTGTACTGACTGCCGTAGAAATAGATGCGGAACTGGATCGGCACAGTCAGGGCGTTGTAGGCCGCGGTGGTCGGCAGGGTGAAGACATGCTCAGTTGGTTCGTCCTCATTCGGCGTGTTCGGCAAGGTGTAGATGCGCTGTCCTTCAGCGAAGCCGCTGACGCTGGTGAACACGGCAAAGCGGCGCGCGGTGTGGTACTGTTCACGGACCCAGGAAACGCGCATTTCTGCCCCGCGCAGATCCAGCGGTTGTCCGGCTTGCGGCGTGATCGTGTAGACGAAGTACTCATTGTCGGTGATCGCTGAGGCGAGTGTCGCATCGGACTCGTTGGCGGCTCCTTGATCGACGCTGAAGGGAATGCCATCGCTGCCGGTGTAGAGGTTCACGCCGCGTCCGTCGCTGCCGGTCGCCGAACCGCCACCGGCGGTGTAGGCCGCTCCACGGTTGATGCCCGACCAGGTGACGGCGGAATCAAGGAACAACGTGGCTGTCTTGGGCATGCTGGCAGCGCCGTTAAATGCGCCGCCCAGATTGGCTTCGACCACCGCACCGGAACCGCCGCTGATGTAGACGTTAAAAATCTGCCACGCCGCGTCGCCATCATCATCGCTGACTCGGACATAGACATAATTCCAGCCACCTTCTTGTGGTCGGCCGGATAGGCGTAAACGCCACGGATCTCCCGCGACTGGAGCGATGCTCAGGCCGGGCGACAGCAGACTGCCGATCACTACAAGGTGCGGTGCTACGGCGACGTTGCCACCACTGGCGACAATGTCCTGGGTGTACACGTTGCCACGGGATCCCGCTGGCAGGGCAGCAGCGGTGGTAAAGGCCGGACGGGTGCCAACGAGGTCAGCGGTCGTGCGGATCCGCGCCATGTCGGTGCCCCAGTCATTGACCGCCATCCATTTCACCGCCGTGTTCAACGGCTGATCCTGATATTCAAGATGGCCCCATTGTCCGTACTTTCCCCACGCGCCGACATCGACGAACATCGAGTGACAGTCGAGCCCTTTGGCGCGCGCCATGTTGAGTTGGATGCGATAAATTTCGGCGAACTCGCTGCGGCGGTTGAGGGCGACCGTGAAGTTGGTCACGCCGTCGTCGCGATCATCGCCACCGTCCATGTAATCGGTGTAGAGCGATGGCCCGCCCTCGTAGGCGACGATTGGCACGCGGCGACCGAAGATGGTTTGGATGTCGGTGGTCAGGCTGGCAGAGAAACCGCCGCCGACTCCGGTGGAATCCGGTCCGCCGCCGGCGGCCACCGAGCCAGAAAAGATGCGTTTCTTCCACTCGGTGAAGGTCGCCGTCTGTTGCCCGTATAATGTGCTGCTGGTCCAATAGGGATCGCTGAGTGGCACCGATACCGGTCGGGTGACGCCGCTGGTGAAATCGGCCGCGGTGTGGAACCACTGCCACGCTCCGCCGCGTTGTTGGTTGGCCTGCTCATAGATCCAGTCCTGAATGCCATTGCCGAAGTACGTCGTCGGTGCGATGACATCGACCGCCACCGCCGGACTCAGGGTTGCGCCGTAGTCGCGCAGTTCAGTCAGCATCGGATTGGTGTAGGAGGTCTGCCCGGTCCAGATGCCGGCGACCCGCACCAATTGAGCGGTTCCGCCAAAGCGTTGTTGGAAGATGCGCCAGACATGGGCGTAGCGACGGGCGATGAATTGTTGCTTGGTGATACCGGCGGCGACAGCCTGAGTGTTGGCCCAATCGCCTTGCGGAAAGGAATAGCCGTTTGACCAGACCTCGTTGGAATATTCAACCCACACGCGCAGTCCGGCAGCCAGCGGCGGATGCACTGGGCTGGCTTGCACGGAGGTGTAGGGCTGCACACCGTCGGAGCCGAAGCGGATCAGATTCGCCAGCCGGGTCACGTAATCGTCGGTGGCAAGATGCGGCACGCTGATCCACATGTCTTTGTTCGCAGCGTTGCACAGCGCGACCATGTGCTCGTAGGCGATGCCGGTGCTGCGATCGCCAGCGCCGCCGGCGCCGGGGACGCGGCGATGCAGGACGCCCTCTTGATTGCGGAAGGACGGCAGGCGGCGGTCGGCCCAGTCTTGCTGCGGGCTGGCGTTGGTCGAACCCCAATCCATGAAGCGGAGATGGTTGAAATCGATGGCGCCAAGGTAGCTGATGAAACCCGGATGCCAAAATAGCCCTGAATTTTCCAGTGAATTGTTCTGCGGATCAGCAGGGTCAGGTAGCCACAGCTTGATGTTGGTGATTGGATTGGCCGGGTTGACCGACTCGACTGTCAATTGTCCTGCGGGGTCGTTTCCAACCAGATAGACGCGGCGACCGTTGACGAGACTTCCGGTTGCCGCGCCACTCGATTCACCAGCGATGATCGTTCCGGTCTGCAGGCGCAGATCGGCATCTCCGCTCCAGGTCAGCACCCATTTTCCCGCTCCAGTAAGGCCGCGGTTCGGCCAACCTGTTGGCAGTCCATTGTTGCCGACGCCGAAGGGCCAGACCAGCGTGCGCAATTTCATGCCGGCATTGAGATATCTGGGATAGCCGTTGGCGTTGAATTGCGGATTGAGCGAGCCGTCGACGTTGCGATAGCGCACCGTCGAGCCCCATTGCCCGCTGGCGAACTCGATCCAATCACCCGCTGTCAGCATGGTGTCAGCGAACGGACCCGACGACCAGTAGGCGTAGCCGCCGAGTCCAAGTCCGACCGGCTTGATCGTTGCAGCATCGACGGCGCATACAGCAGGCGCGAGTAAGATGGCGATGCATACACATGCGGCAGACGCGATACGGCAGTGAAGCATGGACGGTTCCAGTGAGTCAGGGTTCGATAGCGAGAGAGAATACCGTGCTGTCCAGATCGTCGCCCCACCATTGCACGATGACGCAGGAAATAGCGGCGTGACCGATGTGGGGGCCGTCGCCTTGCACGGTTTCGAAACGGTCGAGGCCGAGTGCGAGTGTCTCCGACGATCCGTTGCCGATCAGGTGCGCTTTGGCGCGGAGAAGTCCGTGGAATTCGTTGTTCAGCGGATTGTTGCAGAGCAGGAATATCTCGACCGGACCAGGTCGAGCGGCGGTGATCTCGGCGCGGAAGGCGAGTCCTGAACTCAGTTGCACCAAACCGGGCGCTGCGGTCTTTGGTGTGCGCACATAGCGGCGTGGATCTCCGGGCGGATCTTCAGGTGCGGCGAGTGGCGACAGTCCGCCAGCATGCGGACGTCCGATCCACTCAGGTTGGACCGGACCGTTCAAGGCCATCCGCCACGTCGCCGGTGCCTGCATGGCGTGTGCCAGCGGAATTTTTCCGTCCATGGCAGTGGTCGCTTGCCCGGCCATGACCATAACCTGACCGACGCTGGTGTGCACCGCCACGGCACCGTCATCGACACCAACCCACGTGCGGTCGGCTAGGGCACGAACGCGGAAGTGCGTGCCGACTACCCGTGCTTCGCAATCATTCGTGACGATCGCAAGGCTGCGGCCAGCGGGTTGATGCATCGCTTGAATGTTCAGCTCGCCGGTCGCGAGCCGCACGCGCGCTCCGTCGGCCTCGATGGTGAAGCGTGTGGCGCCGACCCAGGCGCAACGACTGCCATCGGCGAGTACGACAGCGCCATCGCCTGCAGCTATCGCCGACTGATTGGAGACGAGGTGGTCGCCAGCGTGCAGGGTAATGCCGCCCACGTTCAGACTGCCGATTTCTAGCCGAGCGAGCGGTGATTCGCGCACGATCCACCAGCCTCCGATCGCCATCAACAGCGCAGCGGCGGCGGCCAACCCTGACCACAACCACAGCCGCGTGGCCGGCTTTTTCTGCGAACGTCGCGGCATGCGTCGGCGTTGCGCCGGAGCTACGGTTCCCAGTTCTTCATGCAGGCGTCCGGTCAGCGTGGACAGACGTTTCCATGTCTGGCGCTGCTCGGGATCGGCCAGCAGTGTGCGTAGTTCCTTCACCTGCTCTGCGTTGAGGTCGCCATCGAGGACGGCATCGTGCAACAGTTCGATGGGCGTCATGCGCGCACCTGTCGTGCACGTTCGATGCACTCCTGCAGCGTGGTGCGTAGGCGCGACAAGGCGACTTGCACTGCACCCGGCGTGCGACCCGCTGCCTCAGCGAGGCGATGGAGGCTGTGTCCAGCATGGTAGCGTTGCCGCAGCATCTCGCGTTGCGCCGTGCCCAAGCGGCCGAGGCAGGTGCGCAGATGCACAAGATCTTCGCGATCGTGATCGGGCTGGGCATGGGCCTGATCGATCAAATCCACCACATCGTCGGGTAACGCAACGCTGGCGCGGCGATGCCGGTCGCGTACCTGCAGCGCCACGTTGCGGGCAATGCCGCGCACCCAGGCCGGGAAGTCGCGCTCGCGCTCAAAGTCGGCGACCCGGCGCATAACCACCAAAAAGGTCTCCTGGAAGGCATCGTCCACCAGGTCGCCTGGGACGAGTACCCGCAAGTAACCCATGAGTTCGCCACGGTCCTCGACGAAGCGGCAGAGTAGGTCTTCATGCATGGTCACAGGCTTATTCAGGCCAAGACAGCAAACCATACAGGCTTTCTGGCTGGGGGTCGTTTGCGACCCATCTCAGGCTGAATCGCTACGGTCAACTCCCTGTCAGGTGCCTGCGTACGGCGGGAAGTGACGGGTAACATGAATCATCAGACAGCTGGTTGCCGGGCCTTAGGACCTTGGATCGATGGCCTTGTGACTGATTGGATGCGGCGATTGCTGCGCTTGGTCGTGTGTTGTGCCTGGTTGGCGGCCCCACTGGCGGCGGTCAGTTACGATTTCACCACCGTCGAGGTTGGCAGCGGTGGATTGGTGAATCCGGTGGCGGCGGTCGCTGTCCCCGGGGTGCCGAATAAATTATTCATCGTGGAAGTTGGTCAGGCGGGGGCTCCGGCCCGTATCCTCATCCTTGATACAGTAACTGGCGTTCGCACCGCAACTCCGTTCGTCACCGTTCCGGTACGGACTTCGGCCAATGAATCCGGATTGCTCGGCCTGGCGTTTCATGCCAACTACGCGACTAATGGATTTTTCTACGTCAACTGCACGCGCGCTTCGGCGACAGCTGGGTCAGGGCTGCGCACCGAGATTTTGCGCTACCACGCGGTCGGTTCGCCGACGTCGCCAACCACGGCCGACAGCGAAACGCTGATCATGTCCTTCGACCAGCCGCAGGTGAATCACAATGGCGGTTGGTTAGGTTTCGGGCCGGATGGAAAATTGTATATCGGCACTGGCGACGGCGGCGGAGCCAATGACCAGCACGGCACGATCGGCAACGGGCAGGATCGTACCGTGCTGCTGGCGAAGATCCTGCGCATCGATGTCGATGGCGCGCAGCCGTACAGCATTCCGGCCGACAATCCCTACTCGACCCACGCCACGTTTCGCAAGGAAATCTGGTGCTTTGGCCTGCGTAACCCGTGGCGTTGTTCGTTCGATCGCACGACCGGCGATTTGTGGTTTGGTGATGTTGGCCAGGGTTCGCGCGAGGAGGTCGACGTCGTGCCCGCTGGTCAGAAGAACCTGAACTTCGGCTGGCGTCCGCGTGAGGGCAGCATCCGCAATCCATCGACCTTGATTCCCACTACCGAGTTGCCGGTCACGACGGCAACCGAACCAGTCACCGATTACGCGCGTGCGGGAGGTTCGACGGTCATCGGCGGCTACGTCTATCGCGGCAGCAGCATGCCGTGGTTGCAGGGCACGTACCTGTACGGTGCGAAGGTCGCCACGGTGACGATCATCAACGATGACGCAGCTGCAGCTGCGGTTGCCACCACCTCGACCGTCACCGTCACCACCGGCAATCAGGATGCGGCCGACGGCGGTGGCAGCGGTTGCGGCGCGGGAGCCATTCCTGGCAACATGATCATGTTGATGGGACTGCGTCGCTCGTCGGTCCGTCGTCAGATGAGGGTCCGCAGATGAGCAAGCCTTCTGTCAGGTTGCTGTCTCCAATGGGAAGGAATGGTTGCTGAGGCTGTTGGCGGTGCTTCCCACGCCCGGATTCATGTCGATAACACAGCGCACAGAGCAAGGGGTCGCAGTCCAAATCCCGTGGCGGCCCAGACTCTGAAAGGACCATTGCATGCATGGACGGTTCATAGCCAGAGCTCTCGTGCTGCTCCTGCTTACCAGCAGTGCTGTGCCGGCAGCGGTTTACTACGTCGACTTCGCTCAGGGCGACGATGCGCGTACGGGCCTGACGGCGGAGCAGGCGTGGAAGCACGCGCCCGGTGATGCTGCGGCAACCTTGGCACCGAGCACGGTGGTATTGGTTGGCGGAGACACCGTGCAGTTCAAAGCCGGCGTGGTGTATCGCGGCAGCATTCGTGTTCCGGCCAGCGGCACGGCGACAGCGCGCATCATCTATAAGGGCACCGGGTGGGGCGACGGTCGTGCGATACTTGATGGGTCGGATCCGGTAACCGGCTGGAAGCGTTGCGCCAGTCCGGAAGAGGCCTATGGGAGTCCGCGATTTTCCGAGATTTTTACCGCGATGGTCGCGGCGGACTCTCCGTTTCGGATCAATCTCCATGAGTTTAACCCGGCTATGCAAGCCGACGAATTCCTGTGGCCGGCGCAGGATCCGAATCCCAAGGACTTCTTCTTCTACAACCGGACGGATTCGTTTTTTCCAGTGAAGCACGACAACATCACGCTGACGTCGATTGTATCGCCCGAGCATCTGCAGCAGAACGCAGAGAACTCGTTTAAGGATGCCCTCGCGTTGATGTGGGTGAACGACAATCGCATCCGCATCCGCGAGATTGATGCGTTTGTTCCCGGCGAACATCGGATTGTATTTAAGGATCTCGGGAAAGGCGCGATCTACGATGACAAGCGTGATCAGTTTTTTGCGATCAAGAACAGTCCGCATGCGATCGATACGCCGGGCGAGTTTTTTCTCAGCGGTCCGGCTGCTGACGGCAAGCGTCGACTGCTGTTGTGGCCGCGGAACGCTGAGCGGCTTGACGAGCGGATTTCGGCTTCGCATCGCATGCGTGGATTCGATCTCGGCACGCAGAGCTATGTCGAGATCGATGGCTTCGTGGTCAGGAAATTCAGTGGCACTGGCATGTTGGAAGGCACCGGCATCTGCGCGAACGCTGACGCGACAAAGCCCAGCACCGGGATTGTCGTCCGCAATAATGTCGTCACCCATAACGCGAGCGACGAAAACGGGTATGGCGGGATCCATCTGGCCCATACCCGGAAGGCGTTGGTCGAGGGCAACCACGTTGCCTGGAACATCGGCAACCGCGGCATTTTTCTGTCCGATGTCGAGGACGCCGTCGTGCGCAAGAATCGCATCGAGTTCTCCGGCGGCACAGGATTGCCGGTCTATCATGGGCGGCGCGTTCAGATCATTGGCAATGTCATCACCAATATCTATGCCACGCATGCCAATGGCCTGACGCTCTACATCGCTTGCGAAAATATCTTGGTGGTCGGCAATCTGATCACCGAGGCGCAGACCCCGATCACGTTCCAAGACAGCGGCAATCTATGGTTCATCAACAACGTCACCGATGGCGTTGGCAATAACAAGAACGTCAACGAATGGCCGAATACGAGTCGTGGTCCATGGGCGACGGGCAAGATTGTGTTTCTGAATAATACGATGGCGCGAGCCACGGTTGGTGCGTCGCTCAGCATCGGCGGCGATGCCAAGAAGGAATACATCGTCATGAACAACATCATTGATGGTGGGGCATTCAACCATAAGGCCCCCGAGCGCATCGGACGCAGCCACAATATCTTTACCTCGCTTGGAACATTTCAGGCCGATCGCTATGGTTGGAAGTTGGGCGAAACGGAGTTGGTGGTCAAAGACCAGACGACGTTGTTCAAGGATCCCGCTGCGCTCGATTATACGCTACGGCCAGACGGTCCGGCGCATGGCGCGGGCAAGGACGTCGCCGCGTTCTATCCGCGCGACGTCTTCCCCGATTTTGACTTCACCGCTTTGGCGCCGGTGAATCCCATGGATATCGGTGCTGCGCTGGGCAGTTTCTAATAGCCATGCCCTACTGCAGCGCGGTGCGGTTGCCTTGGATCGCGTTGTTTAGACTCATAACACCTCGAACTCATCACGGAGCATCAGTCCATGTCTGAAATGAATCTCGCGAAACTATTCCTTGGCTGTCTCGGGGTTGCACTCCTGAGTTGCAACGAGAAACCACAGGCACCAACGCCTGCTCCCTCAGCGACTCCGGTAACGACGGCCCCAGCGCCTGCGCCTGCGCCTGCACCCACACCAGCGGCACCAGTTCCACCTGTGGTTCCTGCGCCAGTTGTTCCAACAACGACTCCGGCGACCTCGTCCTCGGCACAGGCGCCGATGGTTTCCCAGGTGACGCAGTACGGCATCACCTGGACTTTTGCTGCGCCAGTGCCGAGTGGTCAGTTCGCCAATGGTGACTATTGGGTGGTTGGTCCGGTGAAGATCATCACCATTAACCCGCCGTCCGCTGAGCTGATTGGCACCACGACGCTGAAGGGTTTTACGCTCGGTGGCAGCGATCCCCAACCGCGGATGATGCATGGTTCCATGCTGAATCCGATGCCGGTTGCTGGTGGACAGCAGGGTTACGATTCAGACATCTATCGTTGGCATCCGATCAGTGGCCGGATGTATCCAGCGCGCTTCGATCCGTCCAAAAACGTCGCACTGGGCGTCAGTGCGAGTCATCCGTTGGAGTTGTCGGCGTCATCTTCACTGGTATCGACCATCAGTCACGAGATGGGCGGGCGACCGCAGTTGCGTTCGGCGGCCGTCCTTACCGTGTTGGCCAGCGTTCCGCCGGATCTGGGCGCGACGTCGTTTCGACCGCCATATAGTGGCAGCGACAAGCCGCTGTATTCGGTCAAGTCGTTGCGCAAGGATTTGCTCCCGAATCTGCCGCTGGTCACGCCGATGCCCAAACTCGAGTCACTGGTAAGTAAATTCCAACGCCCGTGGATTGACCACTTCAGTCATCTCGGTGATGGCACGCAGTACGCGAGTCCGTCCGAGAATATGCCCAACTATGGGCGCGAATGGTGTGCCGCTGTTGGCGAGGCGGCCCTCATGCTGATGCTCAAGGAGGAAGACCTCATCGCCAAGCAGGGACAAAACAAAGACGCGTTGCTGATCCGTTTCGTCCAACTGGGGATTGATCTGTCGTACATCGCCGACAACGGTGGCTTTTGGTGGGGCAAGGGTGGTTTGAATCACGGGCGCAAATGGCCGATAATTTTTGCCGGATTGATGCTCGATAACCAGCACATGCAGACGATCGGTAGCCGTTCAAAGGACATGCCGTATTGGGGATTCGCTGAGGATGGGCAGACGAGTTTCATCGACCAAGCGGCGGTGGACATGACCCATTCCGCGGCCTGGGCACCAGATAAACGCTCTAAGAAATTGGTTCCTTATGAGCCGGCAGACATTGGCATGGCTGAGTGGAACGTTGGTGGATTCGCGCCGGGTTTGGATGGGCCAAAGACATTGAACAACTTTCTTCATCACCTCTACCGCACGATCAACGGCATGTCGTATCCCGGATTGATCCTGCCTGCTTTGCTGATGGGGCAGCAGGCGAACTGGAAGCATGACGCGTTGTTCGTCTATACGGATCGCTACGTGGCGTGGGCCATGAAAGAAGCCGACTGGAAGGATCAGGAGAAGACCCAGCACATTTTCAGCGGGGCCTTCCAGCGTGCGATGTGGGAAACCTACCGCAGCACGGTGGTCGGCGGGAAACCGGCACAGCCGGCAGACGATCGGCCCACGCGCTAATGGGAGAAGTCCGGACTTCTGGACCGTGGCATTTCTGGCCCCTAACTTCCATGTCAGGTCCGGGTTAGCGGCGGGAAGTAAAGGGTAGCAACATGGATCCAACTGTCGTTGACGCGCATCCCGGCGCTGCCGACTACCTCGCCTACGCGCAAGGTGGTGACACTGCGGCATTGGATCGCGCCCTGCGCGCCTGTGCTGATCAGGCGTACACCCAGGCCCGACGCGCTTTGGGTAATCAGGCTGATGCTGATGACGCGGTGCAGGAGGCATTCCTCCAGCTCGCGCGCTCGGCCAGCCGCTTCGACGGCAGTGTCCCCTTTGCCGCATGGGTTGGACGCTTGGTGCAGATCGCGTGTCTGCGGGTGCGGCGCAGTGATCGACGGCGGCAACGCCGAGAGGAATTAGCCATGACGCTGCAGCGTTCGACCCCGCAACCGAATGATCTCGCCGAGGACGTGCGCGCGCTGGTGGCACGCCTGCCCGAGGCCGATCGCGAAGTCATCGACCTGCATTATTTTGCTGGTCTGTCCCAGGCTGAGGTCGCCACCGCTGTCGGCGCGAGTGAAAATACGGTGTCGCAACGACTCTCACGCGCGCGGTCGCGGTTGCGCGATCTGCTGGGTGCGCGCGGTGCGGTGGTCACCACAACGGTTATCGCTAGTCTGCTCGCAGCGCAGCCGGCCTATGCGGCGTCACCACAGGTGGTGGCGGCGGCAGGCTCCATCGCTGCGTCGGCTGCTGGCGGTAATCTGCCAACGACGACTGTTCGCCTCACCGTGATCCAGAAAATACAGTTGTTCATGTCTACTCGCCCGGCTGCAGCGGGTGTGGCTGTCGGACTCATTGGGATTGCGTGTTGTCTGCCGTTCGTGCTGCGTGGCGCAGATCAGCGGCCAGTGCCGAATCGCGCGATCTTCCCGGCGCCAGTTGCTGCCGTCAATCATGTCGTCGCAACGAAGACGGACTCGATCACGCAGTACGGCATCACCTGGACGTTTGCTGAACCAGTTGCCAGTGGCCAATTCGTGAACGGCGATTACTGGGTGCTTGGTCCGGTGGTGATTAACGCGGTGAGTCCGGGGTGGGATGGTGTGCGCCATGGATCCATGGTCGATCCAGTTCCGTCTGCCAAACAGGGCTATCGTCAGGAGTGGAAATTCAGTCCCAAGTACGACGAGACATTGCGGGCAACATTCCCATTGCGACTGGAGGGCGTGCGTTCATTGGTGTCCACGATCGGTATGGAATCGCCGCGCATCGGTGGCGCTTACGAAGGATTGGAAACCGCTGCTGTATTGACCGTAGTCGACAAGATTCCGCCGGCAGACGCGTTCCGTCCACCGTATGTGGCAGGCGATAAACCGATCAAGACCGAGTCGCAGGTGCAATGGAAGCGCCTGCCCAAGCTGCCACCGCCGAGCGGCGTGCGCCTGCCCGATGTCAGCACCGTGATGCAGCGCGTGTGGTTGGACCACATTGCCATCAAGGGAAACTCAAACGCGACGATGCATCCGCGTGAGAACATGCAGCCGTATTATTTTGGCAATGACGCTTCGACGATGGCGATGATGGTGCTGTTAGATATTCCCGAGCGCGAGGCGCTGACGGTTCGTCTGGTTCAGCTTGGCATTGATCTACATGCGATCAGCATGAACAACGGCGATGCGTGGCGCGGATATGGCGGCTTCGGCAATGCTCGTCGCTGGCCGATCCTGTTTGCAGGAATCATGCTTGATGACCAAGCGATGCAGGAGCAACCAGCGCTGGTCGCATCCTCCAATTCGCGTACGGGCACGGTCGACAAGTTTGGTGAGGATGCACATACGTGGTACGGGGTGCCCACGCCGGAATATCCGCAGGGCAAGCCGCTGTGGGGCAACGATGCGGGCAATCAACAGGTGATCTTCCATCAGCTCATGACCAAGGGCATGACTGCCAGTGGCGACAAAGACATTCGTGATCCGGACGGCAAACTCGACGGTCCGAGCTTCGGCTATCGCAAAATCTGCAGCGTCACCTGGATCGGTCCCGCCCTCGCGGCGCGACTCATGGGTGCGCAGGACATCTGGAAACATCCACCATTCTTCGACTACGTCGATCGCTGGGTCAAAGAACAGGGCGTGCCCAGCATTGGCAAAAACTTTGTAGAGTACTGCTGGGGCAACGAATTCCTGAACGTCATGTGGACGACCTGGCGACCCAAGGCGGACGCCTACGCGAAAGAACTGTCAGCACAGGTTCCGATCACGCCATAACGTCCCTGCGGAAAAGTCCAGCCCACGAACACGGCTTCGTCCATGGTTATCGCAAACGCCGGTCTGCATAATGTCCACCATGACCTACACCGACCTACGCTCGCGCTTCGCCACTGACGGATACGTGGTGATCGAAAACTTTCTCTCCCTAACTCGCTGCGACGTGATGCGTCAGGCTTTGGCTCGACACAAGCCGGTGAATACGAATCATCCGGTGGTCGTCAGCGGTTATGACACGGCTTGCGATGTTTTTGGTGGCGATCCATTGTCCAAAGGTGACCCGGATTTCGTTGCGCTGCACCAAGATCCTGCATTGAACACATTGACAGATGCAGTGATTGGCGCGGGCTGGGAAGGGAAAAGCTCGATCACGTTCTGGTCTGCGCCAGGCGGTCGTGGTCAGGCATGGCATCAGGACTGCCGTGCTGATGGCGGCCGATTCAATCTCAACCGCCTCTTTTATACCAGCGATGTTCGTCCCGAGGACGGCGCAGTTGTCGTCGTTCCTGGCAGTCACCGGAGGGGTCGCGTTTCAGCGAACGAAGCGCAGGAAGATATTCCCGGTCAGGTCGTGCTGACGCCGCGCGCGGGAACCCTGGTGCTGCTGAGCGGATTGTGCTGGCACCGCGTCACGCCAAATCAATCCGGTCGTGAACGCGTATCGATCAACATGCGCGCGTTCCCGGTCGGCACGCCGACTGATTGGACGAAGATTGGAATCTACCGCGATGCGGACGTCGAATTCGGCACAGCGGTGGTTACGAAGCGTGAGTCTGCCGCCACGCAGTTGGTGTGACGCCAGTAGCGCGGCGGAAGAAGCGCGCGAAATAAAACGCATCGGGCATACCGCAGGTTTCAGCGATTTCCTGAATGGGAAGTCCGGACGATGCCAGTAGGTCGCGGGCGCGATCGAGCCGGCGTTGCATGAGGTAGTTCAGCGGACTGATGCCGAAGGCTTTGCGAAATACTTGCCGCAGACGATCGGGGCTGATGCGTAAGGCATGAGCGGCTTCACTCACGCCGCGTCCATCAGCTAAGCCTTCGTTGAGCAGATGTTGGGCGCGTTCAGCGAGTCCGGACGGTGGCTTGATGGTTTCGGCTAAGGAAAGCACAAGTAGACCGGACAACAGATCAATGCGTTCTTGCTGGTGGATCATGCTGCCGCTCAACGCTGCGCGTACGCGTTTTGCGGCTTCGACGACACTGGCCGAGGTATAGACGCCCGGTGGAATGACTTCAGCGCCACAACCAGCAACATTCAAACACACTTGTTCGCCGGATTTGGTTGTCTCAATCCAGTGCGAGCTGCCGGGTTGATAGACGAAGCTGTCACCATCACGATAGGTTCGGCGTTTGCCGTCTTGATGCAGGACACCACTAGCTCCGAAGTTGACCACGATCTCGGTGACTGGATGTCGATGCTCCAGGCAACGCGTTCCGGCGGTGACGTTGATGGTGAATGCACGAATGGAGCGAACGGTGGTCATGGCTCATTGAACGGGATGCAGCGAGCGCCAGTGAAAGTCGACGATGCCAGGCGAAGCATCGCGCCAGAATGGCCAGTTGTGTTCCCCAGCGGTTTCCAGATAGCGAGCAGGGATGTTCAGTGCGGTGAGAAAGCGCGCGAAGTCGCGATTGTTTTCGATCAGTCCGCTGTCCTCGGTACCGCAGTGAATAAAGATTGGCGGCAGTGGGACTTTCCTAAGGACCGCATCGATGAGTCGCAATTGGAGATCAACCGCACGATAGCGAACGCTCTCCTGGGGATGTTCGCCGATCAGCGGAACCAGCGCTTTGTTCGGCTGCGTCATGGAGCGAAAGGCGCCACTGAGTGCGCTTATAGAAACGAATGCCTCTGGCCTGGAGAGTAGATAGTGGAACGCACCGTAGCCGCCCATCGAGAATCCGGTCAGCATGCGTTGCTTGGGTTCGCTGCGATACTCACGGTCGATATAGGGAATGAATTCGTCAAAAAAGAAGGTGGTGAACTGCGAGCGGGTTGGCGGTGAACTTGGCCCAGCGTCGCCTCCGGGGCGCAGGTATTTGGTCTGCGGCAACGGCGCATCAAGATACCATGAGGCATTGTCGGCATCGAACGAAGCGACAATCATCGGCTTTTTGACCAGCGCCGCGCACAACGGCTTCATCTCACTCCAGCAATCAAACGCAGCGCCGCGACCGTGGAGGGCGTAGAGAATCGGGAAGTGAGCCGTCGGATCCTTCTCATAGGCTGGCGGCAAGACAACGACCGCGTCGATGGATCGCCCCATCGCAGCGGATGGAACCGAGAAGCGTCGTACCGTACATCCCTCGGGCGTGACCGTGACTGCCGGTTTGGGTTGAGCGACTGGTCGCGCTGCACAGGCTCCGCAAACGAAGCTGAGCATGATGGTCGCGATGGAGAACAGGATGCGATGCATGATGGAATCCAGGATCACTTGGTTGCTGCAGACTGAGACTGTGGATGCAGGGTACGCCAATGAAAGTCGATGATTCCAAGTGATGCATCGCGCCAGAACTTCCAATTGTGCTCTCCGGGTGTTTCCAGGTAGCGTGAGGGAACACGCATGGCGGCGAGGAAGCGGGCGAAGTCACGATTGCCTTCGACCAGTCCAGTGTCATCTGATCCGCAATGGAGGAATATCGGTGGTAGCGGAATCTTCCTGATGACAGCATCAATGAGGCGCAGCTCGATGTCTACTTCACGGAAACGCACATGATTCACTTTTGGATCACCAAGAAGTTCGCTCATCCACTCGCTGGTATCTTTGGATGGGTGTGCCATCGACATGAATGCGCCACTGAGTGAGCTGACCGAGACAAATGCATCTGGTCGGCACAGCATATAGTGGAACGCGCCGTAACCGCCCATCGAAAAACCGGTCAACATACGCTGTTTCGGATGGGAGCGGAACAGCAGATCGGTGCTGGGGATGAGCTCGTCGAAGAAAAACGTGGTGAATAACGAACGTGCTGGCGGCGGAGCAGGACGGGTAGGGGAGCCCTTGGGCGGTGGACGCAGGTAGTCGGTCTGCAGGATTGGCGAGTCGAGGTACATTGATCCACTGTCGCCATCGAACATCAGGACGATCATCGGCTGCTTGACCAAGGCGGCGCGCAGCGGAGCCATATCAGCCCAGCAATCACACGCGGCACTGGAGCCATGCAGGGCATACAGGACTGGGAAGCGGGCGGTGGGATCTTGCTGGTACGTTGGTGGCAACAGCGCAACGATCTGTACCGGTCGGCCCATCGCAGCGGACGGGACGGACAGACGCATCACGGTGCAGCCTTCTGCAGTGGGCGTGACTGCAGCGATCGCTTTGCTTGTGATCGGTGGTCGATCTGTCGCGCAGCCCGCGAACCACCAGCAGAACAGAATAATGCAGACTGGTAGAAACGAGCGTCGCATGCGATCCCTTGATACTGGTGTCCGAATCACTGTGGGTGCAGAGTTCGCCAGTGGAAGTCAATGATGCCGGCCGATGCGTCACGCCAGAATGGCCAGTTGTGCTTCCCTTCGGTCTCCAAGTAGCGGGCAGGGATCTTCATGGCGGCAAGGAATCGGGCGAAGTCACGATTGCTTTCCAGTAAGCGCGGAACTTCGTCCTCGCTTCCGCAGTGGAAAAATATCGGTGGTAGGCGTACGTTTTTAAGCGTTTGATCGATGATGCGCATCTGCAGATCGATGGCACGGTAGCCAGATCGATCAACGTCGTAGTCGCCGAGCAGGGTGGCTAGTCGATCGATGAATTCCTTTGCCGGCTGTGCCAAATTCATAAACGCACCACTTAGTGCACTGACCGACATAAACATGTCCGGCTTGGTCAACAGATAGTGGAACGCGCCGAATCCACCCATCGAGAATCCAGTCAGCAGACGTTGCTTGGAGTTGGTGCGGAATTGCTGATCAACGTAGGGGATGAACTCGTTGAAGAAGAAGGTGGTGAACAGCGAACGGATGGGCGGTTGCGCGGGTTGTCCCGGCGCGTCTTTTGGCGGCGGCCGCAGATAATTAGTCTGAATCTGTGGCGAGTCGAGATACCACGAGGCGTTGTCGGCATCGAACATGGCGACGATCATCGGCTGATCGGCTAGTGCCTTGCGCAGAGGAATCATTTCGCTCCAGCAATTGTGTGGCGCGCCAGTCCCGTGCATCGCGTAGAGGATCGGAAAGCGTCGTGATGCGTCGTATTGATAGGCAGGCGGCAAGACCACAGTTGCCTGGATCGATCGGTTCATCGCAGCGGAGGGGACGGCAAGCTGGACGATGGTGCAGCCCTCAGGCGTGATGGTCATGGTGCGTCCTCATAGCACAGATGCGCGGCGGCTCCAGGCAGTTTGAATGTAGAATGCTCGAATGCTCGAATGCTCGAATGCTCGAGTGGATACCCCTTAAAAAACGCCGGGCACGGAAGTTTCCCACACATTCGAGCATTCTACATTCGAGCATTCTACATTCCCCTCTACCCCAACCATGGCATTGACCACACGCAAATTCCCGATGACCTAGCCGCCCCAGGAGGTTGATCGGCATGCGGCCAGATGTCATGACGAGAAAGCAGGCGAGAATAATTCGGACTCGTGTCTGCGTTTCTCCTGCAGGGCCAACGGCCCGACCTATCCCAGCCCAGGGCAACGCCCTGGGTATGGTTCAAATATTCGGTGAGCCCTGTAGGGGCGACCCAATAGATCGCCCCTACAGGGCTCATATCTACGCATCTCATTCCCCAGGGCGTTGCCCTGGGCTGGGATGGGTTCGGGCCGTTGGCCCTGTCAACCCGCTGGCATGTTCTAGAAATTTTCGCGTAAGTCTTGAACGTTGCGATGTTGTTTCTCTGAGGCAGCCATGACTGAGCGCATTTTCGGAACCTTACCCGACGGACGTGCGGTTCCCATTCGTACGCTCAAGAATCAACGCGGCGTCGAAGTCGACGTCATCGCCTATGGCGGCACGATCACGCGCATCAGTATGCCCGATCGCGCTGGACGCATGGCCTCGGTGGCATTGGGCTTTGATCGCTTGGAGCCCTATCTCAAACGGCATCCGTACTTCGGCTGCATCGTCGGGCGAATCGCCGGTCGGGTTACTGCTGGCCGACTGTTGGTTGATGGCACAGCAATTCAACTCGCGCTCAACAACGGTAAGAACCATCTGCACGGTGGAGTTGTTGGCTTCGATCAGCGGCTCTGGGCGATGAGTGATGTTCCCGGAACGAGTCCAACCAATGCAGTTCAACTCAGCTATACCAGCCCGCATGGCGAAGAGGGTTATCCTGGAACCGTTGCTGTTGTCGTAACCTATAGCCTTGATGACACTGGTGCACTGACGCTCGATTATGTTGCGACCGGTGATCGGCCAACGCCACTCAGTCTCACCAATCACACGTATTTCAATCTTGCCGGCGAAGGTTCAGGCCGCATTGACGATCATCATCTCTCGATCGCAGCGGATCAACGCGTGCCGCCGCTGGGTGCTGAGATGACCTTATCCGGCAAGCTGGTTCCTGTTGCTGGGACACCAGCAGATCTACGGCGACCACGTCGGCTTGGCGACGTGATCCCTCATCTAGATCAACAGCATGGCGACAACTACTGTATCGCGCGCGATCCGAATCCTGCTCCGATTCCGGTTGCCTGGGCACGTGATCCGCAGAGTGGTCGTACGTTGGAAGTACTCAGCACCGAGCCAGCTTTGCAGTTCTATTCCGGCGTGATGCTTGATGGTTCCTGTGTCGGTCCATCTGGCCGTGCTTATGGTAAACACACGGGTTTCTGCCTCGAATCGCAGCGCTATCCCGATGGCAGTACGCGGCCTGATCTCGGTGATATCATGGTTCGTCCGGGACGTCCCTATCATCAACGCACCGTCTTCCGTTTCACGATTTCCTGAACCAATCCCCATGACTACCGCCACTGCCCCTGCTTCCGTCACCGACTACAGTCTTTCCGACGCCAATGCCCGCCGCGCGATCGAACGCGGACTTGCCGAAGCTGATTGGTACACCTGCCACGTGCCGCGTGATGAGATGCGCAGGTTGCTTGAGCGTCGCGATGGCCCGGCGATCCGCGATACGCTGATCTGGTTCACGCTGCTGGGGGTTTCCGGTTGGGCTGGGTATGTGTTGTGGCCGTCGTGGTGGGCGATTATTCCGTTTGCGATCTACGGCGTCATTTACGGAACGACATCTGACTCACGTTGGCATGAGTCGAGTCACGGCACGGCGTTCAAGACCGATTGGATGAACAATGTATTGTACGAGATCGCTTCGTTCATGGTCATGCGCGAATCGACGCCGTGGCGTTGGAGCCACACCCGTCATCACAGCGACACGATCATTACCGGCCGTGATCCTGAGATTGCGGTGCCTCGTCCGCCGGATTTCACTGGTCTCATCTTGAGTTTCTTCGGCGTCATGGCGATGAAGATGTATTTCACCCGCCTCGCCATGCATTGCGTTGGCGTCATGCATCCGGACGAGCGCATGTACGTGCCCGAAAGCGAATACGGCAAGGTCTTCTTCAAGGCGCGGATCTCGGCGTTGATTTACGCGGCGGTCATCGCAACAGCTCTGGTCAGTGGCAGCATCTTGCCGCTCATGTTCATTGGTTTGCCGAACCTCTATGGTTCGTGGTTGATGCCGATGTACGGTCTGACGCAGCACGCTGGCCTGGCTGAAGACGTGCTCGATCACCGGCTCAACTGCCGCACGGTGTACATGAACTGGCTGCACCGCTACTTGTACTGGAATATGAATTATCACGTCGAGCACCATATGTTTCCCCTCGTGCCGTATCATAATCTCCCCAGACTGCATGCCGCGGTGAAGGCCGACATGCCGACGCCCTATCCAAGCATCGTTGCCGCATTCCGTGAGATCATTCCGGCGCTACTGCGTCAGCGACGTGAACCAACCTGGTGCGTGCATCGTCAACTGCCCACGCCGCCGTCGCGATCATCACCGACTCAGTATGCCGTCTCCGGGATACCCGATAACGCGGGTTGGTTGGCCGTCGGTGCGGCAGCGCAACTTGCGCGCGGTCAGGTCATCCGCTGCGATCATGGCAAGCGTACCTATGCGCTCTATTTGACCGATGAAGGCGCGTACCACGCGACGGACGGCATCTGTACCCACGGTAACAGTCACCTAGCTGAAGGTTTAGTGAAGGGTCGGCAGATCGAATGTCCGAAGCACAACGGGCGCTTCGAACTGAGCGACGGATCGCCAGCGCGGGCGCCGGTGTGTCGCGCGCTGCGAACCTACCAACTTGAGAACCGCGATGGCACCCTGTGGTTGAACGTTGCGGCGGCCGGTGGAGCTGGCGCGCGTGAACAACGCACGTTGCGCTTCCGGGTCGTCTCCAATCGCTTGGTCGCCACGTTCATCACCGAGTTGGTGTTAGAGCCGCTTGACGGTGCCTGTGCATTTACGCCGGGTGATTACCTGCAGCTCGACATTCCGAATTACGGGCGCATCGCTTTCCGTGACCTGATCATTCCTGAACCTTTTGCGGCATCCTGGCGCGCACAAGGTTTGCTGGAGTTAGCCGCCAGCCACGATGGCACGAGTCGTCGCAATAATTATTCGATCGCCAGTGGGCCCAATGAACGCGGCCTGCGCTTCAACATCCGCATCGCAACGCCGCCACCAGGAGGCACCATCCCGCCGGGTGTCGGTTCAGCGTGGGTGTTCAGCCTCAAGCCCGGCGACACGGTGACTGGCATTGGTCCCTTCGGTGATTTCCACATCAAGCCGACCCAGCGCGAGATGGTTTACATCGGCGGTGGCGCGGGCATGGCGCCGATTCGTGCGCATCTATTGCAGTTGTTCGGTCAGGAGCCAACCGCGCGTCGAGTGAGTTATTGGTACGGAGCGCGTTCGCGCCGCGAATTATTCTATCACGAGGACTTTGCTGCGATCGCCGCTCGTAACCGCAACTTCACGTTCCATCCCGCGCTCAGCGAACCGCAGGAAGGGGATGCCTGGGATGGTCCAACTGGGTTCATTCATGAGGTCGTGCGTGAGAAATATCTGGCGACACACGCCAACCCGCGCGCGATTGAGTTTTATCTGTGCGGACCACCGAAGATGATCGAGGCATGCACGGCTATGCTTACGTCTTTTGGCGTCGATCTGCAGATGATCTCCTTCGACGCGTTCTAGCCTGGGAGGGTCGAGCACCAGCTCGACCATGGGGCAATGCGATGCTCAAGGTCAAGCAGGCGCTTGACCTTCCCAGCGCCGCTGGCATTGCCGATCATGCTGCCACCATTCTCGCCACAGGAGTAAGCAGCATGAAAATCCTCATCACCGGTGCTGGTGGATTCCTTGGCCGCGGCTTAGTTATCCCATTTGAAGAACACAATCACACGCTGCGACTGATGGATGTCGTACCGTTCACCTCGCGCCACGAAGTTGTCGTTGGCAGCGTTGAGAACTACGCCCAAGTCGAAGCGGCAATGCGCGGCATGGATGCGTTGGTCATCGGCCACATGGCGCCGCGTGGTGAAAAGAACATCAACTACCAAACACCGAAGATGCCGTTCGATATCAATGTCACGGGTACGGCCAATCTGTTCCATGCGGCTAAGGCGTGTGGCGTGAAACGGATCGTGCTTATCTCTAGTACATCGGTGGCGAACATTAGTACCAAGCCGAGCGAGCAGCCGCTCCGTGGCACCGAGTACTACTCGTTGTCCAAGGTGCTGCAGGAAGTCATCGCCGAACAATTTGCCCGTGTTGAGAAGATGCAGATCGCATGTTTGCGCGTCGGCTACATCCTCGATGGCGAGGCGAATGTCGATAAGTACGGCAAGAAGATCGGCGAGATCAATTATGCCGACACCGATCGTCGCGATATCGGCGAGGTTGCGCGTCTGTGTCTGGAATGCCCGGACCTGGGTTTCGAAATGTTCAACGTCATGAGTACGCAGGAATCGTTGGAACGCGCTGCGGTGAAATACACCTGTGAACGCTTGAAGTGGAAACCGCGCTACGATTTCAGTTGGCTGGCTCCAGAAGGTTCAACCAAGAAGAAGGCCACGACATGAACAAGCCGCGCCCTGTTCTCTGTTACTGTTCTCTCGCCTTTCGTGACCAGCCAATTGAGGAGATCATTCCACGTCTGGCGGATATCGGCTATGACGGAGTCGAGATCTTCGCCCAGCACATCAACGGCAAAACCGACGCTGAACTTGACGCGATTCGGCGCTTGGCTGAGTCCAAGAAGCTGCGCATCGAAGTAGTGTCGCCGTACTTCTGGCTGACTCGCGATCTGCCCGATCTGGTGAAAGAGTCCATTGAGTCTGCCGCTCGTTTTGCTGGCTATGCTCGACGACTGGGCGCCAAACGCATTCGCACATTCGTTGATGCTGGAAACGACGGCATCGGCTCGGCAGTTGCGACGCCGGAACAGTGGCAGCGTGCGGTGACCAATCTCAAAAAGATCACGTCACTTGCCCCGGATATCCTCTTCGTGGTCGAAACCCACGCACATACGCTGGCCGATACGCCAGTATCAACGCGGCGGTTGTTTGATCTGGTTCAAGCCGCGAATCTGAAAGTGCTGTACCAGGCGGATGGAGTCAGTGATCCGTTGATCGGCTATCGTTTGCTCAAGCCAGACATTCAGCATTTCCATCTCCAGCATCCGTATGGCCCTGAAAAAACTGGTTATTTGAACGATGGCAGCGAGTACCTCACGCCGCTCTTCGCTGAAGTACTGCGTGACGGCTACAGCGGCACCATGTCGGTCGAACATTGCTGGAAGGGACCAACCTGGGATCACGCAGCGGCCGACCGTGCGTGGTTGAAGCAACGTGGGATCTGACATGATCCGCTCAACATTCTGTATCAGTGTTATCGGGAGCTTGCTGAGTATGGTCATAGCACTGCATTCGGCTGAACTGCCTGGCGATGGGTGGAACAAACCGCTGAGCGAAACGTACGAACAGTGGAAATCGGTCCATGACGTTGTCCTTGATCTGACGCAGAAGACCGGAATCCCCATGCAGGTGACCTTCGAGGGTGATGCCACCAAGCCGTGGGTGGTTCCACTCGCCAAGGGCATGACGCTGCGCAAGGCAATGGATTATGTTGGTTTTCTCAGTGGCTTTGAGCCAACTTGGAGTGCCGGCACGCTGGTTCTGAAAGCGAAAAAGCCGGAGTACTGGAATGCGACCATGATGGGCAGCACGGCTGTCACGGTTCTGCTGGCCGCGCTCATTGGTGGCAAGCCAACGCAGGCAGTGATCTACGTGCCCACGCAGCGGACGAACAAGGGGCCGCTGCCCTGGGTCTGGTACGCGCCCAATGGACTCAGCCAAGCCAACGCGTGGATGTGCAAACGATTGTTCGATGCCGGCATCGCCGTCGTGTCTGTTTCGGTCGGCGAAAGCATGGGCAATCCGGCTGGCCGCGCCGCGTTCACCGAGTTCTACGACGTGGCGACCAGCAAGCATGGACTTGCCAAGAAGGTGGTGCTGCTGCCACAAAGTCGCGGTGGTCTCATGCTCTACAACTGGGCCGCGGAACATCCCGAGTGCGTTGCTGCGATCGCTGGCATCTATCCGGTTGGCGATCTGCGTAGCTATCCCGGCATGGAGAAGGCCGCGACGGCGTACGGAATGACCGTCGCAGAGTTGGACAAGCTGTTGTCGCAGCACAATCCGATCGAACGCCTCGCGCCGATTGCCAAGGCGCATATTCCCATCCTGCACGTCCACGGCGATAAAGACGGCACCGTGCCGCTCGAGAAGAACTCAGCCGAAATCGCCAAACGCTACAAGGCCATTGGCGGTGACATGCAGGTCATCGTTATCCCCGGTGGCGGCCATACGAGCGTCTCTGATCCGATGGCTCCGAAGTTTTTTCAATGCGAGGCGTTGCTGGCGTTTGTGATCAAGCATGCCATCCGGCCCTGAGCATAGTCGCAATAATCGTTAGGGCCGTTCCTTCCCAATGTCATCCTGGTACCAGATCAGGCCCAGCACGCCGACCGTGTACAGTATATAACCACGAGAGTTAACGTTGCGCCTGCCGTTGTCGTAATTGACGGGTTGTTTGTCTATGTTGTCGCGCATGAGGTTTGCGATGGCGGGAAACTGGTGGTTCACGATCAATGGCAGGGCGAACATGGCCGGCCCTTTGTCTGATGCGTCGGCAACTTTTCCGCCTTCCAGCAGGCCGGCTGCTGCATGTGCAAATGCGCGCTCAAGCAGAGGCCAGCGTTTCCCACAGGTCCTGACAGCGGTGTTCGCCAAGATCTGGAAACAGTGACCCATGAGAGGATTCGCGAAATAATCACGCCGATCAAAAAACTGTCCGTTGGCGGTAATAAGACCGCCGTCAAGTTGGTTGAATCGGCGGCAGAGGCGCGGCGTCGTTGCGACCTCTTGGTTGGCGTCGATGAACAGTTCCTTCCAGGTGAACGCTTGTCCAGTGAACGGAATGCCCTGGTGCTTCGCCGTACTCTTTCCATCAAAACCGCTGGTGCCGTAATAGGGCGTGTCGTAGCCGGGCATGGCCATGGCGGCTACAGCTGCGCCAGACAACCGTGCGGTATCCCACATCCCGACGCCGGGATCTGCCCGCGGAGGCCACGGCGCGGATTCAAAACCACGCAGTTCGTACGTCTGAATCGCGATCCAATGCGCTAGCAGATCGCGTATCTTCAGATCCTCGATTGGGGTAATGCCGCCTGGCGCTTGGTCGGCGCGATAGAAGCTGATCAGCAAGTCGTAGGCCAGGGCCAGATCGTACACTTCATTCACCACGTAATAGCCGTAGGCATTCCACTCGGCGGTGGGCATCGGAGCAAAGTTGTGATTCAACTCCATGCCGACCGGATCGAAGCTCAGTTTGTTGTCGAGCAGTACGTGTTTGGCATAGCTGGCGAACGTGCGGGTTCCGGTTGGCGTTTTGGCCTCTGGGCCTTCGATTTTTGCAATGAAAGCGTTGCCCAGCGCTGCACTCACCCAGTTACGTGAGCCACGCCCAAGGATCGCATCAATAGCCGTGTGCCCAGCACCTTTCGCAGACGTTCGGCTTCCATCGTAGATGGTTTTATATGGCTCTCGACCAAGTCGCGCACGGATCGTGGCGAGTTCAGCGTCATCAGCCCACAGCAGCCGAGGATGCGTTTCTTGGGCGCCGGGCGAGACGGGGTTTTTGACCACGGCACGGGTCCGGTGCGGTCCACCGTCGATCCAGTACTCGAGAACATGAGCCCCATCGGAGAAGCTCTCGCTCCGCAGTGGTGCTTGGTAGTTCTGCGCCTCCCCTTGATCGATGCGGTAAAAGATCGTCCGCTCATTGCAAAGATTATGTAGCTGCAACTCGACGTCGTTCGCAATGTACGTGGTCTGCTCATGAATGCGCGGCAAAAAATAGGTCTTTGCCGGCGTGGTGTAAAATTGTGCTTGGTCGGTAAGCGCACGCACACTGAGACAGGGCGTTTTAGGATCGACGACGAAGAGAAAAACCTTCCCGTCACTGGAATGCTTGTGGGTGTAGTGAGCACCCTGAAATGAGCTGTCGTCGTCGGCAACCGTCAGGCTGTGCCACTCATCGCCGTAGGCGTCGAGTTGCCCACGATAATAGAAGTTGGGTCCCGGAACGGCGCCTGGCTGCAGGCCAACACTGCCAATAACTTTGCTGCCAGGCTCAAACTCTAAATCCGCAAGCGAGAACGGATGCACGTAGGCTTGGCAAGATTGCTGGGATTTCGTATTGCCGCGATCCTGATATCCAGCGGACCAATTCGATCCCGTTTGCTGATCGCGGTCAATTTTGAAATTGATGATTCCCTCGTCGCCACTGTCGGGCTTGCCGTCTGGACCATTGATGCCCACTTGCTTGAAGGGGCTGCTCGAATCGACCTGGTAGACATTGAGGGCGTTATGCGCCAGCGACATTTTCGTCCCACTGCGCATATAGATGACGCTGTGGTCATCGGCCTTGGCGTCGTGGAAGAGTCGTTCAACGACATAATCACGACCAAGGCGGCCATCGATGGTTAGTGAAATACCACTTCGGAAGTTTGTTAATTCGACCAGTTCGGGCTGTGCATTTACAGTTGGAGGCGGAGGCGGTTGGGTATCGGCACCAAGGACTAGTGCGGCGGTCAGTCCTGAACCGATGACGATCACGGCAGCAGCGGTCCAGGTGATGGAGTTGAGCAGCATGGCGTTACAAACTTTCTGAGCGAGGATGGTTGCTGAGGCGTTGGAACTTGGCGTTGCTGAGACATTGATGAACGTCGCCATGAGATTCGGCTCGGCGGCAGCTATTTCGGTAGCAAGACCACTGGAAATGGCGGCGACGCTGAGGGGCACACCACGGCGAGTGAAAAAGGCACGCAGACTTTCCAATCCTTCATGAACGCGCGTCTTCACGGCCTCAGTCGAACAGCCAAGTTCTGTGGCTACGACTGACTGGGTCTTCTGTTCGAGAAAGTAGCGTACTACGGCTTCGCGACGGCCAGCGCTGAGTTGGGCGAGTGCGGCGTCGAGGTGCTGACGAGCGTCATCCCAGGATGAGGATTCAGCGAGTTCCGGAGGTTGACAAGCGAGTTTCATGGCTGCTTCCTGTTCGTGATGTTGCCGACGCTGAATAGCTCGGTGTTGATGATGAACGACACGACGTGCAGTAATGGTCAGCCATCCAGCCAAGCAGCGGTTGGGGACTGAGCCAGAGCGCCGCATAAGCACCATGAATACGGCCTGCGTTGCCTCATCAGCGTCGGGGGAGCCGCAGCGTCGGCAGGTTGAGGCAACCAGTCGGGCATGACGAGCGTAGAGAGTCTGGAGTGCCACCTCGTCTTGACCGGCTCGCCAGCCTGCAAGCAGTTGTTCGTCGTCAGTATCTGAGGTGGTCATGGATGGTGCTTCAGTCTACAGAGGTATCCCCAGTCGAGAAGGTAGGTGAGGTAGCAACTGTTCATGCGTGTTGCCGCCCACTTCTAATCCAAGAGAGCACGGTGCTGGCAGTCTCACACACGGCGGTGATACGCGGCCTTTACAGCTCGGTTCCCTGTTGGTTGTCCCCTCGCTGAGCACACTTCTCCCCTGAGGACCCCGTGCAGCGCGACGAACTGCTTCATTTGTTGCTCGACCGCCGTGGTGCCATCCTCGGTTGGATCGCTGTCGTGTTGCCCGATCGCACGGCGGGCGAGGACGTGTTTCAGGAAACGCTCATCCGCGCCAATGATGCTTGTGATAAGTTTGATCACCCGGGACACGCCATGGCATGGGTTCGCACGACAGCGCGCAACCTCGCGCTGAACGAAGCCCGACGCAGTCACCGCCGCGATCGTTGCCTTGATGATACGACCTTGGCGATGCTGGAGTCGGAATGGTCGCAGCATAATCCTGAGTCCGGCCGTGAGGATATCGAACAGCTTGAACGCTGTCTGGATCGTCTGAGTCCATTTGCGCGGTCGCTGATCCGTTTGCGCTTTGCCGATAATCTGGACGGCGCATCCATCGCCTTGCGCGTCGGCAAGACACTAGGTGCCGTGCAGGTCGCCTATAGCCGCGTGTACAAAGCGCTCGCCCAATGCATGCAGGGGGGCGTTCCTGGGAACCCCATGCTCCAGCGTGGCTCGCCATGACTCCCCTGGGAACGCCACGCTCCAGCGTGGCCCGTGGCAATGAAGGTGCTCCTCTCATCCTCGACGAGTCCGCCGATGTATTCGCTGATCTCGCCACGCAGTACCTCGCTGGCGATGCCGACGCTGCCGCAGTCGCCCAGCTCAACGCGCTCCTGCAATCCGATCCATCCTATCGCGCACGATTTACCGTCCTGGCACGCATGCACGGGCATCTTGCTGAAATTGGTCGCCATGCCGCTGCCGGATCGGTTGATAGCGCGCGGCTGTTGGCACCTGGTCCGTCATCATCGCCGCCGCGTCCCTCAGCACGGACCAACGTCACCCGCCGCTGGGCTGGTTGGGCTGCGGCCGCATCAATTCTGATTGTCACGGGCATCATTACATTGGCTCTGGGTGCCATGGCGCTGCGCGCGCAATACCTGGTCCCGATCATCGCCCAAACCGAAGGAAGCGCATTCATCGTGCGTGACGGAATGACAATAGCCCTGAAGGCCGGCACAAGTCTGCGGGTTGGAGATCGCCTGCACATCGAACCCGATAGCCACGTGAAGATATCGCTGCGTGGTGGTACCTGCGAGTTGGCGGCAAATACCGAAGCGGTTGTCGAAGAAGTTGAAGGTCTCCGACGCAGCTTTTCCTTGGTACGTGGTGAACTGATCAGCGAAGTGTCGCCAACAGACGTGCCCCTCGCTGTGCAAACCAAGGCCGCTTCCATTGCCGTGCAGGATGCTGCCGTGCGGATCCAGGTCGTAGCGGCGGGAACGGCGATCGCGGTGAGTCGGGGCAGTGTGGAAGTTCATCCGGTTGGCGGTGAGCCACGCAGATTACCGGCCGGTCAACGCTTGGATGTCCCCATACAGCAGCTTGGTTGGATCCCGCTGCATCATACGCTTGGCCCGGTATTCAGCAGTCGGATATTCCGCAGGACCGGGGGAGGGTGATGACGGACTTCCGTATGTCACCGCCCGCAAACGTTTCTGCATCCTTCGACTCGTGGACACCAAGGCCACGGCGAAAGCTGCCGCGAGGATGCATGAGCCGCCACCATTGTTGTACTTACCTGCCGACGCAGCGATCTCATTGGGGGTTCACCCTGGTGGAATTGCTGATCGTGATCTCGATCATTGCCGTGTTGGCTGGTATGCTTATTCCAGCAATTAGCTTGGTGCGGGAAAATGCGCGGGTGGCAGAGGCGAAACAAGCCGTGGCGCAGTTGGTAAGTTCGATTGAACAATACGCATCAAACGATGACCAGAAACGCTATCCGTTCCCGGGGCCATTGGGGATATTGAATCCCTACGGCCCTGCGTTGCCAGCCGTCCCTGCTTCAATCACCTATCATCATTACGACGAGGCCACTGATCCTGAATTAGCCTTCTCGTTATGTCGGCACGACAATCGGGCAGGCACGGTAATCGATGGCGTTATTACCTTGCTGGACACTGCAGGTCTTCCGCTGCCCGTTCCGCACCACGATCCTGGTGATACGGATCGTCGGTTGCTCGATCCCTGGAAGCATCCCTATCGCTACCGCTTCAGCTTACCGTTGGCGACGCGCAGCGCCTTCGCTTGTACGCACGGCTCGAGCGTTGACCTGACCTTGCCGGATTGGAATTGGGATGCGACCAACAATTACGAGAAAGCGCGCAACGGTCGCGACATCACCAAAGCGCGACCGTATCCGTATGTCTATTCGTGGGGCAAAAAGGGGAGTGCGACCGACCCGTGTACGTGGATCTATCGTCCCTAGGTTAACGGTGGCGGTTAAGGTTTTGCCACCGGTTCCAACGTGTTGAGGACGGAAGCGACGCCTTCGAGCATGAAAACATACTGCTGATCCAGCAGCGGTTCGCCGGAGGCCTCGCGGGCTTTCGTGATGTCCCTGAGTAAATCAGGCCCTTGCTTGGTCTGCTGATCAGGGGGCGCTGCTTGGAAGGCGGCGACCAGTTGCCCCAAGCGATGAATGTCCTCGATTTCCTTGAACATAGCGACGAAGGACCCGCGGCAGGTCGCTTTAATACGGTCGAAACGTGCGAGAAAATTCTGATGGGTGTCGGTGAGCGCATCCATGCAGCGTTTGACCGCCGTCGTGTATTCGCCCATCATGCCAGCCACAAGCGCGGTCACTTTGGTCTGGTGTGCCTCATCAAGAATGGCGACCCGGGTTCCGGCGATCAGCGCGGCTAAGGCTTTCCGTTGCGGATCCGGGCCGACGGCCCGTTTCACGTCCGCCATCAATTTGTCGGCGGATTTATTGTCCGCTGCCAGCGGCATGCGCCAATCAATACAGAGGTTCGCCGTGCCGCGTACCACCGGACGGTTGGCCGTGAATCCTTCGCCGTTGAATTCCACTGTGACGGGATCGCCATTGTCCAAGAACATCCACCACGCGCCTGCAGGTCCGGTGGTCATCCCGATGCCGCCGGACTTGACCTCAATACCCGGACGGCCTTCACCCGCATCGAAGCGACCATTGTGGTTGGCGTCGGCGAAAACGACTCCGCCGACATAGCGTTGGGCCGATCCCAAACCGAAGACCATGGCGGTGTGAAACTTGGCTCCCTCCACAATGACCGCGATGCCAACTTCCCGCCATTGGGGTTGGAATACCTGGGCGGCGGTGAAGCTCGGCATGACGTATCCTGGGCGAATCTCCTTTTCACTGGTGACTGCCATGAGGGCGGTCAAGAAGGCTACCGATGCTGAACTGGCATCGCGTCCAATCACCACCAGGCCACTGCTGTCCGGGGTGTAGTTGACCGCCTTGAGGGGAGCGATGGCGTCAATGGCCTTGAGTCGCTCGGGAAGGACTTTGGAGATCAGTAGATTCCGCGCAGCCGCATTGAGGAGCGGATTCATAACTACCGGTGCTAAGGCTTGCCGATGGCCGGTATTGGCGAGTAGCCAAGCGTCCTTGGTTGCTTTGTCGGTCGGGAGCTCATTGCGTCGGACCATGTCTTCCAGACGAAAACGGATCCGCTGCTGATCGGTGCGGTATTGATTGCACAGGTCGAGGATGACGCCCTCCTCGACCGAGGGTTGTTTGGCTGGGGCTTGAGCAGCCATCGTGATTGAGGCGAGGAATATCAGGAACAGGGGGCGCATGCAGGAATCCTCTCGGCAGCAGAGAATGCAGGGAGACCGCAGGTAGAGAACACCCAGGTTGGGCGGGCTGGACTGGCGAATGAGCCACGGGTCTCAGGCAGACTGGGGTTCAACCTAGACGGAGCAGTTCACACGGAGGAACGGAGGTAACGAAGTTCGAGCGATTGGGTTACACATTGTGACCTATTCATCCACGGGTGATGGACATCAGACCGGCAAACCCGGTCTGCTCCGTTGCCTCCGTTCCTCCGTGTGAATCAAGCGCTCCTTAAAGGTTCAATGCTCAGATAGGTCTCGAGCGCGTGTCATACGCAGGGCGGTCAATCTGTCTGGCCTCTGTTAGTGATGGCCTGGATGGACACAATTCACAGTACCATGCCATACGTTTCTTCATGTGAGCTTGTTTCCCGGTTCGGAAGTGTGCCGTCATGTCCTGGGTCTGGGCGGAGGGGGTTTTCGCTGATCGAGATGTTGGTGGTCATCAGCATCATCGCGATTTTGTCGTCCATGACCTACGGCGGGCTGATGAGCGTGCGCCAGTCGGCCAAGCGATCCCAGACTCAATTGGTGTTGGACAAGGTTGATACCGCCCTGCGTACGTTCCGGAGCGAAATGGGTTTCTATCCCAGGGGCTTTTATTCCGCGCCACCAGTACAGACGGAAAGCGGCGGCTTTGATGATGGGCTGGTCAAGGTTGCCGCAGCAACCGGACTGCCGACGCCGGACAACGACACGGTGTGGGCGCCGGCAAGTACGCCGACGACCTGGGCGATTGGCAATGGCCTGTTTTATAGTTTGGGAACCCCGATGGTCGCAGCTGACAAAACCTTGGCGCTCAATAATGCGAATTCCATGCGCACCATCGAACTCGATCGCTTCTACCACATCGGCAGCTACGGGAATGTGGTGTGTGCTGGGCTGGATTTGCCACCGCTGTTTAACGCGGCCAATATGACCCAGACGGTGACCGCGGCGCCCGCAAAGGACTGGGCGCACTATGATGCCACCGGACCGGTGTCACTGGGCGAACGCGAAGTGAAAAGGATTTTCGATCACTTCCGCGTGGCCCCGATGTTGATGTCCCGGCAGCCGACGCCATATAGCGGCGATTATCACGTTGCTGGTGGCCTCGGTTACTTTGCGAGTTGGATCAACCAGCTCTTCCCCATTTATGTCAGTTATGCTCGGCCGCGCGATGCGGCAGATGCGTATCTGCGTGGTTTGCGTCATGGTGTTGCCGCCGGCAATTACACCTACGACAGCGGTACGGATGCATCAGGCGTTTCGTTGGGTGAGACTAGTGCTTCCAAGACGATCAACGTTGCGACCTTGAGCGATCCCTGGCATGATGACTACCTTGGCGGTCAGTTGGACAATTACCTGAAGTCGGATCTCGATGGCGACACGAAGGTGGATATCCTGGATGCTTACGGACAGCCGCTGGTCTATATCAACGAAGGTCTGCCGGCGAAGAAGACGATCAATTGCCGTCTTGCCCAGCTCAACGGCAATGCGTTTATCTCAGGCACTAGTCCCAATCAGCGCGGACAGAGCATGTATGGCAAGGGCTGCATGTTACTTTATCACCCAGATCCGAGTTCGGATTTGACGAGTCTCATTCCGCTGGCCGGCGACACCTCGGGTATGATTACCGGTTATCACGCTCCGCCGCTCTACACGCCCGGCTACTGCTATGTCACTGATCGGGTGAATGATCGTGGAGTGCCTGTGCGGGCCGATGCCATGGATATATCCCTCATCGACTACCACTGCCCCTCGGCAACGTCACCTCCTTCGCCCATGATCGGTGGTCCGCATGTGTGGGCATTGCACGGCATCGACATGGAGGAATGCGGCGATCCCTATCCGATATTCGGCACCGCCATTCCCAGTCGGGTTGCGGTTCAGTCGGTACCAACCCACAAGCGCGGCGGCGTGGTGTACTACTGTGTGTCCAAAGACGGAAGTAAACTGGTCGAACCGTGGAAGGATGACAATGGCGATGGTGAACAGGGGGGCAGTGAACTCTACTATGATCGCGTGCGTAACGGCGCGTATGATACCAACGTCGCGGCTTACGATATCCGTTTGTGTGCGCCCATGGGTGAAGAACGGGATTTCGAACTGTTAAGCGCGGGCCGCGACAGCTTGTTTCATGCCGTACGTACGAACGCGGCCAACACAGATAATCTACGCCCTCAAGTCACGCGGAAACACTGAGTCATGATCATTAACCTCATTGACGCAGTCCGGACTTCCGGACTTCCGGACTTCCGGACTGCTGCGTTCAGGATGAGCCGTATTACCCGTGCGTTTACGCTGATCGAACTGCTGGTCGTCATCGGGATTATCTCAATCCTCGCAGGGATCACGATGTCGAGCGGGATGCTGAGCAAAGGCCAGGCTGAGATCCAGGTTGAGCAGGCCGCGAATGGGGTGGAACGCATGCTGCTCAAGGCGCGCAATCTGGCCATCACGTCGGGCAAGCCCCACTGCGTGGTGTTTCACCTCGAGAACAAAGGTTCGGGAGCCATCCTCCGCAACTGGGATGAGTCGGATCCAAAAGTCTTTCCTGGCCGGCACTGGTGCGCCATCATCGGACCAGAGAAAGGCTACGACCTGTTGCCACGCATGAGCGGCGCTCCCGAGTCCACCAAGATGGGTTCACGCGGATCAGCTCAGCGCTTTGCTGCAACCGTCCAACGCGCGCAAATCGGCGAACCATTCTATTTGCCAAGGGGGACGCGGTTCTTGGCGCTGGGCGATGTCGAGGACAATCTCCACACCCCGGCGGTGGCGCAGATTCCGGTTGATCGCGCCCAGTATGGCATTGCTGCTACGGCGTGGTCCCAGGATACGCCAACCCGCACCGGCATCGCGGCGCTCAGCACCACCTATCCCCGCCCCTGGTTTGGCTACCTCACCGGTTCGGGTTCAGCCTACACGATGCGCGCCTTTGCTGGCTACGACACCACCATCTATGGTTCGGGGTTGGATTACGAATGCACCTATCGCGGCGCCAATCACGACGCTTTCCAAACTGGTAACCCTGGTCGCCCAGGTGTTTTTAGATGGAATGACGCGCAAACAGCGATCCCGGTGACCAACAGCACCAATGCGGCCTTGTGCGACTGCTGGTACACCCCCAGCAACGCGGCGCAAACTCCGGCGCGGAACAGTGCGCAAGAGGAGATGCGGCCCTGTTGTGACGCGACGCAAATCGGTACGCCGCGTCCGGTCCTCAATGGGTACTGGATGGATTTCGCCATCGTCTTCCTTGGTGACGGTCAGGCTCGGGCCCTGACGTTTTATAATCGTGCGGCGTTGTACTCGGCCTGGGCGTGGATGGATGCCACGGGTCTCGCAGCGCCCAAGAAAATTGCCCAGCCGCAATACGGTGCTGTGACGAGTAACTATGTCTTTCACGGCCGTGACGATGGCATCATCTACTTCGCGGGCGATGCGATTGGCGGTCCATCGGTCACCGTCGCCAAGGATGCACCAGACGACCTCACGAGTTTTACCAGCCCAAGCATCGCATTGAAGTCGCTACTGCCGATGCGCCGGATCGTGGTCAGCGAACCAACCGGGGCAGTCCGCAGCATTCGACCATTTGCGAGTATTCAGGCCTGGCTTGACGCCATCGAGGTCAATGTTCCCACCGCCGATCGGATCTGGGGCAATGGCTGGGTGTATTGCGCCGTTACTGATGGGGATGCGAACAAGATCCGCGTTACTGGTGCCCTTGAGCCCGAAATGCTGCAGCAACACGACCCGTACCCCTGGATCAAGCCCAAGCCATGAGCACCAATCACACGCATCGTGCTGTGAACCGAGGCGAAGTCGTTCGGAAGTCCGGAAGTCCGGAAGTCCGGACTATTGCTCGTCGTGGTTCGCCTATTCGTCGGGCCTTCACCCTGATCGATGTCATCATCGCGCTCCTCTTGCTGTCCATGGGTTTGCTGTCGGTCCTGGCCCTGACGACCATCGGAACGCGCGAGTCGCACATTGCCGTTGGCATGGCCACCGCCGAATCAACCGCGCGTACGGCCCTGGTTGACCCCGCGCTCGTTGATGCAGCGAAGACCATGGCGGATTCGCCGGTTACCGGTTTCCTCAACGGTTACTATGTCGAGCGGACTATCCTCCAGGCGATGAGCCACAGTGTCGATCTGGTCCAAGTGAATGTGTTCTGGGGTGAAAGCGGGCAGAAACTGGCTGGCCTCGTCAGCGTGGTGAGCCGATGAGTTCCATGATCCCAAACGCAGCATCTGATCGACATGGAGAACCGGAGGACCGGAGTCGCACGGTATGCGCGGCGAAGAAAGCAATCACATGTTGGGTGAATGCCGTTGATTCTCCAAGCCCATGCCTGCTCCGTTCCTCCGTTCCTCCATGTGATCTCATCGCCGGATCTAGCAGGCGTGTCGCAACGTCCGCATCCATGACGGTGATGTCACGTCGTGGTTTCACGCTGATCGAAATGATGGTGGCCATGGCCTTGGGTATGGCCGTCATGGGATTGGCCATGGCGGCGTATCAACACAGCAAGCGCCTGATCCAACGCGCTGAAGCCACCGTTCGTTTGCATCGCCAAGCCGGGGACATCGCCGAGCAATGGGAACGCGACATGGCCTGTCTCTTGCAGCATGTCGCCTGCAATGGGACCACCACCTACAGCGGTGGCGTTAAGTCGATAGTCCAGTTCACTGGTATGCGTTCAGCGCGCGAATTTTGGGAACAGGCCTCTTACAATTTTCCTAAGGACGTGGATTTCGGTTGGGTGCGCTGGGAGTGGAAGGCCGCTTCGCGGAGCCTGACCCGGGCGGCGTCACCCCCGGCGTATGGCTATGTCTGGTATCCGAATCTGCGCATGTTCACCATCAATGACATTGGTATGATGTTCCGGCCGGTTATCGGAGCGCGCCCCAGTGCGGTCCGTACCTATAGCGAATTCCTCAATGGCATAATGAGCTTCTACGATCCACTGTCCGCCACCCCCGCCGTGGCGAGACAAGTGAAGATCTACGATATGCTGTTTCTGACCGGCGTCGATGCCGATGGAACAACCCGTAATTATTTGGGCATGACCGCTGAGCGGACCACCAATCCCATCAGCAACCAGGTTCCTAACTCGATGATCGCAGCAGATCAACTCAACTTATCGTTGTCTAACACCGCATTGACCAGCATTTGGGATGCGGTTCCCATTCCAGATCAAACGCGGGTTCTCGTCGATAACGTCGAAGACTGTTCGATCAGCATGCTCACCCGTGCGGGAGTGACCGTGGCCGATGCTGGGGGCGGATACAATACGAGCATCGATGGTGAGGGTTATACCACGACGGACACCGCGTCGAATCTGCTGCGTCCCCGGCAGTTGCAGATTGCCTTGACCCTGGTGGACCGGGCCACCGGTCTGCGTCAGGCATTTACCTTTACCACCAAGGCGCCGTGATCATGTGCTATCAAGTTCAGAGCAAGCAGCGTCTGTCCATCGCGAATGTAGAAGTCCGGACTGTGTCGTTGCAGTTCGTGCGTTTCCGTCAGCCATGCACACCCCCAGGCGACACTGCGCGTCGCGGGTCAGTAGCACTCATGGTCCTGCTCATTCTGGGGACGATCGTGATGTTGGCTGGTACCTTCGTCGGTTTGATGGCTAGTCAGCGCGAGAGCGGAACCCGTCAAACGGCTGGACAAATTGCGGCGCAAACAGCCATTGCTGGAGCGATGTACGCGCAGCAGATCCTGATGAGTGACTACCAAGCGGCGTTCACCGCGCAGCTACCCCAGCGCTATCCGGACGTGTATATTCCCAATCAAACCGAGCGTCAGGTCATGTATAATTACGGTGGGCCGATCCCCGTCGTGCCTGCCGCGCGGACGGGTCTCAATTGGAAGTTTTTCTTTGAAGGCCGGGTTGGCGCGACCGACGGCACCACCGACATCAATGCGCTGGGCACGACCAGCAGCCAATGGCCAGCCAACCAGTATGGCCCATCAAGGGTGTGGTCGGCGAGTCTTAGTTACAGCGCTGGCCAGTATGTTTTCTACTCGGGGGCATACTATCTCTGTAACGCTGCCAACGGTCCAACCGCCACGGTCCCGCCGGCGAGTACGCGGTGGAACCTCATTGCCGTAGGAGCGGGCAGCCCAACTCCCTGGAGTGATCCGACGCGGCCGACGATCGTTGACAGCATGGATGCGCGGACTTTGGCGGTGCCGATGCAGTACGCTCCGTGGCGCAACAGTTTGAACACCGGTTGGTTCCAAAATGGCAGCGATAACGCCAGTTGGCAATCACAGAACAGTTACGATGGATTCCGCGGCCTGGTGTACAACAACGCCAACGCGGCGACTTGGCCCAAATGGTTCACCATGGCTTATTATGATCAGAACTTCATTCCCCTACCGGTGACCAGTCGTGCATCAGCAGCCTACGAGGCGCGGATTTCCGTGATGGCGCTGCCCCTCGATGGGAACATGAGCATCAACTTCAGACCGGATATTTTATCCAAGACCACCGGCGGTCGCTTCCGCTATGGACTACGCAATCAGATTGTTCCCTCTGGCGCAGGTGAAGTGTTTGCGTCCCCCAGTGCTGGTGAAACCGCTGCCATCGCCTCTGGAACAGTCGCTTTTCTGAGCGATGCGGCCTACTTCGGTTCGGGAAAAACGGCGGCCTTGTCGTATGCTGTAGGATCGAACGCCACGATCAGTCTGAGTCAGGCAAATGCCGAGCAGACCTTCATGGTTGATCCAGTCGATACCGATTGGGTCGGTGCGAGTTTCCCACTGGCCCAGCAGTATGCGACGGCCCTCGGCAACATGTTCGGAGCCATGGGCGTCACCGATGGTTCATCAACCGGCCGGGTGAAAAAGAACAGTAGCTTGGTGTACACTGGTCCCGTCGGACAAGAGGGTAACACGGCATTTTATGCTTGGTCGGGGGCCACGCCAACGTACGTGAAAACCACGGTTGTGATCAATGGCGTAAGCATGAGCCTCAACAAGGGCAGTGCCGTTCCTGGCGTGCTGACCCGCATGATGAATATCGCTGTGGGACAGGGCTGGTTAGGTAATTTCTATAACTACGACATGGCGTCCGATCCCGGCAGTCCGTGGTCAGCGCCGGCATCGCCGATGAAATTCCAACCCGGACCCAATGCGAGCTGGGCACAGTATCACACCAAATTGGGGTTTGAGTCGAGCTCGGTATCTACGGACCTGACGCAAAGTCTCAGTACGCAAACGCGCGCAGTCGATCTCTGCTGTTTCAGTACGACCCCATTTGGAGTTGATCTGGATCGAACCAAGTCGCCCAAACGAAACCAAGGCGACGGCAGTTTGGCGGACATCGATTGTCCCTGGTACGTCAATATGCTATTGATGCCCCGTGAAATGGGCGTCGCCATGGTCGCGGGCATGACCGGGGATTGGTATAGTCAGATCGATAACTACATCACGCGGTCGCGCAGCGGCTCGGCGCACCTCAATTATTCGATGAACCAGCGTAACTTGTTACCCATACCCCCGCGCAAGGCCTGTCCGACGATGGGCGATGCTTTCGCTGCGGTGTGGGATGACGGTATGGCCAAAACTGGCGCTGATGGCATTGAGGGCGGCGCGCTGCCTCCACTCGGCGCAGGCAATACAGTGGTGTTGACCACGACCTACAAGCGACCGCCAGCGAATGGTACCGAGGTGGGCACGTATTATTTCCGCAACGATGCCTTCGCCGGCGATGCTCCATTGGTGTGGAAGAATCCCGTGCGTGATGAATTGGTCGCCGTGGATGAAGTGCGACGGGATATTACGGCAATTACTAGGGCGAATCCGTGCGCAGTAACAGCGGCATCTCACGGATTGGTTACTGGGGACCAGGTAAATATTTCTGATGTTCTGGGGATGACTATGGTGAATGGTGGCCCCTATACGGTCACGGTGGTCAGCACCAGCGTGTTCACCTTGAACGGTGTCGATTCGACTGCCTATGTAGCGTACGTCACCAGCCCACCTGGCCATGCCGTTAAGGTGGTCGCTACCCCTGCAGAGGTGTTTGGCTATGCTCGCTTTCCATATTTACAAAACGCTAACGGTGGTGGCATTGCCTCGTGCCAGCGTGCGATGAATTCAAGCGTTACGGCTCCTGCGACCACGCAATACACCACGCCATTGGCACCATTCGTTGGCCAAGGGTCGGGTGAAGATATGTTCCACGTGTTTGTCTTTGGTCAATTTTATCAGAACAGTAACTCCCAGACCCACTATTTCCGCAATCGGCCAGATAATGGGGGTGATTCGTTGCTGAGTAACAATAACGACACGGTGGATGAGCGGTTGTCATATCAGAACGATATTACTGCAGCGCTCTGGAAAACCCTGGTTGATTGTTTGTCTGACCGCAAGTATGGAAAATTAGTTTCCGGACTGAGTACGGGTTACGACAAGATTGAGGACGTGGAAACGGTGTTCCTAGCCCACTTGGGTATTTCCATCGCCTACACCAACGCAGCGAGCCACGCGAGTACAACAGCCATGAGCGCGAGTGATTATTCCGTGTATCTGGGGGCACCCTCCAATGACCACTCGGCACCGTATCCACTCGGTCGGATGAACCAGTTGAACGCGCTATCGGGCATCACTACTGAAATTGGTACCACCAGATCGGCAGGCTGTACGTCGAGTGGTGGAATGGCTCTGAACCAGGACGGTAACCCTGGTCAATACGGATATCGTAATTACGCGGTGAAGGGAGTTCGCGATCCAGGTACCAAGCTCTACACGTCCCTCGGCTGGCCAACCATTGAAAATCCGGCCGCCAGTGGGATCTATGTTGATTACAAGCCCACCTGGGCGGCACTGTCGCGTCAATTGGAGCACCGTTTGAACGACGTTCGTATGAGCCTCTTTGGCACTCCGGCACTTGACCTCAATGGCGACGGCATCGTCGATGCCACAACGGTGTCCGGCGCTGGCATTGTCACTGTTGGTGATCCGCAGCTACATTTTTCGGTAACCGGTCGTTGGAATATCGGCCAGTGCAACAAGTGGCGCCTGTTCATCCGGTCTGAACTCTGGGATCGTCGCAATGACAAGTTGGCGACCGAGGCCAGTCTTGAACGGGTTATCGCGGTTGATCCGGCCGGTGATGGATCGATGACCGGGGCTCACTCTATTTTCAGCCGTTGGCACGGAAATCCGATTGTCGATCCCAGGATGGGTCCAACGACGCAGGGCCGTACCGAAGCGTTTACATCGCCGTAATCCCATAATCCGCAGTTCAAAGGACGGGATGACGAGCTCTGCGGCGAATAAGCCACCTAAACATCGCAATTAAAGCGGTGATTGTGTTGCATTACGGTATATTTGGGGTGGTTGCGGGCTGAGGCCCGCCTTGGATATTACCCAGACATCCATGTCTGATCCAGCGGCCAAGTCGTTTTTCGTTCTGACCCTGCGTGGTGACCGTGGTCCGTTCGATCGTGCTGGGGTCCGCGAACTTTTTCGCAAGGGTGAAGCGCAGTCGGAAGATCAGATACGGGATATCTTTGGACATCCGCTGGGAACCGTGTCCTCGATGTTGGCTTCATGGGAGCGTGAAACGTCCTCGGATCGCATGCAGAAAGACCGCCAGCAGGTGCGTCAATCGACGGGCGGATCCCGTCAATTGGTGCTCTTGGCAGTCGTGGCCGTTGTCACTCTGTCTCTCGTGACCATGTGGTCGTTGTTGCGACGACCAGAGACATCCAGCGCGGCTGCGACGATAGTCCCGGTTACCCCGGTCACTCAGGCGCCTCCGCTGCAAAGCCCATCCGCTACCGAGCGAGCTCCGGTTTCAGTACCTACAGTACCGGTGGCGACTCGTCCGATCCAGCCGCCGCCGTCACGCGCTAAGACGACTACAGCACCAATAACGGGATTGTCCGGTTGGACATGCTACGATATTGGTCTTCCCAACATGGGTTCAGGACCAGATATAGCAGCTGGAATTTGGACGCTGCGTGGAGTTGGAAAGGTGATTTGGAATGATCGCGATATCTGTCGGGTGGCGGCAACAACGCTTATCGGTGACGGCATGGTCAGCACCCGGCTGATGTCGCTGAGCGCCAAGGGAAAGGGCTTTGCTGGAATCATGCTCCGGTTGTCCACGGAGACAGACAGCGCGAAGGTATTTTTTGGTCAAGACAAGGATCATGGGGTCAGAGTGGGTTGTCGTTACACCCCTGGCCGCCGTATTGAATCAGTGGTGCTTGCGAACGAAGCATATCCGCTCTGGTTGCGCCTCGTTCGCCGTGAAAGGGAAATCAGCGCTGGAATGTCCCATGATGGACGGACCTGGATCAGCGTCGGAAAGTCGATGACGGTTCCCAGTTTCACTGGGCCGTTGCTCGCAGGTGTGGTAGTGAGCAACGAAGACGTAACCGATCCTGCGGTTGCGACATTTGCAGATGTGGCGGTTGGATCAGTGCCGTCAGCGACCAGTGATCGTTAAACCTATACGCAGCATTCGATCGACATGGAGAACCGGAGCCGCACAGGATTTGTGGCGAAAGGAGCACTTGCCTGCTGGGCGAACACCGTTGTTTCTCTAAGCCCATGTCTGCTCCGTTCCTCCGGTCCTCCATGTTATCCCATCGCCGGAGCTAGAACTTTTTTCAAACGCCGACATGAGGCTTATGGACTCTAGGCTTTTGCGCGACGGCGGTGGCTGACGCGTCGGGAAATTCCCGCGAACGTGTCGCGGTGAAACTCCAGTGCTGATTGCACATGGAGATCCCAGTATTCCCAATCATGCCCACCCGGCGGGGTTCCGTAATGGTGTTCGACACCAAGTTGTTTGAGTAGCGCATGCATCCGATCATTGTGTCCGATGAGACCATCCTCGGTGCCGCAATCGATGCGCAGACGCGGGAAGCGCGTCTTCATGCGCTTGAGCTTGCGGACGAGAGCAAAGCAGTCCTCGGTCGGTGTGATGGCCGGGCCGAAAACGCGGTTGAATAGCGACTTGCGGTCCTTGCTGATGCGACACTTGTCGATGTCCAGGGGGGCGGAGTGGATCGCCACCGAAGAAAAGAGTTCTGGATGTTTGAGGGCGATTTTCAGCGCGCCGTAGCCACCCATGGACAGACCGCCGATGCCGCGTGCTGCACGATCACTGCGGCAGTGCAAGGTACGTTCGACATAGGCGATGGAATCCAGAATGTGTTGTTCGTAGTTACCAGAGCCATCAGCAGCGTTGGTGTAGAAGGAACGTGCGCCATCGGGCATCACGACGATCAGTCCGCAGCGCTCAGCGTATCGCTCGATCGACGAGCGACGCTGCCACATTGTGTGGTCGTCGGATAAACCGTGCAGGAGATACACGACCGGTCGCGGCTTGCTCGCTGCATCAGGCATGGCGACAAACATGCCGCACTGCTTTTGCAGAGCGGGACTCCAGTAGTGGAGATGAGCGAGAGCCATAGGGTTCCTTGGTCAGTTCGTATGAGTTTCAACCGGCAGCAGGATGCGGGTCTGCGGATCGATGATCACGCTGGAGGGGGCGACCACGTCGTCGGCGCGGACGATGGTGATGCCCATGCGTAAGCGATCGCCGGGTGCCAGTCGGTGGCAGATCGGATCAACTTCCATATCGATGGCGACCGATTCACCCAGCGGCAGCAATTCCTCGCGCTCGTGTTCATGCCAGGGAACGACGACCTCACCGTCGTTCGTGCGCCAACTTTTTTCTACGTTGGTTGCGCGATGACTGGCGCGCAGTCGTCCTTCCACGAGTTGCAGGCAGGAGCCATCAGCGGCGACCACAGATAGACGAACACGCAGGTCGAGATCACGACATTCCGATGAACACATGACGAGGCGGACGCCGATCGGCCCGGTGAGATCAGTTACGGCGGTAACAGGTTCGCCATCGAAGACGCCATCCTCGGCCCACACCGAGATACCATCGCGGGCATCGCCGGCGTGTTGCCGTTTGGGATTGAGTGCGGCACCGACCGTGCTGATGTTCGCGTGAACGGGAATAGCTGCGGCTGTAGTGATGAGATGCCAGCGTTGCCACTGCATACGCGCCGTGTTGACCCAATCGTCGCGACTTTCCCAGCGATCAATGCCGGTGCGAAATAGTCGCACTCGTTCGCTCGTGGTCGGATTAGGACCACGTCCACGCAACCAGTAGTCGAGCCACGGAATCAATTCATCGAAGGCATCAGACTCGCAATGTCCCCACGGTCCGACAACGAGACGCTTGGGACCGCTGACGAGGTTGAAGACACGGATCGTGCCGCGCAGGAAATAGTCGTGCCAGCCACCGAGGCAGAGTACCGGACAGGTGATTTTCGTGAGTCCAGCTTCGGGGGAGCGGCGGCGATGCGCTTCGTTGTCGCACGGTGGACAGAGCACGTCGTTGAAAAATCCCACCAAGCCTCGCTGCATGGTGTCCGTCTGGCGGGATGGCAGGTAGGTATGGGTGGGCCACCAGACATGCGTGGGCATGGCGCCGCGGTGAAACATATCGCGGTAGGTATCCACGGGCGAGACGGTCGGCGCGATGCAGCGCAGGCCCTTCGGCTGGCGCGCCGCGATGAGCAGTTGGTTGGCACCACAGTACGACGCTCCACCGAGCGCAACTCCGCCGTCACAAAACGGCTGGCGCGCGATCCATTCTACCAATTCAGCTCCGTCCTGAATTTCTCGCTCCGAAAACAGGCCTTCGTACCGCGCCTGCGAACCGTTGATGCCACGGACGTCAGCGATCAAGGCTTCGTAGCCGCACTCATTCAGACGCCGCGCCCAACCGGCGTTGCCCTCTTTCATGTACGGCGTGGTCATGAGCACCGCTGGTGCGGGTGCACCGTTCGGGGCTGGATAACGATGCACGGCAATCAATGCACCGTCGCTCATCGGGATCCGCAGATCCAGAGGGGCCACCGGTTGCATGGACGTCTTCACGGAGTTGGCCATTGGCCGAAGACAAAGCGTTCGTCACGTGGCTTGAGCGACTTGAGTCGTGCGCTGGGCATCCAACCGTCGGACAACAGGACGGCATACGTCAGAATGCTTGGCGAGACTGTCTCGTTGACGGTGTATTCCTGCATGTCAGGTGCATCGTGGTAATCCATGAACCACACGCGCCAGTAGGGCAACGCTGGTTTTAAATCCTTATCAAGCGTGACGTGCTCAGGCAGCAGTCGTTTCTTCATCGTCCAACCCTCTCTGGTCCGTTCAGCAAGGTTGAATCCGCGTACACGCGGGCCGACCGGCATGCCGCCGATGACGCCGTAGACCGTGAATCCCGGAACCGGATCGACGATGCCGTCTTCTTCGCTTTCGCCAGAGAAGAAACACCATGGGTAGGTGTAGCCGATGCCCGAGGTCCACGAGGTACCCAAGGGATTACAGCCTTGCAGCCAGTCCGCGGTCAGTGCGATGGCATCGAAATACTTTTGTTCGCGGGTCAGACCCCAGGCCATGACGAGGGTTCGGGCATCGTTGGTGCCGGTTGCCACGCCCCAGGATGTGGGCCACGCCCGACGAGGATCGATCGGGTTACGATAGAACGGATCCTGCGTGAAACGTTCCATAGCATCGGCTTTTTTGCACCATTCGGCGCGCTCGGCAGCACGAATTGCAGTTGGCAGGGCGGGATCATCGTAGAACGCCCACCACCAGCTATGATGAGCATAGGTGATCGGCCATTGCAATTTCGGCTTCATCTGCGGGAAGAGTGCGATCGCCTTATCAAGATACGGCTGCTCTTTGGTTGCCATGTACAGTTCGAGTCCAGACAGGCACCAGGCAACGGCGATGTACGTATCGTCCTCGGCGTACGGCTTGCCGCTGCCAGCGTAGTCGTCGCGTTTATACTGATTGGCCGGATCGCTGCCAAATACCCAGGCGCGCTTCGCTGAATCTAGCCATTCTTGCGCGACGTCCGGCTTAAATGGTTTCAGTAATCGTGCGAGGTGGGCGGCGGCACCGGCGTAGGTGAGGGAACTTTCTCGGCCACGGGCGCTGAAGTAGTAATGTTCCGGATCATTGTGCGGACGGCCGTCAGGTTTTTCTCCGGCCGGATTTGGATGTCTACGAGCCTCAAGATGGCCGCTGATGCCACCGGCTTTGTCTTGTGAGTTGCGCCACACCAGCAGTCCCCACGCCACCTCATCGAGTATGTCGGGGATGCCGTTGGTCGATTCGTAGGTGTTTTCTTGGCCGTCAGTGAATTTTTTTGGCGCAAGTTCGTAGGCGATCAACAAATCGTAGACGGTTTCATAATGCGATCGCCGTTTGTCATAGTCAGCGGCATCGTACCAACCGCCGATACCGCCTTTGCCCGCTGGGCCCCATTCGACGTCGGGGTGGGTCTTGGCCCAGTTGACGATGGCCATGAATGCATTGACGGGAAATTTGGCGCCCGGTGATTCCGGGGCGAAATCTCCGACATATGCCGTTGTGTGGGCAAGCGGACGCGGCCAACCGGTGTAAGCGGCATCCAAGGCGTGACCGCTGCGGTTGTGAAATAGCCCACGGAGATGGAGATAGAACGCTTTACCTGGGCCATCAGGACTATGAGTGAATGGCCAACTACGACCAATACCGGCGACGCGGATGTAGAAATCTCCTTGAGCGGTCATGGTCGAGAGATCGAGTTGGTAGAGGTCTTCGCCGGCGGCGGAGCTCTCAGTCCTGCCGATCCAGGTTTTGGGATCTTTGGCAAGGAGCTCGATGGTTCCGGTGTGAACCACTTTGCGGGTATCGGCATCAATCACCTCGAATGGTTTCTTGTCCCAGTCGGCGAACGACACGGCACCGAACCCTGCCTGCCAAGCGCCGAGGTACGCATATTTGCGTTTGGCTAGTGGACTGTATCCGCTTTGGTTCACCTTGAGTGCGCGGCTGATTGTGTGGTTCTCGTCGAAGAGGAAGGTAACTCGGCGTTTGTCACCCTGCGTGATGGTGTAGGTGCAACCCGTCTTGAGTGGTGCCTTCAGGGTCAGATACGAAAAGTTGGCAAGGTTGACGCCCGAGGTCGTTTCGCGACCGCGGGTTTTCTCGAAGGCGCGGTAGTTGCCACGCGGCATGCACCAGCGGGTTACCTTCTCGGGCAGCAGGCCCGCAGCATACGTTGGATCATCGCTGCTAGTGATGGTGAAGAAGTTCACCTGATCGAGTTGCTGATATTGGGTATAGACTTCGCGGAACGCCGACTCGAACACGGCGTCGTATTTCTTTTTTTGCGACCATGGCTCGGTCTTTTCCGCCATGATCGCATCAAGCTCGGTTTTCTTGGACTCGTAAGCCGCCTTCCGTGCCTCTTGGGTGTAATCGTTGCCAATGATGACCATGCGCTGATGGATAACCTGGAGATCGCTGAACACCCGCTCGGTGACGCCGTCATAACGGGGCAACGAGAAGTCGAGTCGGAACGGCGCGTCAGCAGGGCCGAGATTGAGGTCGGCGGCAGACACCGACACGATGCCGGTAAGCGCCACCAAGAGGAGGGGATTCTTCATGGGTTGACCTTTTGGCGCTGATTCAATCGACCACCGTAGCCACCATCCTTGGGATCGTGTACGCTGGTCAGGTCTGAGAGCGCTGGTTGGAAGAACGATCGGAGGTGCTTCCAGTCCGCGGGTAGTGCAACCGACTGGATGGCGGCGATGGTAAACTGGCTTTCGGTCCTGCAGTGGCGGTACGAAGGCGTGACCAGCAGGGCACGGATGCGTTCGGGCTGGAGTTTGCGCTGTTGCAGAAAGCTCTCAGCGCAGGTGCCTGCGCCCCAGATGCAGACTGCGTCTTCCCACGGGATGAGTACGGTGGCCGTAGTTTTTGCCGGCACAGCGCGGCGGACATGGTAGAGCGCGAGCGATACGGAGTCGGTCGTTTTGCCGGTAAAGAACACACTAAATGCCGTCTCTGGGATGACTTTCCACGCCGGTGGAGCGGCCAGAGTTTCCCACGGAACTTCTCCGTCAGCCACGAGGAAGAGGATATCTATACTGAGGGGATCGCGCGGGATTTGACCGGCGCTGATGTCCATCGTGAGAGCCTGGGCAGCGGCTGGGACCGTCAGGCGGCAACCGGCGAACGACACCTCTTCGGTTCCCTGCATCCGGATCGACCACGCAGGACGACCGCTAGCAGCGTCGATGGATGCGGTCGCTGGTTTCCAGGTGCGATTGGGTATCTTCGGTTGTTCGGTGAGAGCGAGATCCCGCTGAATGAAGGCGGAAAATAAATCTGTGGCGACGGGCGCGATCACTGGACCAACCGCAGTTAAGCCACCGGCAGGGGGAACCGGATAGGGTTGGCCGCGACCCTGGGCAAGGAGTTCCATGCGCTGAATCAGGAGTACGCCCTGACTCCCGGAGTGGAGATACGCACGCATCCCTTCTTGAATCCAACGGGTATAGGAAACGATGGGGTTTTTAGCTCCTAATCCTGCTCGGCGAAAATTGCGGCTGAGATCACAGTCGAGCGGTATGACGACATCACGCCACTCGGTGGTCGGAGTCAGCGTGACTGGGGCAGTGAGGACGTCGCTGTTGGCGAAGTAACTGGTTGGGCCACCCAGCGTAAGACGGAAAGTGCCGTCAACTACTCGGCAGCGTAGGCGAATGGCGTCGCATGTCGGATCCAGGTAGTCTGGGCCGTTGGTTGCGGTGATGTCGTATTGATCACGCGTCCAGGGAAGGTCTTTGCTAACGGCAATACGCATGCAGCGGGTGCCATCCACATCCGTGAAGGACAACTGGGAATGTTGGAGTGCCTTCTCGTGTTGCTCTTTGTTCCAGAACCAGGGATCGATGGCCGGTCCCCGCTCGCCGGGCTGAGCAGTCGCGGCATCGATGATGACACTCAGCACTCGGTCTTCCGCGTGGGCGGTGTGCACGAGGGCGAAGAGCATGAGGCCGGGCAGGAGAACCAGCCTAGACCATTGATTATGTGCAGTTTGATTGCGGAGATTGTCGATGTGGTCGGCCAGCATGGGTTCTCCAATGAGATGTGATGGTCGGATCGGGCCTGATGTACGCAAGGTTACGTGGACACTCCTAGCTGAATTCACCAACCAACGCAGACAGCCAGTCGGAGCATCAATCATTGAGGATCTGCGAATGCGAGTGCGCCATGCACGGCAGCGGCGCTTCCCCAGAGCGGCCAGGCGGTGGTTGGGATCGATCGATATACCGCAGCAGATCCGACTCCGGTGCCCAGGCTCACTCCGGACAAGGTGCCGTGCGCATCGAGATGTGGTAACACCGCCTGCCAACCGCGTACAGCGGCGCTGGCGATCCGATCCGTATCAGCAACCAAGCCGGTCTGACGATAGCGTTCCAGCCAAGCTGCGATTAATGCTTGGCCAGATGTTTCCATCGTTGCTTCGGCATCGTCGAGTACGGTTCCCCAGGAACCATCTCCGCGTTGAAACAATAACAGCCCAGCAACGAGATGCTGTAGCCGGTGTCGAAGTTCCGCCACGCCACGCAAGTGTACTGGGGCGACAGCAGCGACCTGGACCATCGCCATAAGCGCCCAGGCATTGCCGCGGCACCACCAGGTGCCGAGCGTTTTCTGCGTATCTTGATCCCAGGCATGCCACCACAGGCCAGTTTGTTTATCCTGGAGGACTGCAGCAGAAAGTAGACAGGTATCGACCGCTTGCTGCAAATAGTGCGGGCGATTCAGGCATTCGGCTGCCGCCAATAATGTCGGGCACAGGGTCATCAGAGAATCAACCCAGATCTGCTGGGCATCCCACTTGCTTGACCACGTTCCGTTGCGCAGGCGAGGAATCTCATCCAGGTGATCCAGCCAACAACGCAAATGCAGATTCCACGCTGCGTTGCTGCCTGATTCGCAATGGGCCAAGGCAGCAAAGATCGATCCGGCACCCATCTTCCACAGACTACCTCCGGGATCCTGCGGGGTTCCCCCAACCGTAATTGATCGCTGAGCCCAGCATTTCAGCACCGACAGGTAGTTTTCGTCGTGCAGTTGGTCGTGTGCCTGTAACAACGCGTTTGCTAATGTTGTGGCCCCCCAGTTGAAAGCCGTGCTGGCGTTGTCTGCTTCTTCAAGCAGTCGTCGTCGTCCGTTGGCAACGATGGTAGTGACAGCGCATGGCATGATGGTGCCCGAGAGCACATTTAGTCCTTTTTCACCAGGTCAATCTCACCTTGGTTCTGGTGGCCGACGACGCGACCGTCATCCTGATCGTTAGGATTCACTGTGCGCAGACGACGGAACAAGTCGCGCATGTCGATCACTGCACCAATGGTAAACCAGATGGTCGTCACTGTGCCAACGATGAGAGGCAGAATGATACCAACCACGTATTTCCAATGCCACCAGTCGAGATCAGTCCAGCGATTGACGAAGATGTTCCACATGACGAGTCCAAAGGCGATGAGGTTCCAGGTCAGGGTCCATCCAAACGTAGCGCAGACGAGGATCTTGTCCTTTTTCGTATAGTTCTCATCGACGCCGATGAGACGCAGGAAGCTCCAACGCTTTTTGGGTTCAGCCGGCGCCAAGCCCTCATCAATACGGTATTTGCCGCGGTGCAACATGCGGTCCATGTCGTACGGCACCTTGCAGGTCCATAGCGAGACGGTGACGAATAGTGTCCCGCATATGCCATAGATGACGAGTGACATGATCTGGCCGTTGACGGGAAACTTAGCGGCGTGTGCGCTGAGCCAGGCGTTGATGGTGCTGCCGGTTTCGGTCAGGCTGAGCAGGAATGGTTGCAACGAGGTCCAGTAATGTTGCAAGATATACGCGGTAATGGCCAACACGGCGCCAGCGCCCAGCGAGGCCCAGGCTCCAGCAGTCGTGGCGCGCTTCCAATAGAGACCGCCGAGCACCACCGCGCCGACACCGGCTAGGTAGATAGCTCCAATTACCGCCGTCACCATCACCAGATAATCTGCTGGCTTATAGAACATGCTCCAGAGGAGTGCGAACACCGCGACGCCAATGGTCGACCAGCGTAGCAGGCGGATCTGGGCTTTGGGCTGGAACGCCTTCTTGCGGTTCGGTACGACGATATCCTGGACGATGGCCGTGCCGAAGCTGTGTAGAGCGGCACTTTGTCCGGCAAAGAGACCCATCAGCAGCACAGCGCAGAACGCGCCTTTAACTCCGGCAGGAAGCAAGACGCCAAGAGCAGCCGACATGGTCTGCTGGGTGGCGAGTTGTGGCGGCAGGTTAGTCATGCTATTCTTCACGGCTTCCGCTTGGCTGGTGAAGTCGGCGTGATGGAGGACGGTGAATGCGCCCGCTGCAACCAAGGTCAGCATCGCGACATGCGCCTGGCTGCGCCATATGCTGAGAATGCTGGCCATGCGCCCCTCGTGGGCGTTGCGCGCCGAGGCCGCCATGCCGCTGTCCCAGGCGTTGCCACGATAGATATAGAGGCTCATCGCCACGCCGATGATGATGTAGAAACCGTTGAAATCCTGATGCCCCGATATGTCAAAGGGGTTGATATAGGACTTGCCGGGTTCACCTGACATCAGGGCGCCGCCCATTTGGTCGTAGGTGAGCGAGAAGAACAAGGTGAACGCGATGACCAAATAGAACACGCCAGAGATGACGCCCTCGAGACAGTCGGTCATCATCACCGAGAGGTTTCCTCCAGACAGGGTGAAATACACGGTGATTGCCATGAAAATGATCATTACCGGCCAGAAGGTGGGGATCGAGGCACCAAACATCATTAGGTTCTCGGGCAGGTTCAGATAGTAGACGAAGAAGCGGGCGCCGACCCCGGGAACGATACCGAAATTGAACAGACCTGAGAACACGTTGAGCGTGGTGGCAAATACGCGCAGTCCTTTCGAATAGCGGACCTCGAAGAATTGGTGAAAGGTGAGAACGCGCGTTTCGCGGAAGCGGAAAGTGACGAAGGCGAAGAGTGCGAGCATCACGAACATGAGACCGACGAAGCTCTGCCAGAGATTCAGGCTGAAGCCGACCTTGGAGAACACCTCAAGCGTCATGACCAGGATGATGACGCCGACGCCAGTTTCGCTTGCCGCGGTGCAGATCAGGTAGCGTCCGCACGAGCGGCTGGCCGCCAGGTAGTCGGCAACGCTGCGCAGATAGCGGCGCATCACCATCGAGATGGTGAACACCGCCAGCAGGGGAATGGCGATGACTGCGATATCGAGTGGATGCAGATTCATCAGATCTCCGGCAGCGGGAGTTGGCCATGTGGCGCCGCGGCAAGATCACCGTAGCGGGGTGGAAAGCTAACAGGTGGAAGACCAATTCGGAACTGCTGAATTCACCGCTCCGCCTTGTCCTGGACAGCGATGGTCGCGCTCCTTGGCGAAGGCAACTCATACTGACATGTGCAGATCAGTGAATTCAGCAAGCATCCTAGACCTAACCGTGCAGACTGGCGCAAAGGCTTGGTAGAAACTCAAGAGGAGACAGCATGGCCACGTTCATCGGACTCGTCGCTGGTGTTTGCATCATTCTATTCGCATTGCGTTTTCTCCGTAAGGGAGTGGATCGACTGCTTGAGGAGCATGGCGGACGCTGGTTGCCCCGTCTTGCGCGTGATTCTGGCAGTGGATTCATGTTTGGATTTGGATTCGCCTGCCTTGCGCCGTCTTCCTCTGGTGCCGCGGCGGTGGCAACTCGGCTAGCGCGTCAATCGGGTGGTACCGCGCGCGGAATCCTTGGCATTCTGTTGGGTGCCAACGTTGGAATTACGGTTTTGGTGCTCGCTGGCGCTGGAGGCATCGGCGGGTCTTGGCCGGCCTTGATCATTGTCGGCGTGATACTATTTCAATTCACCCAGCACGAGAGCATCCGTGGTGTTGGCCAACTCCTGCTGTCACTCGCCTTCGTCTTTCTTGGCCTCCATATTATCACCCAGCACGCGGCCGGATTGCGCAACGATGAGATGCGGACGTTGATGGGCGTAGCAGCAAACCATCCGGTGATGCTCGCGATTGCAGCCGGGGCTCTCACGATGGTACTGCAGTCAAGTACCGCCACGATTCTTCTACTGGTTGGCATCGCCGCCGGAGCTGGGCCAGCGGTGGCGGTTGGAGCAGTGCTGCCGACGGTGGCCGGAGCTAACGCCGGAATTGCCATGAATGCCCTCATCATTGGTTGGGGGCATCCGGCGAGTCGCCTTCCCACTATGGCCAATGCAGTGATCAAATTGGTGCTCGCTGTGGTTGCCGTGAGCATCGCTGGTGTCCTACCCTTATGGGCGGAGGATGTGTCATGGGCGGCGGCCCTGTTGCATCTGCAATTTAATTTGGCGACGGCTGTATTCGGCATGCTGGGTGGAGGTTGGCTGATCAAACGACTCGGCCCATGGTCTGGCGAGGCTGGCGATCGTGGCCTCACGCCGCGCTATCTCACGCGATTTGCTGACACTGGCGATGCGCGCATGGCCCTGGCCGGATCATACCGCGAAATACTGCGCGTGGCCGAGGCTGTTCGCACGATGCTGGTGCAGCTCCAGGCTGCTTGGAAGAGTGGAGATCGCGCCTCGGCCAGGGCGACGGTGGCGGCCGACGACCTCATCGACTCACTTGATGCTGCCATTCGTGATTATCTGGCGAGTCGCAGTGCCGGATCCAGCGAGGAAGTCCGCAGTGAATGCTTACGGCAACTGCGTTACGTGGCGGCTCTCGAATCTGCAGGTGATGTCGTGGAGAGCCGACTGGCCGAAACGGTTGCCGAGGCCATTGCGAGAAAGGATGAATTAGGACCTGATGGACAACGGTCGGTTACGGAGTTGTTTGTTGCCGGTGAAGGTATTCTCATTCTCGCCGAGACGGTATTCGCTACCCGCGATAGTTGTTTAACGGAACGGCTGTACGCCGAGACTGCTGCGGCTGTCCGTATGGTTGAGGATCTGCGCGACGGGGATCCGCATCGTCGACTGGCGGGCATGCCGCATGAGGCCAATTCGGTTCTCTGCGATCTCGCGCTGTGCATCCAGCGTATCATGCTCGCCGTTGCCGTGGTTGCCACGAGCGACTCATCATCCACTACGCGGCCGGCTGCGACGGCGGCGTGAGCAGCTGGTAGGCTGCTGCTGAATTCAGCATGAACCGCTTGGCCATGGTTTGAATAGGTGGGCAGGAACAGGTAGTTTTGCAGCATGAAACTGATTCACGGTGCGGACATAAAACAACACAGGATTCCCCCCATGAGGTCAGTAGGTAAAATAGCTGTCTTCAAAGACGCTGCATTCCAGGCGATGCCGGAGTACGGAGCCGAGGATATCGCCACCCTGCTGGCATCCCGGCGCATGCCATTCCGCCTGCTCGGGCATGCGGAACTGCGGACGATCACTCGTTCCAATACGGACATCCTCGTTATACCCTATATCCGCGGTGATTTTACTGAGGAGGCGCTCGCGGGCTTGATCGCCTTTCATGCAGCTGGCGGTTCGTTATTTTTCCTGGGTGATCTCCCACATCATGGAAAATGGTTTCCGCTGCGGAATATGCACGCCTCGCGGTTTCATCTGACCCGTTGCTATGACGACTGCCGCATCACGGGTGATGGCCTAACCGAAACCGGACGGAAGATTCTTGGACGTCTTGAGGATCACGCTTTCTTTACCGGGAAAAACTTTCCCGCGCTACGCATCACCGCATTTCCCCCCGACGAAGCCCATCCCTTGCTCCGCATCGAAAGTAATAGCCACGCCGACAGTTCTTCTGCGGTCACGGTGGTGGAACGACGTTGCAAGAAGTTCCTTGGCGCGCGCTTGGCGGTGATCGGATTCATCGGCGGCGAACCGCGCGAGAATGTTGATGGTGCTTACCAACTGCCGTGGACCCGTGACCCCGGATTGCTTACTCGAGAGTGGAAGGGCATTGGGCCCATGGTTCTCAGTTTGCTTGCTTGGCTCCAGCCGGTGGAATTGGCGGCCGGAATTGAGGCGCGGCCGTTGGTTGTTGAAGGCGACGCTGAATTACCGGTGGTGACCATTCGCAATCTTGGTCATGAGCGAACGGCAATGGATGTGCGTGTGCTTGCTGATGGCCGCGAGATCGGCGTTTGGCGGTCATTTGCGGTCAATGCAGGCGCAAGCCGCCGACTATCGATGCTGCGCATACCACGTCGCTTCGGTGTCTCGCGCCTCGATGTCGTGGTCGGTGATGGCAACAAAACTCGGACCTTGGCGACCACCACCTTGCGTACGTTGTCCGCGCCAGCCTCCAGCGATATCGGCTATGGGTTTTCTACCTACTGGTCTTTCCAGGAGCCGAAAATCACGGAGGAGTTCAGGTTTTTTTGCCGCGAGATGCGCGCACGTGGTTGCCAGTACGCCCGCGTCAACATTCCATGGGAAGATGTCGAGCCCCAGCCTGGAACTTACGACTGGCGTATTCCCGACGAGATTTTAGCGATGGCCGAAGAGGAAAAGTTGCAACTGCAGTTATGGATGTTCCCGACCACGCGTGGTTCGGGCCTGGGCGATGGCGGCGTGCCGTGGTGGAGCTTGAAGGAACCAGCCATTGACCGGCACGGCAAGCCGGGTTTCTTCCCAAGTATTTGGAGTCCGTTCTATCGCACGCACTACTTCGGCATGTTGGAAGCGATGACCAAGCGCTATGCTGAGCATCCACGCGTGCTCAATTTTATTTATGACTTCGGCAACTCCGACTTCCCCTACGGCTACTACTATTACGGGGGCGACAACAAGATTTTCGATTATTCTCCGCACGAGCGTACGGCCTTTGCAGCCTACCTCCGCGACGAGTTGGGCTGGTCACTTGCTACGGTCGGCAGGCTATTTGCGCGGGATTTCCAGAGTTTCAACGATGTGCCGGTGCCTTACTCCGAAGAGAAAGACGCCTTTGGCGTGTATGTGCAGTTCCGCATGTGGTCAATTGATGTTGGTGTCAGACACGTCAACAACATCGTCCGTCAATTTGCGCCGTCGAAGTTGCCATCGGATCCGCCGGGCCATGGCGCAGGCTCCATTGCCGATGTGTCCACGTACTTTCTTGAGGCCAAGGCAAAACATTGGATCGAAGAACGCAAATTCGATCCCACGGCTGTGTATGCGCATAGCGCCCCGCTGCACTCAGTTCGCTGGGGTGGTGAGGCATGGCAGGTGGGTGCGATGTACCGGCAGTATGACGACGCCTTGTTTCAATCGGTTCGCCTTAACGCGTCCTACAACACGATCCCCGGACCCGATCTCGGAGTCTATGGCGAAGATATTGCCCGCATGGGATTCATCCGTCGGGAATTGATGGGCGCGGTTCGTGCGGCTCCTGAGTTGGCGGTGTTCGATCGCATGGCCTGGAAGAGCCGCTCACTGGCCAACATCGCTACCTGCCTGGATTTTCCGGTTGATCTGATCTGCGACAAACACCGCTACGATTTTTCCTGCTACAAGCTGATGACCCTGCCCGACAATGATTTCTTCGGCCGCGAAGGATCTCAATCCCTACCGTCGGACGAGCCATGGTATTGGCTGTTGCGTGAGTCGATCGAGAAAGGACTTAACCTCCTCGTCTTCCCCAAGACCTGCGAGATCCTCGGTGCGGGCCGCGTGCAGCGAACGTTCCTCAGGCAAGTGCTCGGATTGGAAGATGTGCGCTATGGAGATCGGACCAAGCGTACGATCAAATTCCCTGCCAGCTTTGGTGGGGGAACCATGCGCGGTAACGCCAGTGAGGTCATTGGCGACGGCGAGCCGTTGCTTACCGATACCCGTGGCAAGCCCGTACTGATTCGCCGACCACTTGGGAAAGGCGCCGTGCTTCTCGCTGGTTACGATATCAATGCCGACGATGCGATCGACGAGTTCCGTGACTTTGAGAGTCATGAACGCATGACGAACCACACCCTGATGCGTCTCTGTCGGCATTTGGGTATCCGTGGCAAAGACTATCAGACCGATGATCTTTTTGCCTGGAAGGAATTGATTCGTAAGGGCAGTAAGGAATATTTCCTGCTCTTCAGTCACTTGCGAACGCGTATGAAAGCAGATGTGCGCGTGCGCTTGGCAATGTCGGCACGATCAGCAATCGATTTGGCAACCGGCCGACGCATTCCGACCAAGCGATTGATGAACGGCTGGCACCGTTTGTCCTTGGAGCTTCAGCCTTGGAGCGGCATGTACCTTGCCTTCGAGGCCTGACGTCCGAAGTGCGAGATTGTATTCACCCTAAACGCAGCATTCGATCGACATGGAGAACCGGAGGACCGGAGTCGCACTGGGTTTGCGGCGAAAGAAGCACTCACCTCCTGGGTGAACGCCGTTGATTCTCTAAGCCGCTGCCTGCTCCGTTCCTCCGGTTCTCCATGTGATCCCATCGCCGGGACTCGGTTCACAGATTTCTCAGCTTACACAGATTTCGAAATTCGTGTTCTTGACCGTCTCGCGCCTGCAAGATCTGCGTAATCGTCGTAATCCGTGGATAAATCCGCTCGGACGTGATCAACCACGCTGCCACGGAGCGCCGCCGAATCGCTAGCGAACGTCCTTGCCGGCGATCCACAGGAGCGCGTGGAATCCCGCCTCGGTACCCATGCGCACCAAGTCGAATTCGCTATGCAGCTCTGAAACCGGATTGTCGAGCCAGCAGCGCCAGGTGGGGACGGCCTCGGGATAGGAACCGCGCAACGATTTCGGTCCACCGCCTGGACCATAGACGGGAACACCTGGTGCAGGCAGGTCGTTCTTGTCATAGAGCCACGGACGTAACTCGGGATGGATAGGTGGCCGACTGCCGACCCCGGTGATGAAGCTGCGGCCGAGCGGATTGCATCCAAGTTGGTAGTCGGCGTTGAGCGATGCGGCATCAAGATACTTCACGTCGCGAGTCAGGAACCATGCATAGAGGCACAGTCCACCACGATTGCCTCCGCCAACCAGGTTACCCCAACCGCCCGCACCATCAGTGCGCGAGCTCATGCGGTATGACGGCCGATCGAGCAATGCGACGAGACCATCCGCCTGTTTGATGATAGCGGCGCGGAGTTCCTGTTGATAACCGACGTCGGTTCCTGCCTGCGTTGCGCGCGCGAACGGCCACTGGAAGTAGCCCAGTTCGCCAACGTCCTGCCAAGTGGTTGCCCATGTCTCCGGGTCGGCGCGTTTGGTCATGACGAATGCATGGTATTCCGGCTTGCTGGTCGTTTCCCACAGTTCGGTGGCGGCCCAGGCCAGACAGCGTGGCAAGAGGTAGCGTGCGTAACTGAGCCCCTTGTTGCGGTAATCCCCACCGCCGTCCTTCGTCGCCCAGGTCCAGGCGCGTTCGGCGCGTTCGCGATACATGGCGGCCTTGGTCGCGTCGAAGGGGGCGACCAGTCGCGCGAATTGCGCGGCCACGGCGGCGAATGTGGCGGTCGCTGCGCGGGTCGGCGGGAACACGCCGAAGCGGGGAATCGCGCCGTGTTCCTTGCCGCCGTCCTTGATCCATTCTTTGTTCTGGTAGTCCTCGTCGTTCCCTCGACCGGCTGGAACACTGCCATCTTCGGCTTGGTTGTCGGCATAGAACGCGAGACCCCAGGCTGCCTCGTCGAGCAGATCGGGAATACCATTGCCGCTTTCAGGTAGATTCAGATCGCCATCGCGCCACGCGTTGGGCTGTACTTCAAAAGAATTCAACATGCGAGCAGTGGCGACGAGGTGTCCGGAGAACAAATCGAAGTCGCCAGCGTCGTGATAACCACCGTGAAACGAGCGGATTGGTTCGTCGGCGGACAGCGCTGCATTAGCAACGACCAGTTTGCCATCAGTCCTGCGTTCGTTGACGCCGCCAACCAGACGTCCGTGCTGATAGACATTGACGTGGCACGCAGGTCGCGGATAGGACGTGGCGGAAGCGGGCAGATCGCAACCGCAGCGCTGGGTCAGCAGACCACGGAGCGTGGTTCGCGCGAGTTGCCAGGCGTCATCGCCGCCGACGCCGAAACTCCACGAGCGTCCCAGACCCGGCACCAGCAGGTGGTAACGGCCGGGCTTCAGCGGTGACAGGTCGATCTGGAACACGCGCTCGCCACTGAGCGGATCGCTGCCATCCGCCGCAGGAGTGAGTTTGCTGTCGGTGGTGGCTGGTCGTGGGGTGATGGCCCCAGCGAGCACTTCAGTTCCATTTTTTTCATCGATCACGGCAAAGCGATTGAAACTCGAGAAGTCAACCGCGCCGAGATCACCGGCCCACCACCCAAGATAGGCGTAACGACGACTAGCAGCGGCGCAGTAGGCGGCTTGGTTGACCTTTAACGTTGGCGTAATCATGGTCTGAGGTTGGAACGTGAGCGGCAGCGCAGAGACGAGTCCAGATGCGAGGTCGGAGACCCGCACTGAAATCTGGGATCCCGAACGCAGCGGCTCGGCCAAACGCAGATAATAGACATGCCAGAAAATCGGATTCACCGGAAAGCGTCCGATGTCGGCGGTGGTGAAGAGATAGGACTGGCGGCCCACTTGAGCAGGATGCTGCGGTTGCAGTGACGTATCGGCGGTGACTACACTGAATCGTGATGGATTCTGTAGCGTTTTTGCCGCCGTTTCGTCCAGGCCTGGGCCATCGCTCACCGCTGCATCGATGGTCACGGCCAGTAAATCGGGGCGAATCAGTTCAAGCGAGCGCATGCCGACGATCATGCCGGATGCGCGCATCTCTTGTCTGATCAGGTGGCGTTCGAGGGCAAGGCGGCTGTCGAAAGCGCCCGGCGGTACCTCTGCTGGTTTTGCGAGTTGGTATTTTTCCCCGACCGTCTCGCGGTAATTCTGATCGTCGATAGTGATTGCCCAGATCGCCGGCGCCACGCTGCCTGCCGAGGCGAGGGTAATGGAGGTGATCGCCTTGCCGGGTTCGGGGTTGGTCCAACAGGTGGCCCATAGACCAATCCATTGATGCCACTTTGCGGTGTAAGCATTTTGCGCCATCAGCACGGGCCAGGCTTCAGCGCCGTTGTTGTCCCACCAGGATCCTGTCCACCAGTGTCGTAGCTCGCGACCATCGCGGATCGGAATAGCCACCGATGAACCGTCGGCATAGGTGACAGTGTAGGTGGCGACGACCTCCGCTGGCGCTATCCCCTTGGGACGGGCCGCGCCATGGTGAACGAAGTAAATAAAACGTCCCGTTGCTCCATGTGCTGACACCGTCACCGACTGCGGCAGCGTAGGTCTGGTTGCGCCTCGGAGCATCACCACGGATGAGCCGCCGGTGGCAACGGGGTTCAGCGTGCGGAAACGCACTCCGTTGACTGTCTGCGTGCCTGGTGGCAGCGACGGACTTGTGAACATGTCGTTGATGCCATCGTCCGTCCATCCACCCTGACCGTTGTTCGGAATACCGTCGTCCTCGCGTGCTACGTTAGCGACACCAGAGAGATCGAGGTAGACCGGTTCGCTGCCAGCGAGCAGGCCGATGCACAAACAGCAGAGTAGGAAGCGGATGGGCATGAGGCATCTCCCGTGTATGATCGTTGACGATTGCATGGAACAAACTGCGCGGGCATGTAACGATGTGGCGTTGACCACGGACTCCACTGGCGGGTGCGCAGTGACGCCATTCGTTTTAGATTTCGCTTCCCGGAGCCGAGCAGATGAGCCGCACGTGGCATACGCCGGCGTGCGGAAATAACTCAAGCTCGGCAACGCCAGCCAACTGAAACCCGAATGAAGACGCAGGGAATGGACGCAGGCCGAGCAGATGCGTGAGCAGCACGCCCAGCGATCCACCGTGGGCGACGATGGCGACCTGCGCATTGGCTAGTCCATCATCAAGGACGTATCCGCCGTGACGCGGATGACAGCCGATCGCATCCAGGGCATGCAACACACCAGGTACAACACGACCGAAGAATGAGTACGTGCCCTCACCGGCATTGGTCTGCCACAACTCTTCAACTGGTCGATTCGCATCACGGCGCATCATCTCTTCCCAGACCGTGCTCGGAGCCTTGACCAGATCGGGATTGGGTAGCCATTCCTGGAGACAATCGAGAATTGTAATCGGCGCTGTCTGACCGCATACAATCTCGGCAGTTTGCAGCGCCCGACCCAGTGGCGAGGCAAACACGTGGTGCCATGAGCGTCCGGCCAGCGCTCGCCCAGTTGCGGTGGCCTGCGCGATGCCGCGTTCGCTGAGACAGCCGGATACGGGGCGGGATGGGCGGCACCAGGGATCACCCTGCATTTCTCCGTGACGAATGAAGACGAGTCGCATGGGTTACACCGTGTGGCTGGCGCTGGCGAGGGCTCGGCGCATGGGTTCAAGGTTGAAGGCGGCAGTGGGGACTTCGCCGAAAGCGGCGTTCGGACATGCGGTAAGAAATTCTCCGGCCCAGAGATGACGGGTGAGTTTCTGTACTGTGCGGTCTTCGCTGGCGATGAAGAACGCATGTTCGCGTCCATCTTTGGTCAGCACGGCGCGGGCATTTCCCGGCAGTTCGCAGGCGATGGTCGTTCCGCCGCGCAGAGCTGCGCGTTCAAGCTCAAGACCATGCGGATCGGTGAAGCGAACGAGCCCACCAGCCCACTGGCTGCCAGGGCGCACCGTGAGCCGATAGGCGCTGCGAACTTGGCTGAATGGCGCTCCGTGCGTCAAATAGACAGGATTGGTGATGGCGAATTGCCGGATCTTTTGTTGCTTGGACTGGTCGGGATCTTCGTGTTCGCCCCAAGCCCGAGCCAGAACCCAGTTGGCTTGATCTTGGCCAGTGAGACCGAATTCCATGGTGCCACCGGGAAACTGCTGTGCTTGCGCCAAAACGCGTCCTCCACGACCGATCAGTTCGATGCGCGACAGACAGGCTTCACCAGGTGCTGGCCAAGCTGTGATTCGAACGCGATGTCGTCGGCCGCTGGCAGTAGGCAGCGATGATCCCATTGGGGTGCCATCAATGGTGATGGTGAGATGGGGGCCAGATGTAGCGAAGGCGAGGCCACGGCGGGCGGTGGCGATAATGCGTTCAAGACTGGCGTCGTTTCCCAGTGGCAAGCGGGTCGCTAACAGCAGTTCGTCCGCTTTTCGTTCGCCATTGTCAAAGCAGGCGTCGGTTTCGGCAAAACCAGGTATCACAGCGCCACTATCAAGGAGATGGAACCAGAGTTCCTGGTACGAGCGATGGCAGGCGTCGTACCCCATCACCGCCATGCCATCGACCATACCATCGGCGTGGAGTTGGAGCGGCAATTCGGCGGCAATGTTGGTTACGAAGTGACCATGGTCTTTCCACCAGCTGGTCGGATGTGCCCAGATGGCGAGGGCGCCATGACGGCGCTGCTCGTGCACGACCTCAAGATACGCCCGTCGGCGATGCGGAGCGCCGGTGAGCGGATTGATTTCAGCAGCAGTGTCCGATTCATTGAACCACACCTCGCGTCCCTGGTCGTAATCGTGCCACGCTGGCCACAGGTATTTCCAGCCAAAATACCAGATGTGTCCATAGCGGCATTTCGGCGTCTCGTTGTCGAGATAGTAACAACAACCCGAACTGTGCTTGTTAAGCCCCGCCACCAAGCCATGCACGGCGTCGGCGCACATCACCTCGGCCGGTGGGATGAGGCCTGCATAGTAACGATCGCGATCAATCGCTTCACCGCGCGCGTAGGCAGCAGAGGACGCCGATTCCCACGGTGAGCCGACGCCGATGGCACGAACGCGATGGTTGTGAGTCCAGGACTGAAGTAGATCAGGAACTTGAACAGCCGGGAGGCGACCGGTGCGCAGGAGATGCGTATGGGTGACGACGGGGGCCCACATGGCGAGGACAGCGGCGTCCTGCGGCTCGGGGGTCGCTGAAAGAAGCGTGGCAGTCTGGTGATTCATGGGGTGTGGAGACGCCAGTGACTGACGCCAACCTCTCGTGATGGGAGAGAACGTTTTGCTGGCAACGAGAACGGTGAGGCTGGAGTGAAGATTATTGATGTGATCATCGGTGTGGCTTCATCGTGACTCTAGAGCGGTGCGCGGATCTGAGTAGGGCAACTCGGACTGCCGGAAGTGAATTCATCATCATGGGGGAGGCCGGACTGATGAGCGTTGGTTAATTAACCAGTCGGCCGCGAAAGAGTCTTGGCCATGAGAGCGGGATGCATACAGCATGGCAGCATGCGTATAGCCCAACTGAATGTGCCGCTGCACGAATGCGGACTCGCCTTCGTCACCCTGCTGCTCGCGTCTAGCCTGGTAGCCGGTGAGATCTTGGAGCAGACGGTGTTTGCTTACCCACAAGCCGTGCGGCTCACGGACGGTGTCGTGGAGGCGGTGGTGGTTCCTGCCTTTGCCCGTGTTGCCCGCTTCGGAAAAGTTGGTGGCGCAAATCGTCTGTTCGAGAACACCCGCGCTGAGCGCTGTTTGTCGGCGTGGTATAATCCTGGTGGCGATCGCGTGTGGCCGTGGCCGCAATCGAGCTGGAAAACGTTAGCTGGTCGCGCCTGGCCTCCGCCGATTGGCACTGATGGGCCGCTGACCACCAGCACGCCGAAGCTCGGTCATCTGCGTCTCGTCGGTATGTTGCCCAGCCATGGCGTTCGCATGATTCGCGACTTCACACTTGAGAACGGCGCACTGCGTTGCGGTACTCGTTTCGAACGGGTCGAGGGATCGCTCATCACGACACCGGTGGCGGTCTGGCAGATCGCCCAGGTTCCTTATCCGGTGCGTGTGCTGGCTCGTACCGCGGATGCGAAGACTGCCATTGGATTGGCCGAGCGCTGGTCGCAGGCTACGGCCGATGGCGAACAACTCACACTGACGCTCGATCCAATCCGCTCGGGTGAAGCCATCTTTTCAGCCCAGGTATTGGCCTGGCGTGGTGCCGACGGCAGTGGTCTGGCGCTGATCCGTCGTGGTTCAGGCGGACCGGCCAAGGTGTGGGTCGGTCGGCCGCCCAAGCCGGGCGAGGATGCAGAGCCGGCCAGCGCTGAGTTGGAATTGACCTCGGTGGAACGGGCATTGGCACCTGGCGAGGCAGTTGAATTAGTCACGGAGATGCGCCTGCTCGAATCTGGTGACCCGTTACCAGCAGGGCAGCCGTGAACTTTCCGGAGCAGTCTGGATTTTCGGACTGCTGCATGCAGGGCGGACGGCTTACGACGTCAGCGCGCGAGCGTACCCCGCAGCAGGAGGACGGGTAGGTGGCAGCACTTGACTTAGCCTGACCTGGAGCTGATCACACATACATGCAGCAAAAGGAGATAGCGTCAAAACTGGGGGTTTCGCCGGCGGTAGTCTCCATGGTTCTGCATGGCCAAGGCCGGGTTTCCACGGCACTGCGCGCCAAGATCCTCGCCATGGCGCAGCGGAACCAAGTTGGGTTGCGTAAGTTGCGTCGGCGGGTTGATCAGGCTAGCTCGACCACGACCCGCCGCCTCGCCTATTGTGGGCTGCAACATCGGTTGGGTTGGTTTCACGTTGGGACGTTTAGCGGACTCTGCGAGCCATTACTGGGTACGACCTATGAGGTCGGTCTCGTTCTGGCTGATATAGAACGCGGCAAAACCAGGGCGGCAATGGTCGCCGATCTAGTCCGACGGGTTACGGAGATGGATCTCGACGGCTTGATCGTCGGACCACATGAGGACGTCTACCAAGCGCTGCTTCCTTTGGGTCTACCACAGGTGCAGATCGAGTATCAGGTGCTGCGCACTGATCGCGATGTGGTTGCTCCAGATAATTTCATGGGCGCTTACTGGCTTGCCGAGGGATTATTGGCCCGTGGCTGCCGCCGCATTGCGGTGGTCCGCTGCCTCATCGAGGATCTCAATAGCAGCGAAAAATTCGCCGGTATTCGCGCCGCATTCGAACGCGCAGGATTGGAATTGGATCCCACCTTGGTGGTGTCTGGCAATTGTCGCTACCAAGCAGGCGCCAAATGTGCGGGCAAGTTAATCGAAACGGCCAGCCAACCGCCGGATGCGATTATTTTTGAAAATGATTGGCACGCCCCAGAATTCGTTCCTTATTTGCGCCAGCATTTACCGGCATCGTGGCCACGTCTTGCGCACATGCACGTTGCCATGTTCTGTGATTCCGAACGTGAAAACACGCTAACTACGCTGTATGACCGCGTTCTTCTACCGCGTGCGGCAATGGGTAGGCTGGCAGTGCGACGTCTTCTTGAACGTATTTCAAGCTCTGGCGATGACCAACCGGTCGTCCTACGCGTTGCCCCGATCTACACCCCAGCTGGCCCGTGATCAGTTCAACCGAGGTGCCGCAATTAGGACGACCGTTCCTCAATCGTTAGTGACGGTCCATCGCGGTCACCCTTCAGGCGGCGGATAGTTGGCGTGCGTTTGCCAACACGGACGCGGGCACGCCCGACCTGGGCGATAACGTGAGCGTCGTCGGCGAATACAGTAGATTCAGCGAAGATGAGTTTTTTACGCAAGGCTCGACAGGCAGTTCGATAACCTTTCGGCGTATCGCTGCTGATCCGGAAGCTGATCGTTGCGGTCACCAGCTTCTGGATCGACCACCGCGCCACGTTTAGGCGACCCGACCGTTCGTTGCGAATGAGCGCTTGTGGTACCAGTCATCGACCAGGGCGCGCAGTGCGGCGCGGAAGGTGGCCGGGACGTCGCCCCGGTTCACCCAGCTGGTGAGCTGATGCGACGAAAACCCAGCTTGCAGGGCCGTCTTGAGGAAGTTCTGGTCATCGACCGCCTGCACCAGCAGGCCGTGGGTTGCGTGTGACCAGGGAAGCGCTGTCCGGTATGAAGCCATGGGCGGGAGTGTGCGGTTACGGATGCGTTCGCCAAGTGTTGAGATCGCGCGCGGCGCGTGCTGTGGATAGAGTGGGAACGGTCGGCATAAAAATTTATAAAAACTTATATAACAAGGCCTTATGGTTATTTTTCCAAGAACTAGAGGCATCACATACGGCGCGCAATACAGAGCAACTCGGGCTCCGCTACGGGCAATTGCTACCGTGGTGCGCATAACGTACGCCTCTCGACATGGCTCCATCACGCGGTTCGTCACGGGTCAATCGCGTTGCGGTGACGAGGTCACGTTGGCCGCTCGTCATCATGAGTGGCGTCGTTGTCATTGCGGTGTTGGTGGGCATCGGATCGCGCCACACCAGTGCTCCGAGTCGACATCGCTCGCTCGCCGAGGTGGTTGCTGCTATTGAATCAGGAGACACCGCAGCGTTGAGCGATATGCAGGAACGAGCGTTGCCGGTGGATATAGTCGGCGCGGAACTGCGCGTGCGGTTGGCTCGGGCGATCAAGCCGTTGCTGGTTCGTGGAGCTGATCGGGAACTGGTGGTAACGGCGTTGATCGTGGCCTCACGTCAATCGTGCGATGGATTGGCGATGACCGTTGTTGAGTTGGCACGCTCGTGGCCGGAAACGATTCGCCTTGCCGGTGAACTGGAAGTAACCGCATCGCTTATTCAGCGCTTGGCGCCAGCCGATCCCGCTCGCGCCGCAGAGGCCGGTCAGGTGTTGCGCGGAGTGGCTGACTTAATCGACGGCGGCAATGACGGTCGATTGCTTGGATTGCATGTGCTCACGCATCTGAGTGACCCTGCATTAGCGGTGGTGCCGGAACTCAGCGCTTGTCTCACCAGCCTCCAGCGTCTGTTGCCTCATCCTGCAGGTGTGGCTGCGTTACGTTCGTTGACCGCGTCGGTGTTTCGCAATAGCGATCTGGCCAATCAGCTCGGCGACGACGCAACGCATTGGATATCGTATATGAAGATCGAGCTGGAACGACATCGTCAGTTGGTCGAGATTCGCGCCTGGTTGGTTGCCAATGGTACGGCAGATCGGGTAGCCGATGGTGTTCCCAAGCTTGAGGCACACCTACGGTTTCTCGACGAAGCAGGCGGTTTGTGCGATGGTTGGCTGGCCGACACATCGTGGAGTAAATCATTTGCCACGAACAGAGAAGAGCTGGCTGGATTAGCCCAACGCATCAAACAGGCCCAAGCGGTAACGCGGACAGCGCTCGCTGGAGCGCGAATTGGCAGCGGTAAGAAACGCTGAGTCATTGGGTGAGCCGCCAAGGCGCTAAGTGCGCCAAGGGTCAGCCTAAGCGTCTTTCGATGAGCGATGAGCAGGTGAAATATTGCATTCTTGGCGTACTTGTCGCCTTGGCGGCTCACCAAGAGTGATCATTGAACTGCGTCGATTGACAGCCTCTGCCATGCTGGTTGCATGTGCTCACCTTACCGGAGATGACCATGCCTGGATCTGAGTCAACATTGCCGACAGGTTTCGCTGACGAAAACGCGCTCGATGATTTTCTCGCCAGGCCGCAGCCGGATCTGGTCGCCAGTCTTGGCGCTGGGAAAGGCGACCTCGTTCTTCTGGGTGTTGCCGGAAAGATGGGCATCAGCATGGCCATGTTGGCTGTGCGGGCGCTCAAGCAGGCTGGTTCAAAAGCAAAGGTGATCGGTGTTTCACGATTCAGCGAGAAGGGATCGCGCGAGCGGCTTGAGCAGGCTGGCGTCACCACCGTGCCGTGCGATCTCCTGAATCCTACTGCGGTCGATAAGCTGCCCGACTCCAAGCGGGTCGTTTTCCTCGCCGGGAAAAAATTTGGCACCAGTGGTGATTCGTCGGCAACATGGGCGATGAATGCGGTGGCTCCTGCATACGTCGCGCGTCGCTATGCCGACGCAAACATCGTGGCGATGTCGACTGGCTGCGTCTATCCGTTGGCCGAACCCGCAAGCGGCGGTTGCGATGAGAACGTGACACCGGTTCCGATTGGTGAATACGCGATGTCCGCTTTGGCCCGTGAGCGCGTGTTCGAATACGCGAGTCGCAGTGCTGGTACCAAGGTATGCATCGTACGACTCAACTACTCGCTCGATCTACGCTACGGTGTGATCCATGACGTAGTCCGGCAGATTCTTGATGATGCGCCAGTTGATATCTCGGTGCCGTGCTTCAATGGCATTTGGCAGGGCGATGCGAATCGCATGATTCTGCGCTGCTTGGAACTGTGCGCCTCGCCGTCGGCGTTCGTCAACTTAACTGGCCCCGAGACGCTGACCGTCGAGCGCGTAGCGATCAATGCGGGACAATACCTGGGTAAAAAGGCGAAATTTTCTGGGACGCTGGCGCCACGCATGTACCTCAACGATGGAGGACGGTTGCTGGAACGGTTCGGCTATCCAACCGTGACCCCGGCCACCGTTGTGCGCTGGACAGCGGACTGGCTTGCCGCTGGTCGTAAATCCTTGGGTAAGCCGACCCACTTCCAGACCACCGATGGGAAATACTGATGACATCCAGTGCGCCGGTCGCCACGGTCATCGCCGGGCTTGGTCGAGCAGGCTGGGACATCCATTGGAAACAAATGCTCAAAGGCCATCCACGTTTTCGCGTGGTTGCGGCCATTGAGCCAGTTGCCGCTCGGCGCGCCGAAGCTGAGGCCGAGATCGGTTGTCGGACGTATGCCTCCTTTGCTGACTTCCTCGAGGATCCAATCGGTGAGTTGATTGTTTTGGCAACGCCTAGCGGTGGTCATGGCCAGGAAGCCATCGACTGTCTTGAACGCGGACTCCACGTCGCGGTTGATAAGCCCATGTGTCAGGGCACCGCCGAGGCAGACCGCATGATCGCTACAGCACAGCACGCGAAGCGTCTGCTGACCTGCTATCATCCGTACCGCTACTCGGATGACATGGTGGCGATTCGTCAGATCTTGAAGTCCGGTCGCTTAGGACGAATCGTGCAGGTGTCGTGCAATCGCACCTCGTTTACCCGTCGCAATGATTGGGTAATGCGCAAGGCCAAGGGCGGTGGGTTGCACAATGTGCACGCCTCGCACTTGGTTGATGAATGCCTGCACCTGATCGACAGTCCAGTACGCGATGTATTCGCGGATCTCCAGCGGACTGTAACGCCCGGCGATGCCGACGATCATTGCCAAATTCTGTTGCGTTGTGCAAACGGAGCAGTGATCGATGTGATGTCTTCGAACTGCATGGCCTTCCCGCCGCAGCCGCCATGGATGATTGCTGGCACGTGCGGTGGGCTGATCCTGACCCCGGAGGGGATCAAACTGAAGTGGTTCGACCCCAAGGCCGCGCCGGCCATTGCCATCCAAGATGGTCCGGCCGTTAATCGCAGCTACAAGAATGACGATGTGTTACCTTGGCAGGACGAGTTGGTGCCAGTGGTCAAAGCGCGCGGATTTGCCGGTTTCTTTGACAACCTCGTGGCTGCCGTCCGTGATGGCGTCGCCCTGGACATTACTCCCGAAAGCGTGCGACAGACGATTGCTGTCCTGGAAACGTGTCGCACGCAGAATCCGCGCATCTGGGCGGGGTTCTAACGCTGAAGTTTATGTCCGAAATGAATGGCCAGCGGAGATAGACTAGCAGTCGAGTGGATCCATCCTCTTTCACAGTCAGATCAACTCAGGATCAGATACATATGAGCATCCAGCAACGCCTCCTGTCGCTTAGCCTGGGCCTTACACTTGTGGTGATGGTCACTACATCGTGCGGAGATAATCGTTCACCGGTCGTCCTGGCGACGCCGATTTCAGTTCCGTTGACACCGACCATCGTGGTCGACCCGAGTGGTGACGACAAGCATGATGGCTCTGCTGCGCATCCGTTCCGGAGTATGCAGAAGGCGGCGGATGCGGCGCAGGCTGGCGACGTCGTGCAGATCCGCCCGGGTACGTACGAAGAACGCGTAACGACGAAAAACCACGGCACGAAGGACAAGCCAATCCGTTTTGTTGGCGGTCCGGGTGTGCTGGTTCGGAGTGTCGCGATCAACTCAAACTTCACCCACCTGACGGGATTTGAGTTCGCCTACGATGTCCCCGGCTATGCTGTCAAGTTCAACTACAAGGCCGGCACCGCAGATCCGAACTGGGCATTCATTGAATTGAACAACGTCGAGGGATGTCAGGTCATCGGCAACAATATCCACCATGGGCGGAAGTATCTCAGCGGCGTCATGTGCCTGGGTGAGACCAGGAATTGCCTGATCAAAGGCAACATCCTGACCCGCGTGAATTACTTTCCCATTCAACTCACGGGCGATGGGAACATCGTCGAGGGTAACGTGATTCAGGACACGATATGGGACGGCATTCGTTTGGCCGGCAAGAATCATGTTATTCGCAACAATCGTTTCACCTTGGTCAACCAGGGCGGCGTGGGTTATCCGGCCATATTCTTGGCTCGCTATCTCGCTGACGGCCAAGTGTGCGAGAATATCCTGATCGAGGGCAACTATGCCAAGACCTGCCATGCCAAAGCATTTCGGCTGATCAGTCCGCGCAGCAGGGGATTCATCATCAAGGACAATGTGTTTGAGGATGTGACCTGCGCCGGAGTTGTCGCGGTCCCTGGTGTTGCCGTAGAACACAACGTGTTCATCTCCTCAAGTCGCGATGAGCCGCATGCCGTCGTGTTTCTGGAGGGAGCTAACGATGGCGTGGTGAAGGACAATGTTTTCTACAATTGCGGCAGCGCGGCGACGGAAGCTCAGCAAGGATGGTATCAGGCCAACGACATGGTGACGGGCTTTGCCGCCAATGGAAACTGGGCTAGCGGTGCGTATCCGGCGTTCGCGGCCAAGAGTGGCATGGCCGAGGCAGCGGGAACGTCTGGCGGAAATCCATTTGCCGCCTTGAAAGGGACCTATGCCGCTGGATGGACGCCGCCAGAATTCAAGCCAGCACCGTTACCGGTTGTTGCCAAGCCTATCGCACGCACCGGTCCCGATCTCGCCAAGCTTGCCAAAGGAGAAAAAGCGACTGCGGCCGGCGGTGAGATCGAAATCCTCGATGTGCTGAACCCGGACATCATCACCAGCACATTTGCTGATCGATTTGCGTATGACCGTTTAGATAATCCCAAGCTCAAGCTCCTGCGCGAGACCTATAAACTCGATGACGTCGTGAAGGATGGTAAAGACGAACTCGATAAGATGTGTCGGTTGATGACCTGGGTCAAAGGACGCTTCCGGTTCGACCATCCCAGCATCGTCAGCGACAGTGCATTAGAGATAATTCCCGAAGGCGCGAAGGGTGGGAGATTTTTCTGCCTGCAGTACGCCGACGTTATGCTGGCCTGTGCAAACAGCCTGGGTTATACCTCGCGGCTCATGGATATTCGACTGCGTGAACCAGGCACCGAGCACACGGTCACTGATGTCTGGTCGAACCAGTTCCGTAAATGGGTCATTTTTGATGCGACCGTCGATGCGTACTATGAGCGCAAGGATGACGTAGGTATTCCGCTCAGTTCGTATGAAATTCGCAGTGAACGGATCAAGACAGAGAACAAGAACATGCAGCAGGTGGTTGGCGAGAAACGAGAAAAGAAGGATGCGACCTTGGTGTCAGTTTCGAAGTACGCATTCCTGATGTATATCGGCAATAATAACCTGCTCGATTCGCCCAAGGATTTTGGTGATAACGCCTTCATGCTCATCGATGACTGGAATCGCGAGATCCCTTGGCATCGCCGCGAGTCGCCGACAAATCCGAACGAGATGTTTTGGACCCTCGGTGAGGCGAAGATCGCCTTGTATGATGCGGGCGTAGGAAAACTGGACGTGGTCATGACCACGCAGACACCGGGATTCGCAACCTACCTCGTCAAGGTGAACGAAGGCCCCTGGCAACCCAGCGGCGACACGTTCACGTGGACCTTGCACAAGGGCGAAAATAAAATCACCACGACAACGCAGAACATCCGTGGTGTTACCGGGCCCGAGAACCACATCAGCCTCAAGTACTGATACAATCAAGCGGTGAAAGGGCTGGCGCTGTCCATGGACTGGCTCTATCGGCAAGGCTGAGAAACGGTTTGGAGGAACACATGGCTATCCGCTGAGTGATCCACCCGGTTTTCAAACTTTCGGGAATCATCCTGAACGCAGCCGTCCGGAGGTCCGGGAGTCTGAAAGTCGCAATACATTCAATTTCCATTGTGTTGCGGAATGTCGGATACAGGAGGCGTGTGCGCGGACATACCTAGTCCATCGCCCATGTAATGAACGCCACCGTCCAATGCCCATCCACATAGATGCAACGGTCTAGATGACATCTGTATTGACGTTGCCAAATAGAGGATATCTTGATACACTAATCCACAAATGATCGTCTCGACTACCACTGAATACGCCCTTCGTGCCTTGGCGAATCTTGCTCAGTTGCCGGAGGGAGAGCGAAGACAGGGTCAGGATGTTTCGCGCCAGTGCGGTATTCCTGTCAACTATACGGCGAAGATTCTTTGGACCTTGAGTAAGTCAGGATTGGTCGCGGCAGTTCGAGGAGCCGGTGGTGGATACCAACTCGCCAAGCCAGCAAAACAAATTCGCTTGAAGGAGGTCATTACCGTGATCGAAGGATTCACAAGTGCGCCGCATGGTCTGCATACCAGCAGGCATATCTATCGCGGAGAAAAATCTTGCCTGACCCATCACGCGTGGCGGAAGGTTCTTAACGCCTACTTAAAATTTATTGAGACCAGGACACTGGCTGATATATGCGCAAAACAGCCTGTTATTTCCAGAAAAAAGCACGGTCGGACGAGCCCGCTGTCGTCACGTCGCACAAGAGCCGCTGTGCTTTTGGGCGTGCTTCTCGTATTTTCGCTTAGTGCAAGTGCGGCTGATGAAGGTGAACAATTATATAAACAGGCATGTGTCGGATGCCATACGATAGGAGGTTCAAAATTGGTAGGTCCTGACTTGCTCAATGTCAGTGGTCGTCAAACACGGGAGTGGTTGACGCAATTCATTCGCGATCCTAAGAAGGTGATCGATTCTGGCGATGCGCATGCTCAGCAAATGGTAAAGGAGGCAAATAATCTTGTTATGCCGTCGAACCCTGGTCTCAGCGACGCTCAAGTGGCGAGTATCATTGATTATATTGACGGTGTTTCGCAAAAAGGTGGCAGTGCGACTGTTGCTGCAGTGGTGGTGCCAGCAACCCCCGAAGATGAACGGCGCGGTCAGGATCTTTTTGAGGGAAAGGCTGTACTTCACAAAGGCGGTCCTTCCTGCATTTCCTGCCATGCGGTGTCGGGTTTGTTTTGGGGTGGTGGAGGAAGGCTGGGACCAGACCTGACCCAGGTCGCGAGTCGACTTGGCGGAAGCCGTGGATTGTCTGGTTGGCTTACTGCTCCGGGAACGCCGATCATGCGGTCGGTGTTTGCCGAGCATCCTATTGAGGCTGATGAGGTACGGTCGCTGACAGCCTACTTGGTGTTGGCGGCAAGCGAGGCAAGGCCTTCTTCAAGCGTAGCAAATCGCGCTGGTATCCTCTACTTCATAGCCCTAGTGGTGGCGATCACGGTCTTGATGGTGATCAGTCTGCTGTGGAAAGATCGAATTCATTCCGTCCGCAAGTCGCTGACGGCGAAGTTCTCAACTCCCAAATCCTGAACATGACGAGGACCACATGGTGAACCGGACGGCCAACGATTGGATTAAAGATCATGACGATCCCAGCCTACGCAGTTGGGAGGAATTCTACCGTAATCGCTGGCAACACGATAAAGTGGTGCGCAGCACCCACGGGGTGAACTGCACTGGGTCATGTTCGTGGAACATCTACGTCAAGAACGGCATTGTGACTTGGGAGATGCAGGCGCTGGACTACCCTTCGCTTGAGCACGGAATTCCACCGTATGAGCCGCGCGGATGTCAGCGGGGTATTAGTTATTCGTGGTATCTGTATTCTCCTTTGCGGGTTCGTTATCCCTATATTCGAGGGGCATTACTTGATCGTTGGCGTGAGGCAAAGACGCAACACGACGATCCGGTAGAGGCTTGGAAATCGCTGGTTGCCGTACCGGATGTTCGGGGATCTTGGCAAAAGGCGCGTGGTAAGGGCGGATTCCGTCGCACCGATTGGGACACGGTTAACGAAATCATAGCTGCGGCATCGTTGCATACAGCCAAGGCACACGGTCCAGATCGAATTGCTGGGTTCTCCCCGATCCCAGCCATGTCGATGGTCAGCTATGCTGCTGGTGCACGGTTCATGCAGTTGATCGGTGGCATCTCATTATCTTTTTACGATTGGTATTGCGATTTGCCCTCAGCTTCGCCCGAGTGCTGGGGTGAGCAGACAGATGTGCACGAGTCGGCAGATTGGTACAACGCAAAATTGCTCGCGGTAATGGGTTCGAATTTGAACATGACGCGAACACCGGATTGCCACTTTGCGGCTGAATCGCGGCATAATGGGACAAAGATGTGGGTCTTTGCTCCGGACTTTAACCAAGTCGCTAAGTATGCTGACGAATGGATTCCGCTTCATGCTGGCCAAGATGGGGCTTGGTGGATGGCGGTGAATCATGTGTTGCTTACTGAATTCCATCACCAGAGACAGGTTCCCTATTTCTTTGAATACACCAAGAAGTTTACTGACGGACCGCTTCTTGTCGAATTACGCGAAGAAAATGGAAGTTGGCGAGCTGGACAGTTGCTGCGCCCCAATCGTTTGGCTGACACCAGGAATGCGCAAATCGAAAATCCGGACTGGCAGTTTCTCATGTGGGATGTCGATGCCAACGATGTGCGCGTTCCACTTGGCGCAGTCGGTTCGCGTTGGGCTAAACAGAAGGGCAAGTGGAATCTCCAACTCAAAGATCTGGTCGATGGAAGCGCCATTAATCCTGCACTGACGTTCCTGACTGGAAACGACGCAGTGGTTCAGACTGTGTTTGATGATTTTGGTGCAGGCAAGGAGCGTCTGCGCGGCGTTCCAGTGAAGCGACTGAAAGGAAAAGACGGAAAAGAGATCACGGTTGCGACGGTCTACGATGTATTAATGGCGCAATACGGTGTGCAACGTGGATTGGCAGGTGAATACCCCGCATCGTACGATGATGCGGACGCTCCCTACACCCCAGCCTGGAGTGAGCGCTATACGGGCATGGGTAAAGACGCTGTCATTCGCTTTGCTCGTGAGTGGGGAACCACGGCGGAGCTGACCAAAGGTAAGTGCATCATCATCATCGGGGCTGGAATCAATCATTGGTATCATGCTAACCTGATGTACCGCGCCGGCATTCATGCATTGATGTTTTGTGGCTGCGTTGGGGTGAATGGCGGTGGGTTAGCCCACTATGTTGGGCAAGAAAAACTAGCCCCAGGAGAGTCATGGGGGTCGATTGCATTCGCTAAGGACTGGATCCCGGCTTCGCGACTGCAAAATGGGACGAGTTGGCATTACGTCAACACCGATCAGTGGCGCTATGAAAAGTCATTCACGGATTATCACAGCGTTCCGCAGCACCAGCCACCTGGAAGTTTGGCCCAGGGCCACACGATGGATTTGCAGGTGCGTTCGGTGCGCAGTGGATGGATGCCATTTTATCCGCAATTTGACATCAGTCCATTCACGGTTGTCAGTAATGCGGAGAAGGCCGGCGCAAAGACGGACGACGAAATTATCAAGGACACCGTTGCGCGCCTCAAATCAGGCAAGTTGAAATTTTCGGTCGAAGATCCAGATGCTGCCGCTAACTGGCCACGGGTCTGGATCATTTGGCGTGGCAATGCCATTGGTACGAGTGCGAAGGGGCATGAATATTTCCTCAAGCACTATCTCGGAACCCACACCAACGCCATTGCGACGGACGATATCGCTAAGGACCAAGCCAAAGAAGTGGTCTGGCATGACAAGGCACCGACTGGGAAAATGGATCTTGTTGTCGATCTGAATTTCCGAATGGATACCTCGGCATTGTACAGTGATATTGTACTGCCTGCTGCATCGTGGTATGAGAAGGCAGACCTTAATTCGACCGATATGCACAGCTTTATTCATCCGCTGTCTGCGGCTGTCCCACCGTGCTGGGAGTCCAAGAGTGATTGGCAAATATTTAAGGGATTGGCAAAGCGATTTTCTGAATTATCGATTCGACACTTCCCGGATCCGATCAAGGACCTGGTAGTGACACCGTTATCGCACGACTCTGCTGGCGAGATTAGTCAGGTCACGATGAGTGATTGGAAGAAAGGCGAGTGCGAGGCAATTCCCGGTAAGACGATGCCATCCATGCGGGTCGTTACACGTGAGTATCCAAACGTATTCAACCAATTCTGTTCATTTGGGCCACTTGCGCGGGCGAATGGACTGGGTGCACATGGCACCCATTATCGCATCGAAGACGAATACGACAGTCTCATGCACGAAAAACGGCCGTATAAATTTGACGGTAAGGCATATCCATCGCTTGCTGAAGACGAGCAGGTGTGCGACGTTATCCTGCGCTGTGCATCGGTCACTAACGGTGAACTCGCGTATCGTTCCTACAAAGACATGGAAGAGCGCACTGGAGTCCCTTTGGTACATCTCGCCGAAAAAATGCGCGGTGCAAAAGTCACCTATAAAGAGCTGCAGTCGAAGCCATCGCGTTTGCTTAATAGTCCGATGTGGTCTGGACTCATTGGCAATGGACGTCCGTATTCGCCGTTTACGTACAACGTTGAGAATGCTGTGCCATGGCGGACGCTGACTGGCCGCCAACACTTCTACCTCGATCATCCTGGGTACATCCAATTCGGGGAGCATGTACCGACTTACAAGCCGCGTCCTTCGCCGATCCAGTATGCGGATCTGCGTTTTGCCAAGGAAGACGGGCCGACCAAGTGTCTGAATATATTGACTCCGCATGGCAAGTGGCACATCCATTCAACCTATGGTGATAACCATCGCATGACTACATTATCGCGTGGTGTTGAACCGTTCTGGATTAGTGAAGAGGATGCGCGTGATATCGGGCTTGTAGATAATGACTGGGTCGAGGTCTTTAATGATCACGGTGTAGTTGTTACAAGGGCGAGTATTTCTGCCCGTATTCCACGCGGTGTTTGTATCATCTACCACGCGACTGAGCGTACGCTGTCGGTTCCACTGTCGCCTATCCGAGGCAACCGGCGCGCGGGTATGAACAACTCACTTACGAGAACAAGGATGAAGCCCAATCTCCTGCTTGGTGGATACGGTCAGTTTACGTATCATTTCAATTACTGGGGTCCGATTGGCTGCAATCGCGACACGCAGATCCTGGTGCGGAAGCTTCCTCAGCTCCGCTGGTGATCCGGCGAATTCCATCACCTCTGAATCCAAGGAACAATAATCATGGATGTACGCTCTCAGGTCTCGATGGTTTTCCATCTCGACAAATGTATCGGTTGCCACACGTGTTCGATCGCATGCAAGAATATCTGGACCGATCGCAAGGGCACTGAATACATGTGGTGGAACAATGTTGAGACTAAGCCGGGAACTGGATACCCGACGCGATGGGAGGACCAGAAGACCTGGGATGGTGGCTGGAAAACAGACGGTAAAGAGCTGAGTCTGCGTTCGACCTCGAAATCAAAGGGTGTCTTGGCCAATCTGTTCCATCACGATCGACAGCCGACGATGGATGATTACTACGAGCCATGGACCTACGATTATCAGAACCTATTCAATGCTCCGGCGGGGAACGACCAGCCCACGGCACGTCCAATTTCGATGGTGACGGGTAAACCGATTAACGTCGAGGCTGGTCCTAACTGGGATGATGATCTTGCAGGAACGCCACTATACGCCCGCAATGATCCCAACCTGGAGCGATTGAGCCCCGAGCAGCGCGAACAACTATTCTCGGTAGAGCGGCTGGTGATGTTTTATTTGCCGAGAATCTGCAACCACTGCCTCAATCCTGGTTGCGTTGCCGCTTGTCCGTCGGGCGCACTGTATAAGCGCGGTGAGGATGGTCTCGTACTGGTGGATCAGAAACGTTGTCGTGGATGGCGTGCCTGCGTAGCTGCCTGCCCATACAAGAAGGTTTATTACAATTGGTCGACCGGAAAATCCGAGAAGTGTATCCTGTGTTTTCCGCGACTAGAAACTGGTCAGGCTCCAGCTTGTTTCCACTCCTGTGTTGGCCGTATCCGCTACCTTGGAGTCGTTCTCTATGATGCTGACCGCATCAATGCGGTTGCGAAGACTTCGGATATTGATCTTGTCGAGGCGCATCGCAGCATGATTCTGGATCCGCATGATCCCGAAGTGATCAAGGCGGCGCGCGCTAACGGAATACATGATTCAGTTATCGAATCGGCACAGAAATCTCCGATTTATAAATTCGTTAAAGTTTGGAAGATCGCACTGCCTCCGCACATTGAATACCGCACCTTGCCGATGCTGTTCTATGTGCCGCCTTTGTCACCGGTCATGTCTGCGGTTGGTGATACGGGCAAGAACGGCATTTCTGAAGAGCTATTCCATGATATTGATCAGGCGCGCGTTCCGCTGCGCTATCTGTCCAATCTTCTGGGGGCCGGTAACGAGGGCGTAGTTCGCTATGCTCTCGCTAAGCAAAAGGCGGTCCGCATGTGGCGTCGGGCATGCACGGTGGGGGATATTTCAAAAGCCGATGCCGAAGCGGCGCTTCGCCTAGCTGACTGCACGACAGAACAGGCTGAAGATATTTATCAACTCACCAGTCTGTGTACCTTCGATGATCGATTTGTGATTCCTCCGATGCATCGTGAAGAGGCACTGGAGATGATGCAGGATCCGCAGGAAGTAAAACAAAGTACGGGATTTGGATTTGTTGATGGTCCGAAGCGGGGACCGTGATTATGGACGCACTGCCGTTAACGCGACTGGCAAGTCTTTTCCGCTATCCGTCACAGCAGATGTCTGATGATGTCCAAGCTGCACGGATTGCAGTTGAGGCGGCGGGATTCCAGATTGCGACTCGGCACTTGGAGACATTTGCTGCCGACATCGCATTTCACACGCTGCACGAGTTACAAGAGCGTTACGCACATACCTTCGACTTCAACGGCGATACCACATTGGAGACGGGGTGGCATCTGTTTGGTGAACAGTATGCACGAGGCATTTATCTCGCCAAAGTACGGCGCTTGCTTGCCCAATATGAAATCGCAGAAGAGGAATTGCTTCCCGATAATCTCCTTCTGGCATTAATTCTGGCAGAGCGTCTTCCCGAAGACGAGGCGGGAGACTTTATTAGGACGTGCGTGATTCCAGCCTGTGCTATTCTGCGTGCAAATCTTGAAAAAATCCAGAGTTCCTACGCTATTTTATTGTCTGCCGTAGAGGCTGTCCTTTCCGAACACTCTCAGGAGGCGACCATTCCATGAGCCCTAGCACTGCTGCAGTCTTGTTTATCGCATTTCCCTATATTGCCGTGGTGCTCTTCATCGGCGTGGCGATCTGGCGCTACGTGCGTCGGTCGTTCAGCTATTCCTCCCTTTCATCGCAGTTCCTTGAAAACGAGCACCAGTTCTGGGCTTCGACCGCGTTCCACTGGGGAATTTTGTTTGTGCTCGGTGGCCATCTTGTCGCATTCTGTATTCCGCGCGAAATACAGATTTGGAATTCTCAGCCAATACGGCTATTGGCTCTTGAAATATCTGCATTGGCCGGCGGACTCCTGGCCATCATTGGGTTAATTGGGTTCATACGTCGACGAATGCTGTTCCCACGCATGCGTGCGGTAACAACGCATGTTGATGTAATTTTGCTCTGGTTACTGGCGATTCAGATCGTTTCTGGATTAGCGATTGCATGGATATATCCATGGGGTTCGTCGTGGTACGCTTCGACCATGGTTCCTTACCTATGGTCTTTGCTGCTCTTCCAACCAGATATTTCGGCCATGTCAGCTATGCCAACCTTGGTTATCACGCATGTGGTCGGTGCATTCGTCATCATCGCCTTTTTCCCTTTCACTCGCTTGGTCCACGTATTGGTCGCTCCATTGCCGTATTTATTATGGAAGCAGCAGCATCAACGTTGGTATGCTGACCGGCGCACCGTGCGGTCATCGGGCCGGAGCACGACGCATACTCAGGCGAGAAGTTAAGTCTGACTGTACATATTCCAACTCAGCGTCAGGCAATCTCCGCACTCGTGCTGAGCACGATCGCATTTACAGTGTGTTTTGCGTGCTGGATGACCAATGGGGTTTTGGTAACCTGGCTTGTCGGTCAGGGTCTTTACCAATGGAGCGATAGTGATATCGGCTTGTTACTAGGTATTCCAGTTATCACGGGGTCATTGATTCGTTTGCCACTCGGACTTCTTGCAGACCGCTATGGTGGTCGTGGATTAATGGTATTGCTGTTATTGGTTTCGTCCGTTCCGATGTACCTATTGGGAAAATGTGACAGTTACGGATCATTTCTCCTTGCCAGTCTGGGTTTCGGAATGACGGGCGGTGCCTTTGCGGTCGGCATTGCTTATACTTCTGTGTGGTTCAGTAAAAAGCGCCAAGGTCTTGCACTTGGAATATTTGGAGCTGGAAATGCTGGAGCAGCGATTACCAGTTTATGTGCACCCATGATGTTGGATCGCCTGACGGATCACGGGTCCAATCCGGATGGTTGGCGCGACTTCCCGGCATTTTATGCGGCGGCACTTGTTGTCGTCGCTCTCCTGTTCTTTATTGGAACCACTCCGCGTAGGCCAGTTGGCAGCGAGGGTCTGACCATGCGCCAACGTCTGGATCCGTTGAAGGACATTCGTGTCTGGCGTTTTGGATTTTATTATTTCTTGGTTTTTGGAGCATTCGTTGGACTCGCTCAATGGCTCATTCCCTATTATGTGAATGTCTATGGGATGAGTGTTGCCACGGCAGGAGCGATGGCTGCGATATTCAGTTTCCCATCGGGAGTCATTCGAATTCTGGGCGGTGCGGTTTCGGATCGTTGGGGAGCGCGATTGACAATGTACGCGGTTCTTTTGGTGTGTCTGATTGGATGTTTTCTGCTGATCGTCCCACGCATGGATATCGAGTCTCCAGGACGCGGAGTGATGGCCCGTGTACCCGGCGTTGTGGAATCAGTTTCGCCAACGGCCATTACGGTCAGTGGACGAACGTATGTGGTTATGCCGCGACCGGAAAATTGGGATGGTGAGGCTCGCCGAGAGGGTGTATTGATCTTACCATCCAGTGTCATGTGGCAGGAGGCGTTGGTTCTTCCAGGAGATACAGTAATAAAGAATCAACTGCTCGCGCGAGGAACGACCCATGTTTACTTCCAAGCCAACGTGTGGATTTTCACCGTGCTTGTCTTCATCGTTGGTATCGCCATGGGCATTGGCAAGGCAGCTGTCTATAAATATATTCCCGAATACTTTCCGAATAACGTAGGTGCTGTTGGCGGTTTAGTCGGGGTTATTGGTGGTTTGGGTGGCGCGGCGTGCCCCATAATTTTTGGTTGGCTGTTGGGACTCTCCGGTATTTGGACAACGTGTTGGATGTTTTTAGCTGCGATTTCATTGGCGTGCCTGGTGTGGCTCTATGTCGTAGTTCGTCGTATGGTCCGGGCTGAGACAATTGCAGCAAGAGTAGCATCGGATGTACCTAGGCCTTGAATCGTTGGTAACTAAGGAGCATCAGGCATGACCGTTGTACCTAAATCGGTGCCTTCGCAGGCACCGCCGCCACCTTGGCCGGTAGAAGATCCCATTTTCTGGGATGCTACGGGGAAGAAGTTCGCAACCCGAAACCTATGGATATCCATGCCGTGCCTGCTCCTGGCATTCGCGGTATGGATGATGTGGTCCATCCTGATTGTGCAGATGCAGAACTCGGGATTCCCGTTTACGAAGGCGCAGCTGTACACCTTGCCGGCGATCGCTGGTCTCGCTGGTGCAACGCTGCGCATCAATAATTCGTTTATCTTGGCGATCGCTGGTGGACGCAACGTTGTAGCTCTGACAACATTCTTACTGCTGATTCCCGCTCTTGGTGCCGGGATTGCCTTACGTAGTACCGAGACTCCGTATTGGGTATTCGCATTGCTGGCTGCGTTGTCTGGCATCGGAGGTGGTAACTTTGCGTCATCGATGGCAAATATCAGTGCGTTCTATCCCAAGAGTCGTCAGGGAACTGCACTCGGTTTCAATGCTGGTATTGGCAATCTCGGGGTGAGTGTCATGCAGGTACTCATTCCGATAGTGATGGGTTTTTCCCTGTTTGGTGCGTTTGGGGGCGAGCCACTGGCGTTGACGAAGGCAGCCGGTGGATTGCCGGTGGGCACTCCGGTGTGGATTCAAAACGGCGGCTTGGTCTGGGTGCCCATACTCGCTGGCTTGGCCGTGTTGGCGTGGTGGCGAATGGACAATTTGCCCATGCAGCTGGCTAAACCGACCGTCGCCGCGCTGGGTCGATCGCTGTGGTTGTTGACGCTAGGATTCGCGGCCACTGGATTGTGTTTATGGCTTCTTCTCGGCTTGGCATGGTCGATGTGGATCGTATTACCGATGGTTATCGTGATTACTTTGGCGCTGATGCGCTATGTGACACCAGTAACCGTTCGCCAGTCGCTTCGCCTACAATTTACCATTTTTTCAGACAGACACACTTGGTTAATGACGATCCTCTACATCATGACTTTTGGTTCATTCATTGGCTATTCAGCAGCATTCCCCAAGTTGATTCAAGACGTATTTGGAACGCTGCCTGATGGCAGCATTAATCCGCAAGCTCCGAATCCGTTCACATACGCTTGGCTTGGCCCGCTGGTCGGTTCGTTGGCGCGTACAGTCGGCGGCCCGCTCTCTGACCGTTTCGGTGGTGCGCGGGTTACGCAATGGACCACAGTAGTGATGATTATTGCAGCTCTCGCAGTGGCCTGGTGCCTGACAGCAGCTCTGCATGCCACTAATCCACAAGAATATTTTATGCCGTTTCTGTTATTGTTCTTGCTCCTATTCATCACTACCGGAATCGGCAACGCCTCAACATTCCGTATGATCCCCGTAATCTTTGATGCGCGTTTTGCTGGAGCCGTCCTGGGATGGACCTCTGCGGTCGCGGCCTATGGAGCATTTATCATCCCGAAGGTTTTTGGAGGTCTCATCGAGATTCGACATCCAGAGTATGCGATGTACGGCTTTGCTGGATTTTACGTACTTTGCTTGATGGTGAACTGGTGGTGCTATGCTCGCAGCGGAGCCGAAAAGCCGTGTTGATCGCTCAGCAATGCGTTACCCAGTGAGGGGATGTTCGAGGCGTTCACTCACGTGCGGTGTTCAGTTCTTGAGCTTGATCACCGCATTGCGAGGCCGTTATGCTGGAGCCTTTTTCTGTTGTCGCGCTCACTTGTAGAAGATGAAAACGCATGGCCATGCGGGATGGCCAATGCCAAGGGAATGTGATGATTCACTATCCTATCCTAGCTCTAGCCCATAAATTGACGTTTGCTGCCACCCACGCATCACTTGATCGCCCTTCAGATTGTGATTCCGCTCCGGAAACAGCACTACACCATCTACGCGGTGGACGGTGATCCTGGACAGGTCGGGGTTGGTGGCCATGATGGCCGCCTAGAGCCGACTGGCTCCCTGTTCAGGTCCGAGGGCGGTCCTCATGTCAGGACTGGGATTGCAGATCGGTTAAGCCACCCTGGCTTGACCACAATCCACATCCTCTCGCAGCCAAGGCATTCGCATGACACCATCTGGTACGCTTCCCACGATCATCCAGGGAGGCATGGGTGCCGCGATCGGCTCTTGGCGACTAGCGCGTGCGGTTGCGCGGCGTGGGCATCTCGGAGTTGTATCCGGCACGGCGATTGAGCGTGCGGTTGCCTGCCGTCTGCAAGAAGGTGATCCTGGTGGCGACCTGCGGCGGGTGTTGGCACGCTGCCCAATTCCTGGACTGGGCGAGCGCATTGTGGATGCCTGGTTTCGACCAACCGGTCTGCCTGCTCCGGGTGTTTACAAGCCGCTGACCATGTTCTCGCTTGAACCATCGCGCGAGTTGTTGGAACTGACCGTCGCTGCGGCGTACGCCGAGGTGGCGCTCGCCAAGGAATCTGGTGGCCAAGTGGGCATCAACCTGCTGGAGAAAATTCCGCTGCCGACGCTACCTGTCATCTACGGTGCCATGTTGGCCGGCGTGGATTGGGTCTTGATGGGTGCTGGAATTCCGCGCGATGTGCCAGGATATCTCGATCTCTTGGCGGCTGGACGCGTGGCCTCCTTACGCCTCGCAGTCGATGGTGGTCCGATAACGCTGGTTCCATTTGATCCCACGATGTTCGGTACGCCAACTATCGAGCTGCGTCGGCCGCGCTTCATCGCCATTGTCAGCTCGGATGTACTGGCGATGTCGCTGAAGCGATCCGGCGGAGTCGATGGATTTGTCGTCGAAGCTCCATGCGCTGGTGGGCACAATGCGCCGCCACGTGGTGGTGGTGGTCTCAGTTCCATCGGCGAGCCGGTGTATGGACCACGCGATAGCGTCGATCTTGCACGGATGCGCTCACTGGGCATTCCATTCTGGCTTGCTGGCGGTCGGGCAACGGCTGAGGAGCTGGCGCTGGCGCTGAAAGCCGGTGCCTGTGGCGTGCAGGTCGGGACGGCGTTCGCATTCTGCGCTGAATCTGGCCTGCGTGAGGATCTGCGCTCGGCGGTGCTTGCTGCGGTTGCAGCAAACGAGGCGACCCTCTTTACCGATCCACGCGCATCACCCACGGGATTCCCATTCAAACTCGTCCAGCTTGCTGGTACCGAACCAGCCCGCGCTGCTGATATCCGGCAGCGTCGTACCTGTTCATTGGGGTATCTGCGCCAAGCCTACAGCAAACCGGATGGTGAAGTTGGTTGGCGCTGCGCCGCTGAGCCAATCGCCCAGTTCATCGCCAAAGGCGGCACGGTCGAGGACTGCGAAGGGCGACGTTGCCTATGTCATGGACTCACGGCGTCGGCTGGTCATCCGCATGTGATCGGTCATGGCAGCAACGACCTCGAACTGCCGATCATCACTGCCGGTGACGACCTCCTGCAGCTGCGTCGATTCTTCCGTCCCGAGAGGCCATACACGGCGGACGATGTGATTGACGATATTTTGGCTGTTGCTCAGTAACGGGTTTCGAACTGGCCTATGCTTGCTTGGACATCCGTAGCGCTTCGACCAGCGCCTCCAGCATGGTGCCGGAACCGTGCACGTCGCCAGGCGGGAATTTCGGCACTAACCAGGGTTCTTCCTTTTCGAGTGGACCCGGGCCAGGGCAGGCGTCGTGGACCATGCCATTGGCGTCAACTCGTGGAACTAGGGCGCTGATCGCACGCCACGCGTGATCACGGTATGGTGTCGCTGGCAATACACCGGTGCGAATGGCGCGCAGGATCGCGGCTGCAATAAATGCCGTGCCGCTGGCCTCTGGCCCACTTTCGGTGGCTGGGCGATGCGGCAGCGCATGCCACATTCCGGACGGTTGCTGGCGAGCGCACGCGGCATCGACGGCTTCGATAAAGATCGTGCGAATGGCGGTGTACGCTGGATCGCTTCGCGGCAATGCTTCGGTCGCGGCCGAGAGTCCACGCAGCAGCCAACCTTGGCCGCGCGACCAGGTTCCCGGTGACAGGGTCATCGGTTGACCAGACAACCAGCCACGGCCCTGACACCACAGTCCAGTCGTGGGATCGCGCATGAGTGCGCGGTGCTTGCTCACCTGATCCACGCATTCAGTGATGAATGATGAATCGCCAGAGGCCTTCGCAGCACGTGCCATGCGGCCTGCGTATTCCTGGAAACTGTCAAGCAGCACGGCATTCCCACCGCCACGGGCTACGCCGCGCGGATGGGTGATAAGGTTGTCTGGCGTACGTGGCAGTTCGCGGATCAGGTCGCGCGTGCCTTCAACGTATGACGCCATGCGTTTGGGGTCGCCGGTCGCATTGGCCCACGCCCAGGACAGACTGACGAACGGTTCTTCGCGCCAGGGCACTTTGGTGTCTGGCTGCCAATTCCGTTGCGCGATGTCCTGCTCGGCAAAGGCGCGCCAGGTGGCGTCGCCAGTTATCGTGCTGAAGTTGATGATGCCTTCGACCGCCAGCATCCAAGTGTAGTAACGCCGTTCTTGCACGTCGCGCATGCGGACTGCGATGCGTTCACAAGCGGCTTGGATGACGCTGACACTGGGAACGGGGGATGACGATGCAGATGGCATGTACGACTCCAACGATGGCAGGTGGGGCGTCAGCTTCTGGGTTTCGATGTATGCTCAAGCGTGATGACATGCAGCGAGGCTTATCCGTATCACGAATTTCTTACGGTAAGCGTAAGGAGATTTTCAGGGCTAAATCGCGTGGTACGGGAGGCAGCGCGATGGTCGGATCGGCACTGAGGGTTTCTTCGCGCACGGCAACCGTCTTTCCGGCCATGGTGTCCCAGAACTCGAGGCGATACAGACCGGGTTTGAGATTGTGCAATTCGATGCGGGCATTGGCTGTGGTTGGGACATTCTTCCAGTTCTCAAAAATTTCGAGGTCGTATATCCAGTAGAAGCCAGAATTACTGTCCTGCATACCAGCAGCGGCCAGCCGTGACCGCGCAGAGATGATGGTAGGTTTTACTTGTCGGTAATCATGAGCGATGCGATCGATCCCGGCTGCGAAGTTAGCCAGTCCGCGATAATGCGGATAGAGGTTGGCGCCATCGACGAAGTTCCACCACCAGTGCAATGCCAAGCCGGCGAATGGTTCGACGAGTGAGGCCCAGATTCCACTATGCAACTGAGCTTCGAGGTAGTCAAACGATGGAGCGCCAAGTTCTGAGCGACCACCAAATTCAGCAACTAGTACCGGTTTTTTGTAGCGTACGACTTCTTGGAGATAGTTGTCGTAGTTGATCACATGGTTCGGGGTGTGGTTGGGCGGACGGATATAACCATTGCCCTGCACGCAGTCGATTTCGGGCAGCGCCCACAGCTTGTGCCCTTCCTGCCAGTTGTGGCAGTGGGTGAAAATAAGATGACGGCCAGCGTCCAACTGTTCGACGAACTTGGCCAGTTCGCTGTGCCAGCGTGCGCTGAGTGCTTCCGTATATCCTGGCATCAGGTTGGTTTCGCCGAAAAACTCCCAGGCAACGATGTTGGGGCGACTGCCCCAGCGTGCGACAAGATAGCGCATGCGGTGGCGATACTGCTTCATGACTTCAGCAGAGGTGAAGAAATCATCCGCCCGGCGCAAACAACCACCGTTGCTGACGTTCATGGCGCTATCGTACCACGCCTTGCTGGTCCATTGCGTATTGAACTCGGACATGTGCGTGGTGGTCAGCAGAATGTCGATGCCGCGTTTTTCGCTGTCGTCGAGCAGGTGATCCAGACGCCACGCATTCGCCAGATTGTACCTGCCTTGACCATGGAAGTCCTGCCAACGGGGATTGCCTTCAAGTCCGTAAGACCACGGCGTCATCCACACGCGGGCAAGATTCATGCCGGCTTCAGCCATGCGCTGGATGTAACGATCGTAAGTGTAACTGCCTTGATCAGGTTGGACCTTAAACGGATACGGGAATGGCTCTTGGAGGTCGACAGCTTGGCAGAGATTTTGACCAATTGGATAATAGGAACTGCCGTCATCGCGCATCAACAGGTCAGGCTTAGTTGGACTGCGCTTGATGTACCCCGGGTGGGTGGCCGGAGTGGCGGTAAATTCTCCAGCGGCTTGACTGCCGACCGGCTTGCCGCGGTCGGTGACGAGCAATTTCCAACGGTACGTCCCTGGATTACGCGGTCGATAATCAATACGCCAGCCCGGCGATCCAATGGCTTCGAGTTCTTCCTTATTCTTTCGCAGAAAGCGCTCGTAGTCTTGATAGTAATAGGCAGGCATGAGTTCAACGCTGCCACTTGGGGTGGTGATCTCGGCATCGACCGCGACTTCGTCTGGATTGAATGGATTCAGCCAGGAATGACCGAGGGTAAAGTCGAGTCGCCAGCGTGACATGACGGCGACTTGCGCTGGTGCGGGTTGCCGCGACTCGAAACGAATCGCCGATCGCGTGGACTGCTCAGACTCTGGAAACGGCAATGAGCGGAAATTCACGATCGTGAGTGGACCCGTGTAGGGCAGGGCCGAAAAGAAACGAATGCCTAGCTCGCTTATTTTTCTCAGATGATCGTCATGCCAGCCACGCCGATGGCCCATGGCGTGCCAAGCTGACCCGTCATGGAGTGGAAACTCAAGACGTGTCCAGGCACCACCGATCAGCAAACGCTGCGGCGAAACGTGTTCAAACCAACGACCATCTTCATCACGCCAGTGAATTGCGACACGTAGATCAACTGGGGCATCGGGTGCGACTTGGACGTCCATAGCGAGCGCTGCGACCTCACCAAGATCACGTTCGCCTTGGCTCAGCAATTCGAGAGTGGACTTGGGAAATTCGGCGGTGGCGCGTAGTGCCGCCGATGTCGCACTCAGGCTGCATGGTGGTCGATTGCTGGCATCAACGACAGACCATGTTTTAGGCCGGTTGGGATTGTTGGCCGAAATGAGTCCTGTGGCCCGCTGTTCGGTAGGCGTGTATTGCAGAGCCAATTGTACCGGTGGTGGATCGGGGGCGCACGCGTCGTGTTGACGCTGGATATCTTCTTCGATCCGCTTGCCGGCCAGGATCAACACGGCGGCGGCAAGAGCGGATGCTGCCACCATCAATGGCAGTGCGTATCGGGTTGAAGTCTTGGCGACATCATGAACGGCCTGACCGTGCTGGGTCTTTTCCCAATGGAACGGTTTAACCACGTATTCCCAAGCGGCTTTCCAGGCTGCAATACTCTGTAATACCCAGGCGCCGGGGGAAATAGCGGCGGCGGCAATCAGGTCGCGTCTGCGCAAACGGAGACACGTGACCACGGCGATTGCGGTCACTGCCAAATTTGCCACCAACAGTCCAAGCGTCACGACCAGACTGGCGACCGACAGTGGATCCTGTGTGTCGACGACGCTCCAACCAATCGCGAGCCACAGAAGTACGGTAAGCCAGGCAATTGGATTCACTAAGAGCGCGCCGACTAATCCAAGCGTGCTGAGGGCCATGAGCACAAAACCACGCAGCCCGAACTGGCCTAATGCACCACGGCGCGAGTGAACCATCCAGGTTTGCAGATAGCCTTTGATCCAGCGCGAGCGTTGACCGATCCAGCCAGAAATCGTGGCAATGCCTTCCTCCCACGTGGTCGAGGCCAGCATGCGGGTCTGCCAGCCACGACGGGCGATGCGCATGCCGAGGTCGCAATCCTCGGTGACATTGAATGGATCCCAGCCACCAAGTTCGCGGAGCGCGGAAATGCGGAAATGATTGGACGTTCCGCCAAGCGGGATTGGCGCGCCAAGGAGCTGTAATCCAGGCAGCACCAGACGAAACCACATGAGATAATCGATCGCTGTCCAGCGGGTGGCGATGCTCTGCTGGGAATTGTAATGATCGAGCCGGCATTGCAGACAGACAACGTCTGGTGACAGGTTGCGATAGGCGACGGCGGCCTTCAGTAGTTGATCTGGCTCGGGACGATCTTCGGCGTCGAAGATGACCAGCAGGTCGCCGGTGGCCAGGGTGAGCGCAACGTTGCAGGCGCGCGGTTTGGTGCGGGGAGCACCCGGTGGCGAGATGGTGATGCGCATGTGCGCCGGCAAGGTGTGTGCGGCCAGGGCATCGGCGGTGTTCTGGTCATCTGGCTCGATCAGGATCTGGATGTCGAGTCGATCAGTTGGGTAGTCGATAGCTTGCAGGGCAGCGAGCAGATGCGGCACAACCTCAGGTTCGCGATACAGCGGAACCAGAACGCTGTATCGCGGCAAGGTGTCGCGGGAAACGTCGGCAATTGCGGAGCTGGTGATCGTGATGGTTGGATCACGGAGCGTTGTTGCTGCCATCGCGGCCAGGCGCAGACCCAAGGTTGCTGCGGCCAACACGGCCATGAGCGAACTGAGGACAATCCAGGCTGCCATCGGAGCAGCATACAGGGCAAAAACGGCTGCACTGAAGGCGAGCGTACCGAGAACAATTTGTCCCCAGGTCCAGCGCACGCGAGCACAGAGGACGCCGTGCCGTTGCGCATACGCCAGGGAATTACTGTCGATGCCGCTATCCATCATAAGGATCGGACGACTGATCGAGATGGTTGAGCTAATGCCAGCACGCGGACACGATGCCGTACCTGGGTTGCGGTTGCAACCCGATAACTCCGAGCCAACGGCAGTTCAGATCGGGCGTACAAGTCGGCCGGAAGCGCGATTACTTCTTTGGCGGTTTCGCTGTTTCGGCCGGTGGTGGCGGCAGATTATCCAAGTTGAGTTTCACCGTCTGGAATTGTTCCTGCAGCACCGGATCGGTACTGGTCGCGATCGCTTTCGCCAACGTGGCGGTTAGGCCGGGGATGGCGGCCGTACGCTTATCGGATTTGGCGAGGCTGAGGTCACTCACCTGTTGACGAAGTTGATAGAGGCTGTCGATCTCCTTGAACCAGGCGGTGAAACAACCCTTCCAGGGTAACTTGTATTCATTCATGCGCTTCTTGTAGGTCGCTTCATCTTCGCCCATGGTGGAGAGTGCTTTGCGCAGGAGCTCGTCATAGTCTTCACGGATCGGTTGAATGAATGCATCCACCTTGTGCTGGTGATCGTCATCGAGAATGGCCATGCGCGTGCCAGCCAAGACGGCAGCTAATGCTTTGCGGCGCTTTTCCTCGTCCTTGTCCTTGGCTGCCTTGTCATTGTCAGCGAGCAGTTTGTCGGCGTTTTTCATGTCCGCCGCATTCGGTACGCGCCAATCGATGATCTCGCTGGCTGCTGCGAGGGGGATTTTTCGCGTGCCAGTCAAGCCATCGACGGTGAAGACGATGTCCATTTCATCGGTTTTAGTGAGCGGAATCCACCAGGCACCGGCCGGCCCGCTGGTGGCCGAAAGATCGCCCGCAGTGATCTTCACGCCGGCTTTGGCCTCGCCGGGATCGCACACGCCGTTGTGGTTTGCATCAGCGTAGGTTATTCCGCCGACATAGCGCATGGCGGCGCCAGTGCCGAGGACGATGACGAGCGAGCATTTGCCACCAGATTCTTCAACGGCGACTCCGGCTTCGCGCCATGGGGCCTGAAGCGATTCGCGCCCGGCGAATACAGGAATCAGTGTTTCGGTCTTGGTTCCTTTGTTGGCCATGACTTCGCCGACGATGTTGACCAGCGATTGCACGAACGCGACCCGTAACGATGTGCACTCGGAACCGATCAGGATGAGTCCCTTGGTATCCGGCGTGTAGCCGGCAGTGCGAAACGGTTCCGCGAAGGGGACGGGCTGCTTGTTGACCCATTTTACCTTTTGGCTCAGTAGCGTGCGGGCGACCGTCATCAGCGCCGGATTGATGACGACGGGTGAAATCAGGCCTTCAGGCTTTTTCCGCGCCACCACCCACTGACTGCCCATATCGCGAGGGAAGAGATACACCTTCCGCTGTTCGTGTTCCTGGAGAATGCCATCGATGATGTATTCGGCTTCGCGCGTCTTCATGCGGTACAGATTGAGCAGTCCGAGCGCGGTGACTTCGGCTTCGGTCGGCTGACCTGGCGTACTTTTGGCGACTGGTGGTGCTTGAACAGCACTTAGCAGCGACGGCAGGAGAAGACAGCACACGGCGATGATACGCATAGGCGAGCAGCATGTCCGGGGATGAAAAAAGGAAACGATTTATGGTTTTTTGGCAGGCTTCGGCGCCTCGACGGGAGGCGGAGGGAGATTTTCCAAATTGACCTTCAGGGTATCGAACTGCTCTTGCAGGATGGGGTCGCTGCTGGTGGCACTTGCCTTCACGAGTGCGGCCGTCAACGCAGGCACCGTCGCGGTGCGTTTGCTGGCTGGAGCAAGGGACAGGCCGTTCACTTGCAGTCGCAGTTGGTAGAGGTTGTCGATCTCCTTAAACCACGTGATAAAGCATCCTTTCCAGGGCAATTTGAATTCAGTGATGCGCTTCTTGTAGGTCTGCTCCTCCTCGCCCATGACGGACAAGGCCTTGCGCAGCAGTTCGTCATAGTCCTCTTTGATCGGTTGGATGAACGCATCGACTTTGCGTTGGTGTTCGTCGTCAAGAATCGACATGCGGGTGCCAGCCAGCACGATGGACAACGCTTTTCTGCGTTTCTCCTCGTCCTTCTCTTTGCTCCCTTTTTCGTTGTCAGCGATCAACTTGTCGACGTTTTTCATGTCAGTGGTGTTGGGGACTCGCCAGGAGATGACCACGTTGGTCGGCGCAGACGGCACCTTGACTGTGCCGGTGAGGCCATCGACGGTGAAGACGGCGTCGACTTCGTTGGTGTTTTTCAGCGTCATCCACCAGGCTCCGGTCGGGCCACTGGTTGTCGTGACTTCGCCGGCGGTGACTTTGACACCAGGTTTAGCCTCGCCTGGATCACAGGTTCCATTGTGATTGGCATCGACATAGGCAATGCCGCCGAGGTAACGCGGGGCGGAGCCGGTTCCTATAACAAAAACAACCGAGCATTTACCGCCGGTTTCATCGACCGCGATTCCGGCTTCACGCCATGTGGCAGTGAGCGCATCGCGACCGACGAACGTGTGAATAATTTTTTCGTTCTTCTCTCCCTTGTTGAGTATGGTCTCGGCATTGACGTTGGTAACCGCCTTGGTGAACGCACTGCGTACCGAAGACATGTCTGAGCCAATGAGGATGAGTCCATTGCCATCCGGTGTGTAGCCAGCTGCTTTGAATGTCTCAGCGAAGGGGAATGGTTGTTTGTTGGTCCAGGTAGCCTTGCTGGCAAGCAGGGTGCGGGCGGCCTTGATCAGAACAGGGTTGAGGACGAGCGGAGATATCTCGCCAGCGACTCGTTTGGATGACGCGTTCTCCCACTCGTAGCGCGGCGCGCCGCCAAAAAATTCACCATTCTTACCTGTGTATTCACGAAACACACCATCGATGACATACTGGGCTTCGCGGGTTTTGATGCGGTAGAGGTTGATCAGATCCAATGCTGCCAGCTCTGCGGCAGTTGGAACGTCGTTGGGTAGCGGGGCCGGAGTCTTGGGTTGGCCCGCATGCAGGACCGTAGTCACCAGGATCAAGATAAGGACGATGCGCATGACGGTTGAGTGTCGCTGCAAACCACCCGACAGGAACGGGTGGAGGATGGGTGGCTGCGGACCGTATCAATCGCAGGTGGGGGTTACAAGTTGCTGACTATCGCGCAGAAAACGCGATGAATCGACGAGAAAATTATGTCTCAGCGGCTACGCGCGCCATGGCGTGCGCGCCATTGCATGGGGGTGATCCCCATGTCGCGGCGGAAGGCTCGGATCAGGGCTTGGGCGGATGTGAAGCCGGTTGCGTGCGCGATATCAGCCAGCCCGTGATGACGTTGCATGAGCGCTGCGCAGACCGCCTGGACCCGGCGTTTGAGCAGGTACTGATGTGGGCTGGTGGCGAAGTGCCGGCGAAACGTGGCGTGCATGTGACTCAGCGACAGGCCAGCGTCCTTGGCCAGCTTGGCGAGATCGAGTTCCTCGGCGTAGCGACCATCCAGGATGCTCACGATCTGTCGGAGTTGCGGCGCCAACGGTCGATGGCGATCGCGTTGTTCCCAGACCTGCGCCTGCAGCAACAAGTGTGCGTAAATGAAGGTACCCAATACGGACTTATCCACCCGCTCATTGGCGATCATGCGGCCAATCTGCTGAGCAAACGCCGTGATTTCAGCCGGATCTTCCCAGCGCGAAAATCGCGGTGCGGTTCGCTGGGCGGTGGAGCTGACATAGAAATCCATAGCCAGACACTGAAACGGATCGTCGATGTCGTAGCGGCCGATGGTCCAGTCGCCGGCGATGTTCCAGACCAGGCTGCCGGCGGTAACTTCGACCCAATCGTTCTCGTGCTGTACCCAGCCGCGACCTTTGGTGACCAACTCAATGCGCTCTTGGCCCAAGCGTACCTGGTCATTGCCCAGGTTTTGACCTGGGGTGGCGACATAGGGCACGGCAAAATTGAGCCGACGCAGATGGGCGAGTGGTTGCATCCGATCCTTCGGGTGGACATGAAAGCGGACAAATACGGGGACACAATCAGCACGTGAAGAGCCGCTGTCCTCACAAGTGTGATTGACCAAGTCGCCACTGGGTTGGCGTCATGCCGTAGGCGGCGTGGAAGCGATGCTGAAATTGCCGCAGTGACGAGAACCCGACGGCCTGTGCAATCGCGGCGACAGTTTTTTCTCCGCCTGTGAGGAGTGATGCCGCCTGCCGCAGCCGCCGACGATCGATCCAGGCTTTTGGTGTGCAGCCCATCGCAGCCAAGAAACGCGCGCGAAACCGCGTCGTCCCGAGGCGGCAGTGGCGCGCTAGTTGGCTGACCGTGGTGGGAGCGTCAGCGTGCTCGAGGCTCGCGAGTGCCAGCGTGATGCGGGGATCATCGCTCGGCGCTGGCAGGCGCAGTTCCAATCCGGTCATCACCTGCGCGGCGAGGATCCGGGCCATGATGGACGCTCCCCAACGTTCGCCCAAGGTCGGATGGGTCGCATGCAAGGAGCAGCACTCAGCAAGTTCGCGCCAATGTGTCTGCGGGTCAGGCAGCTTGAACACCAATTGGCGCAGCCCATGGAGCATGGGCGTTCCCCAGGTCGTGCGAACCAGGAGATGGATGGCCAAGACTTCCATGCTCGAATGACCAGATCGATACGTGGCGGAGTGAGTGGTTCCCTCCGGTAGGACAATCACTTCACCAGGAGCGACAGACAGGTCAGTGCCCCGGGCGCGGATCACGATCTCACCACGAATCGGGATGAGGAGGAAATCGTCAGGTGCTTCGCGTTCTGTGATGCGCCAGGTGGGACCGACTTTCCAGTACAGGCAGGAGATAAACTTGATCGCGTCCGGCTGTAGCAGCGCCGCAGCGGCTTCGGGATTACTCGGCGTTACCAGCCCTGGGAGGCTGTTGCGCTCGCCGGAGGTGACGATTTCCGCATGTGATAACCGCAAACCTCACCTAGCCTTTCTTGAGCACGAAGCGTAGAATAGCCGCACCTAACCGCCAGGAGCCTGACATGAGCCTATGCTGCACCGACTTCAAGACCAGCCTGGAGACCGATGGTTTCTTCGTGGTCGAAAACCTGCTCAGCCCTGCGGAAGTTCGCGAATACGCTGCGAACCTGACGCGTCTGTGCGCGGAGTGTGGAGAGGATGGTGTGTACCCCCATCCCCGCTTGAACATCCAATACGAACCAGGATTTGTGAACGCAGGTCTGACACCCGCGCAGCGTGAGCTGGGGATTCGCAAGTATCATGGAACCGGACTTGTTGATCCGTGGTTCTGGAATTCAGTACGAAGTCCCAAGCTGCGTCCGTTCCTCGAACAAGCACTGGGCGCGCGACCGAAAATTCTCCAGGCCATGGCGTTGGTGAAGCCGCCGGAAATTGGCAGCCCGAAGGATTGGCACCAGGACTCGCCGTACTTCTCGTTTTCTCCGCGTAACGAATGTCTCGGCGTGTGGGTCGCCATCGATGAGGCCACGCATGACAACGGATGCATGCAGGTGATACCAGGCAGTCATCTCTTGGGCGAGATACCGCACGTGCAGGGACCAACTGGTTGGCGACTTGACCCAGCGGTCGTGGCGCAGCATCAGGATCGAGTTGTCGCGCTGCCGATGAAGCCCGGTTCGGCTTTGATCTTCAATCCCCTGACGCTGCATTTTACTGATTCGAATACGACCAAGCAACGCCGCCGCGCCTTTCAGTACCACTACGTCAGCGAGCGCACCACGGCCAAGGACGCCATCCATCAAGCATATCCGCTGGATAGCGCAGAACCGCCGTTGGCGAAGTTCCGAACGAAGGAACTCTGGGATGCCTACTGTGCGACCTTCAAGAAACGAGCCCAGGCAGGTTGATTCCGCTGTTTCGCGCAGGCAGTGCGATCCAGAGCGGATATTTTACTACTGCATCAGATTTTTTGCGCATTGCGACCATGGTTGACCGACGTATAGATTTGCTGTCCTTCGGTCATTAACGCGTCGCTCAATGCGGAGAACCTATGCCGTCGCATGCTGTGTGTATGAGGCTGTGCCTGATCGCGGTGTGTGCGTTTGCGGCTATGCCTGCGGCGGAGGTTCCTGGGGAAAAATCGCGCACACACATCGCCACCCTGATTACGTCATTTGCCCAGAAGGGCAATACGGGGGAGTCGTTCTGTTGGCAGGCCAGTTATCATTTACGCGACTTCATCCCTGGCTACCTCGCCACGCGTGACCGTCGCTGGTTGGATCAGGCGGTTCAGGCGTACGATGCCGTTGTTGCCGTCATGGCGGCTGGACCTGATGGCTACAAAGGTTGGGTAGGAGGTGCGATTGATGGCAGGGACGTCTGTGCTGATGTCATTGTCGGTGACGCCATAGTAGTTAATCATTTGCTCAAGTTCGCCGAAGTGGTGTTAGCCGATGCCGAGTTGACCACATTCTACGGCGAGGCTGCACGTCGTTATATTGCCCTCGCCAAGCATGATCTGATTGAGAAGTGGGACGCGCGCGGATGCTGGCATGAGGACGGCCCGTACGGCGCGTACACGCAATGGGATATCTACTGCACGAACAAAGAACCAACCGTCTGGACGCGCATGGCGTTTGATGGCAACGGTGTATCGCTGCCATTCAATAAACAGAATTCAGTTGGCGAGTGCTTGCTCAAGTTGTACCGGATTACCGGCGCACAGCCGTATCGCGATCGCGCGCAGAAAATCTATGCCTTCATGAAGAGCCGCATGCAGTTGTTCAACGACTGCTATGTGTGGAATTACTGGGAACCCTTCGGTCCGTGGGACATTGATCTTGAGAAGAAGAGCGCCGCGTTGTGGATGGGCACGCATCCGTTCCGCAATTATCAGGATGGCGAGATTCACCAGATCGTCGAAGCGTACAACACTGGCGTGGTTTTCGATGCCCAGGACATCCAGCGGATCATCAACACCAATCTCAAGATCATGTGGAACCAGGACCGCGAGCATCCGCAGTTCGCCAACTCGAATTCGCAGTTGCCGATCAATCCACAGACTCCGGAACAGATCAAGGCGCTCGCCGAGGAGCAGGCCAAGAATGCGTATTCGAAGGGCGGCAAGGCGCGCGCTGGCTGCCTATGGGCGGATCTCGCGCAATTCGATCAGACCATTCGTGATCTCTACGCCGTTCAATTGAGGGGTCATCCAGGCATTGGCCTGGACTACTTCAGCAAGGTGACCCTGAGCCAGAAGCCGAGCTTCGTGCGGTCACATGCGCAATTCCCCGTCACCGTATTCGAGCGCCCGTGGAATTCGTGTTTGAGTCTGAGCGTCGGCGCCATGTTGCCCGCGACGGTGAGCGTAACCAAGCCGGCGATCATCATCTGCAAAGCGTCCCAGGACATCGACGTGGTGATCACGGTGGTGTCCGCCGATGGCCAGCGCACCGTCGCACAGTTGTACGCGGACAAGCTTCCCGGAGGCAAGGATGGCCGCGCTGGCGTCCTCATGTTCACCTGGGACGGCAGAGATCCGGCGGTGAAATCAAAGGCGACTCTTGCGCCAGGTAATTACCGAATCCGCTGGACCGGTCCCGACGGCTACCGCGAGTTCCCGATCACGATTACTGAATAACCCAAACCCAATCAATCAACCAACCAGGAGTCCCCCATGTACGAAATCGGCCAAGAAGAAATCGACGCAGTCGCCAAAGTCATCCGCAGCGGACAGATGTTCCGCTACCGTGGTGGCGAAGGCGGCGAGACCGACACCTTCGAAAAGCGCATGTGCGAAAAGCTTGGCGCAAAGCACTTCTTAGCAGTGACCAATGGCACCGCGGCCTTGGTGTGTGGCCTAGCTGGTCTGGAAATCGGGCCCGGTGACGAAGTGCTGGTTCCCGCCTACACCTGGCTGGCCAGCCCAGCGGCGGCGCTGGAAGCCGGTGCGATTCCGGTGCTCGTCGAGTGCGATGAGTCGCTGACCATGTGTCCGATCGATCTCGAAAAGAAGATCGGTCCGCGCACCAAGGCGATCATGCCGGTGCACATGGCTGGTCAGCCGTGCAATATGGATCGGATCATGGCGATCGCGCAGAAGCACAACCTCAAGGTCATCGAGGACGCCTGTCAGGCGGTTGGCGGCTCCTATCGCGGCAAGCGGCTGACCACGATCGGCCACGTCGGTGCATTCAGTTTCAACCAGTTCAAGAACATCTCCTGTGGCGAGGGTGGTGGTCTGACTACTAGCGACACCAAAGCCTACCATCGTGCGCTCATCCATCACGACCTTGGCTCCAACTTCCGCGCTCATGTTGGCACGCTCGAAGTTCCTATTTTCCTCGGCGGGAACTACCGCTTCAACGAAATCCTCGGCGCGATCATGAATGTGCAGCTTACCCGGCTCGACAGTATCCTCGAACGTCTACGCGCCCGGAAGAAGGTGTTCTTCAAGGCGTTGAAGCCGCACGCGGCCTACCGCCAATCGCCGTGCAATGACCAGGACGGCGATTGCGCGAAGAATTACTCACTGCTCTTTGAGAGTGTCGCTGCGCGCACGCAGTTCACCGAGAAATTCAAGGAGATCGCGCCAGACATCGGCGTCTCTTCGCCGATCAATTCCGGCATCCACGTGTATAGCAATTGGAAGCCGCTCATCGAACAGCGTGCCTCGTATCACGAGGGAACCTGCGCGTACCATCATCCAGCCAATAAAGATTGTCGGAAGATCACGGCAAATGATTGCCCTAAGACGCTCGAGATTCTGGCGCGCACGGTCTATCTACCTGGTGATATCACCAACAATGATGCCCACTTCGAGCGCATAGCCGAAACGGCGTTCAAGGCCGCCAACTCCATGCAGAAGGCTGCGGCAGTATGAGCAGCGTCGCCCCTCAGCTGCTCATCGGTATTGCGACCGCGGATATGACTCCTCCAGTTGGCATCGTCCTTGCTGGCTACAAGGATCGGATCGCAACCTCAGTTGGGCACCGTTTGCGCGCCGAGGTCATGGTTTGCCGTTCGGGCGGTCAGCGTTGGGCATTGGTGATCGGAGAGACTGTTGGTTTCTCTGGAAAATTCACCAATGATTTGCGTCGCGACGTGCAGCGGCGCACCGGTATTCCCGCAACCAACGTATTGCTCACTGCCACCCATACGCATTCAGGTCCGTCCACCCATCGGACCGCATATCCACGCGGATCGAAGGAAGCGGCATACGGAAAGAAGTTGCGGCGTATCTTGAGCGATTTGGTGGTGAAGGCTGATGCGACTGCAGCCCCGGGAACGTTCGAGACGGCAACAATCAATGCTCCCAAGTGGGGCTCGAATCGGCGCATCAAGCAGGCCGATGGAACCTGGACCAACGAGTGGCGCGATCCCAAGCGTCGGCATCCCGGATATTTTGATCCATCGATTCTCCTGGTTGGTGTTCGTCGTCCCAATGGCAGATTGGATGCCTTGCTGGTCAACTACGGCAGCCATCCGGTGACGTTCGGGCCACAAAATCTTGCGATATCTGGCGACTACCCCAGTTACCTCAAAGCCGAGCTGGAAAAAAAGAAGGCGGCGCGAACGGCAATCTTCGGCATTTCCGGACACGCCAATATCAACCCGCCGGAATGCATCCATAAGTCGCCGCGCTATGCGCGCACGATGGGCAAGGCCTTAGCGAAGCTGATCGTCAAGGCTCTCCCGCGCCTCAAGCCGCTGCACAGCGGGCCGGTCGCCAGTGCGTTGGTTCCGTGGAAATTGCGCCTCGCGCAGGAGCGGCCGCACGGCAAGGGCATGAACTGGGAAAGTCGCGATGGCTTTATCCGTACCCAGATCATGGGCCTACGTGCGGGTGACTTCAGCGTGGTGTCGATTCCGGGTGAACTGTTCAGCGAATACGTCCAGTATTTCCGCGCCAACAGTCCATTTCCGGCGACCATGGTGCTGTCACTTGGCAATGATTACGCGGGCTATTTCCCAACTGATCAAGCGCAGCGTGAGGGCGCCTACGAAGCACGCATGGCTCCGGGTCGCTTGATGGAGAAGACGCTGAAGCGCCTAGCGATCACCGCACTCAAGCGGTGCGGCAAGCCTGCGCCAGCCCGCAAGCCCACGCGTGCGCGGCGACCGGCGCGAGCAGGCAAGCTGAAGGCGGCGGCAGCCTGAGTACGTCGGCCACGGAGGTTTATGCCTACCTGGGTGAGGCCGATCCTCCTCCAGGTATGCTCAAGCACTGGGCGGAAGCGTTGGCCGCTCGTCCAGTTGGAGGTTTGCCGTTTCTTGATGTGACCAGCATTCCAGCGCGGCGCGCAGCGTGTGGATTAGCACCTGACGCTGACGCCGGATTGCTGCGCGTTGCGCAGCGCATTGCCGAGGACGAACAACTTCAGACATACGCCTGGTTTCTCTTCTGGCGCATTTTTCGCGATCCGGAACCAGGCTACATGCGGCCAGGACCTGACTTGTGGCCGTTGCTTGGCGAACTGTCGGGTCCATTTCATCAGTTGATTGCGTTGGAGTTTGCCCCGGCGGTTGAGCGACTGCACCGTTCACGCGGTTATCCGGCGGAGGTCACCGCCGCGACGTTGGCCGCTGTTGCAGGCCATGATGGCAATCATCGCCGTGGCCAGGGTTGTCCGGGATCCTACAGCAGTCAACTGCCGTGGTTGCGCATGTATGTGCATGAGCCATACGTGCGGCTTGGACGTTTGGAATTTGAGATCACTACCTTCCCGCATCAGTTCACGGTGTGGCGTCAGCGTCATGATCGGACAGTGCTGATGTTGGCGGCGGAGGGGGTTCGCGTCCAGGCAGATGGGTTGGTGTTGCCTGATAGCGCCGATGCGGCGAGTGGTTGGACGACCCAGGTCCAGCACGACAGCAACAGCATCACTGGACATATCGTCGATCCAGCCGGTTTTATCCAACGAAAAACCATCACGCTGCAAACCGCAGCATGGGAGTTATTGGCCAAGCAAGGCGATACGATCCTGGCCATGCATATTCCGCCAGGCGGTGGTATGGAATTACAACAGTGCGCGGACAGCTACCGTCGGGCGGTGGATTTTTTCACCCGCTATCATCCTGAACGGCAACCGAAGTTGATTGGCTGCTCCACGTGGTTTCTCGATCCGCGCTTGAGCGAGATCCTGTCTGCCGACGCCAATCCACTGCGCTTGCAACGCTGCCAGTATCTGCACCCCATACGTCCGCTTGCGTCCGGTGGCTTGTGGTTCGTGTTTCTGCAACGCGACCTCAGCAATCCGCAGCAGTTGCCGCGTGATTCGTCGCTCCGCCGTTCGCTCGCTGATTTCTTGGCCGCCGGTAAAACGTGGCATGGTGGTGGAGCCTTCGTGCCGTTTGACGAAGCCGATGATTTGCGCGAACAGCGGTATCGCCAGCCATTTGCGCAGTTTAGCGCCGCCAATCCGTAGTTGTTGGATCCATCCCCATGTCTGCTTTTGCACGGTTCGCAGGTGTGAGCGCCTTGCATCCGTGGTTGATCGGGGAGACGGTGTTCCTACAGCGACTTATCCATGCTCAAAATCATCCTGGCCAGTCTCTTCATTCCATTATGGCTGCACAGCGTCGAGCCGACGTCCCTGCCCGCGCCCTACACGCCGAGCGCTGACAATCAGCTGTTGACCCTCGGCGCCAGCAAGACGCCGCGATTCGTGTTGCAGGAGATGACTTGGCCGACTGAACCCGGTAAGGCTGAAATATGCCTGTGGCAAGATGATAAGTATGCGGCGTGCAGCATTACTATCGATGACAACAACAAGCCCGACCATGCGTGGTGGCTGAATATCTGTGCCAAGCATGGCATCAAAGTCACCTTCTTCATTATCACCGGTGGGATCGACGGGCAGAACAAAGGCTACAACGGAACGTGGGATGACTGGCGAGCGATTCGTTCCGCTGGCCACGATGTTCAGAGCCACTCAATCACGCACGGGAGTAGCGATGACACTGCGCCACCAGAGAAGATTACGCTGGAATACGCCGGCTCTAAACAGGCCATCGAAAGCAATCTGTCTGGTCACCGTTGTCTGACCTTGGCCTACCCTTACGGGAAGGGCCAACCCAATCTAGCTGCTGGCTACTACATCGCCGTGCGCGGAACAACTGGGACGCCATCGGCAGCCAATCAGATCAACTACCTCAACACCAGTCTCGGCAGCCTCGATCCTGATCAGATTAATGCCATCCTCGGTCGACCGGCCACGGTAATTAAATGGCTCAATAATCCGTCATTTCGCCGTGGCTGGATCCAGCCGCTCTACCATCTCGTTGCTCACGGTACGACGGCTGAGGAGAAGCAGGCTAATGTTGCTCAGGTCGAGGCTCAGATAGCAAACCTGATCGCCCAGCGCGAGTTGATCTGGATCGACACCTTTACAACTGTCGCCAAATACGGTCAGGAACGTGACAGCGCAACCCTGACCACGACCGCCAGGACGCTCGAGCGCATCGAACTGGCGTTGACTGATCGCATGCGCGATGACGTATTTGATCAAGCGTTGACCCTCAAGGTGCGAGTTCTTGATGAGTGGAAATCGGTCACGGCCAGTCAGAACAATTCCACGCTGCCTGTTCGTCTGGTGCAGCATGAGGGACACTCGTACGCCTTGGTTCAGGCCGTGCCGGATCGTGGGGCCATCGTCCTCAAGCCGTAGTCTACGCTGCTGAGCCGGGTCAGGCGCTGACGATCGTGATCTCAGCTGATGCGCCGGCTGCGAGTGTGCCGCTCCAGGTCAATCGCCACAGTTCGCTCCACGTATGGCGCAAGGTACTGTCCAATTCGGCCGCGCTCCGTTGCGCATTCAGGGCTGCAGATCCGCTGATGCGCATGCGTTGTCCTGCGTTCTCGATAATCCATCCGCCATTTCCGTCCGCCTTCGGCTCGGTTGGGGTCAATAACGATAGAAGGTAGAGCACGCTCTTGCCGGCATCGACACGATCGACCAAACGAACGGTGCCGTCAGTTCGTTGCAGCGTGACGGTTCTGATGAGGGAACGCAGGTTGGCTGTGGCAGCATAACAGGCAGCGAGATCCATGGTCATGCTAGAGTAACGGCTGTCTTCCTGGTGAGACACGGCGCGTGCAGCGTGCTCTCGACCGACGATTTGCTCGTAGCCGTCAATCTGGGGAACGGCATGGCCAGAACCACGCGTCCACCACAGTTCGTAGCGTTTGGGGCCAAAGGTTTGTGCGGTGTAGTCACCACGTCCAGCATCAACTAGCATCGGATGTCCGTTGCGGTGAATCACAAACTGACCGATATCGCAGTGATTGTGGTTTTCCCGGTTATGTCCGCCTTTGACAGCCAACGACGTTCCCGCTGCGTGGGCGACCATGACTTGGAGATCGGGCAGCCAGGCATCGACAAGCGCTGGTGCAGAGGATGGTGCAGTCGCATCAAGCCAGAACAGATTGCGCAATTGCATCTGTAAGAGATCACCAACACCATTCCCATTGATATACATTTCCTGGGCCGGATCAGACATCGTCCATGCAAGCGCATTGAGTTCTAGTGCACCAACGCGTTCAGCAGCACGTGCAAGCACGCCACCAGCAAGGCGCACTCGCGCATTGCAATCGGCAAAAGCCGGGAACCAACAGTTGCCCAGGTGCATACGTGTCGGAAAGCGCATGATTTCGCGGAGTTTAGCATCAGACCACCCATCCACGATGCCGCCGGTACGGACGCGGACTTCTTCTAGAGCACGCACGACGCAGCCGCCAGCGACGTTCCAATACATCACGCCCTCGTCGCAGCCGCCATCAGCGCCTTGAACGTTCACATAATGATCCACCACGCCAAGCATGCGATGAACCAAGCGCCCCCACATAGCAGGTTCATTGGCGCACGCGAATCCAGCGGCAGCAATCAGTGATGACGCGCACCAGGGCGCCCAGTTGCTGGCGTTGTTGGGAGCAGTCGTCCAGCGAGGTGTGGCTCCCGCGAGTATCGGATCAATGAGGCGACGGCGGATTTCGCAGCGTGCCCGTTCGACAATCCGTGGATCGATCGCGGCGAGTGCCGAGGCCTGCAGCTGGCAGAGTTCGGCGAGTAGGAATCCGGTTTCACAGTTGAAGAGATCGATGTAGAGGCCAGGCGTATCGCTACTCGGCAGGCGTGATGGCTCACTTGCAGGGCCATCGAGGCGGACATGCGCAGGAAGACACCAGGTCGATTCCTCGCAGATCAGCCACACGCCATCGGCCATGGCGGTGATGAAAGCGGCTTCGCCGGTGGTGGCGGCAGCCAAAGCGATCGCGCCCAAACGACGCCTACGATTGAAGTACACCGCTTCGAATTCAGACCGGTCGCCATCGCGGAAATAGCGCAGATAACTTGCGGTGGTTAAAGATGGCCACGGCTCGCTTATGGTTGCGCGCGCCTGGGCTACGATGGCGTCCAGTCGTTTGCGCGCCGCTGGTGTGGATGGCAGCGCAGTAAGTGGAAACGGCTGAGTGCCATGGCGGGCGAAGGCATCGGCCAGCGTGTCCGGAGTCCAGCGTTCATGTAGGTCCATCGCGTCATCTCCTAGGAGTGGTGGTTACAGAGCAATCTGATTTACGCCTGGTTTCATGGTCGATTCGTTCTGTTTCCAGACGATGCTGCCGGTGATGCCAGCCGGTAGCGTGATGCTGCCACGCAGTCGTCCGTCGGTGGTCTGCAGTGTCGCGGCTATCCAGTCGCCATCCGGATGCGGGATGCGCACGTTCACCGATGGAATTGCGCCCAGGCACGGGGCCACGCGCACGCGCTTGAATCCCGGCGCAGCGGGACGGATGCCAGCGATGGACGCCACCGTATGATAGATCGGATGCGCGCCCCAGGCGTGGCAGTCGGAACGACTCGGCTCAGGTGATTCGGGCAGCGCTTTAAAACCCTGATGAGGTAGCCAGCTCCAGAACGCCAGCGCGTCCGCGATACTCTGTTCATCGCCAGTCGCTGCCCAGGCCTCCATGAGATAATGTGTGAAATAAATTGTGGCTTGGGCGAGGGTAGGATCGGTGCGCAGTGTGCTTAGGCCGCGTTTACGTTTGTCAGCGTCGAGATCTGGACACAACGCAGCGAGAGCCTGTGCATGCTGTGAGAACGATAAGTGTTCACGATCATCGGCCCATCTACCGTGTTGTTCGCTCCAGAATATAGCCGTGAGTGCACGCGCGAGTTCGCTGCGTTGACGACGGCAACGGGCGGCGAATTCACTTTCTCCAAAGGCAGTCTCCAATTCTTCAACCTGCTTCAGCGCCATCAATACTTGCAGACTCGCATGGCTCGATCCGTCTTTGGTTCCCAGCACTTCACCGAAGGAAAATCCACGTGTCCAATCAGTGAAGTTCCAGCCTTCGATGTGGCCAATCGTGCCGTCCGTTCGGCGTTTGCGCAGGAACGCTTCCAGGATGGCGCGCACACCGGGCATGAGGTCCTGAATTAGTGCGGCGTTTCCGTTCCACCAGAGGTGGTCATGGACCATGCCAACGTACCACAGCGAGAATGGCGGTATAACCTGCATATTCCGCGTTGGACAACGGCCGGTGGTCAGGCCGCTTGGTACGCGTTGCGAGTCGATCATACGCAACGCTTTGCTGGTCAGGTGGCGATTGCGACTGATGACAAAGTTGACCAAGCAATCGATGCGCGTGTCGCCGATGTACTGCATGCGTTCGTAGTACGGCGTATCGCTGAAGAGATCGTGGGCGTTGACTTGCAGGGCACGCAGGCAGAGCGGGAAGGCGCGTGTCAGTCCTTCGTGGGCGAGCGCGATGGTGGATTCCTGCTCGAGTGGGTAGCGATCTTCAAACAACATGAAGTTGCTCAGTGTCGCCGCTGCGTCGGCGGTCGAGATAGTCAGGATCAGGTAGCGTCCCGAGCGCCAGTACAGTGGTCGCCAATGGTGGGACGTAGCATCGCAGCAGACACGATCACCAATGCCGAACGCATAACGGCCAGCCACGTCGTTGCGGTTTCCTTTGTCTTGGTGCGGATCACCTGCTGGTCGCACAAAGAGCGACTCCGCCCATTCAGTGATGATGGTTGCCCCGTTCCCGCTCGCCGTGAACTCGGGCCATGCGGTCACGTAATTGTCGCAGTCGATAATATAGCGGATGGTGGTGCGTGGCGGAACGACGAGTGGTGTGGCCCCGGTCAGCATGCTGGCGCATTGCGTGACTAACGCTGCGTTGTTCGTACCCAGCGGTGTAGCGTTGCGATCAATGCCGGGCTGCAGTACCTCGGCGTGACGGACGGTGAACGATGTCCAGGGGCGATGGATTGGCGCGGGTAATTCACCAACTTCGACGAAGCGGGCTGGGAAGGCTTCGACGTCCGCCTGATGATGGACCGGCGATCCGACGCGCGCTGGTGCCCAGCCGGTGCCTTGGCCGATTTCTGCCGACCAGTCGGTGGCTGACGCATCGCGGTGCACATCGGGAACGGTCCAATGCGCGAGCGGCGATTTGCGAAAGGTATAACCGGGCAATGAGTGCCACTCCCACGCTGCCGTTCCGGTTGCGAAGCGCGGATTAGCTTCGCCATCGACGCCGAGCGCAAAGCCGTGCGCGATGCCATCCATCGCGTATTCGCCGTTGTCTTTGTCAACCGACCAGACGATGGCGAGCAACTGGTGTGTACCGGCGCTCAGTTCCAATTCGATGGCGTCGGCCTGCCAGCGCCAACGCGTGCCGATTTCCGGACCGGAGCGAACGAGCTTTCCATCCAGGTAGAGTCGATAGTGCTCGTCCGCCGTAACGACCAAACGCACCTGCTCGTTGGTTGCACTGGTGAAGTTCAGACGGAACGCATCAACCGTTGGTGGAGCCTGTGTGCCAGTAATCCAGGCGAATGGCCACGCAGCGCGGGTGATCCATGGAGCTGACCGGCGATGGGCGAGGAATGATGCGGGTTCTGACATGGGCGCGCTCCACGTTGGAAAGCGGCATGCTAGACGCCTCGACGTGCTGACAATGCCAGTAGAATTAGTCTATTGCGATCGCGTTCTCACCATTTTTGAGTGCGATCTCGTGCTGCTTCCACACCAGGTTGCCGGTGATGCCAGTCGGCAGCGTGATCGTGCCGTGAAGGCTGCCGTTCGCAGCGTTCAGGCTCGCGGCGATCCATCCGCCGTCAGGGTGCGGAATGCGCACATGCACCGAGGGAATCGCGCCGAGGCACGGTGCCACGCGCACGCGCTTAAATCCGGGTGCGCTGGGACGAATACCAGCAATCGATGCGACGGTGTGGTACAGCGGATGAGCGCCCCACGCGTGACAATCTGAGCGACTCGGCTCGGGGTGTTCCGGCAGCGTTTTGAATCCCTGATCGGGAAGCGCAGCCCAGAAGCCGAACGCATCGGCGATGCTCTGCCCGTCGCCAGTCGCTGCCCAGGCCTCCATTAAGTAATGCGAGAAGTACACCGAGGCGGGTGCGAGTGTGCGGTCGTTACGCAAACACGTGAGTCCGCGTTCGCGTTTAGTTGCTGAGAGATCGGGACACAACGCGGCCAAAGCCTGTGCGTGCTGCGAGAACGACGTATGAGCGCGGTCATCGGCCCAGGCACCGCGCGCTTCATTCCAGAACACGGTTTCGATGCCACGTGTAACTTCAGTGCGCAGACGGCGGCAGCGCGCGGCCATCTCCACTTCGCCGAAAGCGGTTTCGAGATCTTCGACCCACGCGAGTGCCATCAACAATTGTAAACTGGAGTGGCTAGAGCCGGTGCTGGTCCCGGGGACTTCGCCTTCGGGGAAATTGCTGACCCAATCGGTGAAGTTCCAGCCTTCCATAAACCCGATCGTGCCATCATCGCGGCGGTTGATTAAGAATGCCTCGATGACGCCGCGAATGCCCGGCATGAGATTGCGGATCACCTGGTGATTCCCATTCCACCACAGGTGGTCATGGGCCATGCCAATGTACCACAGTGAAAATGGCGGAATAACCTGAATAACTCGCGTCGGACAACGGCTTACCGTCAAGCCATCCGGCATGCGTTGGGAATCAACCATGCGCAGAACTTTCACCGGCAGGCGGCGATCACGACACAACACGTAGTTGATCAGGCAATCGATGCGCGTGTCGCCCATGTACTGCAGGCGTTCGTAGTACGGCGTATCGCTGAACAGATCGTGCGCGTTAGTTTGCAGGGTGCGTAGGCAGATCGGAAAGGCGCGGGTCAAACCCGGATGAGCAACGTCGATGGTCGCTTCCTGCTCAAGCGGGTAGCGATCCTCGTAGAGCGTGAGACCGCTGAACGTCGCGGGCGCAGCATCCGTCGAGATGGTGATGATGATGAAACGGCCAGCGCGCCAGAATAACGGACGCCACCAGCGCGGAGTCGCATCACAGCGGATGTGATCGGCCAAACCAAAGGCGTATCGGCCAGTGATCTCATTGCGATTGCCTTTGACCATCGTGGGTTCGGTCACCGGATTCAGCGACAGTGCCTCCATCCATTCGACCACCACGGTTGCCCCTGCGCCACCAGCGGTGAATTCTGGCCACGCGGTCACGTAATCGTCGCAGTCCATCACCACGCGAAGCATCGTGCGTGGCGGTACGGTCAAGGTTGATCCAGTGGTGATTGCTTCCGTCCAACGCGCGGCCGAGCTAGGATCGTTGGCAGTGAGTGGCACCTTGGTGCGATCGCTGCCGAGCGGTAGCAATTCGGCGTGGCGAACGCGGAGCGAGTTCCAGCGGCGATGCAGCGGCGGCGGCAGGGCACCGACTTCGACGTAGCGCGCCGGGGCAGCGCCGACGTCGGCTACATGCTGCACTGGCGAGACCACACGGACCGGACGCCATCCATCACCGGCACCGACCTCGACGCTCCAATCGGTCTTGGTCGCATCCCGGTGCACATCGGGGACGCACCAGCGCGACAGCGGCGATTTGATGAAGGTGTAGCCAGGCAAGTGATGCCATTCCCATGCAGCGGTACCGGTCGCCAGGCGTGGATTGGCTGGGCCGTCAACGCCCAATGCAAAACTGTGCGAAATTCCGTCGGTGGAAAAATCGCCGCGCTCGTGACCGGTCGACCAAACAATTGCCAGCAACTGATGTTCACCCGCAGCGAGATCCAGCTCAATGGAGTCAGCTTGCCAACGCCAACGCGTTCCGATCTCGGGGCCAGAGCGGACTAACTGTCCATCGAGATACAGCCGATAACGCTCATCAGCAGTAACGATCAGGCGCAGGTTTTCGGCTGTCGGACTGGAAAAACGCAGGCGAAACGCGCCGACGGTCGGGGGAACTTCGTCGCCAGTTACCCAAGCGAATGGCCAGGCGGCACGTTCACGCCACGGCGCACCACGGCGGTGGGCGGTGAAGAAGGCGGGCTCGGTCATGGAGAACTCCGGAGAATTATAGAATGCCAAATGCTGGAATGCTGGAATATTGAGACGAGCCAAGGCTCAATGCAGTGAACCAAGCTGCGAACATTCCAGCATTCCAGCATTCCAGCATTTGGCATTATGATATTGGCACATACGCGCCGTCGGCCGCACGCGCCAGTGGCTGCAGATCCGTTGGCACCGGCAGGCCGATAAGCTTGAGCGGGTTAACGACCGCTAAACGATGCATGGTTTGATCGTCCAGCTTGAGCGCTGCTTGTGTCGCATTCACCACTTTTCGGATCGTGTACGACGAACCCCATAAATAACCGGTTGCAGGCGTGTACAGTCGACCGTTCGGATCGATGACTGCGGTTGCGCCGAAACGCTGATAGGTGCCGGGCGGCATGCCGGCGAGACAGGACGCGTCGCTGACCAAGGCACAGCGCTCGAGGCCCTTTGCGGCGAGAATGGTTTTCACCAAACTCCACGGCACATGGTGACCGTCGCCGATAATCATCGCGATGTAGCGGTCATCGGCCATGCCTTCGATCAGCGGATTGAGGTGCCGATTGATGAGGTGGGGCAGGCCATTGCCGAGATGGGTGAGGCAGGTCGCACCAGCGACAGCTGCGCGATCCATGTTGCCAGCCGTGCCCAGGTGGTGACCGAGACTTACGACGATGCCCAATTTGCGCGCGTGCCTGATCAGGCCCTCCGCCCCGGCGATATCCGGCGCGATGGTGATCAGGCGAATCATGCCTGCGGCGAGACGTTGCAGCCGATCAAGGTATGCGGTGTCACCAGCGGACATCCACGCTGGATTGTGCGCACCAGCGGCCCCATCGCTTTTACACAGGAATGGTCCCTCCAGATGCAGACCGGGAATATGCTGGGCGAATTCCGTGCGCTTGCAGATGCGCGCGAGGAGGGGGAGGACGTGGGCGTAAGTTGATTCTTGGTTGGTTGTCACGGTCGGCAGGTAGATCGCGGTGCCGTCCGCGATCAGCCCACGCAGAGCGACGACGGTTGCTTCTTCAGTCAGTTCCGGATCAGTGAAACTGACATCGCGGAAGCCATTGACCTGGAGATCGACAAAACCACGCAGTGCCATATCAGACTTTCGCGGTCAGTGTCGATGGCTTGAGCAGTGATGCTGCTGCCTTGTCGATATGCAGACTGCATTTCGCGTGCTTACGCAACGCGGTGCCGGGCATGGTTGGCGAGATTGGTTGCTCAAGGCTGCCCTGCACGGCGGCCGCCTTGCGCTGATCCGGGACCGACGCGACCAGCGCCTTGGCCGAGAGAATGTGGTTGATCGACATGCTGATGGCCTGCTTGGGAACAGCTTCAAGCGATGGGAACCAGCCTTCACCGAGTTGCTGCTTGCGGCAACCTTCATCGAGGTTGACGACCAGGTACGGTTCGGTGGTGGTAAAATCGGCTGGTGGATCATTGAACGCCAGATGGCCGTTCTCGCCGATGCCGAGGCAGAGAACATCGATCGGCTTCGTACGAATCAACTTGGCCAAACGCGCGCATTCAGCCTTGGCATCACCACTATCACCACGTACGCCGTGGAAGGAACGCAGACCTGTGATCTTGCTGACGAAGCGCGCCTGCAAGTAACCGCGGAAGCTTGCGGGGTGCGTCTCGGGGATGCCGATGTACTCGTCGAGGTGGAAACAATCGACTTTACTCCAGTCGATGTCCTTGCGTGCGACCAGCGTGGCAATGGTGGCGAATTGGCTGGCGCCGGTGGCGATCACGATGCGCGCTTCGCCGTTGGCGCGTATGGTCGCAGCAATGAGGTCACCGGCTTCGGTGCCAGCTGCTGTGCCAAGAGTTGCGGGATCGGGATGAACGACGATGCGCATGGTAGCTCCAGTGCGATGGGCGGAGCCACCGTGTACGTCTGATTTCGGCGAGGGAAAGCACCTGCTGCCATCGTATATGATCGCTAGAACCTGATCGAGTACGTATAACACGCTTCCTGGGCGCAGCCTTGGCGAGATGCCCCATGAGTGCTAGGCTCCGCCACCGAGGATAACCGCCATGCCCGACGTTCTTGAGAAAGCCATTGGCTTCGTCAAACAAATCGCTGACACGCTGGATCTGGAAAGGCGGTATCCTGGCCAGCGATTGGTTGAGCGTCTGACGACCCCTAACCGGATCGTCACCTTGGGCGCTTCGGTGCAGATGGACGATAACAGCGTCGCCGTGTTTCCGGCTTACCGCGTGCAGCACAACGACGTGTTGGGGCCTTATAAAGGTGGCATCCGTCTGCACCCGTCGGTTGACCTCCAGGAGGTCAAGGCGTTGGCGTTGTGGATGACGCTCAAAACGGCGTTGGTGGATGTGCCATTCGGTGGCGCCAAGGGCGGCATCACGGTTGACCCGCGCAAGCTCAGTAAGTCGGAACTTGAGCGGTTGGTGCGCAAGTACACCAGTCGACTGCGCAACGACATCGGACCCAGCATCGATATTCCCGCCCCCGACATGGGCAGTGGACCTCGCGAAATGGCCTGGATTTACGACGAATATCGCAAGTATAGTGAGGTTGCCCGCGGCGTTGTTACCGGCAAACCATTGGAAATCGGCGGTTCTGCTGGGCGCAAAGAGGCAACGGGCCGCGGTGTTGTCTGCACGATGGCCGCAGCCGTGCGCCAGCTGGGCATGAAGGACTGCACAGTGGCGATCCAGGGTTTCGGCAACGTGGGCAGTTACGCTGCACTCGAACTTGCCGAGCGTGGTATCACAGTGATCGCGGTCGGCGATGCCCGCGGCAACATCTCCAACAAGAGTGGTCTCAACATTAAGGAGCTGTTCACCTATTACGAAAGCAATGGAACGGTGGTCGGATTTCCTGGCGGCGAGGTGCTGGCCGACGTGCTCACCGTCCAGTGCGACATTCTTATTCCCTGTGCACTTGATAGCGTCATTACTGCCAAGAATGCGCATCAGATCAAGGCCAAGCTGGTCATTGAAGGAGCGAACGGACCGACTGATCCCGAGGCCGATCTGATCCTGCAGAGTCGCGGCGTGTTTGTCGTCCCCGATATTCTCGCCAACGCCGGTGGTGTGATCGTGTCGTATTATGAATGGGTGCAGAACCGCGAAGGGTTCTACTGGAGTCTCAAGCAGGTGAACGATCTGCTCTACGAAAAGCTTGAAGCGTCCTACGTGCGCGTCGCCGACATGGCCAAACAGCGCAACGTGTCGATGCGCCGGGCCGCCTATTGTTTGGCGCTCGAAAAGATCACCAACGGCATGATTCTGCGCGGCGTGCAGTAGCTGTTGCAGAGGATGACACGCTTGCATCAGGTGAGTTGGTCGGTCTGTCTGTTGATGTTACTCGCAACGGCTATCCAGGCCGAAGACGAGGCTCCGTTCATTGATGCCAAGGCGATCAAAGAACGATTCGCCACGATCACACAGCAGGAGATGGACAGTCTTCGCCAACGACACGTATTGATCGCCAGCAAGTCGATGGGTTTGAACTTAGTGACCGGACTCAACCTGCTCGCCAAGCAGTCGCCGATGCACGATATTTCCACGGGGTTCCAACGCTTCGATGTCGAGAAGAAGGGTGGGCTTGCGATTATCCCGGCAGATATTTACCAGAAGTCAAAACTCGTACATTTCTTGGCGACCAGGTATCCCGTCATCAAACGGGTCGAAGAGACCGACCAACTCATGCGCCGTCCGCCATGGACATTCAGTGCCCACGTCGATGTGGTTATGATTGTATTTGTAGCCGAGGTCACTCCCGCTTTTTTCCCGTCCTATTGCGCGATGATGAATGCCCTGGCTCGCGATATGCCACGGACGCGCTTCATTCACTGTACGTCTTCGGTGCTGGCTGATGGACCGGAAAAAAGTGATCGCTCGGTGCCTAACATGCTCGCCTTTAGCGAACTGGTGCGCGCCACATATCGTGGCAAGGCGCCAGTGTACGATCTCGCCGCAATTCTCAGCGACGATTTCCGCAATGGGACGGTAATGCTTCCCGAATACAGCAAGGATGCCACCGGAGTTCATCCCAATCAGCCAGCAGGCGAAATACAGATGGCGAAGGGATTTATTCTGGCCATGCGCGACGCGCTGCGTTGGAAGGGGGGTGCGGCGTCGTCGGTTGGTGCGCCAATCGTGGCGACGAAGGTCGAGACGCTACCACCAGAGCATCCTGAGTACCGCGCCGTTCGCGCCATTCTTGATCGGAACGGTTTAACCGCCATGCGTGTCGAAGGTCAGACGACCGTGCGCGACGGCCACGTGGTCGGGCTGTTCATCCAGGAGGCTGGCGTCCAAGAGATACCCACGGAGATCGGAGAGCTTGCGTATCTTGAGCGTTTGCATTGTTACTCCGACCGCACGCTAGGTCATCCGTTGCTGCGCTCGATCTCTCCTGCGATAGCGAAGTGCGTTCGTCTGCAGGAACTGAGTCTCGCAAACAACGATCTGTCAGCGTTGCCTGCTGAGATGGTTAACCTGAAGAACATAACAAGCCTGTCGCTTGCCGGTAACCGACTGCATAATCTGCCAGCGCCCGTCACTGCTTGGATTACAAGCCACGATCCCACTGCCTTGAGTCGGCAGGCCGCAGACAAGTGATTGGCGTCAGCTGCGCGACGTCAGCGTCACGTACAAAATATCGCTGTTTTTGCGCAGTTCGGCCAGGGTTCCGCCGGATGGTTCGCTGCCCAGTGATAGTGAACAGCATGCCGTCTGGGCGCCTTCGAATACGGTGTTCTGCATTTCTTCGACGTTCACTTTGTCACCGCGCAGACCTTCAAGGATAGCGGCAAGAACGCCAACGCGGTCGAAGTGGCGAACCGTTAAGGTGAATTTGCCGGCGCTGCGGGTGCTGATGTTGACCGCGTTGGGTGGCACTCCGGTTTCTTTGAAAACCTTGACGATGCGTACGGCTTCATTGGCGATCGCGTCTGAGGCTTGGTCGGTCGAGGCACCGATGTGCGGGGTGCAGGTGACCAACTTCGCCAGCTCGAGATCGGTGAAGGCCGCTTCGCTGCCGGTGGGCTCACCTTCGAATACGTCCAATGCGGCGCGAATCTTGCCGGCGGCAACGGCTGTCTTCAACGCGGCGGTATCGACAACATCGCCACGGGCGGTGTTGATCAGGATGGCGCCGGGCCTCATCGCGGCGAGGAAGGCAGCATTGACCAGGTGTTTGGTGTCTTTTGTGGCAGCGACATGCAGACTGATCGCATCGGAATGTGCCGCTAATTCGGTGGCTGACGCTGCGTAACCGACACCGGCAGCCGCCGCGAGTGACGGCGTCATGCTGCGACTCCACACAAGCACCTGCATCTCGAGTCCCTGGGCGCGGCGGGCCACGGCTTTGCCGATGGTTCCATAGCCGACCAGACCCAGGGTGCGACCTTTGAGACCGCGTGATTTTCCAAATTCGCCTTTGAGCCACTTGCCGTCGCGCAGTGCAGCGGTGCCATCGGCGATGCGCCGATCGGCAGCCAGCAGGAGTCCGATTGCTAGTTCAGCCACGGCGTCGGCGTTCTTGCCCGGACAATTCGCGACATAAATGCCGCGGGCGTTGGCTGCCTTCACGTCGATCGTGTCGACACCGGCTCCAGCGCGCAGGATCAGCGAGAGACTCGCCGCAGACTCGATGGTCTTGGCGTTCACTTTTTTCGAACGCACGATCAACACATCGGCATCAGCGATACTTTGCGGTAGATCCTCGGCCTTGATGTTGGGGTCCGAACGCACCTCGGCGCCAACTGCGCGTAACGCCGCGAGAATTTTGTCCGAAAGTTTGTCGGCGACGAAAATTTTCATACAGCATCCTTGGTACACGTGCCGGAGGGACGCTAAATCAGCGAGGGCGGTGGGCAAGCGCTGCAGCCGTCGTCTGTTAGCGGAGCTGGATTGCCCAAGCGGTGGCGTAGTTGAGGAACCGGAAGGCAAGAGCGAAGGCGACTCAATAATCGTTGTGACGCAGCAGTCCGGAATTCCGACAGAGCAGCACCCGGAAGTGCGGTGACATGCACAGAATGATAATGCCATCCTCCTGCTCCGAATGGTCAGGATCATCAATCTGGCAGTTTCGGTCGCGCTTAAGGTACGTCCCGACCGCCCCGAGCCTCGGCGTCGAATCGGGTAATCCATGTCCGAAGAGGTGTTATTTCAGACTGGGTGGCGCATGGGTTGGTGAGCCCCGGGATGTATCCCCTGGCGAACAGCGTCTTGGGCGTTAAGCCGTGCGGCTTATGACCGAACGCAGCACGACAGCGGTACTACCGCAAGGCACAGGATTTGGCGCGACGATGCGCAAGGACAACTGGTGGGTGGGGCCGCTGCTGACCGCGGCACTCCTGCTCTCCTTCGTTGTCTACTCGACCTGGTCCGCGTTCCAGGGCACCCATTACTGGGTGAATGGTACCAACTACTTGTCGCCGTTCTATTCGCCCGAGCTGTGGGGTAAGAGTCCCCACGCATTCTGGCCCGGCGAGCCCAGTTGGTGGCAGTCCTGGATGCCGACCTTTAGTGCGGCGCTACTGATCCTAGGCCTGCCCGCGGGCTTCCGACTGACCTGCTATTACTACCGCAAGGCGTATTACCGTTCGATCTGGCTTGATCCTGTAGCCTGTACGGTGGGCGAGCCCCGGCAGAACTATCGCGGTGAAAACAGCCTGCCGCTCATTCTCTGGAACGTGCACCGCTACTTCTTGTACGCCGCGATCGTCTTCGTCTTCATCCTGACCTACGACGGCATTATTGCCCACATGTTTCCAGTGAACGCTGATGGCACGCCGTTCCTCTATCAACTGGATGCGAAGGGAGTGGTTATTCCCGGCCAGCATGCGCACCACCACGTGTTCGGCGTTAGTCTGGTGTCGATCGTCCTGCTGCTCAATCCGTTGCTCATCGCCATGTACACCTTCGGCTGTCATTCGCTGCGCCACCTCGTTGGCGGGCGGAAAAAGTGCTTTAGCTGCGCTGACGGCACCGCCACGGTAAGCCACGGTATCTGGGGATTTGTTAGCAAGCTCAACGAGCACCATGCGCTGTGGGCCATGGTATCGCTGGTGTGGGTCGGACTGGCCGACCTCGTCGTTCGCCTCGTTTCCATGGGCGTGATGAAAGACATTCGCTTTTTCTAATCCCGATGACCACCGTCTTCATGACCTTTACTCTGCGATAGGACCACATGGACATTCAGACTCAGGAACACGACGTATTGGTCATCGGCGCCGGTGGCGCTGGTATGCGCGCAGCGATCGCTGCAGCTGAGGCCGGTTGCTCGGTCGGCCTTGTCTGCAAATCGCTGCTCGGCAAAGCCCACACGGTGATGGCTGAGGGCGGCGTCGCTGCGGCCATGGGTAACGTCGATGATCGCGATGGCTGGAAGGTCCATTTCGCGGACACCATGCGCGGCGGCCAGTACCTCAATAATTGGCGCATGGCTGAACTGCACGCGAAAGAAGCACCTGATCGCGTCAAAGAGCTGGAACAATGGGGCGCAGTGTTCGATCGCACCAAAGACGGCAAGATTCTACAGCGTAACTTTGGTGGACATCGCTATCCGCGGCTTGCTCACGTTGGCGATCGCACCGGACTGGAAATCATCCGCACCCTGCAAGATCATAGCGTTCACCAGTCGCAGATCTCGGTCTACATGGAGTGTTGCGTCACCAGTCTGTTCAAGGACGGCGATCGCGTTTGCGGCGCGATGGGCTATTTCCGCGAGCGCGGTCGCTTTGTGCTGTTCAAGGCCAAGTCGGTGGTCATCGCGACCGGCGGTCTCGGCAAGGCATTCGAGATCACATCCAATTCGTGGGAATACACCGGCGACGGTTACGGCTTGGCCTACGAGGCTGGCGCCGAACTGATGGACATGGAATTCATCCAGTTCCATCCCACCGGCATGGTGTGGCCGCCCAGCGTGCGCGGCATCTTGGTGACCGAAGGCGTGCGCGGTGAAGGCGGCGTACTCCGGAACAAAGACGGCAAGCGTTTCATGTTCGACGACATTCCCGAGAACTACCGCAATCAGACCGCAAAGGATCCGGAAGAAGGGTGGCGCTACACCCAGGGTGACAAGTCGGCCAAACGTCCGCCAGAACTGCTGACCCGCGACCACGTGGCTCGCTGCATCAATCGTGAGGTGAAGGCCGGTCGCGGTTCGCCGCATGGGGGCGTATTCCTCGACATAGCCTGGATCAAAGAACGCGTGCCTAACGCGCGCGAACACATCAAGAAGAAGCTGCCGTCGATGTATCACCAGTTCATTGAACTGGGTGGACTCGACATCACCACGACGCCGATGGAAGTTGGCCCGACCACGCACTACACCATGGGTGGCATCCGCGTCGATGGCGATACGCAGATGTCATCGGTTCCGGGCTTGTTCGCGGCCGGTGAAGCGGCTGCTGGTCTGCATGGCGCCAATCGCCTTGGCGGTAATTCGCTCTCTGACCTCTTGGTATTCGGTAAGCGCGCTGGAGAACACGCGGCGAAATTCGCGAAGGAGGCTAAGTCTGGCTGGATTGACGAGGCGCAGGTCAAGGCTGCGGGTGACTGGGCATTGCACTTCATGGACGCCCCCAAGGGCAACGAGAATCCCTACAACGTCCAGCAGGACCTGCAAAAGAGCATGCAGGCGCTGGTCGGCATCGTGCGCAAAGAAGACGAGATGCGTACGGCGCTCGAGAAGATTACTGCGATCAAGAACCGCGCCGAGCAAGTCGAGTCTCCGCATAACCGTGAGTACAATCCTGGCTGGCATACGTGCATGGACCTGCGCAACTTGGTTACAGTGTCGGAAGCACTCACCCGCTGTGCGATTGAGCGCAAGGAAAGCCGCGGCGCCCAGTTCCGCGAGGACTTCCCCGACAAGACGAAAGAATTCGGCGGCGTGAATATGATCATCAAGAAGGCGGCTGATGGTTCGATGACGCTCCGTCGCGAGCCGCTCAAGCCGATGCCGGCAGAACTGCAACAGATCATCGACGACCAGGCGAAGTAAGCGGACCGGCCCCCATCTTAGCCATCACGGAAACGACCATGTCCAACATCACCGAGAAACCCGACGAAAAGCGCACCTTTAAGGTGTGGCGTGGGGACAAGCACTCCGGCGAGATGAAAACCTACACCGCCATCATTTCGCCCGGTATGGTCGTTTTAGATGCCATCCATCAGATCCAGGCGACCCAGGCACCTGATCTCGCCTGCCGCTGGAACTGCAAAGCGGGCAAGTGCGGCTCGTGTTCGGCTGAGGTCAACGGCAAGCCGCGTCTGATGTGTCTGACCCGGATGGAATCGTTACCCGAAGGCGACATTACAGTTCAGCCGCTGAAGACGTTTCCCAATATCCGCGATCTGGTCACCGACGTGTCGTGGAACTACAAGGTCAACAAGCAGATCACGCCGTTCACGCCGCCCAAGAAGGGACAGGCCGGTGTCGCCGAAGACGGCAGTCTGCGTATGCAGCAGCGCGACGTCGAGCGTTCGCAGGAATTCCGCAAATGCATCGAGTGTTTCCTCTGCCAGGACGTATGTCACGTTTTGCGTGATCATGAAGAGCATGAGCAGTTCATTGGCCCACGCTTCATGGTCAGGATTGCATCGCTCGAGATGCACCCGCTTGACCAAGCCGATCGCGAACCATTCCTCAAGCACCAGGGCAACATTGGTCTCTGCAACATCACCAAGTGCTGCACGGAAGTCTGCCCCGAGCACATCACGATCACCGACAATGCGATCATTCCGATGAAGGAACGCATCGCTGATCGCTACTACGATCCGCTGACCATGCTGTGGAAGATGATTACCGGGAAGTCAGATACATAGACGTCGTTGCAGGCCGTGGCGATTGCTGCAGATAGCCCTAACTCACAGGCAAGCGTTGTTTTTCGGCTGCTGAGTCGCCAGTTGTGCCGCCGTAAAACCTGAGATACTCCACCCTCTGCTCAAGGAGGTGGATGGTGGGATTGGTCAAAGCAAAGCCAGAGATCGACCTCGTGGAGGTTGCCTTCCACAACACTGTGAAGCGCGGGGTTGAACTCGCCCAGTCGCAGATCGTGCGTACGCTTGGGCGTAAGCCTCCGTTCTCTAAAGTCTTGGTGGGACGGACAGATGTAGATTTGGGCAAGGTCGCCCAAGAACGCCAAGGCTATATTGTTTCCAACTTGTTCACCTCGCCCAATTCGCGGGCAACCGAAGAAATTGAGCGCGTCCTGGTTGCCTGGCTGAAGGCCTGCCATGGTCAGCGTTGCGAAAACGGCAAGGATAGTGCCAAACCGGTCAAGCAGGGCGTTAAGAACGTCTTCTTAGCGGTCCAATAGTCTGTGGTTTGCTCCAGGGGCTCTGCCCCTGCTACCCCGCTGGCTTTGTCGATGTTCAATGTCGTCGGGGGCCTCCGACATCGTGGCGGCATCGGCTGCGCCGATTGTATGCCGCCAACACATCTCGGCGCCAGGGTTGCGGAAACCGCCTATTTGGCGGGTTTCTTGTCGATAGTTCCTTCGTCGGCGGACATGGCTCCGGCCTCAAGGACAGTCGCTTCGACGGCGATGCTTCCGGCCTTCTCAAATACGAACGTGGCCTTCACCGTGGATCCCTTGGTCAATCGGTTGGCCAGTCCGATCAGCATGACGTGATAGCCACCTGGCTTCAACGTGACGGTCCCTTTGGTGGGAATGTCGATGCCGTTGGCTACGGCCTGCATCTTCATGAGCCCATCTTTGGTCGTGATGTGCTCGTGCACCTCAACGGTGGTTGCGGTGGCGCTCTCAACCCGCAGTAACTTGTCGGCCGTGGTGCCAGGGTTGCTTATGGAACAGAAGATTGCGCCAACTTGTTGGCCTTCGGCGGTTGCTCGTGCCCACGGTTTAGCGACCGTCGTACCCTCGGCAGAGTGGGTGAGCGGCGTCAAGCATGCGAGCAGCAAGCAGCAGATGGTAGGGCGTAGAGCATAGTTCATGGATGTTCCAAAAGAGTTCGGATTTGCGCAGCGGCCTGATCCGGAGTTGAGTCGCGGGACTGCACGCGGAAGGCAATGCGTCCGTCCCGATTGAGTACGATCGTGCTCATGCTGTGATCGATCAGATAGAATCCAGGCGATTTCGAAACCGGGGTCGATTTTCGAAATCCGACGCCACAGGCAGTCGCAGCGGTGGTTACTTCATCCACGCTGCCGGTCACGGCCCGTATGCGAGTATCGAACATGGCGGCGTAGTCGCGTAGACGGGCAGGCGTATCGCGCTCCGGATCCAGTCCGACCAAAATCGGCTGGATCTGGCTCGCCTGAGAACCGAGTGCGTGCAATACGCGCGTCATCCAGGCTAACTCAGTCGGGCACACGTCCGGACAGAACGTGTAGCCGAAGTACAAGATGGAGATTTTTCCCCGCAGTGATTCCGCTGTGACCTTAGCTCCGTTGGCGTCGTGAAGCTGGAACGCGAGCGCAGATAGTGGTTCACCAATCGGCGTGATCGGAACCGGACCTTGGGTGCGGACAGCGACCGTAGTTATGCCAATCGCCATCAGAACACAGAGGATCAGCGTCATGATGATGGGAATACGCATGATCACGGCGCCTGCAGTTCGGTTCGCAACGCAGCGGGGGTCCATGGTTGTTGGCGGTTTCCATGCAGTGAACGCAACGACCCGACCTGGGCGGCAGTGACGGCAGAGCCATGATTGCCCCATTGACTGCGCAGCCAGCTCAACAGAGCGGCGATTTCTGTGTCGTTTAGCGTGTGGCCAAAGCCAACCATTTGCGCATTGTAGTAGGTAGCACCGGGCTCGCGGCTGCTGTCGAAGCCATGGAGCGCGATCAGAATGGCTTGGCGCGGATCACCAGTCAGGCGTGCTGAGCCAGCGAGACCTGGCGTGAATCCAGCAATACCACGCCCATCGACTCCGTGACAAGCCATGCACATCACATAGGTGCGGCGGCCAATATCCTCAGGAATTGTATCAAAAACACCGGATTTAACCGGACTTGGATGCTGCAGATGCTGAGAGAGGCCAACAACTGCGCCGACCATGCCACCGATTACTCCGAGTGCGATCAAGACCACGGTTGTCCGCTGCATGGTCGTAGAGCATGGCTGAGTTTGAGCGCGCTCCAGCAGATTAGCGGTGACTGCTCATGGCAACTCTACGGCTTACTTACTTCCGTCCAATTTGACCCAAGTATTAAAGCGCGGCGCTTGAAAGCGCAGTTCGACCAAGCGTTCGGCCTTAAGATCCAGCAGGAGTGTGCTTCCCGGACCTTTCGCGATCTCCTTTGGATCTTTGGTGTCTTTGTTGATGAGATGGAAGGTGTAGGTCAGACGTTGAATTTCGGCATCCACTGCCGTCGTGGCGTCTGGCTCACCGAGAGCAGCTATTATCGTGGCGCGTCCGGGTGAAATGGGCTTGGCGTCGGCACCGGCCAATCCAGCGGTCGCTTGGCGCTTGTCTTTGTCGATTTCGGCCTTGCCAAAGGCGCGAATCATAGCCAACAAACGGTCACGGGGGATAAAGGCCAGAACCTCAGGTGGAATCTTGATCGAATCAGCCAAGACATCTCGTGACGTCAAAGTGATCGTCAGCCCGATCGAGTCGGGTCGAGCGCGCTTGAGTTGATACGTCCACGTGGTCACTTTATCGACGGACGTAGTCTTGGTGGTCGGATCACCACCCAACAAATAGCCGATATCATCAGGCTGAACGCAGGGTTCTTTGAATTTCAGGAGCAGAGACGTTCCATCATTTACTGGTTCAATATAGCGGTCGAAATCCTTGAACTGGTTTTTCATGTCGAGGAGGCGAGTCCATACGCATCCGGACAGCACCAGTACCGTGACGAGGAGAGCCAGGAATCGCATGGTCGGATTCTAGCGTCCTTCCGCGCAGATTGAAGGCGTAGTCTTGCGCCTGCCTCTTGCCACGCTGCGCCATGAACCACCGTGCCCATCCATGTTCCATCCGACTGATGACCTCCGTATCGAAGGACTTAGTCCGCTCGTTCCACCCACGATTCTCATGGAGGAACTGCCGCTATCAGAGACTGCATCAGAAACAGTTGTTACTGCTCGCGCGGCTGCCACCCGCTGTCTGCGAGGCGATGAAGACCGATTGCTGGTCGTGGTTGGCCCATGTTCGATCCATGATGTTACGGCTGCGCGAGAGTATGCCGGTCGTTTGAAGCAGATCACCGCTTCCGTGTCCAACGAATTACTGGTCATCATGCGCGTCTATTTCGAGAAGCCGCGCACCACGGTGGGATGGAAGGGGTTGATCAACGATCCTGATCTCGACGGCTCGTTTCGCATCAACCGCGGCCTGCGCTTGGCGCGCCAGCTGTTGGTCGATCTTGCCGAGATGGGCGTGCCTGCGGGCTGCGAGTTTCTGGATACCATTGTGCCGCAGTTCATCGCTGATCTGGTTAGCTGGGGTGCGATCGGTGCGCGAACCACCGAAAGCCAGGTCCATCGCGAGCTCGCCAGCGGTCTATCAGTACCGGTCGGATTCAAAAACGGGACTGATGGCAATCTGCAAATAGCGATCGACGCCATGCGCTCAGCGGCGCATCCGCACCGCTTTTTATCAGTGACCAAACAGGGTTTGGCGGCCATCGTCGCCACCCGAGGCAATCCCGACACGCACATCATTTTGCGCGGCGCGTCAAGCGGACCAAATTTTGATGCGGTCAGCGTCACCGGTGCGTGCGCGGCCTTGGCTCAGGCGGGTGTACTTCCCCGGGTGATGATCGACTGCAGTCACGGCAATAGCTCCAAAGATCATATGCGCCAAGCCGATGGGGTTGCGTCCATCGCCGAACAGTTGCGAGCTGGCAGCCGTCACGTGTTTGGCACCATGATCGAGAGCCACTTGATCGCGGGGCGACAGAATGTTCCGGCGCGTGGAAAGCCGACCCATCTGGTCCATGGTCAGTCGATTACCGACGCCTGCATTGGCTGGGACGATACCGTCAAGATGCTGCATCAATTAGCAGCGGCGGTCGCGGCTGCACGCCTGGCGCGTCGTCAATAGAAACCAGAAGGAGCGCACGACATGAAATTGACCCTCGCGTATGGTCACCGTGGTCTGCCCCTGGATCTCGATGAGCAATTGTTTGATCCAACGGTCATCTTACCCAAAGATCCTCCGCCGCATCCACAACCGCACACCGCGTTTCTTGCTGCGGTTCGTCAGCCGGTTGCTGGTCCGCCGCTCGCTGAGTTGGTCCGTCGCAAGACGCCGAAACGCATCGCCATCGCCATTGCCGACCATACCCGTCCAGTGCCGGATCATCTGTTAGTGCCGTGGCTGGTGGCCGAGATGGGCGTGCCCGATGATGTGGTCACCATTCTGATCGGCACCGGGACGCATCGTGGATCGACGTCGGCCGAACTCGAGCGCATGCTCGGTCCGGCGGCCAATCGCTTCAAGATCATCAATCATAATTGCCACGAGGAATCGGAGCAGCGACTGGTTGGCAAGACGTCCTGCGGTGGCGAGTCGTGGCTCAATCGTCACTGGGTCGAGGCCGATCTGCGAATCGCCACCGGATTCATTGAGCCTCATTTTTACGCTGGGTTTTCCGGCGGATCGAAGGCGATTTCGCCGGGCCTCTCCGGCTTGCGGACAATCCGGCACTTCCATCGCTCGGCCCTCATCGGTCATCCCGGCACCACCTGGGGCGACGTGCGCACCAATCCGTTGCAGAAGCTCACGCGCGAACTCGCCAGCTTCTGTCCGCCAGACATGATCGTGAACGTCACTTTGGGTCTGACCAAGCAGATCACCGCGGTGTTCGCCGGTGAGATGATCGCCACCCACGACGCCGGTTGCGCGGTCGCCATCCACGAAGCCATGCAGCCGGTGTCACGCCGATTTCCAATTGTGATCACCACGAATTCTGGACATCCCTTGGATCAAAATTTCTATCAGACTGGAAAGGGGATCTCAGCTGCTGATCGCATCGTCGAGCCCGGTGGCACGATCATTGCCGTCAGCCAATGCGCAGCCGGCCTGCCCGCCGAGGGCGACTTCCGTGCCCAGTTAGTGGACCCGCGTCCATCCGATGAACTGCTGCGTGCGATCATGGCGACGACGCACACCAGACATGATCAGTGGGCGGTGCAGACCCTGCTGCAATGTTTGGCGCGCGCCGAAATCATCCTGCATTCGGAACTCTCTGCCGCTGACCGGGTACACACGCGCACCAAGCACACCGACGATATCCAAGCGACCCTGCGCGACCTACACGCCCGTCACGGTGGCCGTCGTCTGCCAATCGCCGTGCTGCCAATGGGACCGCTGACGATTCCGGTGTTGGCGCAGGGCTGCGCATAGATTCATGCAGGAACTGTCTGACAAGAAAACTGGGAATCGAATGTGGGTATACGTCCTCGGTGCTTTGATCGTGGTATACATTGGAATGCCAGCTTTGTTGTATTGGCCGATATTTGCCGTGTTTGGAGGAGTAGAACACGTTCCCCATTGGCTTTTGATTCCGCTGTATCCGCATCTTTTCGTTCAGGAATATTTTTCGGCGTACAATACTTGGATGGACCTCCAGGGAAAATTACTCGGGATGGGTCATTGAGGTGCTATTTCCCTTCACCCCGCACAACACACGCGCAGTCGCGCTTCCAGTGCACGTAGATCGCATGGATGCGGCAGGGCGTCATGTGCAGCCAGCCATTCGCTCAGGCGGATCGGGAACAGCCACCAGGGACAGAGGTGTTCGGGTTCGCGGCGCTGCTCGTCGTGGCCGCCGTAGACGACCATGCGGGATTCCATGCGCAGCGCGGGGATGCGGGCAACGCGGTTGATGGTGTCGAACCAATCGTCGGCTACGGTCTGACCGGATTTGATCTCGACTGCCAATGTTTTGCCGTTTGCTTCGACCAGCAGATCGATTTCGTCGGTTGGACTTGAGAATACATGCAGCCGGGCGGGAGAGGTGGTGTGAGCCAGGGTTTTCATCGCCTCGCTGATCACCAGTCCTTCGAACAACTGACCGCGATGCGGGTGGGTTGCGAGATGGCTCGGACTGGTGTAGCCAATGAGATGCGCGGCAAGTCCGCTGTCGGTCAGATACCATTTCGGACTCTTCGACAACCGCTTGCTGATGTTGGCGAACCATGGACGCAGTTGCACGGCGACGTGACTCGCTTCCAGTACGCCGCACCAAGTTTTTACCGTCGTTTCGCTGATGCCGACATCGGCACCCAACTTGGTGTAGTTCATGATCTGTCCGTGGCGTCCGGCGAAGAAACCGAGGAAGCGTTGGAAGATGGCGAGGTTGTCCACGTTGAGGATCTGCCGCACATCGCGCTCAAGGTAGGTGCCGATATAGTCGGCGTGGAATTGATGCGGCGGAATGTTTGCAGCGTGGAGTCGTGGGAAGCCGCCGCTGATCAGCAGGTCATCAAGGCTTGCTCGTCGGCCAAACGACGCCCATTCGCCGAGGCTGAGTGGCAGCAGGTGTAACAGCGCAGTGCGTCCGGCGAGCGACTGGGTCAGCGCAACGCGCAACTGCGGCTGATGGCTGCCGGTCAGGATCCAGCGTCCGGGTTTGTTGACCGCATCGACATCGATTTGGAGATAACTCAGCAACTCGGGTACACGCTGCACTTCGTCCAGCACCGCGCCTTTGGGAAACTGCGCCAGGAATGCGCGCGGATCTTCGTGAGCGAATCGTCGCACGTCCGGTGCTTCCAGATTCGCATACGGCTTGGCCGCGATCGCCTGAGCCAGGGTCGTCTTGCCCGACTGCCGTGGCCCAGTGATCGTCACGACCGGATACTGGCGCAGCGCAGCTTCCAGAGCCGGCGTCAGGTCGCGGGTCAGCATAGCGGCAGCCTATAGTCGGTTTATGCAAATCCAGTTTTATAAACAGGATTTGCATTGTTTTATATAAACTACGAAAGGACAATAAATTAAGTCCGAACAGTTAGCGCATATAGGCGGGGAAAACGCATCCAGCGCTCTACCGCTCTTGGCGCCTCACCCCGAGCGCAGCGCCTCAATCGGATTCACCTTCGCCGCCTGACGCGCGGGCCAGAGGCCGAAGATTAAGCCGGTCATGCAGGCCGAGCCCAATCCGATGAGCAGATTGCCAGGCGTGGTCGCGGTGCGCAGGGTGGTCCAGTGATCAACAGCGGAGGTGATGCCTAAGCCCGCCAGTAGTCCAATCAGTCCACCGATGCCAGTGAGTACGATCGCCTCAATCATGAATTGCGCCATGATGTCGCGTTGGCGAGCGCCGAGTGCACAGCGCGTGCCGATTTCCTTCCGTCGCTCAGAAATATTGGCGAGCATGATGTTCATGATCCCGATACCTCCGACCAGCAGAGAAATGCCGGCGATCAGTGCGGTGACCAAGGTGGCGGTTCGATGTGCGGTAGCCTTTTGCTGCATGATCGCCAAGGGAACGTCAATCGTGATTTCGTCCTTGCGACCGGTTTGGGCGAACCAGCGTCCGATGCGATGTGCAGTGGGGAGGACGGTGTTTTCCTCATACACCTCGAGAACCAGGGATTCGAGTTCAGGGGCATGGGCTTGGCTCGCCCCCATCCGTCCATCGCCGCCGTCAGGCGTTTCGGCAAGGGCGGTGCGCAGCGGGATGAATACGGCTTCGTCCAACGGACCGCCTTTGGGGCTTTGGGCGTGTTCCGGATTCACGGCTATACCAACAATGCGATACCAGGCGTTGTTGATGTACAGGGTCCTAGTCAAAGGATCCGAAATACCAAATAGGCGTCGTGCAGCCTGGGTACCGACGACGGCAACTAGGGTTCGATTGGTGTCATCAAGTTCCGATAAAAACCGTCCGCGTTTGATCTGCAGCCGAGCGGTTTCCGCATAGCCTGCACTGCAGGCCAGCACCGTGACGTCGGCCTGTTTCCCGGTCTCATCATACAGTCGCGCGCGTAAATCTCGGATTCCAGCGATGGATCTGACCCCGGGAATCGCGTCGCGAATGTGAAACATATCGACCATGCCAAGGCCATAGCGCGGATCATCTTTGGCTGATGATGGCTTGCCTTTGGCATCGGCAATTTTCGTTGGGTCGATGGTGTGCATGATCACACGGTTCAAGCCGAGACGACCAATGGCCTCCATGGTCTGACGCCGGCCACCTTCGCCGATACACAGGCTGGCCTGCACTGAGGCAACTCCGCAGATGATCCCCAGCGTCGCCAGGATCGTGCGAAACAGTCGGTGACGCAGGTCGCCAATGGCGATCAAAATAAGATCGTAAAAATTCACGAGGCGATCCGTTCTTGAACGAGTCGACCCTCATGCATGTCGAGGACGCGGCGAACCCGAGTTCGGTATTCATTATTGTGGGTCACCATGATCACCGTGGTGCCACCAGCGATGAGATCATCAAAGATGCGCAGGACTTCTTCGCCAGTCTTGTGATCGAGATTACCCGTTGGTTCGTCAGCGAGAATTAAGGGTGGTCGGTTGGCGAGGGCGCGGGCAATGGCTACTCGTTGTTGCTCGCCACCAGATAGTTGGCTTGGGCGATTGTTCAGACGATGGGCAAGTCCGAGTCTGGTCGCCAACTCACGGGCGCGATCATGCCGTTCCTTGCGCGGGATCCGGGCGTAGATCATCGGGGCTTCGATGTTGGTCAGGACATCGAACTGGGGAAACAGATTGAAAAACTGAAAGACAAATCCGATCGAGCGATTGCGTTCCAATGCACGGTCGTCCGGTGGTAGTCCACTGACCAATCTATTGCTGAAGTGATAGGTGCCTGCATCAGGCGTATCAATCATGCCCAGGAGATTCAGCAGGGTGCTTTTGCCTGATCCGGATGGACCCATGACGGCAATGTATTCACCAGCCTGAATATCGAGATCCACACCTTTGAGCACCTGAATATCGCTATCGCCGATACGATAGGATTTCTCTAAGCCGCGCAGGCGGATGAGTTGTTGCGGTGCGGCAGGAGAGTCGGAGGCAGTCACTGGATCGTAGCTCGGAACCCATGCCAGCGTGCGTCATGACGCAAGCGAGCACAGATGTTACTGAGAAAGCTCACTTAGCCTTATCGCCAACAGGTTGTGGCTTTGCAGCAGATTCAGTTGGCGTATTTGTCTTCGGTTGTGCTTCGCTAACGGGGGTTATGGGGGGCTTGCTTAGCTCCGTGTTGGTGGAGGCAGTAGTTGCACTGGCAGTTGAGGCAGCAGCAGTTGCACTAGCGGTAGCGGGCGCAGGAGGAGTAGCATTGACGGTGGGGACTGCAGGCGGTAGCTTCACAAGATCAGCTCGCACCGTGCGCGCATCCTGAGTCGGATCATACAACCACACGCGCTCGCCAATGGTAAGCCCACGGCGAATTTCCACAAAATGATCGTCTAATTGCCCGGTTTCAACCTGATGACGTTCGATGCCGGTTGGCATATCAACGAATACGTAGCTGACATCGCCTTCTGTCCAGACAGCTTCAATGGGAACGCAGAGGCAATCCTCGATCACTTTGGCAACGAGCGTGACCTTGGCACTCATGCCACTCACCATCCGTTTATCGCTTGCCTCCATCTCGACTTTTCCGGTAAAAACCTTTGGACTAGATGGATTGCCTTCCTCGCGCGGTTTGGCCATGGTCGAAATGGAAGCCAGCTTGCCTTTAATCATTAAGCCGGGAATGGCGGGAACGGTTATCTGCGCTTCGGATCCTGGCTGAACGCGACCACGATAATGTTCTGGGATAGGAACTGAGATGACAAACGAGCTCATGTCGGGAATCGACATCATGACGTTGCCGCCGCCCCACATCTGCTGGCCGACTTTCATGTATTGTGCCATATTGTAGCGATCGCCTTCGGGATCGCCGTAGAGGACAACACCGTCGATTGGTGCAGTGACTACGCACTCGGTGAGGGACTTCGTGTTGTCCTCGAATTGCTTGCGATTGCGTTGGATGGCCTTGTCGAGATTGCGAATGCCTTGTTCGCCTTGCGAGACGTGGTCGTTGGCCCGCATCTTTTCCTTACCCAGGGTCAGCTGCGCGCTCTCAACTTCACGGCGAAGTCGGGTGAGGTCCTCGGGATAGGTGCGCGAGCGGAATTGGATGCGTTGAGAGCGCGCATCGGAAATTCGTTTTTCGATAGCTGTAAGCTGGGCGTCAGTGGATTGGCTTTGCTTTTCCAGCTCGCTGCGTTTCTGCGCGGATTCGAAGGCGCTGGCATCGGCCTTATCTTGCGCTTCGTTGGCGCTTACTTCGGCCTTGGTCTTTTCCTCTTCTGCTTTGGTTACCGCATCATCCATTTCACGTTGTTTTTTTGGGGCATCGATGAATTGGTAATCACGTAGCGCCTTGCCGGCTTTGGCAATGGCGTTTTCGGCATCACGGATCCACGCTTCGCCCTCTGCCTTGCGGACAATTTGATTGTCCTTCAGGCGTTCAAGATCCTCGCGGTTCTTCTGATATTCCTTGTCGAGATCGATGATCGACTTTTCAAGGTCCTTGCGGTCAAATTCGATGACACGATCGCCTTTTTTCACTTCCTTGTTTTCTTCGATGACCCAGGAGATGGTCATTTGATTGCGTTGTGACGAACGGATATTTTGATGACGGATCGCACGCAACATGCCGTTTTCTATCAGTCCGACGATAAGTTTTTGGCGTCCAACCGTGTGTATGCGGACGCGATCGCTATCCGACTCTGTGGTTGCGGGTCCTTGCGCCGTATGCCACCAGGCCCACCCAGCAGCGGCGAGCGAACAGGCGGCAAGGATGATCACGAGCCGACGCATGGCACTACTTCGTGACTGGGGTTGCTGGGGATGGTTCGACGTCAGGTGGCGGAGCATCCTCGGGCTCGTCCTGCTTTGGCTTCGGTTCTGGTGGAATCACGGAGGCATCGACCTCATCCATGCCGATTCCCGGCTTGTGGACACGAGCTTCGCCAGCGCGGCCTTCATCAATGACGTGGATGCGCAGGAAGAATACGAGTTGGGTCTTGATGTCTTCCTGCCGGGTCGAGCGGAACAGCCAACCGAGCAGGGGAATATCGCCAAGCAGCGGAATTTTGCGGATCGACTCACGATTCTCGACTCGCAAGAGGCCGCCAACCGAGAGAATTTCACCGTCCTTCAGGCGCAGATCAGCTTTCAGTTGGCGTACCGCGAAGATCGGACTGGTCGCGCCTGATGGGCCAGTGGACACGCCGGTCACGGTGCTGACTTCCGGATTGAATTCGACCTCGGCCCCGTCGTTGGTTATTTGCAGTGCTTTCACCTTCAGTTTGACACCGATCTGCTTGTACTTGGTGCTGACTTGGACAGTGGATCCGGTCACGTTGGTCTCGAAGATCGGCACTTCTTCACCGGTGGTGATCGATGCTTGGGTGCCAGCCGATACGAGGACGTTTGGGGAACTGAGGATGCGCGCCTTGCCGGTCTTGATCAGCGCGCGGAAGAAGGTGTCCACCCGCAGCATGTCCGAGTTGCCCCAGGTGGTGAAGCTGACGGCAACGCCATTGTCGGTTAATGGTGCGGAGCCCGGTGTGCCCAAGGTGAGATCGGCGCTGCGGACTACGGGTTGGGCGGCGTTGGGACGTGGCCTGAATACGTGTCCCATTTCGACTTCGACATCGGAGTCCATGGTTAGTTCAACTAGGCGGGCCTCGACCAGCAGTTGCGGAACCGCAACATCCAGCTTGGCGAGAATGGCCTGTAACTCGGTGACCTTCGCCTTGGTTTCAGTGACAATGAGCGCGTTGAGTTCGCTGGACGTTTCAATCGATCCTTCGAGACCAATCATGCCTTTGATAACCGCGTTGAGTACTTCGGGTCGTTGGTGGGCGCAGGGGAAAATGAGGGTCGCGCGCTCACCGTGGTCGATGAACGAGGGCTCCAGCTTCTTCCGCTGGGGACGATGTTGGTCAACCAGACGTATGATGGCAGGCGTTGCGATGTCGGAGAACAGCCCGGGTCCTTCGGCCTCGGGCTCTTCGCGCGCGCAAGCTGACAACACACAGAGACCGCTGATGAGAATAACCGTGGATCGATGCATGGGGGATTCTTGAATGAGGGCGTGGGCGTGGAAGTTACTGTGGGATGGCCATCGTGTGGATGTTGACGATGTGCGTAGTCGGGATAACGGACGTCGTGTCGGTCAGGTTCACACGCATATCCTACTGGCTCATCCAGCTAGACGTTGGCGGATTTTTCTGACTAAGAAAATACAAAGTCTGCGGATCTGGATGGGCAGGCTCTTCGCAGGTGCCTAGCACGGATGCTTACGCATGCGTTCTCTGGGCTGGGGCAGAGTCCCGCTAGTTGTCCATCGCAGGATTCTGGATCTGAATCACCCGGATGACGCCGGCATCGTCGTAGGTGGCAACCGTGGATGGGCCGGCCATGGTCGAAGCCAGGGTTTCGCCATCGGGCAATGCCGCCTGTAAGTGGTCAAGCGCTTTGTCCAATCCGGCATCATCGGTCGAATCAGAGAGCGTGTTCAAGAGATGGCTCAGGGCGTCAGGTAGTCTCCGCAACATGCTGGACGAGTCCTCCACCGACCAATGCAGCAACGGCTGGGTTGGTAACTGCTTCAGTCCACGTTCGGCATACGGCGTGCGCGCCCAGGCCCCATCGCCGCGAGCGATCGCTGCCAATACTTCACTGGCGACGTTGGAGCCAATGCCAACCACCAGCTGATGGGCGCCGATGAAGACGCCTAGCTCAGGGCTTTTCATTGTCGGATTGGCAGCGAAGCGGACGCCTTGGGCGCCTTGCTCGGTAACAAAGCGTACTTCGCGGCCCCTGGCGGCCATGTTGAAGAGGGGCAGCAAACGGGTGACTACCGCCGGATCAGCAAGCGCAAAGACGAACGCCTTGCGATCATCGCCAGTCAGCAGGGCGTCAGTCGGTTCTGGCAATTCGACGAACCAGAAGGTGCCGCCAATCGCGGTGGCAATCTGCTGCAGGCTGAGTCCACCGGCGAGGGCGGGCACGGCGTTCTCCATGCTGGTGAATTGATTCTTGAACATGGGATTTCCCGCAGCTGCTGTTCGCAGTGCATCGATCAGGCCCGGCAGGTCGAGGTTGAACTGCGAGGCGCTGAGTGCATCTGCCGGAATCCATGCTGGTGCGGCAACGGGTTTCGGTGCCGAGTCCGCGATATGGAGCAGGCCCTGGCGGCGGCCAGTGGTCTGCAGACTGGAACATACCGTGGTTTGTTGTTGGGTGACACCGGCTTCTATGCCAGCCAAGCCCAAGGCATCGAGACCGAACATCGCATCAAGAATGGGCAACATCATTTTCGCCTGAGGCGGTGCGTGTTGTTCCAGCACGTCAATGACAGCGCGTGCATTGACGATGCCCTCGAAGAGGGTGTCGCTGGCACTTTGTCCGATCACCTTGGCTTCGCTGGCGCGTTGTACGAAGGTTGCGCCCTTGCTGATGCCGGCATACCAGCCCATGAGGCGGTTGACGATCACCTCGGGATCTTTGCCCGGCAAGCCTTGCACCCAGATCAGGCCGGAGTCCTCGCGCAGGATGGCCCAGATTCCATTCTTGTGCTGCAAAGTAATGATGGTGCGCCCATCGCGGACGAGATCCTGGCGGGTCACGCGTTTCGCATCGACTTGTTCTTGAACAAGACCCAGCAGGCGTTGCCACAGGGGGTCCGCCACCGTGGCCCAGGCACCAATGCAGGGTTGAACAGAGCCAGCTACCGACGACAGCGTCAGGCTCGCACCCATTTCATGGGCGCCCACGGACTGCAGATCAGCGAGACTGAATCCGCGCTGCGTTGCACCAGTGAAAAACGCTGAGAATTCCGGATTTTTAGCTGCGGCTGCATCCAGCAGTTCGCTGATCGCGGCGCGCAATTTGGGCGTGTCGAGGACCGTCCGCCAGCGCTGATGTTCAGCAATCGCTGCGGCCGGTGATCCACCGCGCCAGCGCAGCGCGGCGTGAACGGAATCATCAAGCTGGGTCCACGGATCGGCAGCGATCAGCGGCAAAAACAGGAAGACAGCGGTGAGGCTGCGGATCATGGCGACTTCTTTCCGGGAGGGTGAAGGTAACGGACACCGGTGTTCGGCTGCGACTCGTCGAAGAGCCACGCATCGCGGTGAGTAAGGAATTCGACAACATCTTCGACGGGGATGGCGTAGGCGAGACCGTGGAAGAAGGTCACCCCGGCACAGACGACACCGGCGACTTCGCCGCGAGCGTTGAACAACGGGCCGCCACTGTTGCCAGGATTCACAGCTGCATCGGTCTGGATGAAACGTAGACCCCACATTGCCCGGCGCACCGAACTGGCGATGCCTTGACTGACCGAACGGTCAAGGCCGAGCGGATTGCCGATGACGACAATGCGATCGCCGGGGGTGATCGACTGCTCAGCCAGAACGACGATTGGAGGCGAGAGGCCATCCAGCTCAGCGGTATCGATAGCGAGCAGCGCGAGATCGCGCACTGGCTGCAGGGCGACAATGCGAACGCGGCGCAGTTCGACCGAGCGATAGCCATTCTTGCCCTTCACCGACACCGACACGGTGAGCGCCGTTTCCTTGCCGACGACGTGAAAGTTGGTGATCAGGTGGGTTGGGTCGATGAAAAACCCCGTGCCCATCCCAACTGGTGAGCGAACAGTTACCACGGCGTCACCGTAGGCGGCAACGACGTCACTCACCGCACGTGGTTGTAGCGTCCCACGTTTCCACAGGGATTGAGCGTTTTTAGCGGTGCTCGTTGCCGCACCGGCAGGTGCGCGCCGCGCAACGATGTCGGCACGATCCAGCACCAGTACTTGGCGTCCGAGATCAAGAACCACACCCGAGGCTTCATCACGCAGGACCGTCGCGGTGACTTCCGCACCGCCAGCCAAGGTGAAAATCTCAGCCGCGCAGACGTAGGCAGCCACCAGGCAGAGAGCGAGCGAGCGGAAGAATCGAAGTCCGAGAGTCCGGACTGTGGCATTTAAAATCATCGGGCCTCCGGAGTCGAGAGGTACATGAGCAGGCGATCTTGGCAGAGCATGACGAGGTCAGGGCGGCTATCGCCATCGACGTCGGCGGCGATGACGGCGCGTGGTTCAGCAATTGCCGTCTTGCGTCCTTCATCATCGCCACCGTATGGTGGACCGCGATCCTCCCACACTGGCCAGCCAGCAATCGGTGTCCCTGCGCTGGTGAACAGCATGAGCCGTCGTGCTGGGTCATCATGGACCAGGAGGTCAGTGCCTTGTCCAAGCACTGCTGCCGCCGATAGGCGACTGGCATGCGCTGGCGTTGCCGTGGGAAAGGCTGCGAGATCGGCCTGCGACTTCACCACCAGGCGACGCGATGGCCCGGTGCGCAGGACCCACGCTGTGTCGATGCCGATGGCGAGTGGCCCCAGCCAACGATCAATGACCATGCGATCGGCAGTGCCGAAACGACGGCGATCAGCGGGACGCAGAATGCCACCGGGTCCGCTCTCCAAACGCCACAGTCCGCGACCTTTAGCGGTCAAAGCCCAGGTTGTTCCTTGGATGTCGCAGAGATCAACCAGTTCGCCATCATCAAGCGGTGCCAATTGCACCTGATCCGCAACCACAAGGTCCTGACCCAGCCATTGCCACGCGCCATCAGTAATGCGGGCCAGCCGCATGCCGTTCTTCCACGGCACCAGGCGCAATCGTGTTGGATCAAGTTTGGCGAGATTGGGATTCGTGGCTGCCGTCACGTGCTTACATGGTGCGTCGCCTTGCGCGATTAGCATCTCGGCGTCGGCCTGGAATCCTGTTTTTACCACGGCGACGTCACCGCCGAGCCACTGCGCCTGACTGACTTTCGCACCCGCTTTGATGAAGCGCGTGGGCTTGGGATCAGCGGCACCCGAGGTCCACGTCCACAGCACGAGGTCCTCGCCATCACGCTGGAACCACCAATCGCACGCGCCGTTGCCATCAAGTGCGATGATCAGGCGATCCGAAGTCTTATCGCCAGCGCTGTCGGGACGCCATGGCTGCGGAAACTCCATGCGCCCATCTTTCCAGCGGCTGATCAGCAGTTCGGCTTGATCCGTAGCCCACAACAATACTTGGTCTGGCTTCGGCGCGGCCATTGCCTTCACGCCCTTCACGATCGGGTACGAACCATTCTCGCGCCATCCGGTACCGGCCAGTGTGTGGAGTTCGATGCGTGATTCACTAGGAACTGCGACCGCGAGCGTCTTCTTGTCGCCGATCTGCATACCGCAGAGGACGGACTGTCCGCTCAATGGAATTGAGATCGCTTGTGCAAGTTCAGCAGACGGAATCTGATCCAGCGTACACAGCACGACGCTGTCGCGGTGGTGCTGGTCAAGTACTGCGAGCGGAACTTTGCCACCCAAGGCGACAAGACCACGCACCGGCGCGTCATAGATAGCTTGCGGTGGAATGAGTTGCCCATCAACGTTTTCATGCCAGCGAACGCCATAATTACCGGCATTTGCTGCGAATCCTTCGACCAGATCCAGATCACCGTCGCCGTCGAGATCAACCAGCGTCCAGACCACCCCACGGATGCGGCTGCGCGGTTGCAGCCACTGGGCACGACCAAGGGCGCCGGTCTTTGCATCAACCTGCACGGACTGGATGCCGCTTGCGCACCCGATCAGCAGACGTGGCCCAGAATCACCGGGCAGTTGCAACATGCGCAAACGGCGTTCGGGATCGCCGTCCAACAGATCCTGAGATCCAGACTCGCTCCACCCAGTCGCTGATCTGGTGTAACGGGTCACGCGCCATGGCGGACCGTGCAGCGCAATAATACCGTCGCCAATCGCCACGACATCAAGTGGCGGAGCCGGGCATGAGATCGGTTCCAGGACCACCCCAGGCGGCAGCGGCAGGCGATTCACTGCGCCAGCTTCGCGACCAGCATCAGTCGTCGCAGCGGCAGTCGCCGAACTATCGAAGCGAACCACATTGAGGCGAGCCTGCTGACGATTGGCGATCACAATCGCTGGACGACCAGCGACGGTCGCCACCGCAAGCGACTCGGCCCCGTCACCCAATTTGATCACCGACATCCGTGGCCAACCCGGCCACGCGGCTTCACCAGCGGCAATCACAGTTGTTAAAAAAAGAAGAAACGTAGCGGGGGCCAGTTTGCACAGCATGCCGCAGATTGTGGCCGATTCGGCAGGCGCAATGGCCTGGGAGGGTCGAGGGCAGCGCCTGCTCGTCCATGCGGACGCATTCCATAATCCGTATGAGATCGAGCTGATTTTGCCCTCTAACGGCTCCTAACTCTTTGTGATTACGTTGTGGTTCTCCGATGATGTTTTTCCCACGCCGCACGTATCTCGGAGTGACACGGGCGACGGAAGGCGTGGTGGCGCATAAAATGGGCAAAGCCCTTGCGCCACGCTGTCGCGAGCGCAGCGATGTGACAACGAACACCGACCAAGCCCGAGGGGGCGTGGGGGCAATGGTGTTGCGTTAAGAGCCACCGATGGAGAAACGCAAGGCAACCACGGGGGCACGGGGATTCACTGGGGACACGGGGGACATGCAGGATGTGCTTTTCTGCCTTTTCCCTGTGCCCCTGTCTTGGTCCCCCGTGTCCCCGTGGTTGCCTTGAAGAATTCCTCGGGATGAAACGTGAGAAAACCTCGGCGGCGAGGCATGGCACAAGCGACATCCCGGCCTTAACGCAATGCCATTGGGCGTGGGGGATTACCCCCACAGCAAAAAGCTCACGTCAAAGGCGCGGTCAGCCAGTCAACCAATCCGCCAGCGGCACCGCGCAGAGAGGCGGCATGCTCGACCAAGTGTTCGATCCGGCGATCGGCCGCGCATTTCACTACGCCGGCGACCAGGAGGCCATCAAGTTCAGCGCCAGGGTCGCCACTCTTGGTGCCGGTGCCGAGGATCACATCGAGTCGGAATACGTCTGACAGAAACGGGACGAGGCCGCCGATGTTGGCGCCCCGGCCGACGATGTGGACCTGGCCACGTTGACTCAGCAGGTCGCCTTCATCGCGGAGTTGGCGCGCACGATCCCGAAAGAAGGAACCGATGACCTCGGCGGCAGCGCGGGCGGCGATCGATAGCTGGCGCTGGCGTTCTTGGATTTCGCCAAAGATCGACTGCTGGCCATCGGGAACGCCACCGGGAACTTCATCAATGTCGATCAGGCGTTTGATTTCTTCGGCCCGCGCGACATCGACGCCAAGAGCAACCGCGATGCGGTCGCTGACGGTATCGCCGCCGAACGGATGCGTCTCCATGTGCAATAGGCGACCTTTGCGACGCACGATGAGCGTCGTGTGGCGCGCTCCGAGATCGACGACCAACTGCGTGCCAGCCTTGTGCATGCGTCCAGCAATACCGCGATACAGCGCGATCGGCTGCGGAATCAAACCTTCGAGGTGCAGGCCAAGTTCATCGCAAATAGCACGGAATTCACCAAGTAAACCGCGCCGTGCGGTGACGCGCATCGCATGACACGTGAGATGATTGCCGACTAGGCCGACCGGATCATCACAATCGACTTGACCCTCGCGCGAGCGGATGACCCAGTGCGTGGGTACAACATCAAGTTGTTCGCGATCATCGGCGGTGGCGTGCGTACGCGCGCGACCGAGCGCGAATGCGCGTTCGTGTTCGCTGATCTGAACGTCCTCGCCCAGGGCTGCCCAACCGGTGACCGACGTTGCCGACAACGACGGATCTGAACAGGCGATGAAAATGGAACTCGGTTCGATGCCAACTGGCCGACAGGTCTGCTCCAGCGCATCGCGCAGCGCGTTGACGCGCCCAGCGTGATCCATGTCCGACCAGCGAACGAAGAACTCTTTGTGTCGCTTGGGTTCCTCGCCAACGCGCGGATCCAGCGCAGCCAAAGTGATCGCCACGTGGTGGCTAGAGACCATGGCGATGACAATCAGGTTTTCAGCGGGGAAGGTGTGCATCGGCGGTAGTTAATGCCGAATGCTGGAATGCTGGAATGCTGGAATGCTCGAGTAGCGTCGGCGTCTATGAAAGGTTTTCATCTTGTTAGCTGCTGCAACGTAGCTGAGCGGATTCATGGACAAGTTGCATGATGGATGCTGTCTCGTTTATTCCAGCATTTGGTGGCATTTCTTCCGACATTTCATTTCAAGGTATAAAACGGCTTCGCAAACCGCACATTGACTACGGCAACTCGACTCAAATCGCCCTGGCAGCGGATAGTCTGGATCAGGTCGCGGGCTTTGGCTTCGGCGTCGTGGCCGAGTTTTTCTTCGTCGGGGCGGCCCCAAATCAGGCGGCTGTTGCCCTGAGCGTAGAGGACGATCCCGCGCTCGCCGCGGTCATCGAGCTGGTCGTTGCAGTTAATGGCCGTGATTGCGCCCTGCTCGAGGTGCGGTTCGAGGCGTCGCCACATGGCAACCGCAGCGGGTAGGTACAGCGATCCGGCTTCCAGGCTCGTGAGCAGCGGTCGACGGCGGGTGGGACCAGCCAAGCTGCCGGGCAATACGACGCCATCTTGATCGATCCACACGCGTTGGCCACTAGCGAGTACGCCAGGCATGTAGGGGATGCGCATGCCGATTTCGACTTGCAGGACGCGACCAAGGTTTGCTTTGCCACCGCTGGTCGATGGCTGCTGCACCATGGTGATGCGGCGCACTTCCGCGACTCCAGGCTGGGCGAGCAGATGCTTGGTCAGTTTGTCCATCACCCAACCATTAGCGTCGGCCAACTGTTCGCGCTCCGGAAAATTGGCCAGCCAGGCATCGACTTCGGCTTGTGGCGCACGCGGTCCGTCCAGCCAGGTGACGCGCACATTGGTAACAGGTAGTGGACGAGGAAGATTGGCCATCGCGGCGACGGACAGGACCAGCACGACCAAGGCGACGCAGATGCAGAACGCATTCCAGGCGGTCGGGCCACGCTTTTTGAGCGGAGGAACGGTCGGTGAACTCGGTTTGGGCTCTTCCTCTTTGGTCGCAGCGCTGCCGGTGCGCGGTGCCGACCGACGACGACGTTTGCTGGTCGGCAAGAGTTCGTCGTCGCTGTCATCGTGCATGGGAACAATCTCGTCGGGAGAAATTGCATCCGCGATCTTAGCGTCTTTTGCTTCAAGCGCGGACTTCGCCTCGCGCGCCTTGCGGCGGCGGCGCTGCGCGGCGGCGACGAGGGCTTCGCCCTCATCGGCTGGGCTGGTCGGTGGATCGACCTCAAGGATCGCTGATGATTCACGGTTCGATCTGCTCATGGCTTGGTTCCAGCGCGGGCGGCGGCGCGATGCACCAGGCTATCGACCAGTTGGTCGAATGCGATACCGGCTGCAGCGGCGGCCTTGGGCACCAAGCTACGGTCGGTCATCCCTGGTAGGGTGTTCAGCTCCAAAACGGCGAGTCCGCCATCGGCGGTGGCCATCACGTCCATACGGGCGAAGTCACGACAGCCGCAGGCACGATAGGCGGCGACACCAATCTCGCCCAGGCGGCGATCGAGGTCGGCGTCGTGTACTGGCTCCTCGATGGTGTCGTCGCGCTGATACTTGGCGGCGTAGTCGAAGACCTCGGCGGCCTTGATGTAGAGCGCAGGCAGCGCACGCGGCCCGTTGGCCTCATCGATGACAGCGACGGTGTATTCGGGGCCGGGCAGGCGTTCTTCGATCAGGTAACGCCGTGGACCGACTTCGCGTAAGAGTTCTTCGACCGCTGGCAGCACCCAACCGGGATTGGCGACCATCTTCAGGCCAACGCTGCTGCCATCGTCTGCTGGTTTAAGGACCAGTCCGCCGTGATGCGGCAGTTTCAGATCGCTGGGCTTGAATGGACGGCCGAGATCAACCTCAACGCCCCACGGCACGCGCACGCCAGCCTGGGTCAGTCGGTCTTTGGCGCGCGATTTATCCATGCATAGGCGACTGACGTCGGCAGTGGAGCCAACGTAGGCGACGCCAAGTCGATCCAACAGCGTCTGGAGCACACCGTCTTCGCCATAAGTGCCGTGGACAATGTTGAAGACCACCGCGCCTGGACGCAGTTGCGACGGATCAAGCTGTTTGGCGATCTCGACCACGGCCACATCGTGTTTTCGTTGGCGCAACGCAGCAGCGATATTCTTGCCACTGCGGCGACTGATCTCGGCCTCGTGACCGGGTCCACCGACGATGAGATCGACTAGCATACTTGCCGACTTTCAAGGCAACCGCAGAGGCGCAGAGGCCGCAGAGGGCGCAGAGGGGAAGTTGGGCTTGCAGTGATCAGCTCTTCAAAAAACGTATCCTTCGGATCCAGCCATGAATTCGCGTGCGTGGATGTGGTGAAAATTTCCATGCCCACATCTGCGGCCTCTGCGCCTCTGCGGTTGCCTTCAGGTGTTGCCCAAGAGTTGTAGAATTTCATGCATCGCTCTCAGGCAAATCGGCCGGCGGTGCGCGCAGTTCGTCAGGGCAGGCCCAGGCTTCGATTTCCATGTCGAGGACGATGCCGCGCTGTTTCCATGCGGTACGGCGAATACGACGCACCAAGGTGACCACATCCTGAGCCGTGGCATTGCGCTGCGGATTAACGATAAAATTGCCGTGAATCGCGCTGATTTCCGCGCCGCCGATCCGTGATCCTTTGAGTCCGAGTTCGTCGATCAATTTGCCGGCAGGCAAATCCTTGGCGGGATTTTTGAACACGCAGCCGGCACTGGGCAGGGCGAGTGGTTGTGAATCCGCTTTGGCTTTTTTGAGTTTTGCACCGCGTTCTTTCAGTGCGATGGGATCACCTGGTTCCAAGGCGAATTCACAGCCAAGGAACAGTGTTCCGTTGGGTAGGCCCGAGCTGCGATAGACCGCTGGCAGTGCTGAACGCTCCAGCCATTGCGGGCGATCCTGTCCAGGTAACACGATCTCAACGCGTGATACGAAGTCGAGCGTCCAACAGTGTGCGGTACCGGCATTCATGCGCAGTGCGCCACCGACCGTCGCGGGAACACCAGCAAGGCCTTCTGGGCCAGCGAGACCGTTGCTGATGCAATGCGTGATGAGTTTCGCCAGATCGGTCGCCGCTCCGACCGCGACGTGACGGCGTCCGTCGCGCATGCCGAGATCCGTGATGACGTCAAACGCCCGACCAAGGCGCACGACGGGAACGCCAGGACCGTTATCACCAACGAGGAGATTCGCACCCTTGCCGAGCCAACGAGAGCCACGGCCAAGAACTTCAGCGAGATCGTCGCGCACGTCGAGCATCGCCACGGTCGCCGGTCCGCCGATGCGAAACGTGGTCAGCGCAGCGAGACGCTCCTCGGCAACCCGATTGCGTGTGCGAAACTCCGCGCTGAAAGAGGTGGAGATCATCGCTGATAGCTTCAATGGAATTCCCCAAGGCAACCGCAGAGGCGCAGAGGCCGCTGAGGACGCAGAGGGGCAGTTTGGCAGAGGCGGGTCGTCCACTTAGAATACAGCCTAAATCCGGCGTTTGAAAACCCCCAAGGCAACCGCAGAGGCGCAGAGGCCGCTGAGGACGCAGAGTTCCGCAGCGAATTGAGGTTGGAGGCTGTTGCTGTTGTTGGTTCCGACGACTCGCAAGGTGACAATCGAATCTGGATCTCCTCTGCGATCTCAGCGGCCTCTGCGCCTCTGCGGTTGCCTTGGATAGGATGAATCAGATTCATCACGCTTCGATCGCTTCCACCCCGGCCGATTCACGGCCGGGCGCGTTGATAAAAAAATCGACCACCTGCGGCGCGAGCCGACCGACATCGCCGGCTCCTAGAACCAGCACGGTGTCACCGGGCATGGCCATGGCCGCAAGATGTTGAATGGCAGCGACACCGTCGCTGACGTGGGTCACGGTTTCCTCACCCATGCCGACGCGACGTTGACGGATCGCCTGGGCAAGGTCGGCAGAGTTTACCCCGGGAATGGGTTCCTCACTCGCGGCGTACACCGGCAGGATGGCCACGCCATGCGCCTGGTCGAACGCTGCGGTGAATGCGTCGAAGCAATCGGCGGTGCGCGTGTAGCGGTGGGGCTGGAAGAGGACGTGGACCCGGCCACCAGCGAGACGTGCAGCAGCGATGGTTGCGCGGACTTCGGTTGGATGATGACCGTAGTCTTCAACCACGCGAATACCGGCGGGATCGCCATGCACGGTGAAGCGGCGACGTACGCGTTCGCAGCGGGACAGCGCGGAGAGATCAATCTTCGGCTCAGCCTGACGGGCAGCGGCGCAGGCCATGATCGCATTGAGCGCCATGTGTGCGCCAGGTATCGTTACCAGTATCTCGCCCATATCATGACCGTTGCCGATGACATGCATGCGACTGCCATCAGGACCCAGCTCCAGGTTTGTTGCATGCCAGTCGCCTGCATTCAGGCCACAGCGAATCACGCGGCAACGCACACCGCTCAACACGCGGTCGGACAGTCCCTCGCTTGGCACGATCACTGCACCATGCGCGGGAATGCGCCGCAGCCACGAGTTGAAGGCATCTTCCAGGGCGGCGAACGAGCCGTAGTGACGCAGGTGTTCGTGATCGAGATTGGTGAGGACTGCGATCTCAGGATCAACCGTTGCAAAACTGCCATCGCTTTCATCGGTCTCGGCGATGAACGTGTCGCCAGCACCAGCGCGGGCACCACCGCCATCCAGAGCCTGCACCGAACCACCGACCATGACGACCGGATCAAGGCCGGCTTCAGTTAGCAGGTGTCCAGTCATCCACGTTGTCGTGGTTTTTCCGTGACTGCCGCTGATCGCGATTGTGCGGCTGCCTTCCATCAGCTTCACCAGGCATTCGCCACGGGTCATCACCGGAATGCCACGGGCAATGGCCGTAGCTAGCTCGGGATGGTCGCGGCCCATCGCGGCAGTATGGACAACCAGATCGGCCTGGGCGAGGTGCGCCGGATCGTGTCCGACCAGACAGGTAATCCCACGTTCGCGCAAACGGCGCAACACCGAGGAGTCCTGTTCGTCGCAACCACTGATCCGCGCTCCGACGCGCAGCAACAATGGAACCAGCGCAGAAACGCCAGCCCCGCCGATGCCGACGAGATGAATGTGAAGGTTGCGAAAGCGGGTAGTGATCATGGCGACTGCTGTCAGTGGTTGGTGTCCACTAGGCGCGCACGCCAAGCGGAACGAGAAGCGGATTTGCCGAGGCGACGTGGGGCGATCAGCCGTTGCACCAGCCTGGCCACGCGCACGGCAGCGTCTGGTCGGGCGAGCATGGCAGCAGCTTTGCCCATGACCGTCACGCGCGCGCGATCGGTGGCAAGATCGGCAATATGCGTAGCAACGTCTTCGGGTCGTGTGGTTGCTTGCGCCAGCACAAGCGCCCCACCAACAGCGGCAATCGCCTGCGCGTTGGCCGTCTGATGATCATCAGCCGCCCATGGTAGCGGAATGTAGATGGCAGGAATACCGGCGGCGCAGAGTTCGGCGACGGTGGTGGCCCCGGCCCGCGTGACTGCCAAATCGACGCGATCATACAACCGTGGTATGTCATCGACGAAACCGAGAACTTCGGCAGTCATCCCGGCCTCAGCGTAAATCGATGCGATGCGACCGCGGTCTTGTTCACCGGCGATATGAATCACGCGCAGGCCCGTGATCCGCTTGAGCTGATGCACACTCAGTGCGACCAGATCGTTGAGGCTTTTGGCCGCTAGGCTGCCACCAACGACCAGCACGGTGAACTCGGCTTGACATCCGCGTTCGTGGCAGGCGATGGCGCGTACGGGATTACCGAAGCGGCGTACGCGTGTAGCCGGCAATCCACAAGCGGACTCATCGAACTGGGTGATGATCCGTGCGGCGAAGCGGGCCAGCAATTTATTCGTGCGTCCAGCTCTCGCGTTCTGTTCCATCACCACCAATGGCCGTCGCATCAGTGGCGCAAGTAAACCGGGCACCAGCGAGGCGTAGCCCCCCAAGGCAATGATCACGCGCGGTGGACGCGCAGTTAATTCGCGCCACACGCCCCACGCAGTTGCGATCGCGTGGGCAATCCACAGCGGGTTCCACAATCGCGGGCGTCGTAGTCCAAGCGGCAGCAAGTTGATCTGTTGGCTCGGGACGAGCTTTGCCTCAATGCGATCTGGATCCCCGATCCAACGTAAACCGCCAACGCCGTGTCCACGCAGCGCGGAAGCAACCGCAAGACCGGGCAGGACATGCCCACCGGTTCCACCGCCGCAAAACAAAATGCCGTCAGCCTTGGGCACTTTAGGTCACCTCAGAGGCACGACGCAACATGGTGGCGGTCACTGGACGAGACACTGGAGCGATGGTGGTCACTCCGCGCGTGGATTTCAGCCGGGTTGAATGGGCGCCAATACTACGGCGGCTGAGTGGTGCGTGGCGCAGCTCGAGAGCATTCGCGCGCGCGCAGGCATCAAGCACGCCAATAAGGACCAGACAAATAACGATGGAGGAGCCGCCATAGCTGATGAATGGGAGGGTCAGGCCCTTGGTCGGTGCAGCGCCGGTAACGACCAACATGTTCCAGAACGCCTGCGTGCCGAGCAGCACGACTGCTCCAGTGGCAAGCAACCGACGATGCAGGTCGCGCGATTGCTGAGCGATCATCAAGCCGACGACAACCAGGGCCATGAACATGGCGGCGACACCGAGGCCACCGATCATGCCGAACTCTTCGCAGATGACGGCAAAGATGAAATCAGTGTGACGCTCAGGAAGGAACGAGAGCTTGGCTCCACCCTCGCCGAGTCCGAGACCACTGACGCCACCGCTGCCTATCGCAACGAATGACTGCTGCAGATGGTAGCCTGCGGGACCATCGCTATTCCAAGGATCGAGGAACGCGAAGAAACGCTCGCGGCGGTAACTCACCGACCACACCGCATAATAGGCAAGCATGGGAAGCACTGCGAGTCCGATGCCGCACAGTTCCAGCCAACGTGCACCAGCCATCATCATCATCGCCACCAACACAACGCCCATGACCACCACCGAGCCGAGATCCCTGGTTGCGTAGACGAGTCCGCCAAGCACGGCGAATGCGAGGACCGGGAACAAAAGGCCGAAACGAAACGTGCGAATGCGTTCGGCGCTATGGCCAAGAATCCACGCCACGGCAATCACCACGACCAGTTTAGCGATTTCCGCTGGCTGCAGATTTATTGGGCCAAGATCGATCCAACGGCGAGCGCCATTGATTTCACGACCGATGGTCAACACGCCGAGCAGAGCGATGATGGCAACGGCGACGGCAAGGATGACGATACGTTTGTCAGCCAGGCGGCCAACGCCCAGGCGGCTGATCAGGATTGCCCCGCCGATGCCAACTCCCATCGCGAAGATCTGCTTGAGTAGGAATGAATAGGTCATGCTGCCATCGCCACGCCCAGTGCCGATGATCGTCGTCGAGGCGATCATCACCAAGCCGAAGCCGCAGAGCGAGCCGACAATGATGAAGAGTGCGAGCCGTAGGCGATGGGCTGGGTCCATGGTCGTGTTCAACGCAGTTTGAGGGTGGCGAGGGCGACGAGGGCGCAGATGGCGGCGACGATCCAGAAGCGCAGGACGATCTTGGATTCAGACCAGCCTAGGTACTGGAAGTGGTGATGGATCGGCGTGCACAGGAAGACACGGCGGCCAAAACAGCGGAACGAAATCACCTGGATGACTACTGAAGCCGCTTCAACAACGAAGACAGCACCGACCAGCAGCAACAGGAATTCCTGTTTGGTCATCAGTGCGGCGAGGCCGAGCGTGCCACCCAACGCCTGCGAGCCGGTGTCGCCCATGAACACTTCGGCTGGAGCGCAATTGAACCATAGAAAACCGAGACATGCCCCAGCCATCGCGGCGCAGACGACGGCGACTTCCTGACCGCCGGACACGTAGAGGAGTTGTAGATAATCTGCGCTGTCCACGCGTGACACCAGATACGCGATGATGACGAAGGCGATTGCAGCGATGAACACAGTACCGCTGGCGAGGCCATCCATGCCATCGGTAAAGTTCACGCCATTGGCGCACGACGTAGCGACGAACGCCGCCCACGGAACAATCCAGAAGTTGAGGTCGATCGCGTGGATAACGCTGACGAAAGGGAAGGCCAGTTGATGAATTGCGAGGCGGACGATGTATTCCGCATTGCCCAGGTCTTTCTTATAGAAACCCTCGGGCATGCCGGCTGGACTTGCGCCCTTGAGCAGGGTGTCGGCGTCGTGGGTTCCGATTGCCCAGATCGCCAAACCACAGCCGACTGCCAGCGCGACCTGCAGCGTGAGCTTCAACCAGGTCGAGAGACCCTTGGAACCTTTGAATATTTTAGTGCGATCATCAAGATAGCCGAGCGATGCGAATCCAACCAGCGCACCGAGTAGCACCCACGGCCGTGCCTCGCCGAGATCGGCCCACAGCAGGGTCGCAATCGTGATGGCGATGACGATACCGATGCCGCCCATCGTCGGCGTGCCTTTTTTCCCTTCGCGCATCGCGTCAACGACTTCAGCACCTTGGCCTTTAGCACCGGACTCACCGAACTTCATCCGCTTCAACCAGCGAATGAGTGGCGGCATGATCAGCAGCATGATCACAAACGCCGTCGCCGCCGCGAGAATTACGCGTGGCGTTACACCAGTGAGGATCTTCAGCGATTCGTTGTGTTGCGCGAGATAGTAAATCATGTCAGTGGACCCCTCCCGGTGCCGGGAGTCCATGCGCCACGCACAACGCATCGACGACGGATTCAAGATGAGCGGAGCGACTGCCCTTGATCAGCACCGTGGCTGCGCCGCCGCGCATCCATGCTGTGGCTAGCGTGGTTGCGAGCGTGCGATCAGCAGCAGTTTGGCCATCCGTGCCGCCGGCGTTGCGATACGAAGCGAGAATTGGTGCGGCGAGAGGGCCGACGGCGATCAGCGCAACGCCGAGGCTGGCAGCGGTGGCTCCGACGAGTTCGTGACCGTGCTTGCTGGCTGCGCCCAGTTCACCCATGTGACCGAGCACGGCGAGGCGACGACCACTGTAACCGGCAAGCACCATGAGGCCAGCTTCCATGCTGGCAGGGTTGGCGTTGTAACAGTCATCGATGATCAGGTGCGGACCGGCTTGCAATGGACGCAGTCGTCCAGGCGTCGCCTTCACACTGGCGATACCACTTAGGGCCGCTGCGGCGGGAACTCCAGCGGCCACAGCGACTTGGTAGGCGAGCCACGCGTTGGCGTGATTGTGCGCGCCGAGCAAACGCAGGCGTGCTTCGCCAGCCGGTGTGCGCAGTACATCGCCCGTGCTGTCGGCCGGGCCTGACACATGTAGCGTTCGACCAGCGGCGGCGTGACGCGCGATAGTCAGCAGCGCCTCGGCGTTGGTACCGTGGTGAGCCGCTTGGGTTGCAAGACTGTAGGTGCCGAGGAATGCCGCTGCGCTGGCTGGTTGAGCGGTAAATAGCGAGCATTCTTCACGCGTGACTCCGGCGAGGTCCGCGAATCCTTCAAGATGTTCAGGACCGATCGATACGACGCAGCCGATGTCGGGCTTGGCGATCGCAGCGAGCTGCGGCAATTCACCGGGATGATTCGAGCCGAGTTCAATAACCGCAAAGCGCGCGCGTTCCGGCAACGAGAACACGGTCAGCGGCACGCCGAGATGATTGTTGAGGTTGCCTTGCGTGACCAGTACCGGTTCACGTCCAGCAGCGCGGCAAGCAGCGGCGATCAGTTCCTTGGTTGTGGTCTTGCCGTTGGCACCGGCGACGCCGATCCAGATCGTGCCGGTGACGCGCGAACGGAATTCGCTGGCCAGCGCGGCAAGTGCGGTGGCCACATCGCGCACGACGAGGACCGGAACTGGGACCTTCAGCACGCGTTCAGCCAGGATCAACGACGCGCCGGTTCCGACAGCGATCTCGGCGAAATCGTGACCGTCTGCGCGTTCACCGCGCAGACAGGCGAACAAACAGCCGGGTGCAACCTTGCGGCTGTCGATCGCGGCCCCGCGAATCGTCACTTCACGCGTCTGGCCGTACCAGCGACCAGCGCACAAACGTTCAGCATCGTCGGCGCGTAGGCGAAACGGAGCCGGGCGCTGCATGTTCACGGTCGCGGTGCCAAAACTCATGATCTGGAACCGGTGGCGAGTCCACGCACGAAGGCGCGGTCGTCCCAGGGCACGGTGCGATCGTGAAACTTCTGTTCGCTCTCGTGGCCTTTGCCAGCGACCAGGACCACGCCATCGGGTCCGGCGAGCGCACGTGCGAGTGCAATCGCACGTCCGCGATCCAATTCGACGTGAGAGATCTGGCCAACCGGAAATCCAGCGCGGATTTCCGCAATTATGGCGTCTGGATTTTCGGACCGAGGATTGTCATTGGTGAGCACAATCGCATCGGCAGTTGTCGCCGCCGCGCCCATCAGTGGACGTTTGCTGCGATCGCGGTCGCCGCCGCAGCCGAAGGTGACAATCAAACGCTTGCCCGGCAGCGTTTCGCGCAGCGCTTGGATAGCGGCGGCAAGGCTCTCGGAGGTGTGTGCATAATCGACATACGTCGCTGGGCACTGCGCGAGGAGTTCAAGGCGTCCCGGAACCGCCGGGGCATCGGCCATACGTTCGGCTGCGGTATGCAGCGGAACGCCAGCTGCGTGGGCGAGGAGCACGGCGCTGGCCGCATTCCAGGCGTTGAATCCGCCAGGCAGCATGACGGGAAGATCGACTTCCTCGCCTGGCGCATCAAGCACCCACGATGGACCGCGACGGAACACCGTGGCTGATTCTGCGCCGGGCACATGGGGATGGCCACCGCGTCCGACGCTGAGGGCGATCACGCGTGCGCTGGCAGCCTGCGCCGCGTGGGCGAAGAGATGGCAACCTTCGTCGTCAGCGTTGATGACGCACAGGCCGTCCGTGCGAAGCAAGCGCGCGGCGCGCAGTTTGGCGTGCACGTATGCCGCCTGCGAGCCGTGATAATCGAGATGATCGTGGCCAAGATTGCTGACCGCGAGGCCGGCCAGTTGCAGACCGGCGAGGCGATGCTGATCAAGACCATGCGAACTGGCTTCGAACGCGACGCCAGGACAGGTCGTCGGTAGTCCGGCGAGAAATGCGTGTAATTCTTCGGGCGGTGGCGTGGTTTGCGTATTCGGCCGTTCGCCAACGCCGTCATGCCAGCCGATCGTGCCGATGCGGGCAGCACCGGCGCCGAGCGCCCACCACGCAAGGTGCGTGATAGTGCTTTTCCCCTTGGTTCCGGTTGCTGCGACCAGCGGGAAGGGCAGCGTGTCGCAGCCATGAGCGGCGCACGAGGCGCGCGCAAAGGCCCAGCGTGCGTGCGCGGTGCGCAACATGCCGGCAGTCGGCTCGTCTTCAGATATGATCAGCGCTGCGCCGCGTCGACGAGCTTCGGCGATGTGCGTGCGGCGTTCGCTGGTTGCAGCCTGAGCGACATAGGCTTGGCCAGCGCCAACCAGCCGGCTGTCACGAGCGACGCCGGCGAGCTCCGCCGGCGTGATCCAGTCTGGTGGGGCCAGTAAGGCCTGATCAGCAAACAGGGTGTGCAGTTTCATCGCCGCGACTTCATCCGATCGACTTTCGGTTTGTCGGCAGGAGGGTTGACGACCTTGCCAACCCGATCGTGTTCGAGCGCGAATTGCAGGACCTTTTGCACGTAGGGCGCGGCGACTTCGGAACCGTAGTAACCGTTTTGCGATGGGTCATCGACCGAAATCAGGCAGAGCAGTTTTTCGCGCACGTCGGCGTTGGGTTGCGCTGGCGCCCAGCACACGAACGAACCGACGTGATGGGTGTCGGAATATTTGCCCTCGACCAACTTCATTGTCGTGCCGGTCTTGCCCGCAGCGATATAACCATCGAGCTTGGCGTCCTTGCCAGTGCCCTCGGTCATCGTGTGGGTCATCGCCTGTTCGATTTCGGCGGCGTGGGCATCGGAGAATATGTGCGCGGATTCTGATCTGGCCGGGAGTTCCTGTTCTTTGCTACCTCCATCGCCTTCGGTCCACATGCGTTTTACTAGCATCGGTGGGTTCCATCGACCACGATTGGCGATGCCGGCATGGGCCATGGCTAATTGCAGTGGCGTTACCGCGATTTCGTGCCCCATCGGCACCGACATGCACGCGCCGAGTTGATTCCATGCCGACTTTGCGCCCATGATACCAGCGCCTTCGCCGGGCAGACAGATACCAAGTTTATGACCGAAGCGGAACGAGGATACCCAGTCGTGGAGGAGCGATGGGCCGAGTTTGAGGCCGAGTTTGGCCATTAAAATGTTGTCTGATAGCGCAATGCCCTGAGTGATCGTCAGGTTGCCGTGGCCGCCATCCTTGAAGCTATGATCAGAAATCGTGCGTGCAGATTTTCCGACCCGATATGTCCAGCGACCATTTTCGCAGAAGATGGCGGTTTGGAACGTGACGAGTCCTTCCGACACCGCAGCACCGGCAACCAGCGGCTTTAGGGTCGAGCCAGGTTCATAGACCATCTGCACAGCACGATTGCTGATTGCCTCAGGCGAAAACGTTGCGCGATCATTGAGGTCGAAGCTCGGCCAACTCGCCATCGCCACAATCTCGCCAGTCGAAGGGCGAATCACGAGGCCAGCAATGCCGATCGGTCGATGCTTGGCACCAGCCTCATCGAGGACAGCTTCGAGCCGCTGTTGAACTGCAACGGCGATGGTCAATTGGATGTTGGCCCCTGGGACCGGAGCAATGCTGGTGCCGCCAGTCGACATGATTGGCCGACCCCGGCCGTCAATTTGCAGTGTTTCCTTTCCATCAGTCCCAGCGAGGCGTGCATCAAGCGTCTGTTCAATTCCAGCGGAACCCTTGCCGTCAGCATTGGTGAAGCCGACGATGTGTGGAGCGATTGCTCCGCCGGGATAGGTGCGGGCGAATTCGCGCTTCAGTTCGACGCCGACGAGTTTGAGGCCAATGATGGCCTTCGCTTGTTCATCATTGAGTCCGCGGCGCAGTGTGCGTCCATCTTTCCCGCATTCGAATTGCGTACGCAGAGCATCGCGGCTGACCTCAGGAACGATGCGGTTGATTTCAACCGTCGCCCGCAGGCGATCGGTCATTTGCTTGGGATCGCAACTCAACGTCCATAACGATTGCGACACCACGATTGGGGCGCCGCTGGCGTCGAACATCGAACCACGTGACGCTGGTAGAATCCACGTGCGAACCCGCTGTTTCTCAGCTATATGCGCGAGATGACCGCCCTCTTCGATCTGCAGTCGATGCAGCCGGAAGCCAAGTACGCCGAAGAGACAGACAAAGACGAGTAGCAGGAGGCCGACGCGCCAGAGTCGAGGAGGGGGAATGTAACCGTTCACCGCGAGGCAAGCCTCGCTGGCGGTGCGATGGGCAAACCCAGGCGAGCGACGGCTTGTTCGATCGAAGGCGCACTGCCCAGCCAGCCGATCTCGCTGCGCAGACGCTCGTGCTGAGATACTAGTTCACGGCGCTCTTTGAATTCCGCGCCACGCTTGCGTTCGAGCGAGGTTTTTTCGCCACTGGCAATAGCAATGGCGATCGCCAGCCATGCCGCCGTGCCGATCCAGCATGCTGCAAGGATGAGATGGAAGCGGGAATTCGGCGTGGGATTCATGCGGCTTCCTTGGCCAGGGCCCAGCGCAACTTGGCGCTGTGCGACCTGGGATTGGCTTCGATCTCGGATTCGGAGGGAGTAACCACCCGGCGGCTGATCTCAGCCCAGACATGCGCGGCGTGCTGCGCGCGCTGGGCGAGTTTCACTTGGCGATCCTCGAGGCTGTGAAATGAAATAACCACCGCGCGGCCACTCGGCTGCACCAGTTTGGGCAACGCGGCGAGTAGACGTTCGAGTTCACCCATCTCGTCGTTCACCGCGATGCGCAGAGCTTGGAACGTACGCAGCGCAGGATGACGTGGTTGGTGGCCGGGGACGCAGCGGCGAATAGCTTCGGCGAGTCCAGCCGAGGAGGTAACGCCGGCGGTGCGGGCGCGTTTGAGGCCACTGGCGATGCGACGCGAGAGGCGTTCCTCGCCGTAACGGAAGATGATGTCGGCGAGGTCGGTTTCGTGCAGCGAGTCGATCAATTCCAGTGCGTCGCTCGCGCAACCATCGCCCATACGCATGTCGGCGCTGACGGTATCGCGTAGCGAAAAGCCGCGTCCTTCAGCGTCGATTTGCATGCTTGAAACCCCCAGGTCAGCGATAACGCCATGAAAACGAACACCCTCCGCGATCAGCCTTTCGGCTGCCGTGGAGAATGTTCCGCCGCCCACGGTCAACCGGTTGGCAAAACCGGCGAGCCGTTGTTGCGCGAGCTCACGGGCGCGCGGATCCCGATCGATCCCATGCACCTCGGCTCCTGCGGCGAGCAGAGCTTCGGTGTGCCCACCAGCACCCAGGGTGCAGTCGAGGAATCGACGGCCGGGAGCTGGCGAGAGCAGCCCGGTCACCTCGGCGAGCATGACACTCGTATGGGGGCGACCGGACACGCTGGATTAGGCGCTTTGTGCGAGAGTCGGCGGAACCGACTCGGCAGCGAAGCGACGAAGAAAGTGGACGTAAGGACTCTCAGCCACGCGCACGCCGCTACGGGCAAGCGCCTCGCGACGCGACGCGGCCGCGGCGAGGGCCGCTTCCAATTCGTCGGTCGAGACCTGCGTCGGTTGCTCGGCCACATGGTCGAGGGCGTGGGTGATGGTCGCGGAGACGGGGTCGCTCATGACGGGTCCTTCTCTCAAACGATGATGAAGCGGGATAGGTCGAGACCGCCAGCCGGAGGGACAGCCTCTTGCCAGCGCCGGAACTCGTCGGGGTTCCAGAGATAGATGAGATCAGCGGTCGGCACGAAGAGCGCATCGCGCTTCAGAACGAGATAATCAACGAGGTGCGCGGGCACGACCACGCGACGTTGATCATCAATCGCCAACGGCACCGCGCCGGCATTCAGTTCTTGTACCAACACTGTTTTGTCTGCGGACACGATGGTCGTGTCATTGATGATGAGTCGTTCACGACGGCGTAAGCCATCTTCCGTCATCAGCACAACGACGGGATGAAACAGCGTACGATCGCGACGTCCGGGCATGTGGTGTGGCAACGCACGCAGATGTGGCGGACCACCAGCTAGAGCCGCTGCCTCGCGGGGCAGGGTCACCTGATTTTTGGGCGATAGCCGATTGGTTGGGGGGAGTGGTTGCACGATGCGTCGCTTGGGGCGGGTTATGCAATTTCGCTCTATCAATTGCAACTGCAAACTACCAACGCATATTCCTGTCATTACAGGGGTTACGAAAATACAAATGGGTCAATAAGGACTCACGTGCATCAATTGGCACGGTTTTTTCCGTACAAAAACAGTCGGTAGAGCGAATCCACAGCGTGGTCATGGCGGGGTCGGTGAAGGGTGTTGCGGTCGATGTTGACCCAACTACAACCCCGTCCCCGCATGGCCCATCTTGCTGAACTTTTACAGGCGCATTTCACTGCAAAAAACACCAATGCTCGCGAAGTAGCGGCCCGACTTGATATCGGCTATGCTAGTTTACTCAGTTGGGCTGGAAAGGGCGGAATCCCGCGCAAAGCCGAGCATCGCGAAGCATTGCGTCGTGAACTAGCCATGCCGAGCGATGAGTTTGCCCGGGTGATCGCCGCCAGCGCGCGCGACCCGATCGGAATCCCCAGTGATGGCCCACTCGATTTGCGTCAATTTGTGCTCAAGCATCTCTTTGAAGGCGGTCTCACCGAACGCACATTCGCCGATTTATCGGGAATTCCCTATGCAACGATGATCAGCATCACCAAGCGTGGGGCGGTACCGAGGGCGGCGACCATTGATTTATTAGCGGAAAAACTCGGCGTTCCGATGGACGACATCCGTGCTGCAGCACAGCGATCACGCGAGCAACCAGCGGCAACAATCGTCACGCCAACCCTGCCAGAACCAGGACGCCCAATGCCAACGCTTGCACGTCTCGCCGCTGAACGGATCGCTGCTTCGGGCCAATCCGCTGCAGCCTTTGCCCACGCGCATGGTATTCCGTATCTGGCGCTGTCTGCACTTCTGTCGTCAGGTAATCCGCCGACTCGCCCTGAAGTGCTGGATCCATTGCGCAAAGCACTCGGTCTCGATGAGTCTGGTTTTGCCGCCAGTCTTGAACAAACAATTGCCGCCCCCGAGCCAGCGCAGCCAAGCGATATTCTCCCAGCGGTCAATCCATTCCATGGCGCACTGCTTGAGATGGCGCGTAAAAATGGCTGGAATCAAACCGCTTTTGCCAAGGCGTCCGGAGTGACGGCCTTGACTGCAGCAAAGTTGATGCGGCGGGGTGAGTTGCCGGGAAGACGCACCACCCATGCGAAGTTGCGCCAGTTGCTGGAACTCGACGAAGCTGCTTATGCAGATTTGATCGCGCGTTCATCACCAGCGCAGGCTGCATTTGCCGAACCTGAAACTGATCGGGTCACTGCTCATGCTATGCCCGAAAGCGCGCCGAAACATCAGTTGCATGCTGCTCTCGTCGGCCTGGTTCGCGATCGCGGATTGACCCAGCAAGCATTCGCGCAGGCGGCGGATCTCAGCGTGTTGACCGCGGCCCGACTGTTGAAGGGCGATTTGCCTGGGCGCGAAAAAACCCATCTCAAATTGCGCCAGATGCTCGGCTTGAGCGAAGTTGCCTATGCGGAAATGGTCGATCAATCCAATGCTGGTGTTGCAACCGCATTGATTCCGCGGGTACGTGAGCCAGTTGATCCAGAAGTTCAGCGCCTCGTCGATGCGATTCGCGCACTCAACGAAGAGCGGCGCGGCGTGGTATGGAAATTGGTCCGCGAATTGTCGCGCACCTGAAACTGGATATCTCGATTATTATCCGGAGATTCCGCAGATGTCGATTCGCGCTGCGAAATCTTATAATCTGCGAAATCTGTAGACGTGCTGGACATGCACTTTCTTCCACCAAGCCGATGCGCAGATTCAGCGAGTATCTGCAATGCATATTTTTCTGACGGAAGCGTATGTCCAAGATTTAGCCAAAAATTTACAAAGCATCCCTTGTCGCGCAGAGCGGGTGAGGTTGTCAGAGGGCAGTTGCACTCGGCTCGGATGCAGACTCGAGCCGAGTGCAACTCGGCGATCCCAGGTTTACCAAAAAGAGCTACGGCATCGGCTCTACTACCTCAACCCAGACAAGCTCGAAGGATGTATTCGCGTCTTTGTCACCCGGGTAGAGGAGCAGGGCGTCGATCTGATCCGCGGTGGTCCTGCTGGTCTGACCTTCAGGCCTGCGCAAGCCATCGAGGTCGAAAGTCGCCACGGTCCACCCACCAGGCAATACGGGGACGGTCAGGCGCTTGAATTGATTTATCTGGGCCTTTCTTTCGGAACACTGCAGGGTCAAGTGTTTCATGCGTTGGTCCTGGCAGCGTATGGCGGCCCGTAGCACCAGTCCCGGGCGCCAATCAAACAGAGCTCGACCATTGGTCAGCGTGTTGAATCGAATATACGGGCGACCAATGACATCTTCGTGATCAATACTGCTGCGCAGGATGCCTGACCCATCGACTACACCGCTCCTCAGTTTGGCTCCATCGCCTGGCCAGCGCAGGATCACCCGTTCCCGACGCGGTGCTGAACCAGTGAAGGCCCTGGCTGCCTCCCCCGGAGCGAGCAACAGTTCGGAGCCCGCTGCGGCCATCCGCACATTGCCCTCGCTGACCGACACGGCACTGCCCTGCTCGTCGGCGGTGCAATGGAAACGCGTACCGATCACGGCGATTTGCGCATGCTTGGTGTCGATGTGGAATGGTGCGCCAGGACGTGGTACAATTGAGCAGTCAACCGCGCCGCTTGCCAAGCGCAGTCCGTCATGCGCAACCATGACCTGCGTGCCTGGAGTGAGATCCGCAACACTGCCATCGCGCCAGCGCACCGCGAGCGTTGCCTCAGCGGTGACTGTGGCTCCCTCTAGGATCGGCTCGCGGCGACCATCGGCATGATGCAGTTCGGCGATCTGTTCACGGCGGTCATCAGCGACGCGCGGTTCAACCACGAGTTGCGGCCAGGCAACGGTGGCCAACGCGATGAGGAGTGATGCCGCCAGGGCGGTTGCGCCGATAAGCCACTGGCGTCGCCGGCGCTTGGCCAGACGGAGCAGGACGCCGTTGGACACCGCCTGCCGGCGGGACTCGCGACCGGCGCGGGCCACTTCGAGGATACGCACGCCGAGATCAGTACTGGGCGCAAGCGCGCGGATTCGCACCGCCAGTCGACGGTGGGCAATCCACGCTGACCGCGCGGCTGGATTCGCCGCGAGCAGTCGGTTGAGCGCTTGCCGCCGCGCGGGTGATTGTTCCTCACCGAGTGCTTCGTCGAACAGCATTTCCTGTTCGGATTCGTTCACGTTCCACTCTCCAGACAGCTCATCAGCGACTGCCGCGCACGATAGAGCAACGCGGCAAGTCGATTCGCTGGCTGACGCACGCGTTTAGCAAGTTGTTCCAACGGTTCGTCATCCCAATAGCGGCACTTGATTAAGCGACGGGTGCTGTCCGGCAATCGCTCCAGACAACCGTGGAGACGCTCAGCAGCGTGCTGTTGCTGTTCGACATCCTCGAACGTGGCGAGACAGTCATCGACCACCAAGCGCTCGGCAAGATCGTCGTTGGGTATGCTGCGCTGTTGGCGACGCAGTTCCTCGCGCAGGTGATTGCGGGCGATGCCTTTAATCCAGCCCTCGAGATTACCGCGCGGCTCATAGGTCGACATCTGGAGATAGGCGGTGACGAAGGCGGCCTGCACCACTTCGTCCACCATAGTTGCTGAACTCGCGCGCACGGCGATGAACGCCCGTATTCCCGGCGCCAGGGTCTCGACCAGCGCGGTGAAGGCCTGGGCATCGCCACGCGCCGAACGACTGGCCAACAAGTCGAGTACGTCGGGGTCTGACATATCTATTACGTATAGAGGCCAGGGCAGTCGGGATGACGCATTTTTTATAAATTATTACTGTGATTTTTTTAACGAACAGCTCTCGTCGGTGCACCACACAGATTCCTGCACATTGCGCACTGGTCCATCATCACCTCGGGGGTCGAAGCAATAGCGGATGACCACCCCTTGGAGAGCTCGCCGTGCACCACGATCGCTCCGCTTCTGCTACTCTGAATCAGGCAACGCGCATCTCCCGCGCCCCGTCGTGGATGTTTGTCGGGCTGCTCTGGTTGTTCGTTTCGGCTACTGCTCTGGCGGCTACCGCCCCGGTAGCGCAGTCGATGAATGTCGCGGTGGTAAAGAATCACGTTCCTGACCCTGGCCGCGACGAGATGCCAGCAATCTACACTGCCGACGCCACAGCTACGTGCACCATGCAATTGGTCAGCGCGCCGACCAACGGCACCGTGACCCTCTTACCGAAGTGCTGCTTCTCCTACAAACCCAATGCGAACTACCTCGGCACCGATTCATTCACCTGGAAAGTGAATGATGGCACCACTGATTCGAATACTGCGACATGCAACATCAAGGTACGCGCCGCCAATGATCGGGCGGGGATGTTGGTGCTGCTCGTCGTCAACAATCTGCTCCTGCCTAAAATCTCACTCGAGGTGGACCGGTTGAAGGCCGACCTCATCGCTGACGGATATACGGCGAAGATCCTTCCCATGTCGGGAGCCTTAACCTCCGCGAATGCGTTGGTGCTGTGGAACAATCTCCGCAGCGAATACCTCACGCCCGGACAATTCATGGCCGGCGCCATCCTGATCGGCCAACTGCCACACAAGAATCATGATGTTGCCAGCGAGATCCCGTCCATGACCGATATATCGTTCATGAATTTGCAGAAAATGTCGCATGTCGTTAATGATTCGTTACAGCCCTATGATTACCACATCTGGGTTAGCCGCATCAATGCGTTACCAGCGCCATTGCCGGGCCCGGTGGTGATCCCGAGCCCCTTCGGTGATGAGGAGGTATTGATCAAGCGTGCACTCCAGGCCAACCACGACTATCGCACTGGCGCTTCGCGACTGCCGCATTCGATCTATTACGAGGATATTTTTTCTCTCGCGACTGATATGAATAGTTTATTGGATCTTGGGCTATCCACTGCGACCTATGCGCCACCAGAAGTAGGCTTTGTGAACGGTTCGGAGTTGATTCACGAAACCTCGCATGGAACCGCAGACCGCTATTCGAGTGGCGCGGTTACCGCGTATTCCATTCATGACATGCTCGCCCAATCGCGCTTCGTGGTGAACATATCGTGCGGATCAGGCTTCATCGGCGGAGTAGTGAACAACCAGATCCTGACCCGGGGTGGCGGCAACGTCTTGAGCGTAGGGGCTTCGATCAGCACCTTCGCCAGCGCATTCGACGTCGCGGGCGTTTCGTCACTGAAGACTGCCTTTCGCGCTCGCTTGGCCGCAGGGGATTCGTGGGGAAATGCCTACAAATCATTTTTTCCTGCCTACACCGGCAGTGTGGTCGCGGTCTTCTATGGCGACCTCTCGCTGAGCTTGTCGAAGCATCCCGGAAACCTGATGCCCGTCGTGAGCAGCTTGACCGCGAGCACGATCTCTGGTCCCGCACCGCTGACCGTAAACTTTAACGCATCTGCGAGCGATCCTGATGGCTCGATCACCAATATCGAATGGTTCCCGGCTGGGTATTTTTTCGGCAAGGCAGACCCGACGGTGTCCGGCCCAAGCGCCACCTCGTGCAGCCATACCTACACGACACCCCACCGCTACCTGGCCCGCGTGGAAGTCACCGACAATTATAAAGCTCGCGCTTGGAAGACGGTCGAGATCAACATCCCGATCCCGTCCAATCAGCCGGTGCGGATCAACTGCGGTCGCACGGTTGTCGATGGCAATGCGCGCAATGAGAGCGTCTACGGATGGGCCGCTTATGATCTGACCGACTCGCAGGGTCGGGTGTGGCTGCATGATCAGCCACACGCAGACGGCTATTGGGGCTGGGACGGCCACTGGGTCAGCATCAACGACAACTGGAAGACCAGCGCCATCACCACCACCGCTGCGGTCACGGGGACGACCGACCCAGCCCTGTTTCAACAGTATCGCACATTCAACGACGCTACCAATGTGACGACCTATCGCATCCCGCTCGCCAATGGTGGCTACACCGTGAAGGTTGGCATGGCTGACATGCTCTCGACGGCTGCTGGCCAGCGTCTGCTCAATACCAAGGTCGAAGGTCAGGCTTGGCTGACCGCATTCGATGCCTATCAGCAATACGGTGCGAAGACCGCCGGTGTCGCCACCATCCACGTGAATCTCAGCGATGGCGAGTTGACCTTGGACTTCTCCAAGAACGCCGCCGTTCTCCCGGGCAATCCGGGCATCGCCTATATCGAGATTATTCCCGATGGCGGTAGCACGGTGGTGGCGCCCGCGATCACCACCGCACCAGCGAACGCGACGGTGACAGCTGGCCAGACCGCGACGTTCATCGTGGTCGCGACGGGAACCGCACCGTTCACCTACCAGTGGCAGAAGAACGGCGTGAATATCGTCGGAGCGAACGGCTCAGCGTACACCACGCCGGCCACGAGTACCGCTGACAGCGGCGCGACCTATCGCGTGGTCGTGACCAACTCCGCCGGCAGTGTCACCAGCAGTGCATCTACGCTGACTGTGAATTCCTCGACATCGTTCACGACAGTGACGCTGCAAAGCGGAGTGAACGGCTACGTCGGTGCTACCGACTCCTATCTGTCCAACGGTTCACCGACCATGACGTCAGGAGGAACCAGTTCGACACTCACCGCCACCCACGATACTTTTGGCAACGATAGTCGCGTGATCATCGCGAAGTTCCCGATCTTCGTGTCGGAGGGCGGTCCGGTGCCCGATGGCGCGACGGTCCAGTCGGCAACGCTGTCGCTCTACCAGTACTCCGCGGTAGCGCACAGTTTCGGCGCCCATCGACTACTCAAGCCGTGGAGCGAAGCGACGGGCTCGTGGCTCAATGCCGCTGCCGGTACGCCATGGACAACCGCTGGTGCCAACGGTCTCGGCACTGACATTAACGCTGTTGCTGACGGCACCGGTGCGACAACGACCGTTGCCGGTTGGATGGATATTGATGTGACCGCTGGCGCGCTGGCCTTCGCGAGCGGAGCCGCCAACAACGGCTGGCGCCTCAAGGGCTTTGGCCCCAGGGGAACCGCCCCGTCAGAGAACTTCCGCAGCCGCGAATACACCGTTGACGCGACGCTACGACCGAAACTGGTTATCGTGTACACGGTCCCCAGCGGACCGGGCTAATCCTGGGAGAAATTATGAAAGCCGGGCATCCCAGTGGCAGTGCGGCTTGGTCTTGGGATCTTTTGGGGATTTTGGACATGAGGATCCTGGACATGCATATTCTTCCACCAAGCCGATGTGCAGATTCAACGAGTATCTGCAGCGCACATTTCCCTAACTGTGAGCATGACCAAAATTCCGCAGATTGTCAATTCGCGTTGCGTAAATTTCGTAATCTGCGGACACTTCTCGATCGTTTTCTGCGATCCCAATCCTGATCGAGTCGGATCGTTGCTTACGGCGTTCGGCAGAGAAACGTAGCGATGATGTGTCGTGCTCCGGCTTGACGCAGTGCGGCAGCGGCGGCGCTGGCGGTGGCTCCGCTAGTCAAGATGTCATCGACGAGCAGGACGCGTTCCGGAGCAGTGCCGCGACAGGTGAATAATCCAGATACGTTGCGCGCGCGATCAGCGCGCGACAATCGGTGTTGCTCACGTGCGTGACGCGTGCAACGCAGGATGTGCAGACAGGGGACCTTGAGCTGATGCGCGGCCCAACGAGCGCAGGCGGTCGCTAAATGTGGGCCTGGGCGGCGACCTGGGGACGGCGGCACAGGAATTATCGCATGAATGGGTGTTTCCGGTAGCGGTAGCAACACGGACAATGCGGCAATCGCAGCGGGCTTGGCGCCAGCCTTGGCATTGCCAATGAGTTCACTGGCGGTGCCGACGTAGAGCATGGCGGCGTGGACGCGGTCGATATGCGCGAGTCCACGATCGTCGCATGTGTGGCAGGGTGCGGTGGCAGATAGACGTGTGGCCCCACAGCAGGAGCAGGGATGGGCGATGCGCGGCAAGGCATCGTGGCAAGACAGGCAAAGGATTGGGCCAGGAGCTTCATGGCACCTTGGGCATAAGCTCGGCAGGAAAAAATTGAAGATGGCGCTGGCCATGATCGACGATTACTTCCAGGTGCGCTGGATCGCTGATAGTTCCTTGAGTCGTGCTGCCAGCGTGTTGCGGGTAATCCCGAGGACTTGCGCCGCTTTGGACTTATTGTCGTCGCAAGCGGCAAGCACGGCTTCGAAGAGGTGTCGTTCCCACGTGGCTCGGACACGATCATACAAATCAGCGGAACCGGATTGGATGACGGTCATGGTTTCGCGCTGCATGCGCGCTGCGATTTGTGTTTCGAAGCTGGATTCATTAGGCGTTGCGGTTTTGCTCACGTGCGGATCGAAGGCGAGTACGGCAAATGGCAGCAAGTCTGCGGTCAACTCGCCGGTTGGGGCCATGACCACCATCTTTTCGACGCAGTTTTCAAGTTCGCGCACATTGCCGGGCCAGGTGTATTGCCGCATTGCCTGCATGACTTCGGGGGCGATCGCGGTGATAAACTTGATGTTGCGGTGCGCGTACTGATTGACGAAGTGCTCGACGAGGTGGGGAATATCCTCGGTACGGTTGCGTAGCGGTGGTATATGCAAATAGACGACATTGAGCCGGTAATAGAGGTCGGCACGGAACGCGCCTTTGGCGACTTCATCCTCAAGGACACGATTCGATGCTGCGAGGACACGCACATCCAATTTGCGCGTGCGGGAGTCGCCGACGCGTTCGATTTCCATTTCTTGCAGGACGCGCAACAGACGGGTTTGCATACCGGGTGAAACGTCGCCGATCTCATCAAGAAAGATGGTTCCGCCGTGGGCCGATTCGAAGCGGCCTTTGCGGTCGGAGGTCGCGCCGGTGAAGGCACCTTTAACGTGGCCGAAGAGTTCCGATTCCAGCAGAGTTTCCGACAACGCACTGCAGTTCACCGGAATGAATGGGGCGTTGGCGCGTGGACTGTGGTCGTGAATGATCCGCGCGATCATCTCTTTGCCGGTGCCAGTCTCGCCGTGAATAAGTACGGTGGCAGACGAGGCGGCGACCCGATGCGCCTGATCGACAACCCGACGGAAGGCACCACTGACACCGATAAGATTGCGGTCGCTGAACTGGCTGCGCAACTCCTCGCGCAGTTGGTGGTTCTCGTCAATGAGCTCGGCCTTTTCGAGATGCTGTACTTCGGCCATGACCGACCATTGCAGGAACAAGTCAGCGAGAAGATGCCCGGCCTGAGCGTCGCTCAATTGCTCGAGCAGTAGCACGGCGTGTACGCGTTTCCCCTTGCCCAGGGGCAATGCGGTTATCGACCCGCGGGTGATTGTCGCGTGCTGGTCACGGACGGAGTAAGTCAGTGCCAGGTCCTCGTCCTCGCTTTGCGAGGGAGTGCCATGAACGATGATTTCGCGTACCTGACCGTCAAAACGCAGACTCAACAGACGCCCCGCAGCGATCAGCTTGGTTGCACAGGCCAAACGCAAGGCCGCTTGCACGGATGGTTTGAACGACGGGTTGGCTACACGAGCATCCGTGATGGCATCCAGCAAATCGATCAAGGACCCGGTCATGGCGCGCGGGGAACGCTAGGACTTCGCCTGGGACGTACAAGGAGCTGGCCCCCGATCCTTACCCGTTGCCGGAATCGCCGCGTAGCCATTCTTGCGCCCATGCTGCGCGCCCTGTTGTGCATGATGATCGGAGTCGCTTCGCTTGCTGCGTTGACGTTGGATGTCGAGGAGACCACGACCGGCATCAAAGGCTCAGGTGGGGATGTGGCGGAATTGGAACGAATGGAAGCGTTGGAAAAGGCGCGGCTGAAGAAGGCGCGTGCCGAGATCGACCAATTGCCGAAGGCGGTTGCGCGGCTCATTCGTCAGGACATTGGTGCTGGTGAGGCCGAACTGGATCGTATCGCGATGAGCCTGGGCAAGACCATCGTGCGAGATCGTTATACCTTTCAGTTAGAGCCAGGTAAAATCGTCTACCAGAACGACCAGCGTCGGGTGGTGTTTGACCTGGTCGGGCGTACTGCCACCGAGGACGCAGGCGAAGGGAATGCGCCTCGCCCCTTGGCGTTGGAACCGGCACCCAAGGCACTGTCGATTGAGGAAGGCAAGCCGGGTGATGTCATCTTGGGCAGAAAAACGCTGCAATTTGTCATCGTGGCGCAATCGCGCACCTATACGGTCATGGTTGATACAACGCTGGTCAATCCCTATGCCCACATGCAATTGGTTGGCGGCGAAGCGAACAAACTGGACATAGTGTTGGGCAAACTCCCTGGTTTCCCCTTACTCATCGTTGATTCGGATGGCCGCAGTGAACACCGTCGCGCTGTACGTGAAATCAAATGAAAGATCCGGAGGTTGGAGTTAGTCTGTTCCGTAATCATCCGCGCACGTGGCAGGCATTCCGATTTTGCTATCCGGTGATCAGCCGGCGTTCGCGCGGGCTCTCGTTGGGAATTAACCTCAATCCGGACGGCGCGTGCAACTTTGACTGCGCCTATTGCAGCGTTGATCGCAGATCACCAGCAGTCACCAAGACCGTGGATGAAGCGATCTTGGCTGAGGAATTGGCGACCTTGCTTGACCAGTACGCGAGTGCTGCGCTCTGGTCAGCAGCGCCATTTGACCGCACGCCGTCGGCACTACGACGGCTTAATGACATTGCTTTCAGCGGCGACGGCGAACCGACATCGTACGCTGGTTTCTCGCGCATGGTTACCATGGCAGCGCAGGAACTTGATCGGCGTGGGTTAGCCGACGTGAAGATCGTAGTCATCACCAATGCGACTCTGTTTCAGCGCTCGGCTGTGCGCGATACACTGGTCAGTCTGGCTGCGCGGCCATCGGAAATCTGGGCGAAACTCGACGCTGGCACCGAAGCCTGGTATCGCATGGTTGATCGTACGGACGTTCCGTTTCAGCGCGTACTCGACAACTTGCGTGATCTGGGTCGGCTGCGGCCATTAGTCATTCAGGCGTTGTTTTGTCGCATCAAAGGCGAGAAGCCGTCCGAGTTCGAATTGGATGCATGGGCTGGTCGTTTGCGCGATCTACGCGACGCTGGTGCAAGAATTGAACGGGTGCAGGTGTATACGACAGCTCGCGCTACGGCAGAACCATGGGCAACAGCATTGGACGAGCAGGAATTAACTGCGATTGCGGCTCGGGCTCAAGCGCTTGGCTTGCAAGCCGAAGTCCACGGCAGTTGACGATTACTTAGGAATCTTTGGTTCCACGTCGCGCTCCCAATACGGCGTGCTCCAAATCGGATTGAAGCCCAGCGTGACGTTGTTGACTTGCTTTAACGAGTCTTGATCCACCGCCTTCATCCCGCCCCAGTTGGCGTGCCAATAACAGCGGATGATCGGTACATGCGATGATGGAAATACTTTCCCAAAATCAGATGGAGCGCCGGTGGGGTTGGTGGTGTTGGATAGGTTACCATGGAGATGTTGGTTTTGTTTGCCATCCATCCACGACACCGTGCCAACGGCTGGTCGCTTAGCCGCATCAACATTACGCCAGAAGTAGTCGATGTCTCCGCTTTCAAACATATCTTTGCCATTGTACCAGTTTTTCCCTTTGTTGCTGCTCGCTTCGTAGCAATAGCTGCTGCCGCGGTTAGTCTTGGCATCCCACTCGTGAACGCGACTCATATCGTTACTGGCTTGCCAAGCAGGATCGCGACCAAGATCCGGATTTGATCCGGTAAAATCATCAAACGGACACAGCAGACTTTTGGCCGTGATGTCATATTCCGTGTTCACGAGTGACAGCAGATGGGCAGGAAAATTGTCGTCGTGATCTTGGCGATACATTTCCAGGATTTTGGCCAACTGGGTTAAATTATTGGTGCACAATACGGTTCGCGCTTGTTTCTTGACCAGTCCGACTGCTGGGATCAGCAGTCCAGCTAGCACCGCGATAATGCCGATGACGACTAGTAGCTCAATTAAAGTAAAACCGCTTCGACGCTGGGCCATAGTGATCATACGCTGTGGGCCAGGGTGCGTTGCACAGCACAAAGGGTGTCGGTGGACCCGGCTTCGGCAAGATGGCGGGTCGCTCAGGCTCAGGACTTGTAGCACAATGATCCGCCAAATGATCACGGATCGCTCGGAACCGCTGGAAAGCGACGAATCGTACTCGGTTTGCTCCGATTTCATCAGGCTGTGAGCTCCCAGACCTTTCGTTGACGTCAACGGCTCTCCATCTACCGTGCCCACATGGGTTTCGCAGGAAATTTACGGACACTCGCATTACCTGAGGTGCTTCAGACCCTCAGTCGTATCAAGGCTACCGGCATGCTGCGTTTGGCGGCACCCGAAGGCGGACGCGATGTGGTCTTCGATCAAGGTGAGTTGATCGGCATCAGTTTCCGGCATGGCGCAGAGCGCCAGGCACTCCTTCGTCGATTGGTTCTGGATGGTAAACTCGGTGCTTCCGAAGTGGCGCAGATATCTGGCTCTGGTCGCGAATCGCAGATTGTCGCACGCTTGATCGAGACTGGTGTGATCGGTCAGGGATCGGTCAGTGAGGCTATTCAGCGCCAAGCAGAAGAAGAGCTGCAGAGCCTGTTCACCTGGGACTACGCCGATTTTGTGTTTCATGATGCCGGGCCGCAAGACGTAGAAGCAACTGAATCGGTCGAACGCGCGCGCGCGGATGGGCTCGTGTTCAATATCAATTCACTGCTCATGGAGTCCGCCCGTCGGCAGGATGAGTGGGAACGCGTCCGTCAGGCGTTGCCCGATGGCGGCATCGTGCTGGGTCCGCGTGAAGGGATGGAAGACCAACTCAAGGAAGTGAGCAAAGAATACCCGGCATCAGCAATCGTTCCATTGGTTGATGCAGTGCGTTCAGTTGACGACATTATCCGCGATAGCATTGCGACGCGTTTGGATGCTTGGCTGATCTTGGTCAAGTTGATGGACCAGGGGTTGGCGGTGCCGTTGACCCGGGATGACATCATTTATCACGGTGATTTTCTAGTTACCAAACAAGACTTCCCGCGCGCCGCATCGCTTTACCGTCGTGCGTTGGCGGCCCGACCAGGTGATGAGGAAACCGCGCAGAAATTGGCGAACTGCGTCAGCAAGATGGGCGATGCCCCGGAGGCAGCATCGTCGTTTGCCCAGCTCGCCATTGGTGCATTGAATGCCAAACAGTTTGATTCGGCTTTGGACCATGCGCGGAAGGCAGTGCAACTGCAGCCGGCAGACCCAGCCATTCGCCAGACCCTCATTCGCTGTTTGCTTGGCCAGGACAGCAAACGTAATCAGCCCGAAGCAGTCAAAGAACTGCACGCCTTGGTCGAGGAATACGCAGCCCTGGATCGACTAGAGGATGCACGCTCGACCTGTCTCAAGATTATTGATTTGGACAAAACTAACGAACAGGCGCGGCGACAACTCGCGAAGATATTCTCGACCGCGGCCAAGGACGAGCAGTCCGAAGACGTGGTCGTCTGCGTCCAGTGCAGCGAGGTCAACCATCGCGAAGCCCAAGAATGCCAAAAGTGCAATGCCTCGTTACAGTTGACATGTTTGTCGTGCGGGCGGCCAGTTGGAGTTTCTGACCGTTTGTGTATTTTCTGCGGCGCGGATCCACATCGTGGTTCAGCAACCCGCCGGGCTGGTGGCACTCCAGCAACCACTCGACTGGTCAATCCCGACAAAGTGAAGGCGACCGCTTCGGTCACCAGCAAAGAAGGCATGCTGGATCGACTCGACTCCCTGGTGGCGATGGCTCGTCTCAAGGAGCAGACCGAAGATTGGGAAGCCGCATTGACTATCTGGCGTGAGGTTGCGTCCATTCAATCCGACAATCCGGATCTGCTTGCTCATATTCGGCAGGTTGAAACGGTTGTTCACGATCGGTTTGTCGAGACGCAAATTGAGAACGGACACCAGTTCCGTCGCGTTCGCCGCTACTGGGCTGCGATCCGCAGCTATCGGGCAGCGCTACGCACAATGCCCAGTGATGACCCGCGCACCTCGCGATTGGTCGAAATCCTCGCCGCTACCCAGAGGGTGGGCAATCGTATTGCCCTGGTGTATGCGGCCTCGTTCCTCGTCATCGCTCTTGGCGCTGCCGCGGCAATTTATCCGATCATGAAGGAACGCGGTCTGCACAAGGAGATCGAGGCGCTTCAAGAACAAATTGTCGATGCGGAAAAGGATCCCAAGGGCACCCAATTGGCGGCACTCAAAACGGTTGTTCCAGGTGGCATTGACGATCTCAGTAGCCGCATCGAGTCGTTGGGTGATGGCGATCGCTGGCGTCGTATTCGGAGGTCTATGGCGGACGTCACGGGTACCTGGCAGGTAGCATTCCAGCACACCGCTTCGCGAGACATCGAACGTGTACATGGCATGATCGAAACCGGTGATCTGAAACGAGCTGACACCGATCTAAGCGCGCATATTGCTGTATTCAAAGACGACTCCACCCCACGTATCAAGGACTTGTTATCACGGTTGTCCGCGCAAAAGAAAAATCGCGATAACAAACTGAAGCAAATTCAGGATGCGCCGCGACTGCTGGCTGCGGCTCAGGCAACAGAGGCAAGCGGAAGCTTGGGTGCGGCTATGTCTCAGTTCCGGGACGTAGCTGAATCGCCCAACGAGGAAGTGGCGACCAAGGCGCGTGCGGCTATCGCGCGGTTGGCGCCTCAGGCTGACGCGGTCAATGCCTCTATCGAGCGAGCGCTGCGGAATGTGGAAAGGCTACGAACCTCTGACTTGCTTCGCGCGGATGCAGAACTTGCCGCTGTCGAGCAAACTGCGGTGGCTTGGAGTGCCGGTGACTCGGTACGGCAGGCACGTGCTGCGATTGCCACTGAGCTCAGTAGCGCGAAAGCCGATGTCGCGGCGCTTGGCAACGATGCGTCCATTGAGCGACTGGCTGCGTTCATCGCTCGCCATCCAGGCGCACCTGACACGGCGGCTATCCGCCAACGCCATGAGGTTCAGGTCCGTGCCGAGACGGCGAAGAAGGATAAATATGCGCGCTACCGCGGCTTTCTGGACAATCGGCAGTGGGAACAAGCTTGGAGCGCTGGGCGTGATTTGGTTGCCGGTTATGGCACGCAACTGCCCGCTGATTTTGTTTTGCCGCTGGTTGTCGAGTCCATGCCTGCAGGTGCCACAGTCCGCCTGAATGGAAAGATCATAGGACAAACACCCTCCGCCGTGGTGCAGTACACCCCGGGACAGCAAGGAGATTTGGTGATCGAGGCCGCAGGTTGGCAGCCGGTTACCAAATCAATTCGTGATGCTGCCCAGCAGTGGCGTCTGGCTGCCGAACTCCATCGTGCTGGACAATGGCACGTGGATGTAGGTCATCAGATCGGCTCAATTCAAGTAAACAGCAGTGACGAGATCATCCTCGCCGGAACCGACTGCGTCATCACGCTGGCGAATACTGGGCAGAAGCGTTCGCAGGGGGCACTCGCTGTGGATGATGCCCTCGGTGGTGGACGGTCACGTTTACACGATTTGCCAGGATTATTCCCAGACGGACGGATTGCGGTTGCTTTGCCCGGAACAGGCGTGCGGCTCTTTGATAACCGTGGGGCCGCAGTGGCGTATGCGACAAAGGCCGAAGTGCGTGGCCGCCCAATTTCCTATGTCAACGACGTTATGGGCGCAACTCCGCGCATCGCCTTTGCGGCGGAAGCAATCTACAGCGGTACGCCTGGTGCCCAATTGACGACAAAAATTCCTTTGTCGGCTGCCGCCACCAGTGGACCGGTGGCCATCACCAAGGGCATCGACCGCATGCTGGTGATTGCCGATACTCGCGGCCGACTTGTCGCGGTCGAGGAATCGACCAAGAAACAGCTATGGGAATTGCATGTCCAGGCTGCGGACATCGGCCAACTCTTGCTGGTGTCCGAAACAGATGCGGTAGCGATTCTGGATGGTTCCCGGCTGGTTTGCTTCACTCTGGGTGAACGCGAGGGCAGTCTGCGTTGGAGCCACCAACTGGTAGCTCCAGCGGTAGGTGACCCGATTGTTTCAGGCAATGTCATCTACATTGCTTGTGGAAAACAGGTCTCTCGCGTCGGGATCGACGGCTCAGTACAAGCTGCATTGCCACTGCCAGTGGATGCTGCGGCTCCACCAGCTGCCATGGGCGATCGCGTCGTCATCGGTTGCGTAGACAGCCATCTCCTCGTATTCAAGGATGGGAACCTCCTATGGTCAACCCCCTTGGACGCCGTCCCAACGGCGGTCGGACTGAGCAAGTCAGGTGTCTATGCCATTACCGGCAATGGCAGCCTGACAGCCTTCCAACCCTGACCATCAGCTGTTGACCTGGGTCGGCACTGGCGGCCCTGACGGCGCAGCCTACATTCCTACGGCCGGGAAGTCCGTCCCGGTAATGACCCACCGGAGTTAGCGATGCTGCTCGATTCGCAATTGGTCGAGAGGTTTCATTCCCTGCACCGACAGAAACTGTCGGGCTGTTTCACTGCTCTTGGCGACGGGTTTGGCCTGACGATCTGCCTCGTCGCAGGCGATCCAGTGGCCGTTGATATCCATCGTGATCTCGAACAGGCGTTTGCTGATGCCTGTCGTGAGTATCACAAGGTCGACGATGCTGGCTTAGCCGAACTGCGTGCCGCCATCACTGCCGGGACCAAGGCGCGGGCCTATTTGATGGAGCGCCAATTGATCAGTGAGGCTGAAGCGGATCAGGTTTCCCAATCCATGATCGAGGATGCATTGACGCGCGGGTTCCGCGGTCCGTGCACCAACATTTCATTTACGGAAGGTAGCGGCCCGGAAACCTTGTCGATCGGCGCCTCCGCGCTGAAGATGCGCATTGGCGTCGAGTCGCTAATCAAGACTTGTGACCAACGCGTCAATGACATTGTTGCGGTCGAACGGGAAATCCCCAATTGGCAGATCGTGTTCGCTTTGTCCGAGGGCGAACAGTCCTCGGGACAACTCAGTGAATATGAAAAGTTGGTCCTTAACTTTATTGACGGCAAATCGACGGTTGAGCAAATCGCCGAACTCTGTCGGGACAGCAGTCTCAATCTTGGCCGCGTCTTGCGATCGCTGGTCGCGAAAAAAGTGATTCAACAAAAAGCTGCTTCCGAGCCACGGGCACCAAGTGGCATTCTCAGTGGTGGCGCACCGATGACGGCGATTCCAGTCGGGATGGCTGGGGCAGCTTCTGCGGCGAAATCTGCGATGGTCTCCAATATAACGCCCTACCATAGTAGTAAGCAGCGTGATGGCGGACGATCGGTGGTTTTTATCGGCCTCGTCGCCTTATTGGCGATCTGCATAGGCATCGCGGTCTTGGTATACAACTATAGCCGCAAGCAGGATGAACTCAGGCAAAACGAGGAAGAAATCGTTCAGCTTATCGCTGGACGCCAATGGGTTGATGCGCGTCAGAAAGTTGGAGAAATGCGCAAGCGGGTCGAATCAGATCTGTCGTCAAGTCGCGTTATTGCCGGCTTGCAACAACGCGTGGAATCAGCGATAGAAGCAGAACACACACTGATCCTCGAGGCGATCAAGAACGAAGACTTTAACCTCGCCCGTTCCCGGATTCGGTCGATGCCCGAGGTTGCTGCGCTGACCCAGCGTCTCCACGATGTTGAGGAGGACGTGCGGGCTGATTCTGAGGCGCTGACCCAGGAAGTACGGGCCCGACTTACCACCGGTGATATCACCGGTGCAATGGCGGCGGTAGACGCGGCGCAGGCGCATCGCTCTGCCGGCGCATTGAGTGTGCTTGCAAAATGGCGGATCGAAACGATGGAAGCGGCTCAGTCGGTCGCACAGCCACTGCACATCCGCTTATCATCGCTCGCCCGAGTTCGCCAGTCACGACCAGATGCAACGTTGGAGGCACGATTGGTGACGCTGGAGGGCGAGCTTCAGGGTCGGCTCAAGCAGTTGCTTGAGCAGCTCACGCAGTTCGAACAGCGGGCTCAGGCGGGTGCCTACAAGGAAGTACAAGCCGAATTAGCGCAGTTGCGTATTGGCGGCGTCGGCGCTGGTGCTGACATTGAGGCGCGTGCGGCCTCGGCTGCTGCGGTTGCAAAAACGGTCGGCGATCGGGTCGAATCGGCAATAAACGCGGCGGTTGATGTCATCGCCAATGGCGCGAACTCTGAGGCACTTGATGCGGCTCGTAACAAACTGAGCGTTATAAAAAAGACCTTTTCACAATTGAGCGAAGGCAATCGGATTGAACGTTTGATCAGTACGCTGGCATCGTGTGCCGCCAGTAATTCTCGGAATGCCGCTGAGCGGGCGGAAGAGATGAATTCCTTGGCCGGGCAAATTCCTGACACCGACACGGCCCTCATTGACGCATTGAAGGCACGTGCCCAGACTTTCCGCATACTTGAAGCACATGCTCGTGCTGCGCTGGATCATGCCCACCGTTTGGGCCGCGCCGGAGACTGGAAGGGCGCAGTTGCCGCCTTGGAGGTTATAGTCAAGCGCGCCGATTGGCAGCAGACCCTGGTTGTCAAAGAGGCATCGGTTGATCTGGAGGATGCAAAAACCAAAGCGGCGCGCCATGTTCAATTGCGTGCGGAATTGCAAATCGCCTTGCGGCGGGGTGATGTGGCTGCGTGCGATGCCATTGCACGAGAAATTGGTCTCGCCTATTTGCCGCTGGTCATCACATCCATGCCAATCGGAGCCGAGGTGATCGGTGCACATGAGAAGGTGCTTGGTGTTACGCCCATCGTGTTAGATATCTCGGCCGATGAACGGGTCGATCTCACGTTACAGATTCGTCATGCCGGATATGCGGCAGTCAGCGTCAAGGGATCAAACGCAGAGGCTGGTTGGCGTTTGGCGGCCCGGCTGGAGCGAACGCCCATGGTCAAGCTGGATGTGGGGCATCCGCTCACCGCGCTTCCCGCTGTCGTCCGTGGCGCTCTCTGGCTTGCCGATCGAAGCCACCTCGTGTCGTTGGCGACCCCGAATTCCCAGGCCGTAACCATGGCGATCACTGGAACGGCTGTTTTAAACGAGCCGGTATTTGCTCCGGTTGCCGCATTCGGCGACGGCATTCTGCTTACCACTCGCGAGCGCCTAGCCGTACGTAGTGACGGTAAAGAGACGCAGCGGTTCCCTTTGCCGGTGGCGTCAGACTGGGTCCCACTCAGTTACCGCAGCCCATTGGTCCTTGATCGGGAATTGCTCATGGTGCCTGGTTTAGACGGTCGGATTTGGGCCATTGATCGAACTGACTCGCGCCAATTGTGGCGGAGCCCGGTTGGGGCGCCATTTGCTGCGCAGGTAATTTTACAAGGCGACATGCTGTTGGCAGCACATAGTGATGGTCGGCTAGAGCGCCTACGCGCCGAAGATGGTCACCTGGAGCAAGTGGACACGCTTTCCGGTCCAATCTTGGCTGCTTGGCACGACGCCGGCGGTTTAAGTGGTGTATGTGCGACGCAGCGCTGGAGCTGGGACGGCACCGTCGTGAAAACCGAAGCCTTGCCCGAGACGAGTATCGCTGGTGGTCCTGGAGTAGCGATAACGGCGATTGGTCGGATTCTCTTACGAGGCCCGAGTGCTTGGTCCGAAGTGGGCCGCATTGAGCAAGTCACTCAGGGCAAGCGAATCCAGGCTGCAATGACGTGGGCCGGCCATGCGGTTGTCGCTCGCGGTAGCGTGCTGCAGGTATTTGGACCGTCATCCTTTGTAATCGACGCTGGTTCCGACCTATTGCCACCGATCATCTGGAATGGGAACCTCGTCATCGTTTCCATCGAAGGCAAGGTGTGGATCTATCAGCCCTGAGTAGGACATAATAGTCCATCAATCGGGTTGATTCCTTCTGCCAGGGGCCGCGCTTGCTGCCGGATGCCGACCTGCCTATGTATGCAGAGAGCAACGGAGGCTCCTTGATGGACTGGTCAAAGAATTTCTAGTCGAGAGTTACGAAAACCTCGATTGGCTCGACAAAGAGTTTCTGCAAGTTGAGCAGGATCCCAATAATAGGGAGGTCATCTCGTTGATTTTCCGAACCATCCATACGGTCAAGGGAACGAGCGGATTCTTCTGATTCGAAAAGCTTCAGGTCGTTGCTCATGCCGGAGAAAGCCTGCTGACCAAATTGAGGGACGGTGCGTTATCGCTGAACCCGGATATGAACAGCAGTCTGTTGCGGACAGTCGATGCCATTCGTGGAATACTAAACGAGATCGACCATATAACCACTCAGCTGCAGGAAGAGGTGATGAAGACGCGTATGCAGCCGGTTGAGGCGGTCTGGGGCAAACTGCCGCGGGTTGTTCGCGATCTTGCCCGTGCGGTCGGGAAACAAGTTCGCTTGGACATGGAAGGCAAGGATACCGAACTCGACAAGTCGATCATCGAAGCGATCAAAGATCCCCTGACCCACATGGTGCGCAATTCGGTGGATCATGCGATCGAGATGCCAGATAAGCGTCGCGCAGCAGGCAAGCCTGAAGAAGGGCGCGTCTTGTTACGTGCTTATCACGAGGGCTGCAAGGTATCGCTGCAAATCCAGGACGATGGAGCCGGTATTGATCCCGCGCGGATCAAAGCCAAGGCCATTGAAAAAGGGCTTATCACGACAGATCAAGCTGGACGGATGAAGGTGCGCGAGATCCTGAATTTGATCTTTGCTGCCGGATTCTCGACTGCCGAGAAGGTGACGAACATCAGCGGTCGTGGTGTCGGCATGGATGTGGTCCGTACCAACATAGAAAAAATCGGTGGCACGGTCGATATCGCCAGTGCTGTTGGCAAGGGTACGACGATCACCATTAAGATTCCACTGACCTTGGCGATCATCCCCGCACTGGTGGTGGTCAGTGGCGGCGAGCGCTTCGCGATCCCGCAGGTCAATTTGCTGGAACTTGTCCGCATCGAACATGAACAGGCAGCGCAAGCCATCGAGGATGTGTATGGTGCCCCGGTGTACCGTCTCCGCGGCCGCTTGTTGCCGTTGGTGTATTTGAACAAGGAACTGCAACTGGTGCAGAGCAATGCCGCAGCGATCAATATCGTGGTGCTGCAGGCGGACGAACATCAGTTTGGCGTGGTCGTGGACGAGGTACTCGATACCGGTGAAATCGTCGTTAAACCGCTGGATAAACAGCTCAAGAGTCTATCGGTATTCGCCGGTGCAAATTTCCTTGGTGATGGTGCAGTGGCGCTCATTCTTGATGTCTTCGGACTTGGAACTCGGGTCCATGCGGTCGGGAAGGACAAAGAAGCGGCCAAAGTCGCCGAAGGCGTGGTGGGCGATGCGCGTGACCCGCTCTTGGTCTTCCAGAGTCCTGACGATGGACGCATGGCTGTTCCACTCACGCAGGTGATCAGGCTTGAAGAAATGGACATCACCCAAATTGAATCAGCCGGTGATCTGGAGGTCATCCAATATCGAGGCGATATCCTGCCCCACATCCGCGTATTTCAGGTGTTGCCAGAACGGCGGGTCAGCCCACGAAATCCGGAGGCTGGAGTTTCCCCAGGAATTATTCCCGTCGTCGTCCATGCCCATGGCAACCGGCAGGTTGGACTCGTGGTTGGCAAGATCATCGACACCGTTGAGGAACCGATCAAACAGCACCAGAAGGCATCCCGAGCTGGCATCAAGGGCTGCTTGGTCATCAACAGCAAAGTGACCGAGATACTGGATGTCGAGAATGTCGTGCGCACCATTATCCCTGACTTCTACAAGGGTTGAACCATGATCGATATAGCCGGATCCCATCGCCAATACTGCACGTTTCGTCTCGCCAAAAATCTCTGTGGAATTGATGTGTTGGCGGTACATGAGATATTGCGCCATCAGCCAATTACTCGGATTCCGTTGGCACCGCCGGTGGTCAAAGGCCTGATTAACCTGCGCGGGCAGATCATCAACGCTCTCGACTTGCGGACAAAGCTGGGATTCCCACCGCGCACCGACGATAAAAAGCAGGTCAACATCGTGGTCGGATTTGGCGGCACCGAGGATGCCAACAGCGCGCTGCTCGTCGATGAGATCGGTAATGTCATCGATATCGACCCGGCGACCTGCGAAGCACCGCCAGATACGATTCACGGCGCCGTTCGTGAACTCGTCACCTCGGTCTGCAAATTGGATAAAGGACTACTGCTGGTTTTGGATGTGAATCGAGCGGCCAATGTCGAATAAGCAATCGCCCACCCGTGCATAGCTCACGGATGGGCGAATGGGCTAGGCGTGGTTGTGGATGTCTGATTAGTTCGCCGCGTGCCCGATATTCATTTGGCTAGCTAGGACACCGGCGCCGATGATGGCGAAGATGCCGCTAGCATCCAAGCGCATGTGGGTGCCTACGACGGAACTACTGATGAAGGCATAGCTCTTCGTCTTGTCGAGCCGGGCGCGGTAATCAGCAAGCTGTCCTTTCATTTCGGGTTTCACCATGCCCACGTAAGGTGCAGCCATGTCCAACGCGTTGATCGGACGCAGCAGGGCACATTCCGCGATATCACCTGACGGCATGGCTGCGAGCGATCGCTGAATCTCTGGATGGGCCGTGAACCCGCCGCGTCGATCGATGGCATCCAAACCACCGGGATTGGTGGTAGCGATCAGATGGCCGTTACGCCAACCGATGGTGACAGCGACAGGCCCAGCCATCGTCATCGCAATGCCATCGGCGTCGGCCGACAGACCAGCAGCGTCAATGACAGCGGCTGCATCTGCTGCTGTCATATCGGCTTCGACCGTGACCATCGGAAACGGCGCGCCGGGTTCGATCCAGGCAAGCATGGTACCATCGATGCGCTTGAGCAGTTGTTCACAACCTTCAAGCGGTGATCGTGCAGCAACGGTGTTTGGTAATCCGGATTTTCGTTTCATGGACGCAGTTGTATTCACCGCCGCCTTCAGAATTCCGACGATGTGCCCCCCATGTTCCTTGTCGCGATGTAGCACGGTTGCTACGGCGAAAACGGCCGCTGCAGGGACTGTGGCCAGACGTTCTTTATCGAGTTGACTCAGGGTTAATTCATCGGCCTGACCATCAACCGTCGGATCCAGCATCATGTTCAGACGGAGTCCGTCTGAACGGATTTCCAGACTGCCAGAAATCTCTGGTATAGGCGGTGTGCCGGGGCGACCGCTATCCAGCACCCAGGCGAATTCGATGTCAGCCGAGGCATTCACTGACGCCTGAGCCAGTGCGGCAATCGCTGCTGGTACTGGGATCGCGGGTGTTGGTGCCTCTATCGTAATGCGATTGCCTGCTGCCGTCATACGTGCGTCGCCAGGAGTCGTGGCGTACAACCAGCTGGCGTTGCTGACGGACGGCTGTGGATCACCAAGCAGCGAGCGCACTAGGACAAGTCCCTGCGCATCAGCAGCCGTGCCGACGATCCAACCAGAGAAGGCAGACGTCATAAATCGTGGCTCCTTGGTTGTGCGTGGTCGTTTTGGTGGAAGTGCCGTTTTCGAGCTGCTTTTGTTCTCGCTCGCGTAACGGGCGCGAGCCTCCTGTCGTTGTGCGGGCGTCATCGCAGCGAGCTCTTTTTGCCGACGATACATCTGTGCGTTGACTTCTTCGCTGAGCAACGAGTCCATATCACTAAACGTCACTGCCTCGCGAACAGAAGCGACAGCATCAATCCACTCCGTTTGTCCAGCCGATAACAACGCCATCTCTGGCTGCTCGCGCAAACGCGCGGCGGTGCGGGCTCCGTTGTTTGCGCGCATAATGCCCCACCGGTGCGCATGTTCAGGATCAAGGTCGAGGAGCGGATTTCTGGAGCTCGCAGTTGCTTGGGATGAACCAGATTTCACGGGTAAACTAGAGGTGGTTTTCACCGGCGGAGCTGTGCCAGTTTCAGCCGAGGACAGGTAATGTGCGACGGAACCTCCGATAAGGAGCAATCCGGCGGCAGCGATAGCGATGCGGGTCATGGTGGATGATTTCTGTTTCGACCAACGGAGAGCGCGTGCAGATGGAACGGTGGTCGACCCCGTTCCCCCGCCGGCCTGAGTCAGATCGTGCAGATGGCTTAACACATTGGTCGGAACGGCAGCTTGCGCCTCGGTCGCCAGACAGGCGGCCACGGCGAGGCTGCTGAGGACCACGCCGCGCGCCGCGAGCAGCGTACGCAGACGCTCCAAGCCACGTTCGATGCGGTATCTCACCGTACTGAGTCCAGACTTTGTCTGCTTGGACACCTCGGCCAGGGTACACCCGGCGAGATGGTGCAGCATCACCGCTTCCCGTTCCTTGACTGGGAGCTCGGCCAAGCAGGCATCAAGGTGAACCTGGATTCCCTGCATGTTCGATTCCTCGCTAGAGGGTGGGGGTGGCGGCGGAGGTACGGACGATTCGGCATCGCGACGACGCTGCCGCTCACGCCAGGCATTGCGAACGACGTTGAGTGCCACTGTCATCAGCCAGGCGATAAACGCTGGGCTGGCAGCCGCCTGGTCACGCTTGCGCGCGAGCACCAGGAACACCGCTTGGGTGGCATCATCGGCATCCGCCTCGCCTAACGTGCGTCGGCAGTAGCTGAACACGACCGGAGCATGACGAGCCACGAGAGCATCGTAGGCCCGTTCATCACCCAACGCCCAGGCTTTAGCCAAGTCGGCGTCCGTCGGTTCAGCAACGTGCTGGTTATCCATCTGCAAGGACTCCTGCATCATCCATATGTCGCCTCAGCGAGGATGTGCCAAAAGATTCTCCAACTCCTTGGTGGGTAGCCAGAAGCATTGAGGAAAAACGGTACGGATGGCTGGTTCGGAAGTGTCACCGATTCGTCGGCTATTGAATCAGATAGATAAGCGCTGACGCAAAAACGTGAACAAATGGCAATATGCATGCTCATGCCCAACACTCACGGCCATGTTGCAGGTCGAGCTGGTCGAAACGCCAGCACCGTGCTGGGCGTGCGCCTCGCTACGTTCGCGTGCGGTTGCTGCGTTCGTCAGTCCGGGCACCAGCCATCCGCGATCACCGGCCATGCCACAGCAACCAGCGGATGCGGGAACCACTGCCGCTGGTGAACCTGGTGGCGAGGCGGCGCGGGTGAGTTGTCCAACCCAGCCCAGTTTATGTTCCGAGCAGGTTGGATGCAGTATGGCACCAGACGTGTCAGTGCGCCAATGTCCAACCAGCCGCGGTTGTAATAACTCGGTGACGAAGCTGGCGGGATGCCAACGCACGAGCGCGTTCCAACGCTGGGCAAGATCCTGATCCAGATCACGGGACGTATTGAGCGAGGCTGAACAGAGCGACGTATCGAGGATGACGCCGGCAGTTCCCGGTGCGATGGCGAGAACGGCAGTAATCAGACGGCTGCGCGCTGCGCGTGCGGCGTCAGGAAAGCCTTTGCTTTCCCACGGTTGTCCGCAGCACAGGCTAGAAATGTTGTCTGGAACAATAAGTCCGATGCCGGCAGCGGCACACAGTGCGGCGAGGTCATCGGCAACCGCATCCGGCCCCATCATCCGGGTGAGGCAGGTCGGCACATAGACGACCGTCGGCTGACCAGGAGCCGCGCGTGGCCATCGCTGCGGCAGGGCTGGCGCGGCCTGCGGCAATGGGATTGCGCGGCCAGGCAGGCGGCGTCCGCCAACCAGGCGCATGCCGAGGCGACTTGCGGCGACAATCCAGGAGAAACGCCGTTCGGTAAAATTGGCAATCGCCCGTGAAAATGGCCCGTGGCGCAACGTTCGTTCGGCCTTGACCATGGCGCCGGTGTCGATGCCAACCGGACAGGCGCTGGCGCACATGCCGTCGGCGGCGCAGGCGTCCAACACCTGCGACTGCAGCACGCTGGCTACGGCACGCGCATCCGCGCCGCCGTTTTGCGCTGCGCGGAGCAGGACGATGCGTTGGCGCGGCGAGAGCGCGGCATCACGACTGGGACAAGCTGGTTCACAGAAACCACACTCGATGCAGGTGTCGATGTGGGACTCCGCCGGTGCGAGTGTCTTCAAATGCTTGAGGTGCGCCTCGGGATCATCGCTGAGCAGCACGCCGGGATTGAGCACATTGTTCGGATCCAGCAGCGCTTTCACTGCACGCATGATATCGACGGCATCTGTTCCCCACTGCGCGGTCACGAACGGCGCCATGTTGCGGCCGGTCCCGTGCTCGGCTTTCAGATGACCGTCCATTTCAAGCACCAGTGCAACCAACGCCCGCATGAAACCATCGTAGCGCGTCCGCTCATCGGACTTCGACAGATCTGGCGTCAGCGTGAAATGGAGGTTGCCGTCCTTCGCGTGACCAAAGATCACCGCATCATCATAACCGTGCGTTGTGAAGAGAGCGCGCAGCCGGCGAACTCCTTCGGCGAGACGGGTGACTGGGAAGGTGATGTCTTCGATGACGACTGCTGTGCCTGCCTTGCGCACTGCACCCACTGATGGGAACAAACCTTTGCGCGCGGACCACAGCCGCGCCTGCTCGTTATAGTCGCTGGTGAAAGATGCCGGTGAAACCAGATTGAACGAGGTGATGATCGGGTGCACCGCAGCGAGGCGATCGGTCAACTCTGACTCGGTGACATTCTGGAACTCGACGAGCAATGCTGCTGGTTCTCCGCTTGGCAACGGATTGGGTAGTTTCTCTGCGACGCGGCGCAGCGACACCGAGTCCATTAATTCAATGGCTGCGGCACCGCATGCGGCTAACGGGGCGACGGCCTGACCGGCGGATTCGACATCGGCAAATAGCAACAGCGCCGTGGCGCGGAAGCGTGGCAGCGGCAAGGTGCGGAAGGTAGCGCGCGCAATGAAGGCGAGTGTACCCTCGGAGCCGACCACCAGACGTTGCAGTACCTGAGCTGGACCAGCGGCGTCGATGAAGGCGTTAATGCTGTAGCCGACCGTGTTCTTGGTCGCGAAGGCTGTGCGAATTCGTTCAGGTAATCCAGGGGTAAACGCAATCCGGCGTCCGATCTCGGTCAGGCCGGCTGCCAGCGCAGGACGCTCGTGGCGCATCCGTTCGTCGGCGTCGCTCAAGCCGGTGTCGATGCGCCAACCGTCAGCGAGGATGAGGTCGAGGCCGGTGACCGTATGGTAACTGTTCTCGGCCACGCCGCAGCACATGCCGGAAGCATTATTTGCGACGATGCCGCCGATCTCCGCCGCCTGAATACTGGCTGGATCTGGTCCGATGCGACGACCATGTGGTGCAAGTGCGGCATTTACCCAAGCGCCGACAGCTCCTGGTTCGCAGGCAACGAGTTCGGCTTGGGCCAACACATCGATGTGGCGCAGGTGACGACTGACGACGAGTAAAATACCATCGCCCACGGCCTGGCCGGAGAGGCTGGTGCCGCCAGCACGGAAGCACACGGGCGTGGCAGCGCTTGCGGCCACTCGAAGTACGGCGGCAACCTCGTCGGCCGTGCGCGGAAACACCACGACACGTGGCACCATGCGATAGATGCTGGCGTCGTTGGCCCAAGTCAGGCGGGTGGCGAGATCGTCGGCAACCTCGGCACCGGCAGGCAGTGCGGCACGTATTTGTTCTCTAAGAGAGGTAGTCATCGGTGGAGCGTCAGCACGCTAGCTGACCGTGTCGCTTGCGCCACCATCACCACATGATGCGCAGACTACCGGTAATTCCGTGGACGGTGACACTGCCATCACGATTGGGCTGTTGTTGCGGGCGGTCGCCGTGGACATGCGGCCACAACGAATTGACCAGCAAGCTGAGCTTTCGTCTTGCTGGCGGGAGGACCGTGACCGTCGCGTTCTGTAGTCCGCGAACTACGAGGTGACGATCGAATCCCATCTGCTGGCAGGCTAGTTCCCGGCAGGACACCTTGCCGGAGGCCGTTTGATCAATCAGGACGCGGCATTCGCGGCGCCAGGCGCGAGGCATGACGTAACCAGCGCGGCCGTTTTCCATCCAGGCTTCTGCGCCGAGAAGAATCGGTGCTCCGGCTGGGAATCGCAGTTTTAATTCGGTTGTCGTATCGCGGGTGAAGCCCGACAGCCAATAGGCGCCAGTGTGACGGTGTACGCCGACGACTGGGGTGTCCTGATTGGCCACCAGTTCGAGCTGAGTCAGCTCCCAAGGCATGTTCGCACCAGTGACGATCGTGCTGGCCGTTACATGCCGTTGTCGGCGATGGAGTCCGACTTCCCATCCCAGCGCAGCCATCGCATGGCGCATCAGTACTTCACTGCGCGCATAGATCGCTGGATCATCCTGGGTCAGCAGCGTTCCGCCTTGGTATGAAGCCGACACGGTCCCACGCACCCAAGCAACCGCGCCGCCATTCCATGCGCTGGCCTGCCGTACCAGCGAAGTAACGCGGCGCTGGTCTGGCTTGCCCGGTGGAGCCATCATCGTTAACGCGGTGGCATCGCTGCGTTCGGCCAGCACCGTGTCGATGCTGCCAGCGCAATACGGTGGACGATGAATCACCTTACCGTTTGGAGGATCGTTATCGGTTTGGGGCGCGATGCAGATGAGGTCAAGTTCGCCTGCGATCGCAACCGAGGTTCGCGCAAGTCCAAGCACGGAGAGCATAGCCTCTCCGGCAGCGTCAACCGGACCATACAGCAGCGCGCGTCCACCGTCGCGGATGTGCGCCATGATCGCGAGTGAGAGCGCTGTTCCCGCATCAGGAACCGGTGTTACCAGCACGCTGTTACGATAGAGATCGCCCTGTTTTTCCAGTGAACTGAGATAGTTAGTCGATGAAACTACCGCGTTCAGGATCAACCCGTCATTGATCGCCCCGGCGATCAACCAGTCTCCAGCCATGGGCTTATCCAGGCGCGGATTCGTTCCGAACGTGTAGTCATGGTACTCACGAAACGGGTACACCCACACCGCTGGCGGCATGGCATCAGGACCGTGCGCGAGAGCGTCAAGCAGCAGTGGAGTTACTTCGCGCGGCGGGAAATCGGGCATCTCGCCAAAGGAGTTGTCAACCGTGATGATCGATAGACGGGATGGTAACTGAATTGCACCGGTTTCATCAATGCGCGCCATCGACAGTGGCAACCAAATATCGTGTGCTTCGCGGCCATAGCGTTCGATCCATGGGCTGTTCTTCCACCAGGGGTCGTGGACGTAGAAGCGATACAGAAAGTCATCGCCGGGTAATTCAGCGATATGCGACAACCAGCCGGCCAGTTCCATGCCGAAGTTGCCATCAAGTGGCGCCCAGGGTGAGTTCGGAGGTGCGGCGATGTTCAGCTTCCCCTGATAGATGTCACCGATCGGGACGCCGTCGCTCGAGAGATCAATGCCCGTGGTTAGGTTGGTGCCACGCGTGCGAACTTCATGCTTGGGACATTCCGCGCGGAACAGTTTCCAAAACTCGAGGATCTTGTCGCGGCAGAAAAATCGTTTGTCCGGATGAAACTCTTTCCCATCAAAGATTGCTCCGGTTGCAGACAGGGTTTCGATGCCAAAGCCGAATCCGTTGGAAAACCAGATGAAATCGAGGCCCATGTCGTCGAGAAAATGCCGACTTTGGCGGCCGAGAAAGGATCCGAAAGGAAGGCCTTCGGGGATCCCGGTTGGGAAACCTGCGTAACGCGTGCTGTCGCCATGCAGCGTCGAATAGCAACTGACCCACTGTGCTTCGCCATGTTGCTTGCCCTGGTTGATCTCGGGATGGCGTTCGTATTTGAAAGCCGAGATGGCGAATTCGGGTCCAGGATCGAACGTCGTTCCCACTTTGATGATCAAGCCCGGATGCAGTTCACTGCCGATGGCACGGATGCGACTGATGATGAGCGCAAGGCGCCGGTAGGTCAGCTTTACCGGGTTCGGTGTATAGAGGTAGCTGCGCGAATGTGGGTCAACACCTTCCGGATCGTTGGGGACTTTTTTCGCGCGATTAGCGTAGCCGATGAAATGGCCCCAGTTGATCACACCGTCGGGATCGCCGCGATAGTCGAGGATCTCGGACCCTTCCGCTGTCCACAGCATGATCGATACGACCTCGGCCTGCGACTGTCGGATCAACGTTTCCCATTGGCCGAACATCGTGCGCAGAATCGCATCGATGTCGGAGCCATCGTGGGCCTTGAAGGGCTTCAGACTCATCTCCAGACTGAGATCTCGCAGTTTCATTGCTCATCCTTGGTATTGGATAAGGGTGCACCGAGGTCGGCAGCGCAGGTTGCTGCGGCTTGAAACAATGCGGACAAGGCCTGTTTTCTGCGTGATTCCGGAAATCGCGCCATGGGCGCACTGACCGCGAACGCTAACCGGACATTCCCCAGGGTATCCGGTACGGGAACACCGAAAGCAGCAACGCCAGAGTCGTTAGTGTTGATGGCTTCTGCATGGCCGCGCGTGCGGACGAGCGCAAGTCCATCCAGGAGTTCTTTTACCTGTGTTCGTTTACTGAAGTCCTGCGGTCGAGCAGCGATATAAGCATCGATGATAGTTGGCGGTTGGTGGGCTAAGAGAACTTGCCCAGAAGCCCAACGATGAGGCCTTGCGACAACACCGTCGGGAAGTGCCGTGACGAGTTGGTGTTCAGATTGTCGATTAGCTACGACGACGGCGCGGTCATCAATCCAGCCAAGCACCGTGGTCGTTTCACCCAGTTTGGCAAAGAGTGACTCCAATGCTGGGAGGGATGCGGTGCGAAGTCGTTCTAAACGATCAACAACGGCGCCCAGCGTTGCGATGGCCAAACCAAGGCAGTAACATCGTTGTGTTGGCTCGTAGGCGACAAAGCCCTGATGTTGGAGTGCCTTGAGAAGTCCGTGTACTGTTGACGGTTTCAACCCGCTGACGCGACCGAGCTCGCGAACGCCGAGGCCGTCCGGGTAGGGGCCGAGGCATTTGAGTAGATGCAGTGCCTTGGAGAGGCTTTGAGACACCTTGTTCCTTTAGAACAGTGTTCGGTATTTACGAACAGTAGTGCTGTGACTCCTCAGTCAATGCCTGTTAGGAATCTGCGTAAATACGTGAAAATCTGCGGATATTTGTAATGGGGTCAGTACTCGACGTGCTTTTGCCGACAGCAGTTACATGCCGCCGTATCCACTGTAGCTGGGGGTACATTGCGCAACACGCTTCAAAGCATCACAGCGAATTGGATGAACCATTGTGCATGCACTGCGTTCTCTAGTCCATGCGCTTATTCATCCTGCTGGTTGCCTGTGCTCTCACCCTCGCGGCTGCTGACGGCAGTTCGGTAACAATCACCCACAAAGGGTATTCAGTTATGGAGTACGCCGACCGTCCGGAACGTAAAGAGATCTCGGTGCCGTTTGATATCTGCAACAACCGCTCCACCGATATCGAAGTTGAGATGCAGGGGGAGGATGTGGTACTGATGGTCTTTAAGCCGACGGCGCATGGTTACGAACAGGTTGGTAGCGGAGGCAGCACGGGCACCAAGAAAGGGGTAATCAAAGCTGGTGCCACGATGACTGGCTACTTACCGATGTACGCACGGACCACGGTGAAAGAAGGCTGGAGTAAAGCGCTGCAGCCCGATGGTTTTATCGTCGGCGTGATGTACGCGGAACCCGCACGGTCTGGATCGGTGCTGGTGCTCTCAAAAGCGTGTTCGGCGTCACTGAAGGACGCGCTCAAAGTCTTGGATATGAAATAAAAATCGGCGTTGAGCGGCAGATTGCGCGACGCGTGCGGGGGACATGATGCGTCGCACCTATGACCAAGTCGGTGGATGGAATTGACGAGGTACGACGACTGCTGGCTGATGCACGCGCCGGGCGGTTTGAAGCGAGTGCCCTACCCACCATCGCAGCTGAAATTGCAGAGGCGCTGCTGCGTGCAACTCGTCAGCGACAGACGTGGCGCGAGCGCGCTGATCAGCGCCGCATAGCGGGCATGATGAATGATCCGGCGGGCAAGGCATTCACGGTGGAAGTTGCCGATCGAGTCTTGCGCGCGCCTACGCGCGAACAGGCAGCGGTTGAGCTTGGCCGTTTGGTGCGTCGGCGTGGTGCGCCTGTGTACATGGGTGGCCTTGCAGGCTTGGCGGTGCGCGTGGCGGCGGCAGCGGCTCCGCACATGCCCAACCTCGTGGTCGGTGGAATCGAGTCGGTGATTCGCGAGCTGTCCAGTCGAGTCATCCTGGATGGAAATCCGGAGAAGATTCATCGCCATATTGCTGCACGGCGAGCGGCCAACGTGCACATCAACCTCAATCAGTTGGGCGAAGCCGTGCTTGGCGAGGGTGAAGCTGCTCGCCGCCTTGAACGTGTCCGTTCGCGTATTGCTGATCCGGCGGTTGATTACGTTTCAGTTAAGCTCTCATCGGTGTTCAGCCAGGCCAGCGCACTGGCTCATGCGCGCACCGTCGATCATTTTGCCGAGCGCTTGCGTATCCTCCTGCGTGATGCGGTCACGCGTCCAGGAAATCCGGTGTTCATCAATCTTGATATGGAGGAGTACCGCGATCTGCGTCCAACGATGGATGCGTTCATGCGTGTGTTGGATGAGGACGGCTATCGCGCCATACCGGCGGGCATGGTTCTTCAGGCGTACCTGCCGGACGCTCACGCGGCCCTGCAGGAATTGATCACCTGGGCTCAGCGTCGGCGGGCATCCGGTGGGGCTTGGATCCGTCTACGCTTGGTAAAAGGCGCGAATTTAGCAATGGAACGCGTCGATGCCGAAGTCCACGGCTGGCCACTCGCGACCTATCCCAGCAAACCGCACGTCGATGCCAGTTTCAAACGCATCCTGGATGCAGCCATCCGCTCTGAACATGCCGACGCGGTTCGGATCGGGGTCGGTAGTCATAATCTGTTCGACATCGCGTATGCACTGTTGCTGCGTGAGCAGCGCCGTGTCTCTGACATGGTGACCATCGAGATGCTTGAAGGGATGGCCGAAGGACAGGCTTTGGCTTTGGCTGCACTCGGCGAATCGCCACGACTCTATGCTCCGGTCGTCGATCGCCGAGAGTTTACCGCCGCACTTGCCTATCTGGTGCGCCGATTGGACGAGAACACCCATCCCGAAAACTATCTGCGCCATGCGTTCGCCCTTGAGCCGGGATCAGCGGCCTGGAGCGAACAGCGCGAGCGTTTTCTTACGGCGTGTCGTGATGCGGCCACCGTTCCAACCGCATCCTATCGTCGTCAGGACCGGAATGTGCCGCTCAGTACGCACGATCCAAGCGCTGCATTTCAGAATGTACCCGACACCGATTGGACTTCGGCGGCAAATCGGGCATGGATTTCCCCATACATGGTTCCACAGCAACGACCTGTCGTTCGTTTGTGCTTAGCCGGCGAGGAACGCGATGGCGTTGCTCAGGTTGATGGCCAGTTCCCTTGGCGAGTCGCTGGAGGAACGGACGTCGCCGATGCGCTCGCTTGCGCTGTAGCAGCCGTGCCAGGATGGCATGCGCGAGGTCTGGCAGCACGCTCCGCATTGCTGATGAACGTTGCCGATGTCTTTGAGCGTCGGCGTGGTGACCTGATTGGCATCATGGTCGCAGAGGGTCGCAAGACGGTCGCCGAAGCCGACGTCGAAGTGTCGGAAACCGTTGATTTTTCCAGGTATTATGCGCATGCGCTTGCCGTTACGCAGCAGTGTGATGGTTTAGAATCCACGCCAATTGGTCCAGTGGTGATTGCTCCGCCGTGGAATTTTCCGTGTGCCATTCCTGCCAGTGGAATCCTGGCCGCGCTCATCGCTGGTAATACCGCGATCATCAAGCCGGCACCCGAATCCGTGCATGTTGCCCAGGTCATGGTCGCGTGTTGTTGGGAAGCCGGTATTCCCCGCACCGTGCTTCAGTTTGTTCCTTGTCAGGATGACGAACATGGTCGGGCGCTGATCACTGATCCACGGGTTGGTGCGGTGATCCTGACCGGTGCCTGGGAAACGGCGCGCATGTTCTTGTCTTGGCGAGCCGAGATGCGCCTGTTTGCCGAGACGAGTGGGAAAAACGCCGTTGCTATCACCGCTGCTGCTGACGCGGACTTGGCGGTGCGTGATCTGGTGCGTTCGGCCTTTGGTCATGCGGGACAAAAGTGCTCGGCCGCCAGTTTGGCCCTGGTCGCAGCAGAGCTCTACGATGATCCACAGTTCCTGAGTCAATTACGTGATGCTGCCGCCAGCCTCACGGTTGGTGAGGCCACGGATCTCGGCACCGTCGTGCCACCGCTAATCCGTCCGCCGGGTCCCAATTTGCTGCGTGCGCTGACGACGTTGGAGCCGGGTGAGACATGGTTGTTGGAACCACGGAACATTGGCAGCGATTCATGCCACTGGACGCCCGGCATCCGCCTTGGTGTGCGCCGCGATTCGTGGTTTGCGCAGACGGAATGTTTTGGTCCGGTCCTGGGCGTGATCCGCGTAGCAAGTCTCGATGAGGCGTTAGACATCCAGAATCGCTCTCAACTCGGTTTAACCGCCGGCTTGCAGAGTCTGGACGAAGATGAAATCACGCGTTGGCAGCAGCGTATTGCGGTTGGTAACGCATACATCAACCGGGCAATCACTGGCGCGATGGTGCAACGGCAACCGTTTGGCGGCTGGCGCCGATCATCGGTTGGTCCGGGTGGAAAGGCGGGTGGCCCTAATTATGTCTTCCAGATGCTGCACTGGCGATCAGCACATCTGCCATTGGTAGATACGGCCCCAACCGCGAGTGCGGCGCGTGTTCTCGCAACATTGGGTGAGGCCACTACACCTGTCCTGGTAGTCGCGGCTGCGGACGGCGCACGCTGGTGGCGAGATGAATTTTCCATTGGCCACGACCACGCGCAATTGCAGTCCGAGCGCAATGAATTCCGTTATCGACCGCTGCATCGTTTGTTGGCCCGGCTTGGCGACGTAGCCGATACAACCGCCGAATCTGCTGGGCTACTTGCAGTCCATGCGGCGACAGCGCAGGTTCCACTGACGATCAGCGTACCTTCGTCATGTGTGCTGCCGCGTTGTCTGTCAGACGTGTGTGAAGTCGTATTCGAAGATGAATCTGCCTGCGCGGCGCGCGTGGCATCAGGATCTTACGATCGCGTACGCCTGGTCGGCAGTGCAGGCGCAGCTCTGCGTTTGGCCATTCTCGATGCTGGTGCATCGCTGGCCGAGGGCTCAGTGCTGGTCCATGCGCGCTTGGAACTACTGTCGTTTTTCCGTGAGCAGAGCGTGAGTGTAACAGCGCATCGCTATGGCAATCCGACCGGCAACCCGCTGCTGAGCCGCGATCTCTAATTTTTCGAATGTTGTGAAAAACTCCAAGGCAACCGCAGAGGCGCAGAGGCGCAGAGGCCGCGGAGGTCGCAGAGGACTGGGGTTAGAAGACGGTTCTGTTTCTGATGCCGATCACCCACATGGTAGCACCCCCATCGCACTCTCCTCAGCGATCTCAGCGATCTCAGCGATCTCAGCGGCCTCTGCGCCTCTGCGGTTGCCTTGGGGAGCGTTGGTTGAGCTGATTTCGTGGTTTACTCGCGCAGTCGCGAATCGATGACGATGGTGACCGGCCCGTCGTTCACCAACTCGACCTGCATGTCCGCGGCGAAAACGCCGGTCTGGACCGGGCGGCCAAGGAGTTGAGTCAGTTGATCGGCGAACGCCTGGTACAAGCGCTTGGCCTCGTCTGGTTTGGCCGAGCGCAGAAAATCAGGGCGATTGCCTTTCACGGTTGAGGCCATGAGGGTGAATTGGCTGACCACCAGCGCCTCGCCGCCGATGTCGGCCAGCGCGAGGGTCATTTTACCACTATCGTCTGGGAAGACGCGCAAGCGCGCAACTTTCCCGCACAGCCACTCAAGATCAGCGGCCTGGTCTCCTTCCTGGATGCCGAGTAGGATCAGAAACCCACGGCCGATAGCGCTGGATGGCTGTCCGGTGATATGGACGGCAGCTCGTTGGACGCGTTGGACAACAGCTCGCATGGGAACGGCTGAGGATTATTCGCCGCGAAACAGACGGTCAGCGAATCGTGGATCAAGTTCGGGTGTCGCGCGGAAACGGGCGGCGACTGCTTCGATGTCGTAGGCGACACGACGGAAATACACAGCATCACCACTAAACAGGGTGTAGCAGGCGCGTGGATCGCGGTCGCGGGGTTGGCCCACTGAACCGACATTGATGAGGTATTTACCATCACTGACGTCGTAGCCATCCGGCAGCTCACCAGCGGCGAGGAAGCAGCGATCGGCGGTGAAGACACCCGGACGGTGGGTGTGTCCAACGAAGCACAGGCGGCGAAACCCCTTGAATATCTCGTCCATTTTCTTCGGGTCGGCGCCTTCCCACAGGTCGCTTTCAAGCACGTATTCCATGACTGGATCACGTGGACTGCCATGCACCAAGAGGATGTCATCGATCTCGTGGCGCAGCGGCAGACTCTTCAAAAGATCTTGTGCTGCTTTTCGTTTGGCCGATGGCTGCAGATCGTTGATCTGCGTGCGCGTCCAGTCGATCGCGCGTTTGGCACCGGCATGAAATCCAAGCGCACCGTTCAGTACGGCATGCTCATGGTTGCCCATCAGGAAGAGTTTGCAGTGCTGGGTCACCGCATCGAGACACCATTCAACGTCCGGCCCGTAGCCGATCACATCGCCAAGGCAGTAAATGCGCTCGACCGTACCGAGCGACTGGATGTCGGCGAGGACCGCCTCAAGGGCGGGTTGATTGGCGTGGATGTCGGAGATGAAAGCGATCACGGGGTTGCGGCTCGGGCGGGGACTATGTGGGGTGTCACGCCACGTCCAGCGATGAACGAGACTTAACCCAGGGGGCGGTCAGTCGGTTCGTCACCGTTGCTGGGTTCTCGGCTGGGAATTACGTGCTTGCCGTCGAACCACGCGCCTAGGTCCTGGAGTCGGCAGCGCGATGAACAGAACGGAAAACTCGCTGGACGCGACGGGATTTCGAGTGCAACCGTGCGTCCACAGGTCGGACAGCGCAGGGTGGCAGGGGGATCGGCGCTCAATCAGTCAGCCGTGAGATAGAGTACGCGCCAGGTCGTTGGCCAACCCTTGCCGACGAAACTGAGCATGAGCCCACTGTATTTTCCGGTCACCGGCACGTAAGGAGGGTGCCCTGGATCCTTGCGCAAGTCGCCGACCCGGCCTCGGAATGGACGAAGGAGGATGGCGTCGGGTGCCTGACCGGGATCGGTGAGTTTGCTGAAGTTGTCGCCGCTGCGAGGGGTGCCAAGCAGCAGATCGATGATGATGCGAGCGTCGTCGTCGGTCAGGCCCAATCGCGTCTGCCAATCCTGATGGACGACCACGCGCAGTTGCGCCGTCTTCGCGATCGCGGCGGCCTTGGCTCCGACCTGATCTGCGACCAGGGCGATGAGTTTACTGCGGTCAGCATCCGCGACCCATAGGTCAAGATTGTCGTGCAGGCGCAATCCGGCCACTTCGGCAAGAACGGACTTGATCGGACGCAGGTCGATGGTTCGTTCGGCAAGTAGGGAGGCATCACTGACATCAAAGGCAAGGAACGGCCCAGTTGGCATGGAAGGCGCAGACTGCAGCCACGCTCGTGAGCGAATCGTGTTACCGAGTTTGGGATAAAAACTGTTACTGGCTGGCACCGCATCGGCATATTGATCCAGTGCCAAGCGAACGTCGCTGCGCATATTGAAGATCACCAACGCGATGATCAGTGCCAATGCCACGACGCCGACACCAGCCAGCCAGAGCAGCATCTCACGATGCTTGCGGTCGCCCTCACCGGTCAGAACGGCTCGGCGTTGGGACTGGTGTTTCTCGCCAGCGGGTTTGCCAGTGGCCGGGCCAGCCTTGGTCAGGCGCGCACTTTTCTGACGTTCCTCGCGCTTGACGGTCTCAGACTCGGCGGCCTTGGACGCCACAGCCGCCAGTTCGGCGGCCATTTTGAGCCGGGCTGATTCGAGATGGTCAGACTTGGTTCGCCGACTGCTGCGTTCAGTAGTTGGTCGCGAACTGGACTGGGAGGATGACGGGGGCGGCGGAGCTGTAGGTGCCTGGGGGGAGACCATGGGCACCACCACATCGTCGATATCGAACTCGGCCAGTTGCTCAGCGCGGGTCGGCGCAGGGTCGCGGGTCGGCGCAGGGTTAGCGGCTGCTGGCGCAGCAGCCAGGTTACCTTCGACTTTCGCCGCAGTGCCATCGGTTTGTAGCACGAAAGCGTTGCGACAGCCCTTACAGCGCACTGGCTTGCCGATAAGTACCGGCCGCAGCGGATAGGACATGCCACACCAGGGGCAGGGGAAGGTCGCAGATGGACCGCTCATACGCCCAAGGTCGTCATTCGTTGGCTGTTGCGCAAGCCCCTGCGCACTTGTTTGCCGGTTGGTGTGCCATAACCCTGGTATATGCGGAACCGCGGTTTTACGCTGGTCGAGATGCTAGTGGCCACCGGCGTGTTCCTCATCGGTTTCACCGCTGCTTACGCCATGTTTGCAACGGCGGCCAGTTTTCGCGTCCAGGCCGACGGCATTCTACGGCTGTCGCTGGTCGCGGCTTCAATCATCGAGGAAATCCGGCTTGAGGCGGGGAGGGAGAGCAACCCCGATGGTACCCCGGCCACAGGGATTCCCTTTGCACCTTCCACCTACGTGGGTGATGGATTCGCCAACGTCGCTTCGCCAAATGAATCTGACACCGATATAAACACCGTGATGTATCGCTACGAGCCGCAGCCCGGCATCTGGTATCGCGTGTTGTCCTGTGTCGATGAGAAGGGGGATTCCTTGGCTGGCGCTCCTGGCAAATTTGCTGAGTTAGCCACGACGTTGCAATTAGACATCATCATCGTTTGGAATCCGTTACCTGATCCAACCCTGACCCTGGGCGAATTGGCTCGACGTCAGCGCTTCGACCTGACGCCATACGCGACTGACTCCGAGAAACTCGACGCCTTGGTTGACTACATCGCCAAACGCGGCTTCGCCCTGCGCGAACGCGCAGTGATTGTCCGCCGTGCGAGTTGGGAACGGTAATACGCCCGTGTTCACCGTTCTTACGTAACGGTTACATCGTGCAGCGAGCATGCATCGTTCTGGGTTTGGTGATCTTGGTTTGGGGTCTGGTAACGGCTGCAATCTTTCGTTATCACACCATCGTTTGGTTTGGAGGGCACGATTTCCAGGGGAGAGATGTTCGTGCGTTCAAGTATGATTGGGAACGTGTGTGGTGTTGGCCGATAAAGGGATTCGACACCTCAAACAAGGGCAAGCTCAAGCTTTTTTGGAGCAACTACCGCGTCGTAGAGTTTTATGGGTGTGATGTGGATCATTGGCACGATACAGAGCGTTAGATTTTAGAGCTGCGGCTATCGTGTCCGGTATTGCCGCGGCGACCGACCAATCACCCGCTTAAATGCACGGCTAAAGTGATAAAGATCGGAATAACCAGCCTGTTCGGCGATGTTGGCAACTTTGTGATCGGTTTCGATAAGCAGATGAGCGGCGTGCTGCAGGCGGCGATTCTCAAAATAATCGCGCGGCGATTTCCCGGTGGCTGCGCGGAAGGCGGCACGAAATGCGGTTAAACCCATACCGGCTAATTTTGCCAACTCGGTCACTGATAGGTTGCGCAGATTGTTCTCGGGTTGTTGGCTCAAGCGAGTCAGCAGATCCCAGATCGCCTGATGTTGAGTCTGATTCAAGCCATCGGCGGCACCGAAGTGTCGGGCGTCTTCAGCTAATGTGCGTAGTCCCCAACACAGGGTCTCGGCGCAGCCGATGCTTCCGGATACGGTCGTGTGCGTTTGACTTTCATATAACTGAACCAGGTGGTGGAGTCGATGGTGCCAGACATCGGGTCTGCGTATCGTCATGACCAGTGGCAGCACCAACGGCGACTGATTTTTCCCTGGAGTATGCAACGAGAAGTGCGGGCACGTGTTCGCATGGTTGGGTGCCACGCGTCGATTCTGATGCTGGAGGTTTTTTTGTGGCTGCAGTACACGATTGGCGTGGAGGTCGAAGTGGACCGCAATGTGAGCACCACGTTCATAACCCCAGGCATGAACGAATCCGGGGGGTAGGAACACGAGGCTGTTCTTCTTGATCCGCAAACTGGTGCCAGTCAACTCCGACCAGATCCAGCCAGTCCCTTCGTATTGAAAGATGAACTCATAGTCACGGATATGGCGCACGCGTCCAGTTTTTGCCGGTCCAGAATCACTCCAGCGTGCGACCAAGGCCAAGCGTAACCACGGTTGCAACGGTTGATCGGGCAATGTTATGGGCAAGGGCATGGAGTCGGTCACTGACGATTTATCCATCTTCTGCGTTGGTGCGTCCATTACAAAGTAGGGGGTGGCGATAGCATGGCGAGCGTCCGATCAGGAAACCAAGTGAGGGTTACAGGCCATGAAGACCATCCTAATCACCGGTGCCAGTGGATTCATCGGCAGCAACTTGGCCGTGCTACTGGAGCAAGATCATCAGGTCATCTGCATGCAGCGGAAGCCGTCATCCGGTAAGAGTAAGTCGACGGTGGTCCGGGGCGAATTTCATGCGTTCGAGGACCTGCGCAAGCTGGATGGGTTCAAGATCGACGTCCTCGTTCATCTGGCCGCCGAAGTGGGTGGATGCTCAGAAGAGGCGGGCTTGGCTACCAACGTGGTCGGCACCAGGCGCCTGCTGCGTTACTTGATTGATCGCGGCACAGAAAAGTTTGTATTGGCCAGCTCAATTGCGGTTCCTGGTATCTTGAGCAACGATTTTCTTCCGCTGCAGCTGCCCATTCCGGATGACCATCCGTGCCTGGCGCGGGATGCCTATGGCATGTCCAAAGGCCTGATGGAGGACCTCACCAAGTACCTCGCGCGAGCCAACCAGCGGTTGGATTTTATCAATCTGCGTCTCGGCGCCGTGGTGCCTGGAGACAGTTGGGATCCAAGTCCGCTCGATGCCAACAAGGGTCCGATGAACATTCCCTTTGCGTTCCTCAGTCATGTTCAGGTTGGTGATGTTGTTGAAGCGATACGGCTGTGCGTGCAGGCGCCGTTGAATCCTGGTGTGCGCTGTTTCAATGTGGCCGGACCGACGGCGTCATGCGACGATCCGATTCCAGCGGTCCTCCGTTCTGTGCTCGGTGAAAAAGCCAAGCAACTTGATATGTCGCATTACGACCAGCCTGGTCATGCGTTTGATCCCATCTTTTCTACCGCCGCGATCCGTCAGGCGCTGGGATTTGTCCCCCGTCTCACGGTTCGTCCACGTCAATTCCTTGCCGAACAGAAGGGGAAATAACATGTCACAATCCATGATGGCCTTGATGGTCACCGAGTGGGGTCGCAAAGCTGAGTTGCGCGAGATCGCGCGACCGACGATTACTGCTGATGAAGTTCTGGTCCAGGTCGGATACTCTGGTGTGAGCGTGGGGACCGAGATGTGGATCGCCTCGGGCAAGCGCAAGGACTGCGGCGAGGTGCCATTCGTGAACGGTTATCAAGCCACAGGTCGGATCGTCGAAGTCGGCGCGAAGGTCACCAACGTAGCGGTTGGCGATCAGGTGGCTGCGTTCTGCGCTGGTTACGCTTCCCACGCAGAGTACGTCAAAACACCGGCGCAGTTCGTACACAAACTACCAAATCCAGATATTGCCAAGTGGGCGAGCCTATTCGTACAACCTTGTGTCGGTGCCAACGCCATTAATCAGGCTGAGATTGGCATGGGTGACACCGTGCTGGTGATTGGTCAAGGACTCATCGGTCAGGCCACAGCGCAGTTGGCACGCTTGCGCGGCGCCCATGTCATTGCGTCGGATGTGTCCCCTGAACGGCTTGCAGTCTCGGCACGACACTGCGCTGATTGGACGATCGATGTTTCCAAGCTCAGTTTGGTTGAGGAAATCAAAAAACGGTATCCTGATGGAGTTGACGTGGTCATCGAGACGACTGGATTCGCTAAACTGCTCGATGATGCGTTCCGCTGTGTGAAGTCGCACGGTCGATTTGTCTTTGAAGGCTGGTATCCCGACGCGGTCAGCTTCACCTTCCAACTGGCGCACTCCAAGCAGGTACGTGCATTTTTTCCCTGCTTTATCGGCTCTCCACCAGTGCGTGAAGGGGTACTCCAACTGATGGCTTCCGGGAATTTGCAGATCGAGCCATTGATCAGTCACTGCGTCAGTTGGAAACAATCAGCCGAGGTGTACAACCTGCTGTTCACGCCGGAACGCAACCGTCTCAACGGCGTCGTCTTTGATTGGAGCCATTAGGCTGCTTCTGCGCGGTCACACAAACGTCATTGACCGATACATATCGGCGTAACCATTTGCAGCCCGGTCCCAGGAAAAGTCTTGAGCCATGGCGGTCAGCTGCGCGGCGCGCCACTGTTCTGGGAAATGCTTGTACATACCGAACGCGCGATCAAGCACGGCCGAGAAGTGTCCAACATCGATCGGGCCGAAGGTAAATCCGGTTCCCTGTCCGGTTGAGACATCGCGCACGGTGTCCGCCAATCCACCGGTGAAACGCGCAATCGGCAAGGTGCCATAACGCATCGCGTACATCTGGGTCAGGCCGCACGGCTCAAATCGACTGGGAATGAGGAATGCATCGGCACCGGCGATGAAACGATGCGCGAGGTCTTCGTTGTAGCCGTGCCACGCATACACCCAGCCAGGATGCTGATACTGAAGCGCGCGAATACGTTGCTCAAGACCGAGATCACCAGCTCCAAGGATGATTAACTGCATGCGTCCCGCGAGGATGTACGGGCTCACCGCGTCGAGAATCAGATCGACGCCTTTTTGTTCGGCGAGACGCGAGACAACCGCGACGAGGCAAGCGCCCGGTGCTTGCACCAAGCCGCATTCCTTCAGCAAGATATCGCGGCAGTCGGCTTTGCCGGTAAGTTGGTCACGGCTGAAGTGAACGGGCAAATACGGGTCGTTTGCGGGATTCCAGGTCTGTTCGTCGATGCCGTTGGTGATGCCCGAGAGCTTATAGGCGTGATGACGCACCACCGCATCCAAGGTTGCGCCATACTCGGTGGACTGAATTTCTTCGGCGTAGCGACGACTGACCGTGGTGACGCGATCTGCGAACGTGATGCCGCTCTTCAGCATGTTGAAGCGGCCAAAATGTTCGCAGTGCATCGGATTGTAGAGCCACGGATCAAGTCCGGCCAAGCGCATCTCTTGGGCTGGGAATGCACCTTGATAGGCGATGTTGTGGATGGTGAACACTGATCGCGTTGCGGGCAGCGCGCGATTGAAGCCACGTTGCAGCAGCACGGGCACCAAGCCAGTCTGCCAGTCGTGGGCATGGACAATGTGCGGCATCCAATCGATCGCGCCCGGAAGAGCGAGTGCTGCTTTGCTGAGCACCGAGAAGCGGCGGACGTTGTCCTCGTATTCCTGACTCTGGGTTGGGCCGTAGATGCCATCGCGATCAAAGAGTTCATTGCAGGCAAGCAGGTACACCGGGACGCCATCGACGATCACCTCGCCGATGCCGACCCGGTGGTCAACGCCGCCGGCTTCGATGGTCATAGCCTGGGGAAGCCAACTGACCTTTCGGCGATCGGCTTCGAGGTACGCTCTGCGGTAGCAGGGAATGGCGAGTCGCGCATCGTGGCCGAGTTTGCGCAGGGCCAGCGGCAGCGCCTGAGCGACATCAGCCAGGCCACCACTTTTAATGAAGGGGGCCGCCTCAGAAGCGACGTGCAGAATCCGCAACGGTGTGCTGGGCTGCGCCGGTATTTTTGCCTCAAGGGCAGGGCCGGGCGCGGCTTTGGTCTGACGGCGACTGGTCAATGCTTTGGCCATGTTGGTCGCGGGATGATCTGGATTGGTGCGTGTGCAGCAAGGCGCTCGCCAAGCATTGACCTGCTGGGCCATAGCGGAGACTCAAAAAACCAGACGGCAACCGATTGAATCCAGTGACTCCTCCCATGCAGGCTGCGGCCAGTGAACCTTTGATCCCGATGGCACCGCCGCGTACCGTGTTTTTGGAGACGTTCGGCTGCCAGATGAACGTGGCGGACAGCGAGCATATTCTCGGTCGCTTGACTGCCGATGGATGGACCACGGTTACCGAGCCGACCCAAGCCTCGCTCGTCGTATTCAACACCTGTTCCGTTCGTGACCATGCCGAAGGCAAGATCCGCAGTCGATTGGGTGTCCTCCGCGAGGAAAAACTCCAGCGGCCGTACTTGAAGATCGCCGTCATGGGCTGTATGGCCCAACGTGAAAAGGACGAACTGCTCACTCGCTGGCCGCATATCGATCTGGTAGTTGGCACCGATCAATTCACCCGGCTGCCCGAACTCCTTGGTCGCGTCCAAGCTGGCGAGCGCGTGGCTTCGACCGCATTCGGCGACTGGGAAGACGATATCGACGCCGCAACTGTGCGTGAACCTGGGGTGAACGCGTGGGTGCCAGTGATGCGCGGCTGCAACTACAACTGCACCTATTGCGTCGTGCCGTTTACCCGTGGGCGCGAGAAATCGCGGCGTCCAGAGCTAGTCGAAACCGAAGTGCGGCAGTTAGTCAAACAGGGGTTCCGCCAAGTCACGTTGCTTGGTCAGACCGTTGATGCGTATGGCAAGACGCTTGGTGACGGTACGAACCTCGCCAAATTGCTGCGTCGGTTGCATGCAATCGATGGACTTGTCCGGCTGCGCTTCATCACCAGCCACCCCAAGGACATCACCGACGAGTTGCTCGATACGATTGCCGAGCTGCCGAAAGTGGCGAAGCATCTCCATGTGCCAGCGCAGTCCGGATCAGATCGCATTCTGCGTTTGATGGGTCGCCGTTACACGCGCGCTGATTATCTGCGCTTCGTTGAGCGTGCCCGCGCACGCATGCCCCAGGTCGAATTGTTATCCGACTTCATCGTCGGCTATCCCAGCGAAACCGATGCAGAGTTCCAACAGACCGTCAGCCTGATGGACGAGGTCAGGTTTGGCGGTTCGTATGTGTTCACCTATTCGGTGCGCCCTGGGACGCCGGCCGTGCGTTTGAACGATGATGTGCCAGAAGCCGTGAAAAAGCAGCGCTGTAATCACTTGCTCGATCTTCAGCTTCAGCACCAAGTCGTCGCTCACCAAGCGATGCACGGCACGACCGTCGAAGTGCTGGTCGAAGGCGAAAGCCGTACCGACCCCAACATGCTCCACGGTCGCACGATCGGTAACCGCAACATCGTGTTCCCACGCGCTGGTCACGACGCGCTCATCGGCCGCTTGGTGAACGTGCGCGTTGAACGCTCGACGTCGCTGACTGTGTTTGGTTCGATAAGCCCATGATGACTACTGCGGTTCTTTTTGCCGCAGAGGCGCAGAGTGCAGCAGAGGGCCGCGGAGACGAGCTTGGGTGTGAGCGTGTGCGAGTTCGAACCATGCGAACGAGTGCGTATGCTCAATCACAAGGGCCAACGGCCCGGTTTATCCCAGCCCAGGGCAACGCCCTGGGTAGCGATTCGGATTCTGGTGAGCCCTGTAGGGGCGACCCAATGGATCGCCCCTACAGGGCTCATATGCATATGTCTCATTCCCTAGGGCGTTGCCCTAGGCTGGGATCGGTCGGGCCGTTGGCCCTTTTCGAATTACTGAGTCATTCGTCTCTGCGGCCCTCTGCGGCCCTCTGCGTCTCTGCGGCTGGCCTTTCGCGATGACCGCCACATTGGTCTGTTACTTCGCCCGCGTCGGTGATCTGGTCATGTTGACGCCGGTGCTACGCGCGCTGGCGGCGGATGGACCGCTTGATCTCTGCGCTCGGCCGTGGGCGCGCGACATCCTCGCGCACGAGCCGTGGATGCGTTCGATCCATGTTCTTGGCAAGCCGAATGCACCATTTTGGCAGGAGTTCATGCTCGGTTCGCCGCGCGCACGACTTGGCCGGACATTGGCCGCTGCTGGTTACGGCCGCATCGTCATCATGGATAAGGAAGGGCCGCAAATCCGTCGTTGGATCGGAGATTGGAATCGCGGCGCTGGCATCTTGGAACTGCCGCTGTCGCGCCAGGATCCGACGCTGCACCTCATCGACGCGAATATTGCCGCCGCGCGCGCCGCTGGAGTCGTGGTCGCTGATCCGGTGCCGAAGCTGACTGTGCCCGAATCATTGCGAGCAGCGGCCAGCACGCGCCTGGCTGCTGTTGGTCGCCGCGTATTGGCTATCCAACCGGGCACATCGCTCACGCATCGTTGGCTCCGCCGCATGCCGAATCTACGCGGCCTGACCCCGGGACAGTGGGCGCGGCTACTGAGTCGTATTCTTGCTGATGGTGACGCTGATGGAGTCGTGATTCTCGGCTCACCGCCTGAACGTCGCGAGGCGCGTGAGATCGTCGCCGCACTTCCGGCTAATCAGCGTGCGCGCGTGGCGTCATGGCATGGCACCTACAATCTGGCGGATTTGCCCGGCATTCTTGCCGGCTGCGTCGCCTGCATTTCGGCTGACACCGGGCCAGCGCACATCGCATCAACGGTGGGAACGCCGCTCATGGTCTTCTTCGGACCATCGGACCCCGGACGTTTCGCCGCGCGCGGTGCTGCTCCAATTGAATTGCTGATCGGCAACGCGCCGTGCCGCCCGTGTCAATCGACGCCGCTCTACAAACGCTGCAAGGCGAACGTGTGTCTAACTGGACTCAGCGACGCAATCTTGCACGACGCGTGGCGACGTTTGGCCACACGCAGTGCGAAGGTCTAACTCCGAGGCTGATTAGGGTCGGCGTGTTGGCACGGCCATCGACGTCGCTGACGACGTGGTGTCGCCGATCGCCGCGCCGGTGCCGTACTGCTCACTGGCTAGGATCTGATCCAGCGACTTGATCTGTGCAGCCAGCGCGAGGCGCTGCTGCTGGAGGTGCTCGCGGAGCATGCCGGTCGAACCTTCGATGACCCGTTCGAGGTCGTGTAGCGACTTAGTCAGGCCGATGGTGACCCGATTCAGCTCAATGCGTAGGCCGGAGACTTCTGCCGCCAGCTTGTCGGTTCGGGTGAGGGTCTCGACCCGGACCGAGGCTACTTCAGCGGAGAGCCGGTCAGCCCGCGCGTTCCATTCGCTTTGCATGTCGGCCTTGGCTTTATCGACCTGGGCGCGGACATCCGATTCGCTCACACAACTCGTCATCGACAGGATCAGGGTGAGGCAGGCCAGAGAGGTGAGGAGCGGACGCATAAAGCCTCCTTGCGGTTCATTCCGTGAGGAAGAACCAATAGGCTGTGAAAGTGAGTTGGTGTCCCATATTGTCTTTAGTCTATGCAAATTGATGCTGATTTCAACGCTATTTTGACTAATTTTCTACGGTTGGTCAGACACGGGAGACAGACGATTGGCGGGCAACCGCGCTAACCACTTCCTGGAAGTAGATACCCAAGCATGGGTTGAGAAATCGTCATATACGAAGACTAGATAGATCTCGCATTTGAAGGCCATCTTGATCGGTAGTCATGAGTGCCCGCGTGATAGCTACTCGATATGGGGACCTACTTTGGTCAGTTTAATATAAGTTATGCGTTGGATAAACGCAGGGTAAGATGTCCGCGACTCATTGCGCCACAATGACCATATTGTAGACATGTT